>CATBDC010000010.1 GCA_949502235.1 uncultured Lachnospiraceae bacterium | reverse complement strand
GGACAGGCACTTTTTCATTTTACCCCGTCCCCAACCCCTAACCCTCACCCCCAACCAGCCTCCGAAATCTTGGTGTAATAATTTTGTAATATTTGTAATGAAAATGAAAATTTTGAATATACTTTATTATAAATGTTACAGAAATGTTATACAAGATCCAGGAGGTTTTAGAATTATGTCTGAGAATAAAAAGGCTGTAATGCTTATTGGAGGAGTATGTTCAGTTATTTTATGTTCTACTGGTTTTGCGAACAAGGCAGAAGCTCTGAAGGCCGAAAAAGCAGCGGAGGTAAATACAGTCAGGATAATAGAAAATTATAATGAACCACAAAATATAAATAAAGCATATAACGAAAATATATTGACTATTCATGCCAGACTTAAGGAAGAGTACGATCTGGCAAAGGAAGAAAGGGAGAAAAGGGAGGCCGTATCCCGGGAAGCGGGAAGTCTTATGGCTTCTATTATATTCTGTGAGGCAGGAAACCAGCCCTACGAAGGGCAGGTTGCAGTTGGGGCGGTTATTATGAACCGGGTAAAAAGCGGTGTGTACCCAGGAAGTATTGAGGAGGTAATCTATCAGCCAGGACAGTTTACACCGGCTTGTACCGGATGGCTTGATCAGGTAAGAAGCGCAGGCAGCTATACCGATTCTGCCATGCAGGCGGCAATGGACGCTCTCGCGGGGGTAAATCCGGTAGGAGAATGTCTGTATTTTGACAGGGGCGGCAGCGGCATGCAGATAGGAGATCACTTTTTTCACTAAAGAGCCAGTTGGGACGGGAGGCGGTTATGTACAGAATTTTTATTGTAGAAGATGATAAAACTATTGCAAATACATTGGCAGCGCATTTAAGTAAATGGGATTATGATGTAAAATGCGCAGACGATTTTAAAAATATTATGGAAAGCTTTGCGTCCTTTGATCCGCAGCTTGTGCTGCTTGATATTATGCTGCCGTTTTTTAACGGTTTTCACTGGTGTCAGGAGATTCGGAAGGTATCGAAGGTTCCGATTATATTCCTTTCGTCAGCGGGAGATAATATGAACATTGTGATGGCTATGAACATGGGAGGCGATGAATTTATCGAGAAGCCCTTTGACTTAAATGTGGTGACGGCAAAGATACAGGCAGTGATAAGGAGGGCGTATTCCTTCCAGGGAAGTGCTTCGCTGCTTGAATACAAAGGAATCCTTCTGAACTTAAGTGATGCTTCCGTGATGTTTGGCGAGAAGCGGCTTTCTCTTACGAAAAACGAATTTCGGATTCTGCAGATCCTGCTGGAAAATTCGGGAAAGATTGTGTCAAGAGATACGATTATTACAGGCTTGTGGGAAAGTGATGAATTTATTGATGACAATACGCTGACTGTAAATGTCTCAAGGCTGCGCAGGAAAATGGAGGAGCTGGGGCTTTGTGGTTTTATAAAAACAAAGAAAGGGATTGGATACATAGTAGAATGAAAAAGGCAGTCATCAGCTATCTAAGGGAAAACATAAAGGGATTATGCCTGTATCTTGGATTTTCCGGTATCTTTTTTGTTGTTTTTGAGCTTTATGAGCTTCCGGGCGGGGCAGTGAGATATGCGTTTCTGCTTGCCGGCTTCTGGCTGCTTTTATATGGAGGAGTGGATCTTTACAGGTATGTGTGCCGCCGCAGCGGGATTTTGGAGATAGAAAAATCCATTGACTCGGGGCTTTATGAGCTTCCGGCACCGGCGGGCTTAATCGAGGAGGATTATCAGAGAATCTTGAAGAAGCTGTATGAAAGCAGACAGGAGCTTTTGTCGGAGGGGCGTATCAGAGAACAGGAAATGACAGATTATTACGGGATGTGGGTGCATCAGATAAAGACCCCTATTGCTGCCCTGCGGATTCTGCTCCAGACCTGTGAGGAGGAAGGAGAAGAGAGCCTTAGGGGCTCCATGCGGGATATGAAGCTTGAGCTTTTTAAAATAGAGCAGTATGTAGAAATGGTTCTTGCATATCTGCGCATGGAATCCATATCCTCGGATTTCGGCTTTGACGTATATTCTCTTGATGATATCATACGCCAGGCTGTCAGGAAGTATTCCCAGATGTTCATCCTGCGCAGGGTTAAGCTTAACTACGAGCCCGTGAACCAAAAAATACTGACAGATGAAAAGTGGCTGCTGCTTGTGCTGGAACAGCTCCTGTCCAATGCACTTAAGTACACCCGGACAGAAGAAAACGGGGAGAAGCCTTCTGTCTCTATCTATATGGAGAAGGAGGAGCTGGTGATTGAAGATAACGGCATCGGCATATATCCGGAGGATCTGCCCCGGGTATTTGAGAAAGGCTTTACAGGCTATAATGGCCGCAGAGACAAGAAATCAACAGGCATCGGCCTGTACCTGTGCAAATCTGTCATGGACAAATTAAAGCACACAGTCAGGATTGAATCCAGTCCGGGAAAAGGAACCAGAGTGCTTTTAAACTTCTGCCGTTCCCGCCTTCATGTGGAATAAGCGGATCAACCTTGCAAAAATGTAAGAAAAGACAGGGGAAATGTAACCTAAACCAATGGCAGGACATTTCCCCTGTCTTTATAATCTTATTTGTAAGATACATTTGAACAATCAAGTAAAGAAAGGATGAAAGCATATGGCACTTTTAGATGTAAAGAATGTAAAGAAAATATATACCACAAGATTTGGCGGAAATCAGGTTGAGGCCCTAAGAGATGTAAATTTTTCGGTGGAGAGCGGAGAATTCGCGGCAATCATGGGGGAATCAGGCTCCGGAAAAACAACCCTTCTTAATATTCTGGCAGCTCTTGACAGGCCTACGGGCGGGAAGGTCTATCTTAAGGGGCATGATATCGGGAAGATTACGGAAAAGGAAATGGCGGCATTTCGGAGGCAGAACCTGGGGTTCGTGTTTCAGGACTTTAATCTTCTGGATACGTTTTCTATCAAGGATAATATCTTCCTTCCGCTGGTACTTTCCGACAGGAAATATGACGAGATGGAAGAAAGGCTTGGGCCGATTGCAAAGAGGCTTGGGATCGAAGAGATCTTAGGGAAATTTCCCTATGAGGTATCAGGAGGGCAGAAACAGCGGACAGCGGTTGCCAGAGCATTGATCACGAAGCCTAAGCTTGTTCTGGCGGATGAGCCTACAGGAGCCTTAGATTCCAGGGCCTCAGATGAGCTTCTTTCACTTTTTTCAGATATCAATGCAGACGGGCAGACAATCCTTATGGTAACCCACAGTGTAAAGGCTGCCAGCACGGCTAACAGAGTTCTTTTTATCAAGGACGGAGAAGTGTTCCACCAGCTTTACCGGGGCAATCTTACAAATGATCAGATGTTCCAGAAGATTTCGGATACGCTGACAGTGCTCATAGCAGGAGGTGCCGGAAATGAATAAGAAAATTTATATAAGGCTGGCCTTTACCAATATAAAAAATAACCGGAAAACCTATATACCCTATATACTGACCTCTGTTTTAACAGTGATGATGCTTTTTATTATGCACGGACTGGCCAGAAATGACAGCGTAGGAGAAGGAAAGATTGCCCAGATTCTTATGCTGGCCTCTATAGTTATTATGATCTTTGCGGTGATTTTTCTGTTTTACACAAACAGCTTTCTGATAAAACGCAGAAAAAAGGAAATCGGGGTCTACAATATTCTCGGAATGGGAAAGGGACATATTGCAAAGATGCTGGTTATGGAAACTATAATTACAGCAGGAGTCAGCATCGGTTTCGGACTGCTTCTGGGACTTTTGTTTAGCAGGCTGATGTGGCTTCTTCTTACCAGGCTGATTAATTATGATACGAGAATGGAATATATGGTTCACCCGGAAACTTTAACAGGGACGGTTGTGCTTTTTCTCATTATTTTCGTCATGACACTTATCTATAACCTGATGCAGATTAAGCTCTCTAATCCGGCAGAGCTTTTAAGGGGCGGGACTGTGGGAGAGCGTGAGCCAAAGACGAAGCTTCTTCTTACGGCCCTGGGAGTACTGCTTGTGGGTGCCGGTTACTACATCGCCGTGACAGTAGAGTCGCCCCTTGCGGCAATTCAGCTTTTCTTCGTTGCTGTTATCATGGTAATCCTCGGCACATATGCCCTGTTTACGGCCGGAAGTATAGCAGTTTTAAAGCTGCTTAGAAAAAATAAGAAATTTTATTATCAGAGTAAGCATTTTACAGCGGTGTCCGGAATGCTTTACCGGATGAAGCAGAATGCGGCCGGCCTTGCGAATATCTGTATTTTAAGCACGATGGTGCTAGTGCTCGTCTCCACCTCTGTCTCCATGTATTTAGGTACGGAGGATATGCTTCATGTGCGGTATCCCAAGGAAATTTCCGTGAGGCTTTATGGTACGGCAAAAGAAAGCGAAGACAAGATTGAAACCATTATTTCAGAGGTGGCAGATAAGCATAAGGTTAAGATGAAAGGGCAGACGAGGACACATTACGGCTCATCGGCGGCAACTCTTTCCGAAAACACTATAAGGCTTGCGCCTGCCGGAAATTATGGGGAGAAGGATGTTAAAGAGGTTTATATGATTCCCCGGGAGGATTACATCCGGATGACAGGGGAAAACATAGATTTAGAGGAGGATGAAGTTATTTTTTACACAACGGCGGAAGAAACATATGGGTGGAAGGAGCTTCAGATAGAGGATAAATCATACCGCATTGTAAAGGAGCTTCATGATATGTGGACAGAGCCGAAGGATGACAACAGACTTACGGAGGGACTGTTTCTTGTATTTTCAGACACAGAGCAGATAGAAGGATGGCTTCAGTATATCCGTGAACATTCAGACATGAGGGAGGAATGGATACAGAACATATGCCGGATGAGGTACGAAACAAGCTTTGATCTTAAGGGAGAGGAAGAAGCCTGTGCTCTGGCAGAGGAGGAGCTGGGGCAGAGAATACAAAATGAAGCGCCGGAGGCAGAGCTTGACAGCAGGGAGCTTAGTAAAAGAGAGTTTTACGGGCTCTATGGCGGCCTTCTCTTTATCGGAATTTATCTGGGAGCTATGTTTTTGATGGCAACAGTTCTTATCATTTATTATAAGCAGATTTCAGAAGGCTTTGACGACAGAGAGAGGTATCAGATTATGCAGAAGGTGGGCATGGGAAAGCAAGAGGTGAAAAGATGTATCAGAAGCCAAGTACTTCTTGTGTTTTTCCTTCCCCTTGCAGTGGCGGTACTTCATGTAGCCGTAGCGTTTCCTGTAGTGAAGAAGCTTCTTGCGCTCATATATCTTACCAATGAATCCTTGTTCCTTATGTGCACTGTGGGGACGATAGGGGTATTTGCAGTATTTTACGCGGTGGTATACGGGGTGACGGCAAGAGAATATTACCGGATTGTTAAGTGAAGTCATGCTGTATAGCTGAAATGTCATTCAAAGGGACGGCAGTTTTAAGATGCCGTCCCTCGAACAATGTTTCAATTACACTAGAAGGATTAGTGCCACAAAGGAGAGATCGTATTCTCCGGAGTTTTTGATTCCGTGTCCGTTTCCGTCCTTGCAGAACAGCACGTCCCCTGCCTGGACGGGCATTTCTTTTCCGTTGTCGTTATAGATTCCTTCTCCGTGCAGGATGTAATAGGTTTCCGTTTCTCCGTGGTGCTGGTGGTATCCAAGCTCACAGCCCGCCGGAATTGTTACAAGTGTAAACATTTTGCAGTGTTCGCCAAGCTCTTCTGATTTTAATAAGGCTTCTTTTAAAATGTATCCCCGGCCTCCGTTTACATGCTCTGCCTTTATAATCTGCCGTTCTCCGTTTCTTGTCATAAAAAGTCCTCCCATATTTTCCATATTATAGAAATTTTAATTTTTGTGTTTCTGGCATTGCCATTACCGGTCAAACAATGCTATAATTCATTATACGTATGTTTTCAGAAAAATGCAACGAAAGAAGCAGGTGTACGACTTGAAAAACAAAATCCAGAAATTTTCAAAAGGAAATTTCCGGCTGGCAAGGCCGGAGGTTGTATTTGAAGAAACGAATCTGGTACTGATTATTGGAGAAGGGGAAGTATTCAGGGGGAGTTTCTTAATTAAAAGCAGTAATGAGTGTGCTATACGGGGACTTATTTACCCGTCTTCTTTTCGTGTGCATTTAAAGGATTCAGGCTTTGACGGCAATCCTGCCAGGGTAGAATTTACCTATGACGGCAGAGGACTTCCGCCGGGGCATGTGGAGGACGGAAAGTTTACGGTTGTCTGTACAGGAGGGGAATATGAGCTTTCCTTTACTGCGATTGTGGAGAAGCCCTATGTTATGACTGCCTATGGGAAGGTGCAGAATACGGATGATTTCCGGAAGCTTGCCATTAAGGATTATTCGGAGGCAGCCAGGCTGTTTCGATCCCGCGATTTTTACAGTATTTTAAAATATGAAAATGAGCGGATTTTTTATTTGTACGATAATATGCGTAAATGGTCCCTCGGAGAGCAGGCCATGGAGGAATTCCTTGTGGGAATTAAACAGAAGGAATGTATTTTCCTTACTCTCCCAGGGGAAGGGATGCTGTTTGAGGATATCAGCCAGTCCACCAAAGGCGTGCTGACCCTTCTTAAAAATACATGGGGCTATATGCCTGTCCGTATAGAGACAGAGGGACGTTTTTTAAAGGCTTCAAGAACAGAGATTACGACAGAGGAGTTTGTGGGAAACACATATGAGGTTGAATATTATGTCCGCCCGGAATTTCTGCATGGCGGGCGTAATTATGGTGCTGTTAAGTTTGTGACCCCCTATGAGACGCTGACATATGAGGTTGAAGTACTCCAGAATCAGGAGTATGACGAGAATCATCATGTGCCGGAGCTTTTATGTGCCCAGATAACAAAGGAATATATCAGCTACACGGCAGGAAGGATTGAGCTTAAGAACTGGGTGGAAAGCGCCATTGAAAAACTGCTTGCCATCCGTAAGATAGAGCCTCAGAATGAGCTGTATCAGTTGATACAGGCCCATGTTTACATTATGGGCAGCAGGATTGAAGAGGCAAAATGGATTCTTGAAAATTATAATTATAACCGGTTTGCCATCGGGAAGGATCCTATCACAAACTGCTATTATCTTTTCCTGACAGCGCTTATCAGAGGAAACCGGGCGCACACAGAGAGAGTCTTAGATGAGATCGGCAAGACCTATCTTAGGCATCAGGACTCCTGGATGCTTCTTTACATGCTGCTTAAGCTGGATCCAAAATACAGAAATCCTTACAAAAGGCTTGAGGTGCTGGAGCAGCAGTATGAGTTTGAGGCTCACAGCGTGCTTTTTTATCTGGAGGTATATCTGTGCTATCAGGAGAAGCCGACTCTTCTTAAAAAGCTGGGAGATCTTGAGATACATGTCTTGAATTTTGCCACGAAGCACCGTCTGATTACAAAAGAGGTGGCTCTGTATGTGGCCAATATTGCGAGCCAGCGCAAGGAGTTCGGAAAACCTTTGTTCCGGATTTTGGAGCGTATTTATAATATGTACAGCGAGGTCATGATATTGAACACTGTCTGTACCCTTCTTATTAAGGCAAATAAAGCGGAAAAACGATATTTTATCTGGTATCAGCGGGCGGTGGAGGCAGGACTCCGGATTGCCAGGCTGTATGAATACTATATGATAACCCTCAATGAGAGAAGTATCAGAGGTGCCCTTCCGAGAACCATATTTTTATATTTTATGCACGGAAATTCCCTGGATTACAAGAAGGCGGCCTTTCTTTATGCCAATCTTCTCACCTATCAGGATGAGGAGGAGTTATATCTTGGATACAGGGAGCAGATGGTAAAATTTACATGGGAGCAGCTTGAAAAGAGGCATATATCAGAGCCCTTAAGAGTTCTTTATAAGCGTTTCTGTACAGCCGAAGAGATGGATGACAAGCGTATGGAGGCAATGCGTGACATCTGCTACTCCTACGGGGTTACCACAAAGGTTCCGGGTATGAAATGTGTCCTGGTGATTGAAAAGGACGGCGAAGTGCGCCAGAGAGTCCCCTATAGTGAAAAGGAGGGGGCAATTATCCGTCTTTATGACAGAGAATCGAGGATTGTCTGGGAATCCATGGAGGGAAGATACTATACAGATTCCATTGTATACGATACGGAACGGCTCTTTTACGAACCCCGGTTTATGGAGATGTGCAGGGAATATGCGGATGCTCAGGGAGTTTGGCAGGAGCAGAGTGAAGAAGAAGAGGTTACCTTTGATAATATAAAGGAGAAGGGAATTTCTCATTTTGATGAAAAGGAGGTGTTCCGTCTGTGCAGTGCGGCTGTAAGGGACACCAATTATAAAGAAGAGGATTATCTTACCTTCCTTTGCTTTGAAATGTTTAAAAGGGAGCAGTATGATAAGGCAACGCTGATGTATCTGGCCAATTATTACTGCGGCGCGACAAGAGATATGAAGCATTTGTGGAAGGTGGCGCATGAGTATGGAATTCCGGTTTACAAGCTTGGAGAGCGTATCATTACACAGATGGTTTTCTCGGAAAATCTATTTGGCGAGGAGAAGATATTTGAAGATTACTATCTGTCCGGAAATGCTTATTTCAGGCTGAAGCAGGCATATCTGGCCTTTGTATCCAGGGAATATGTGCTTAGGGGGCGCGGCCTTGACAGCTGTATTTTCCGGATTATCGCACAGGAGTGTGATGAGAAGGAAGAGCTCACGGACGTGTGCAAGATCGCACTTTTAGATTACTATGCCGGCCGGGATTATCCGGCGGACATGGAAGGGGTGCTTCATCAGGTGCTCCGTGAGATGTGCGAAAAGCAGCTGGTGCTTCCAAGCTATATGAAATATAAGGACTCCTGGCTTAGGGAGGTTCAGCTTTATGATAAGGTTATGATATTTTATCATGCAAAGGACGGAAGCAAGGTAAAGCTGTTTTATAAAATAAAGACAGGAAAGAGGGAGTCTCTGGGCTATCAGTCAGAGATACTGATTCCTGTATTTGAAAATATTTATGTAAAGCAGTTTGTACTTTATGATGATGAAGCAGTTAATTATTATATTGAAGAAATAGGCGAAAAGGACAGCTTTACCACAGAGAAGGAGGTTCTGAAAAACGAGCACTGTGTCAGTGCGGGAAAATTCGGAAGGATTAACGAAATGATGCGTCTGACTCCGGCAAAGAGAAAGAAAGCAATGATTGAGTATCAGGAGGAGCTGATACTTGCCGAAAAGCTGTTTAAGGTATACTAAGCGAAACGATGAAGAAGGGAGGAAGGATCATGAAAAAAGGGTATATTCTTGGATATGACATGAATGAAAAAAGCTGTCAGATCAGCTTTTACGATGGCTCAAAGGATGAACCGGAAACCCTTCAGGTTTCGGCAGACAATTATCAGATTCCTCTCGTAATAGGCTATTTTCAGGAACGCTGGATTTATGGAAAAGAAGCAAAGAGACTTGCAACCGTAAGTCTGGGCCACACGGTCACGGATTTATTTGAGCGTGCCCTTAGGCGGGAAAGGGTAAGGCTCGGCGAGAAGAACTATGACGCTGTATGGCTCCTGGCCAAATATGTAGAGCTTTCTCTGGAACGCTTTGAGGAAATTAATTATATTACCTTTTCCACGCCAGAGACTGATATTGACATGTCCAAGATGCTGAAGGGAATCGGGCAGCACCTTGGAATCCCCAAGTCCCATATCTGTGTGCAGGATTATAAGGAGAGCTTCTGCCAGTACATGATGTTCCAGCCAAAGGAGCTGTGGCAGTATGAGTCAGCCCTTTTTTACTGTGATGACCAGAGGATTAAGGCATATATGCTCCGCAAGCTGAATGTAGGCGCAGGGCATGTGTCAGGAACCTTTGTTACAGTTGATGAAGTGGCAAATGCCCACATGAAGGAATTAGAAGCTCTTTATCCTATTATCAGCGAAGAAAAAGCGAAGGATGCAGATGAAAGCTTTAAAGCAATGATTGAAAATGTTTTTGAAAAGAAGGTTGTATCTTCTGTTTATCTGACTGGCGAGGGCTTTGAAAACAGCTGGTATCCCAACTCCCAGAAAGTGTTGTGTAACGGGAGAAGGGCATTTTTAGGAAATAATCTGTACAGCAAGGGCGCATGCTATACCTCGATCCGCAAATGTGCGGATAAAGAGGAGGGCCCCACATATCTTGATGAGAGCAAGCTTATGGATCGGATCTGCTTAAGGATGAGGGTTCATGGGCAGGAGGGGTGGTATCCAATTGTGTCATGGGGAGAACACTGGTATGAGGCAGACGGCCAGTGGGAGGTCCTTTTAGAGGATCTTTCAGATATAGAGATTCTCATCGAATCCTTAAGCGGAGACGAGATGCAGGTGGAGAAGGTTTCTCTTGAAGGAATGCCCTCAAGAGGCGATTATTCCATGCGGATGCAGGTGGAGGTTATGTTTCTGGATGAAAAGACATGCAGGCTTACCTTTAAGGATATTGGGTTTGGAGAATTTTTCCCGGCCACGGATTTTCAGGTGGAAAAGGTGATTGGGTTAGGAGGAACGAATGGGCAGTTTAATTCTATGTCATAAGAAACGGGCAAAGCGTCCCTATGAAATATCGCGGATTCACATGAGAATTTACACAATAGAGGAATTATGCTATTACATCTGCAACAATCTGTATCTGATTGATCATATGATTATGAACCGGCGGCTGTGCGACTGGCTGGAGGATGAGCTGGAGCTTGGGAAAATAGCGGAAGCCCTTCGAAGGGAGCTTGACCAGAATGCCCCCCTCTCGGAGTTTGTTCTTACAATACTTAGGGGTTCTGTGATTTATGCTCCCCTTGAGATTACGAAAATACAGAATCTTTTAGAGCAGCTTCAGAACCAGAAGGAGGTAGAAAAGGCCAAATACAAGGCAGATACGCTTTTGAAGGCCGGAGAGTATGCCTCGGCGGTTCTTGTATACCAGTCCGTGATTAATAAGGAATGGGATGAATCCGTTCCGAAAACCTTTTACGGACGGATATATGGGTGCCTTGGAACTGCCTACGGCTGTCAGTTTTTGTATGAAGAGGCGGCTGCTATGTACAAGGAGGCTTATCAGATCTGCGAGGAGGCTGACATGCTGAAGGCATATCTTTATTGCTGCCAGAGGTATCTTCCGGAGGAGGAGTATGTAAAGATGCTTTCGGGTAATTCTATCTTTTTAAGCATGTCCTCCCTCGTCCGGGATGAGGTGCAGGCGGTGAAAAAAGAGGTGAATATGGACGTAGAGGAAGAAATGCTGCGTACGTGGAAAAAGGAATACCGTGTTTGAAAGGAGCTTACATTCATGAACTACGAGAAGGTTACGACAGGTATGGGAGAGGAATGTGGAGTATTTGGAGCCTATGATATGGAAGGAGGCAGCGTTGCCCCGTCCATATACTATGGGCTTTTTGCGTTACAGCACAGGGGGCAGGAAAGCTGCGGAATTGCGGTAACAGATACTTACGGGGAGAGAAAGGTTCACTCAAAAAAGGGACTTGGTCTTGTCAATGAGGTTTTTGCGGAGGAAGACTTAGAAGCCCTTGGGGGCAATCTGGGCGTGGGACATGTCCGTTATTCTACTGCCGGAGGGACAAGGGCAGAAAATGCCATGCCTCTTGTATTAAATTATATAAAGGGAACCCTTATTATTGCCCACAATGGAAATCTCACAAATGCAGTAAAGCTCCGCCATGAGCTTGAATATACCGGCGCCATTTTCCAGACGACCATAGATTCCGAGGTGCTTGCATACCATATTGCAAGGGAACGTCTGAAAACCGGGACGGCAGAGGAGGCAGTAAAAAATGCCATGAAGAAGATAGAAGGGGGCTACGCACTGGTGATAAGCTCGCCAAGGAAGCTTATCGGAGTGAGGGATCCATTTGGGCTTAAGCCCTTGTGTATCGGAAAAAGAGGGGATACCTGGTTCCTTGCTTCAGAAAGCTGCGCCATAGCGGCAGTAGATGGAGAATTTGTACGGGATGTAAAGCCGGGAGAGATCGTAAGCTTTACAAAGCATGGAATGAAATCTGACATGTCTATGGCCATAGAGCCGGGGCGGCAGGCAAGATGCATTTTCGAATATATTTATTTCGCAAGGACAGACAGTACCATTGACGGGGTAAATGTCTACCACGCCCGGATCACTGCGGGAAGGGCGCTGGCACAGTGTTATCCGGTGGAGGCAGATCTTGTGGTGGGCGTGCCTGACTCGGGGCTGGTGGCCGCTAAGGGATATTCGGAGCAGTCGGGGATCCCTTACGGAATGGCATTTCACAAAAACAGCTATGTGGGGCGGACCTTTATCAAGCCGAAGCAGAGCCAGCGGGAAAGCAGTGTCAAGATAAAGCTGAATGTGATTGAAGAGGTAGTAAAGGGAAAGCGGATCGTTATGGTGGATGATTCCATTGTCCGGGGGACAACCTGTGCCAATATCATTAAAATGCTGAAAAAAGCGGGGGCCAGGGAGGTTCACGTAAGAATCAGTTCGCCGCCGTTTTTATATCCCTGCTATTTTGGGACAGATGTCCCCTCTAATGAACAGCTCATTGCCCATTCACATTCAGAGGAAGAGATCCGGGAAATGATAGGGGCGGATTCCCTTGGCTATATGAAGCTTGAAAGGTTAAGGGATATGGCAGGAGAGCTTTCTTACTGCGATGCATGCTTTAGCGGAAATTATCCCATGGAGGTTCCGGGAGAGGATCTCTCCCATGCATTTGAGTAAAGCTATAGTAAACGACAAATAAGTTGAAATCAAACATATGAGAGGAGAAAACTATGACAAACGACAGATATGTAAGCCCGCTTTCAGAGCGGTACGCAAGCAGAGAAATGCAGTACATCTTTTCACCGGATAAGAAATTCCGTACATGGCGCAGACTTTGGATTGCGCTGGCAGAGACAGAGAAGGAGCTGGGGCTTCCGATTACAAAGGAGCAGATTGAGGAACTAAAGGCTCATGCAGAGGATATTAATTATGAGGTGGCAAAGGAGAGGGAGAAGCAGGTACGCCATGATGTTATGTCCCATGTGTACGCCTACGGCGTGCAGTGCCCGAAGGCAAAAGGAATCATCCATCTGGGGGCGACCTCCTGCTACGTAGGCGATAATACAGACATCATTATCATGGCGGAGGCTCTAAAGCTTGTGAAGAAAAAGCTTGTGAATGTTATCTCGGAGCTTTCCAAATTTGCAGATGAATATAAGAATCTGCCCACTCTTGCCTTCACACACTTCCAGCCTGCCCAGCCAACCACGGTAGGAAAGCGTGCCACACTGTGGATCCAGGAATTCTTAATGGATCTGGAGGATTTAAACTATGTAAGAGGAAGTCTGAAGCTTTTGGGCTCTAAGGGGACCACGGGAACCCAGGCAAGCTTTTTAGAGCTTTTTAACGGGGATCAGGATAAGATTGACAGAATTGACCCCATGATTGCAGAAAAAATGGGCTTTGAAGCCTGCTATCCGGTATCCGGGCAGACCTATTCAAGAAAGGTAGACACGAGAGTCCTTAACGTCCTTGCAGGGATCGCGGCCAGCGCTCACAAGTTTTCCAACGATATCCGCCTTCTCCAGCATTTAAAAGAGGTGGAGGAGCCCTTCGAGAAGAGCCAGATAGGATCTTCAGCCATGGCATATAAGAGAAATCCCATGAGAAGCGAAAGGATCGCCTCTCTCTCCAGATACGTTATGATCGATGCTTTAAATCCCGCAGTTACGTCTGCAGCCCAGTGGTTTGAGAGGACGCTGGATGACTCCGCGAATAAGCGCTTAAGCGTGCCGGAGGGATTCCTTGCCATTGACGGCATACTGGATCTGTGCCTGAACGTAGTGGACGGCCTGGTAGTATACCCGAAGGTAATCGAGAAGCGCCTCATGAGTGAGCTGCCGTTCATGGCAACGGAAAATATCATGATGGACGCCGTAAAGGCAGGAGGAGACCGCCAGGAGCTCCACGAAAGAATACGGACGCTGTCCATGGAAGCAGGAAGAAATGTAAAAGAAAAGGGACTTGACAATAACCTTCTCGAACTCATTGCCAAAGACCCGGCCTTCGGCCTTGATGAAGCAGCCCTTAAGGCAGCCATGGATCCCGCAAAATACGTGGGCCGCGCTCCCCTTCAGGTAGAGACATTCCTTAGAGAAGTGATATCTCCGGTTCTGGAGGAAAATAAAGAGATTCTTGGCATGCAAGCAGAAATCCACGTATAAAATTCTCGGCCTGTAGGATTGAAATATCGTTCAAAGGACGGAAGTTCGAAGATGTCATTCCTAACACGGACTGGGGTAACACTCCGGTGAACTAACCGCTAACTACGGCTAAGGAGTTCAGGAGAGCCTTCACTCCTAAGCCTTCGTAAGCGGTGGATTTCACCTGCGTTAAGAGCACCCCTTTAATGTCCGCTTATAGGAATGACATCTTCGAACTTCCTGTGCATTGGAACCGGATTTTCAATACACAGGCAGAAAATTATCCACTTGTACGGCTGGAATGTTATTCAAGGGACAGCCATTCGGGGCAGACTTTCCCCACGAGACAGGGCCGCGCTCCAGAGAACTGACGGCTAACTGCGGCCTGTACACTGGAAAAATCTTTAGCTGTGCTGTTGGAACGCCATTTTCGGTGCGCAGGAAGTTTTAAGATGCCCTTCCTATAAGCAGACATTAAGGGGCGTTTTTAACGAAGGTGAAATCCACCGCTTACGAAGACTTAGGAGTGAAGGTTCTCCTGAACTCCTTAGTCGTAGTTAGCGGTTAGTTCACCGGAGTGTTGCCCTAGTCTGCGTTAGGAAGGGCATCTTAAAACTTCCGTCCTCCGAACAACAGACATCCAACCGTACAGGTCAAGGGAAGTTTTCTGAAAAGTGCAAAAAAGTAGAATTTGATTGCAAAATTTTCCCATATATTGTATTATAAATGTATCGAATAATTTGAACCGATTATTCGATGTATCTATAAAAAATGAGAAAAAGGGGGAATTTAGTAATGGAAGCAATGTTAAATGATATTTTCTCAACATTAGGCAGCTATCTGTCAAACTACATTCTTATCGTTGCACTTCTCGGCGGCGGTATCTGGTTCACGGTAAAGCTTGGATTTATTCAGGTGAAGGGCTTTGGCGAAGGAATGAGAAGAACCTTCGGCGGAATGTTCAAGAAAAGCGGTACGGCTGGAGCGGACGGCATGTCATCCTTCCAGGCTCTTGCAACGGCCATTGCGGCCCAGGTAGGTACTGGTAACATTGCCGGAGCGGCTACGGCTCTTGCAGTAGGCGGACCCGGGGCTATCTTCTGGATGTGGATCGCGGCATTTCTTGGAATGGCTACTATCTATGCCGAGGCAATTATGGCGCAGAAGTATAAGAAGGTGGGCGATGACGGAGAGGTAACAGGAGGTCCGGTATATTACATACGCGCAGCATTTTCCGGGACCTTCGGCAAGGTGCTGGCAGGTATTTTCGCCGTTCTTATTACGCTGGCTCTGGGCTTTATGGGTAATGCGGTACAGTCTAACTCTATCGCAGCAGCGTTTAATACTGCATTCGGAATGCCCCAGTGGATTATGGGTATTATCCTTGCAGTGCTGGCTCTGTTCGTATTCTTAGGCGGTACGGGACGTATTGCTAAGATCACGGAGCTGATTGTTCCGATTATGGCAGCCTTCTATATCGTTGGCTCCTTGATCGTAATTATCGTTAACTTTAAGGAGATTCCGTATGCGTTCCAGGCAATCGTTGTAGGAGCATTTGCACCTTCTGCCATTGTGGGCGGTGCTGCAGGCGCTACAATTAAGCTGGCCCTTACAAAGGGTGTTGCAAGAGGATTGTTCTCCAATGAAGCCGGTATGGGTTCCACGCCTCACGCACATGCGGTTGCAAAGGTGAATCATCCGGTAGAGCAGGGATTCGTAGCTATGATCGGTGTGTTTATTGATACATTTGTCATTCTGAATCTTACTGCATTTGTAATTATCACAACACATTCTATCCCTACAGGAAAGACAGGAGCAGAGTTAAGCCAGTATGCGTTCTCTACACTGTACGGAAAAGGAGGAGACATCTTTATCGCAATCTGTATGTTCTTCTTCGCATTTTCCACAATCCTTGGATGGTATTTCTTCGGCCAGGCAAACATCAAATACCTGTTCGGAGCAAAGGCTGTTAAGATTTATTCCGTAATCGTTGCGGTGTGCGTATTCCTTGGCTCACTTGCAGAGGTAGAGCTTGTATGGACTATGCAGGATACCTTTAATTCGCTGATGGTTATCCCGAATATACTTGCGTTATTTGCATTAAGCGGCGTTATTAGGAAGGTACATGATGATTATTTCCAGAATTTTAAAAAGAATGGGAAATAAGAAATAATTCATAAAAATGTACTGGAAAATTTATGCAATATGACTAAATCGAATAAAATTTATTCAAAGGGTTGAAAAAATTTTAACGATAAGTTACTATAGATACAGGCAATGAAATATATTCGCCACGTCTATAAAACAAGTAAATAGCGGGAGGATTTTTCCCAAGAGAGAGCTATCGGATGTAGCCGCCGAAGAGGCAAACCTGGCATGTGAGGTGAACGCGTGCAGGGCGAAACTTTCAGGCAAAAGGACTGGGGAAAGGACCGTATTCTGAATCTTGTGTTGGATGACAACAGGCTTTGAAAAAAGCAATCAGGACAAAAGACAGAAAGGACGATAGCACATTTTTATTTGCATCGTCCTTCTTTTTTACCTTAATTGCCGGAAAGGACGGATAAGAGATGGCAAAACACTACATGATAATAACGAATAATCCATTAGTTCCGAAAAAGCTTGATGACAGCCGCATAGTCACTTACAGAGATATTTCTTATGAAGATGTCTTAAAGGAGGTCAGAGACAGAATTCACGAGGGTCACCGGCTTTTATCACACCCCCTTTCAGGAAGTGTGAAGCCTAATGAAACGCCGTATAAATCGGTAATGATTTCGACAGGAAAGGGGGAGATAGACGAAGGGTCTCTGGCGATCATAGAAAATGCCATACAAGCGTGCCGGAAGTTTGAGTTTAAATCAGATAAGTACAAGCCTTCGGTATATGAGGATTTTCAGCTGATTGACTGGACTCTGTTAGAAAGCGGGATTGCATCGGCAGATGCATGGTAAGTCATTGGGGTTGTAAAAGCGTTGCAGCTTTAAACAATAATATCATTATTTTAAGGAGGGAACCAAAAGTGAGATTAGAAATGGGACACATTTACATTAAGGATATTCAGTTTGCAGCTGAGTCTAAGATTGAAGACGGTATCCTTTATGTATCCGAAGAGGCCGTAAAAGCGGTTGCTCTTGAGGACGAAAAGATTAAGAGCGTATCATTTGATATTGCTAAGCCGGGCGAGTCAGTGAGAATTACGCCGGTTAAGGACGTTATCGAGCCGAGAGTTAAGGTGGAAGGAAGAGGGGGAATCTTCCCGGGCGTTATCGCAAAGGTTGATACTGTAGGTGAAGGAAAGACTTATGCACTTAAGGGTATGGCAGTTGTTACAGCCGGAAGGATTGTAGGCTTCCAGGAGGGTATTATTGATATGACAGGCCCGGGAGCTGATTACACGCCGTTCTCAAAGACACTTAACCTGGTTATGGTTTGCGAGCCGGTAGACGGTATTAAGCAGCATGACTATGAGAAGGCTGTTCGTTTCGCAGGCTTCAGAGTGGCAGTATATCTTGGTGAATTAGCGCGTAACCTTACACCTGATGAGACAAAGGTATATGAGACATGCACCATTAAAGAAGGCATGGAGAAATATCCGAACCTTCCGAGAGTTGCATATGTACAGATGCTTCAGAGCCAGGGACTTCTTCATGACACCTATGTATACGGTGTTGATGCTAAGAAGATCGTTCCTACAATCTTAAGTCCTACAGAAATTATGGACGGAGCTATCGTGTCCGGTAACTGTGTATCCGCATGTGATAAGAACCCGACCTATGTGCACCTTAACAATCCGGTTGTACACGATATGTTTGACCAGCATGGAAAGACCATTAACTTTGTATGCCAGATTATTACAAACGAGAACGTATATCTTGCAGACAAGCAGCGTTCCTCTGACTGGACGGCTAAGCTTTGCAAGATGTTAGACCTTGACGGTGTCATCGTATCTCAGGAAGGCTTCGGTAACCCGGATACAGACCTTATCATGAACTGCAAGAAGATTGAGGCAGAGGGCGTTAAGACGGTTATTATTACAGACGAGTATGCAGGACGCGATGGAAAGTCCCAGTCACTGGCTGACTCAGATCCGGCTGCAGATGCAGTAGTAACAGGCGGTAACGCAAATCAGGTAATTATCCTGCCGAAACTTGACAAGGTAATTGGAACTTTAGACTATGTGACAAAGATTGCAGGTGCAAGTGAAGAGACACTCCGTGAGGACGGTTCTCTGGAGGTTGAGCTTCAGGTACTTACAGGTGCAACCAATGAAACAGGTTTCAACAAGCTGAGTGCAAGATAGGAAGGGAGGATAAGAACATGGCAAAATTAAAAGTTGTTCATTACATCAATCAGTTCTTTGCACAGATTGGTGGAGAAGAAAAAGCAGATTACCCGGCAGAGCTGCGCGTGGGCGAGGTCGTTGGACCGGGTATGGCACTTACACAGCAGTTCGGTGAGGACGCTGAGATTGTTGCTACAATCATTTGCGGTGACTCATATTTTAATGAGAACCTTGACAAAGCAAAAGCAGACATCCTTGCAATGGTAAAAGAGCAGGCTCCGGATGTATTCGTAGCAGGTCCTGCATTTAACGCAGGACGTTACGGAGTTGCCTGCGGTACAATCGCGGATGCAGTTCAGGAAGAGCTTGGTATCCCGGCTGTTACAGGTATGTATGTAGAGAACCCTGGCGCTGATATGTTTAAGACGAAGGTTTATATCGTGTCTACAAAGAACAGCGCGGCAGGTATGAGAGATGCAGTTAAAAAGCTGGCTCCTTTAGCCGTTAAGGTGGGAAGAGGAGAGCAGGTAGGCGCTTCTTCTGAGGAAGGCTATATTCCTAACGGCGTTCGTGTAAACTTCTTCGAGAAGGAGAGAGGATCTCTTCGTGCAGTTAAGATGCTGATTAAGAAGTTAAATGACAAGCCCTTTGAGACAGAGTTCCCGATGCCTGATTTCGACAGAGTAGATCCGAATCCGGCAGTAAAGGATCTGGCGCATGCAAAGGTTGCGCTTGTTACCTCCGGCGGTATTGTTCCGAAGGGAAATCCGGATCATATCGAAAGCTCCAGCGCTTCACATTACGGCGAGTATGATATCGCAGGCGTTATGGATCTTACAGAAGAGACATATGAGACGGCTCACGGCGGATACGATCCGGTGTATGCAAATGAAGACTCTGACCGCGTACTTCCGGTTGACGTGCTTCGTGATTTAGAGAAGGAAGGAAGAATCGGGGAATTACATCATCTGTTCTATACAACAACAGGTAATGGTACAGCCGTAGCATCTTCAAAGGCTTTTGCTGAGGAGTTCTCAAAGAAGCTTAAGAACGATGGTGTTGACGCAGTAATCCTCACCTCCACTTGAGGTACCTGTACTCGTTGCGGTGCAACGATGGTAAAAGAAGTAGAGAGAGCAGGAATTCCTGTTGTACACGTATGTACAGTAACTCCTATTTCCATGACAGTTGGCGCTAACAGAATCGTACCGGCTATTGCTATTCCACATCCTCTTGGAAATCCGGCTCTGGATAGGGATGAGGAGAAGGCTCTCCGCCGCAAGATTGTTGAGAAGGCATTAACAGCCCTTGAGACAGAGGTTGAGGGACAGACTATATTCGACTAGAGCACTTGATGCTACTATTAACAAAAAAGGAGAATTAACGTTATGAGCAAAATTTATGACGTAATTGTCCTGGGTGCGGGTCCTGCTGGTTTGGCAGCAGGACTGTACGCAGGCAGAAGCCGTCTTTCTGTTCTCATTATTGAGAAGGGACAGGACGGCGGACAGATTGCAATCACAGATGAGATTGAGAACTATCCCGGACAGACAGTAGAGGGTGAGTCAGGACCTTCTTTGATTGCAAGAATGACAGAGCAGGCTGCAAAGTTCGGCGC
Source organism: uncultured Lachnospiraceae bacterium (assembly GCA_949502235.1). Classification (GTDB taxonomy): domain Bacteria; phylum Bacillota; class Clostridia; order Lachnospirales; family Lachnospiraceae; genus CAPEBR01. Next base: position 71,032 of record CATBDC010000010.1, on the reverse strand, counting down.
AGAGCGTGTATCTGATACGATTACAGAGGTTTCCCTTGAGGGAGATGTAAAGGTGTTAAAGAGCGCAAAGGCTGAATATCAGGGAAAGAATGTTATCATTGCGACCGGCGCCCATGCAAGACCAATTGGCTGCAAGGGTGAGGCTGAATATATGGGCAAGGGCGTTTCCTATTGTGCGACCTGTGATGCAAACTTTTTCGAGGACTTTGAGGTATATGTAGTAGGCGGCGGAGACTCTGCTGTTGAGGAAGCTATGTACCTTACAAAGTTTGCAAGAAAGGTAACACTTATCCACAGAAGAAATGAGCTTCGTGCGGCAAAATCCATTCAGGAGAAGGCATTTAAGAATCCGAAGCTTGAGTTTATGTGGGATTCTGTAGTAGAAGAGCTTGGCGGAGATGAGATTCTCTCCGAGATGACTGTAAAGAATGTAAAGACCGGCGAGCTTACAAAGGTTGTTGCAGACGAGGATGACGGCATGTTCGGCCTCTTCGGATTTATCGGAACTATTCCGAATTCCAAGGTTTTTGAGGGAATCATTGACATGGACGAGCGCGGCTATATTAAGACAGACGAAGATATGCATACCAATATTCCGGGCGTATATGCAGCAGGAGATGTGCGTATCAAGAGCCTTCGCCAGGTAGTAACCGCGGCCGCTGACGGAGCAATTGCGGCCGTACAGGTAGAAAGAAGCATGTCTGACTATTTCTAAGGCGATTTTTTCTAAAAAATATTGACAATAAGCGCGCTTATTCATATAATATATGCAGGCGGTGAGCGGCAGCGCTTATGAAAAGCCTTTTGCGGGGCTTTATAAAAAAAAGGAGGATGATGGAAATGATAGATGTAGATAAGAACACATTCCAGAGTGAGGTTCTGGAGGCAGAGGGCTATGTATTTGTAGACTTCTACGGTGACGGATGTGTACCGTGCCAGGCTCTTATGCCGAAGGTACATGAGTTTGCCGAGACTTACGGAGATAAGATGAAATTCACATCTCTTAACACAACAAAGGCACGCCGTCTGGCTATCGGCCAGAAGATCTTAGGCCTTCCTGTAATGGCTATTTATAAGGACGGAGAGAAGATCGAAGAGGTAGTAAAAGAGGCAGCGACACCGGAAAGTATTGAGGCGATGATTCAGAAATATATCTAAGGATATAGTTCTTAATCATATAAAACATGTTTTTTACCACATAGAAAGGAGAAAGCATAATTATGGCTATTTTAGAAGGGAAAAAAGCAATAATTATCGGAGACCGTGATGGAATTCCGGGACCGGCAATCGCTGAGTGCGTACAGACTGCCGGCGCAGAAGTAGTATTTTCATCAACGGAATGTTTCGTCTGAACGAGCGCAGGCGCAATGGATCTTGAGAATCAGAAGAGGGTTAAGGATTTTGCTGACGAGTATGGTGCAGAGAACTTAGTAGTAGTTCTTGGTGCAGCAGAAGGTGAAGCTGCAGGTCTTGCAGCAGAGACTGTAACAGCAGGAGACCCGACATTCGCAGGTCCATTGACAGGGGTCCAGCTTGGACTCACGGTATATCACGTATGTGAACCAGAGATGAAAGAGGAATTCGACGAAGCTGTTTATGATGAGCAGGTTAGTATGATGGAGATGGTACTTGACGTTGATGATATTGTCAGCGAAATGAGCTCTATCAGAGATGAATTCTGCAAGTATTTATAAGAATATTTACAGAATAAAAGGGTTGCTGTGCAAGGACTGAACAGTAACTAAAAAAGGGCAGGCCCTTAGGTGCCCCACCGGGGGTCTGCCTGTTTTGAACCCTTCGTTATGAAGAAGAGAAAGGTGGTAAATAAAGCGATGAACAGTGTAATCAGAGGTGCAAGCTATGTGCTGGCACATACACCGCAGATGGTGGTATATAATGGAACAACTCAGACAACAGAGAGAATCGTTAATCCGGAGTCTGAATATTTAAAGGAGCTGGAAGGACATTTACGTTCCTATGAGGAATGTGTAAACTATTGGCCGAACCAGGTATATATCGGAAATGCAACGCCAGACGACCTTGCGGGCGTGGAATTCCCATACTATGACAAGGTAAAAGAGGGCGCAGAAAGATACGGAAAATACGGCGAGATTATGCCGGAGGAGGAATTTATCCTCTTAGTACAGGCATGTGACCAGTTTGAAGTTGTTAAGATAGATAAGGAATTCGTAAGTGCACATAAAGAAGCATTCGCAGCTGACCCGATTATCACAGAGGATATTTTGGCAAGAGTTGAGGATGGCGTAGATCTTTCTGAGATCGAGGCGGCAGTTAAGGATGAGCATGCAGAAGGGATTTATGTTGCAGGAAAGCTTGTAGCATGTGTAAAGAGAGCACATGATATTGACGTAAACCTGTCTGCCCACGTAATGCATGAGAACCTGATGAGCAAGGCATCAAGCGTGCTTGCCCTGTTATACGGCGTAAGAAACGCGGGAATTAATAAGGATGATATCCAGTATGTGATCGACTGTGCGGAGGAAGCATGCGGTGATATGAACCAGAGAGGCGGCGGAAACTTTGCAAAGGCGGCAGCAGAGATTGCAGGCCTTAGTAATGCCACAGGCTCTGACAGCCGTGGATTCTGTGCAGGACCGTCCCACGCACTTATAGAGGCAGCGGCTCTTGTAAAGTCAGGCGCTTACAAATGTGTAGCCGTTACAGCAGGCGGATGTACCGCAAAGCTTGGCATGAACGGAAAGGATCACGTAAAGAAGGGTCTTCCGATCTTAGAGGACTGTCTTGCAGGCTTCTGTGTCATCCTTTCCGAGAATGACGGAGTGAACCCGGAGATTAATCTTGACATTTTAGGACGCCATACAGTAGGCACAGGAAGCGCTCCCCAGAACGTTATCGGAAGCCTCGTAGCTGATCCGCTTGAGAGAGCAGGACTTAAGATTACGGATATTGATAAATATTCACCGGAAATGCAGAATCCGGATATTACAAAGCCGGCAGGTGCAGGCGATGTGCCGATGGCAAACTATAAGATGATTGCAGCCCTTGCAGTAAAGCGCGGCGAGCTTGACAGAAAGGAGCTTGCATCCTTCAGTACGAACCATGGCCTTACCGGCTGGGCTCCGACACAGGGCCATATCCCGTCAGGTGTTCCTTATATTGGATTTGCAAGAGAGGATATCCTTGCAGGAAAGATTAAGAATGCAATGATCATCGGTAAGGGAAGTCTGTTCCTTGGACGTATGACGAACCTGTTTGATGGAGTTTCCTTTGTTATCCAGGGAAATACAAAGGCAGAAGCAGAGGCGGCTGCAGGTGTATCAGAGGAAGAGGTAAAAGGATTAATCGCAAAGGCTATGAAAGATTTCGCTGCTTCCCTGATGGCAGAGTAAGGGGGACGGTTACAATGGCAAATAATATTGAGAAAATGATTGCCGATACCTTTATGGAGATGGCTGTAGGCCTTGAGACAGGAAGCTTTGGAAAGAGGCCGAAGGTAGCTCTAACAGGTATGGGCAGCGAGCATGGAGAGGAAAATTCCATGAAGGCGGCCGTAGAGGCGGCAAAAGACGGGATCGATGTATATTACATCGGGACCTTAGAGGCAGAGGGTGTTACCACAATTAAGGTGGCAAATGACGAGGAAGGCCATGACCGTATGGAGGAGATGCTGAAAAACGGCGAGGTTGACGCTGCAGTAACCATGCACTTCCCCTTCCCTATCGGCGTATCTACAGTAGGACGCTGCGTGACCCCGGCAACGGCAAAGGAGATGTTCATTGCAAATACAACCGGAACCTCCAGCACAGACCGTATCGAGGGCATGATTAAAAATGCAATCTATGGAATTATTACTGCAAAGGCATGCGGAAATGCCCATCCAACAGTAGGAATCCTGAATGTTGACGGTGCCCGTCAGACAGAAAAAGCATTAAAACAGCTTCAGGATAAGGGGTATGATATTGCTTTCGCAGAGTCTGGAAGAGCAGACGGCGGATGTGTCATGAGAGGAAATGATGTTTTGCAGGCATCTCCGGATATCATGGTAACAGATTCCCTTACCGGAAATATACTGGTGAAGATGTTATCCTCCTTTAACACAGGCGGAAGCTTTGAGGCTACAGGCTTTGGCTACGGCCCGGGAATCGGCGAGGGCTATGAGCAGTTAGTCATGATCGTATCCCGTGCCAGCGGCGCTCCGGTTATTGCAAATGCGATCCGTTATGCAGGACAGCTCGTAAAGGGCAAAGTATTTGAGGTTGCAAAGGAAGAGTTTGCGGCAGCGAAGAAGGCAGGTCTTAAGGAAATTCTTGATGCACTTAAGGCTTCCCAGAAGCCGGCAGGAGCAGCCGAAGAGGTAAAGGAGCCTCCGAAGGAAATCGTAACGGCTCAGATTGCAGGAATCGAGGTCATGGACTTAGAGGACGCAGTAAAGGCACTCTGGAAGATTAATATCTATGCAGAGAGCGGAATGGGCTGTACAGGCCCGATTGTCCGTGTGTCAGAGGCAAATCTTGCCAAGGCAGAGGAGGAACTTAAGAAGGCCGGTTATGTAAATTAGGAACTGTTCAGATTATGTGAATAAAAACTCTTAAGTAGTGGCGTTGCAGCCTGTGTGCTGTTACGCCACATTCTTTTTGTGAAAAGGATCGCTTTGGAACTTATAATAAAAGAAAAAGGAGAGCTTTTTATGGAAACAGTTCTAAGAGCATGGAGACCATTTGGCAGTGAAGAGTTTTTAAGGAGAGCTATTTTCAGAAGTCTGACTATTGCAGGTTTCCTTCTGATATTGGGAATAGCGGCACACAATTATAGTGAGGCTTACCGGATAAAGCATCAGGAGGAGGAGACGGCTTTATCCAGTGTCCGCATGGAAGGCGTGAAAGACGGTTTTGGAGAAATATTTAAGGAAAAGGTGTTTCCGGAAACAGGAGCTGCCGGACTTCTGTCCGGAATGAGGGCAAAGCCGGATATATCCGGAAAGGTGGAAGATATAAAGGCTGCCGCCATAGTCCCTCCTGCCGGACGGGGAACTGCGGGAGAGCCTTTGCCGCTCCCGGAGCAGATGACACAGACAGAAGAAATGGAAATGATAGTTACGGATGAAAAGATTCCGGTTGCCATGAGGGTGATTCTGTACGGCAGCGGAGGTATTCCGGAAATATGGGAGAGTGTATATGATCCGGCATCTTTTTCGGCAGATATGCTGTTCGTACCGGAAAGGGAGGGCATGATATTTGACGGATGGTATATGGATAAGGAGTGCCATGTGCCCTTTGAAAAGACGGAAACGCTGCCAGAGACACTGGTGCTTTATGCGGGATGGAAGGAAAATATGAAGCCTGCCGAAGATGAGAAAGGATTTCTCATTGACGAAAGAGGGTATATTATCGGATGCAATGCCAAAGCAGAGACTGTGATAGACGGTCTTTTATGTGTTCCGTCTTATTCAGAATGTAAAGGAATCGAAAAGGGAGCGTTTGACGCGATAAAGGATCTTGTATGTGACATATACATTTCAGATAATATCACGTATATTGCGCCCGGAGCATTCGATAATCTGGAATATCTGATGTATATAGAGGTTCATCCAGGCAACACATCCTACTATAGTGTGAACGGGATTTTATATAACATGGATCACACAGTGGCAGCCCGTCCCGGGATGAACTATAAATAATGCTACTATTTTCCCGTGTATAGTGATATAATGATACAGGTTTAAATGTTTATGGGAGAATAAGGTATTAATGGAAATCAGTCAAATCAGGGAAAACAGGCGGGATTACATGGATCTGCTTTTACTTGCCAGTCCCCGTATGGACGTGCTGGAAAGAGAGCTGGACGATGGGGATATGTTTGTGTTAAGTGAAAACGGGGATGTCCTGACCGTCTGTATTGCCGCAGTGAAACATAAAAGCTGCGAGCTAAAGTATATAGCTACCGCAGAAGGATATCAGGGCCGGGGATACGGAAAGTATATGGTAAACTATATCTGCGAGCATTACAGCTTTTCCTGTGATATTATGTATGCGGGAACAGGAAATACTGGGAAAGGGTTAGAGTTTTATAAAAAATGCGGGTTTACCAATTCGCATATAGATGCAGACACAGATATGATTTATCTTAAAAGGCACCTGGATACCCAGATTGATGTAAAACGGGTGGTTGATCTGGCAGTGGAGGCAGGGAGAATACTTCTTAAAAACGGGGGAGAGATTTTCCGTGTGGAGGAGACTATCCGGCACATATGCAGGCGCTTTCATGTAGATGATGTTGAGCCTTTTATTTTAAGCCACGGTATTTTTATCAGTGCGGAGAATGGAACAGGTGAGCATTATACAAGAATCAGGCATGTTCCGCTCTCGGGATCCCACCTTGGCATTGTAGCGGAGGTCAATGATTTGTCACGGGAAATATCGGCAGGACATGTGGGAATCGAGGAAGCCTTTTTAAGGCTCTCAGAGATTGATAAAATGCCGCCGAAGCCGGGATATTTCCGCGTGCTGGCGGCAGGGATCGGAAGTAGCTGTTTTGCTATGCTTCTTAATTCGACTATAGCGGAAAGCGCCGTGGTATTTGTCATCGGCTGTGTCCTGTATAGCTGGGTGCTTCTTGCAAAGAAGCTTAACCTGTCTAAAATTATTGTAAATATTATGGGCGGCGTGATCATGACGGTGCTCTCTGTTTTGGCCATGCATATATGGAGCCAGGGGGCCTTAAGGCTGGAAGGCATGATTACCGGCGCTATTATGCCTCTTATTCCCGGGGTCGCCTTTGTAAATGCCATTCGGGAGATAGCGGACAGTGATTTCCTGTCAGGCACGGTCAGAATGATAGACGCACTGCTTGTATTTGTCTATATCGCAATAGGTGTAGGCTCTGCCCTTGCCTTTTATAACCGTATTGCAGGAGGGCTTCTGTTATGATGAGAGATATACTGGTAAATGTTGTATGTCCTTTTCTGGGGACAGCCTCCTATGTTGTATTATTTAATGTTCCGAGGAAGTACTATTTAAGCTGCGGCCTTGTGGGTATTGTGTCCTGGGTTGTGTATCTTCTGGCATCCGGCGCGGCATCGCCTGCAGTAGCCTCGTTTCTGGCCGTGCTGGCGGCAGTGTTTTTGTCGAGGATGCTGACTGTGCGCATGAAATGCCCTATTACCATCTTTCTGCTGGCAGCCATACTTCCCATTGTGCCGGGAGCCGGGATTTATTATACAGCATATTATCTTGTGACGAACCAGCTTTCCCTTGCAGCCGAGAGGGGAATCGGCGCCGTGAAGACGGCCTTTGGGATTGTTGTGGGAATTGCGGTCGTGGTGTCTATACCCAGGGAGGTTTTCCAGGTACATTACTGGAGGGGAAGGAAAAGACAGAAAAGGTTGAAGGACAGGAATAAGATATGATATAATGGCAAATACGAGAAGAAGGAGAAGGAGAAAACTATGAGTAAGGTAAGAACGAGATTTGCCCCAAGCCCCACCGGCAGGATGCATGTGGGGAATTTAAGGACGGCTCTCTATGCATATCTGATTGCAAAGCATGAGGGCGGCGATTTTATGCTTAGAATTGAAGATACGGACCAGGAGCGCTTTGTTGAAGGGGCTCTTGAGATCATTTATCATACCCTGGAGGAGACAGGGCTTATCCATGATGAGGGTCCGGACAAGGACGGAGGCGTGGGTCCTTATGTGCAGAGTGAGAGAAATGCCTCCGGTCTTTATTTAAAATATGCAAAGCAGCTCATCAAACAGGGGGACGCATATTACTGCTTCTGCGATAAAGAAAGGCTCGCATCCTTAAAGAGCAGCGTATCTGCTGAAAACGGCACGGAGATTGTCGTTTATGACAAGCACTGCCTGGGACTAAGTAAAGAAGAGGTAGAAAAGAACCTGGCAGAAGGGAAACCCTATGTGATCAGGTTTAATATGCCGCAGGAAGGAACTACAACCTTTAAAGATGACATCTACGGAGATATTACGGTTCCAAATGAGGAGCTGGAGGATTTGATTCTTATTAAATCTGACGGCTATCCTACCTATAACTTTGCAAATGTAATTGACGACCACCTTATGGGAATCACCCATGTAGTCCGGGGAAATGAATACCTCTCTTCCGCGCCCAAATATAATAAGATTTACGAGGCGTTCGGCTGGGAGGTTCCCACATATGTGCACTGTCCGCTTATTACAGATGAAAATCATAAAAAACTCAGCAAACGGTGCGGACATTCCTCCTATGAGGATCTGATACAGCAGGGCTTTGTGACAGAGGCAGTTGTAAACTATGTGGCTCTTCTTGGATGGTGTCCGGCGGGAAACCAGGAGATTTTTTCTTTAGGGGAGCTTGTCCGGGAATTTGATTACCGCCATATGAGTAAATCTCCGGCAGTATTTGATATTGTAAAATTAAAATGGATGAACGGGGAATACTTAAAAGCCATGGATTTTGATAAATTCTATGAGCTGGCTGCACCCTATATAAAAGAAGTGGTGACAAAGGACTATGATTTAAAGAAGATCGCGGCTCTTGTAAAGACAAGGATAGAGGTGTTTCCAGACATTAGGGAGCAGATCGACTTTTTTGAGGAGCTTCCGGAATATGATACGGCAATGTACTGCCATAAGAAAATGAAGACAAATGAGGAGAAATCCCTGGAGGTACTTAAAAGTGTGTGTCCGCTCCTTGAAGCACAGGAGGATTTCAGTAATGACGCGCTTTTTAGCCTGCTTAAGGCATATGTGGATGAAAAGGGGTATAAGACGGGCTATGTGATGTGGCCTGTAAGGACAGCAGTGTCAGGTAAGCAGAACACGCCGGGAGGCGCTACGGAGATTATGGAGATTCTTGGAAAAGAAGAATCCATAAAAAGAATTAAAAAAGGTATTGAATTATTAAGCATATAAGGGGAACCCATGAGTTTAAATGAAGCCCAGAAAAGAGCAGTTTCACATGGAGAAGGACCGTGTCTGGTTCTGGCAGGCCCCGGTTCGGGGAAGACATTTACCATTGCAAAGCGAATTGAATATCTGATAACAGAGTATAAGGTAAGACCAGAAGAAATTCTGGTCATTACCTTTACAAAGTATGCGGCAGGAGAGATGCGGGAGCGGTTTCGGCGCGTCATGGGCAGATCCGGGCTTCCCGTTACCTTCGGAACCTTTCACGGAATTTATTATGGGATTCTGAAATGGGCATACGGGCTGAACCAGACGAATCTTCTTTCGGAGGAGGAAAAATATAAGCTCCTTAAGGAGTGTGTTTCGCACTTAAGGCTGGAGGAAGAGCCGGAGGGAGAGGAAAGGGAATTCCTCTTAGGACTCGCAGAGGAAATCGGAAATATAAAGAATAATTGTTTTGACATAAAGACCTATGAGTCTGGCAGATATGATACTTCCTTCCTCCGGGAGGTCTGTGTTTTGTACGAACAGGAAAAAAAGTCGAGAAGAAAAATTGATTTTGAGGATATGCTTGTACTGTGCCATGATTTATTTGTAAAGCGTCCGGATATTTTGAAAAAGTGGCAGCAGAAGTTCCGCTATATTCTTGTGGATGAGTTTCAGGATATTAATCAGATCCAGTATAATGTAATCCGTATGCTGGCTGCCCCGGAGAATAATCTGTTTGTGGTGGGAGACGATGACCAGTCAGTCTATGGCTTTAGAGGAGCCAAGCCTGGTATTATGCAGGAGTTCAGGCGGGATTATAAAAATGCGGCCAGAATATTTCTGAACATTAATTACCGTTCTACGGCCTATATTGTAAAGGGAGCGTCAAGGGTAATCGCACACAATAAATGCAGATATAAAAAGGATGTACTGACAGATAAGCCGGGAGAGTTTCCCGTGCATGTACAGGAGGTAAAAGATCCCTTAGAGGAGAGCAGATATATTGCCTCAAAGTGCCAGGAATATATAAAGGAAGGAATCCCGCCGGAACAGATAGCGGTTCTCTACCGGGCAGGTTCTGACGCGAGAGTACTGGCAGAGACATTTACAGAGCATCAGATTCCCTATTACATGAAAGAACATGTGGGGCATATTTATGAGCAATTTACCTGTTTTGACATGGAATGTTACTTCCGCCTTGCCTTAGGACAGTTTACAAGGAGCGATCTGCTTCAGATAGCAAACCGTCCCAAACGCTACATAGGAAGGGACAGCATGGAGGAGGAAAAGCCGGACTATGAAAGCCTTAGGCGTTTTTACTGTGATAAGGGCTGGATGCTGGAGCGGATTAATGAGCTTGAAAGGGATATGGAGACAGTCAGAGACAAGACTCCCTATGCGGCAATTCAATATATAAGAAGGTGCATAGGATATGACGAATTTCTAAAGGAATACGCCGCATACCGGAGGCTGGACAGTAAGGAGCTGTTTTGTGCCCTTGATGAGCTGCAGGAGCGGACGAAAGAGTGCAAAACTCTTAAGGACTGGCTCCTTCATGTGGAGAAATGCAGGCGGCTTTTTAAAGAGAAATCAGGAAAGAAGCGTGAAGGGCAGGAAGTGGCCTTTCTTACCATGCATGGTTCTAAAGGGCTGGAATATGAGGTGGTTTTCATTATTGGAGGAAATGAGGGCTCCATGCCCTATAAGAAGGCAGTGACAGAAGAAGAGATAGAGGAGGAAAGACGGCTGTTTTACGTTGCCATGACAAGGGCGAAGAGGAGGCTTATCATCAGCTATGTAAAAGAACAAAGCGGGAAGGAAAAGACACCCTCCCGCTTTATAGAGGAACTACTCGTTGCTGTCTAGCTCTTCAAATTCAAGCTCATCAAGCCACTCGTCAAAGGCATCTGCGGCAATTTCATATTCTTCATCGTCATTGATGTTATCGAGAGATGGCTCACCGTTTTTCTCTTCGTAACGGTAGAGATATACATCACTGTCTGTTGGATCGCCGTTTTCATCCAGGGGAAGAAGGGCAATATATTCACGGTTTTCGGCAGTGTAGGTAGTAAGTACGGCACATTCTACAACCTCATCATTGTCAAGGGTTAAGGTGACGGTAATTAATTCGTCTGAAGATGGGTTTATCAGCTCACTCATGGGTTATTCTCCTTTTCGGTTTAATTATACAGTTTAACTGTACCAAAGGTGAATCTAAAAAGCAAGGAGATAGTAGCCAAATGAGCAAAAATGTTGTAAAATGGAGTTACTGTGAACGGAGTGAACAGTAACCAATTTTAAAAGGAGGAAGCATTATGAAAAAGAGGATATTGTTCGGAATCATAGCTGCTGTCGTCACAGGTGTTTTAGTACTTGCGGCATGTAAAAAGTCTGTAGGAACACCGGAGGATAATGCTTCGGTAAGCGAATCTTCGGAAGACTCCGAAGAGGAGCAGGAAAAAAAGATTGGATTTTCGGCTATTGATATGGAGAACCCGTATTTTATCACGCTCGAAAGTGCTGTTAAGGAGGTGCTTGATAAAGAAGAATATAAGCTAATCACAAAGGATCCGGGGACAGATCCGGATAAGCAGGCTGCCCAGATTGAGGAAATGATAGAAGAAGGTATTGAAGCAATTATATTAAGCCCGGTTAACTGGGAGGAGATTACACCTTCTTTAGAGGCGCTGCGCCAGGCAGGGGTAAAGATTATTAATGTGGATACACAGGTAAAGGAAATGGCCTATGTAGATGCTTACATAGGTTCTGATAACTACAGCGCGGGCGTTATCTGCGGGGAGGATTTAATAGAGCGCTGTCCGGATGGAGGCAGGGTCGCGATTCTTGAATGTCCGACACAGAATTCCATTAATGACAGGATTACCGGATTTGAGGAAACCCTTGCTACTGCCAAAAAGGGATTTGAGGTTGTTGCAAGGGAGGATACAGGCGGAGAATTTGAAAAAGCACTGGAAGCCTCGGAGAAAATTTTAAAGGAGCACCCGGACATAGTGGCAATTATGTGCGGAAATGATCAGCTTGCAGTGGGCGCAAAGACTGCCTTAAATATTGCAAAGCTTGATAAGGTGCTGATCTATGGCGTGGACGGATCTCCAGACATAAAAAAGGAATTAAAGAAAGCAGAGACACAGATAGCCGGTACTGCAGCACAGTCGCCTATCGGCATGGGAAAATCGGCCGCAAAGCTCGTAATCGATATTTTAGAAGACAATGAATATGAAAAGGAAACATATGAAGAAGTATTTATGATTAATAAAGATAATGTAGATATGTATGGAACAGATGGCTGGCAGTAAAAGCAGCAGAAAGGACAAAAGCATGAAGAAAATACAGGGAAAGCCGTTGCCGTTAGGTGTTACAGTATCGAAGGAGCATGTGAACTTTGCAGTGGCAGTACCGCAGGGAAAAGAATGCAGTCTTCTGCTTTATCATAGAGGAGAAAAGGAGCCGTGTATGTCTTATCTGATGGAGGAAACAGTTGGGGAGATACAGGCTGCTGCGTTTGGTGATTTTGATATTTCGGAATATGAATACAATTATGAGATTGACGGGGAGGTTTCTGCGGATCCGTATGCCGGGGCATTTTCCGGAAGAGAGGCATGGCTTGGGGAAGGGGAAGTGAAAAGGCATGAGGTGAGATGCAGGATCATCGTCAGGGATTATGACTGGGAAGGGGATGAGCCGCTGAAAATTCCATATCATAAGGTAATCGCCTATGGGCTTCATGTGCGGGGATTTACAAAGGATTCTACGTCAGGAGCGAAGCATAAGGGAACCTTTGAGGGCGTGGCAGAGAAGCTTACCTATCTGAAGGAGCTTGGAATTAATCAGATTCAATGCATGCCGGTTTACGAATTTGAGGAGAGAGGAAACCGTATTAATTACTGGGGATATGGAGAAGGCTATTATTTTGCACCCAAAAGTGCCTATTCTTCCGGCGGTGACGGGGTAAAGAGCCTAAAAGACATGGTAAAGGCATGTCATAAGGAAGGGATAGAGGTTGTGCTTCATATGCCTTTTGTTAATGGCGTTTCGGGAATCGTAATCCATGAATGCCTGCGCTATTATGCGACAGAATACCATATTGACGGGTTTATATTGAATCCATATGTGGCTCCTATGGAAAGCATTTTTTCAGATCCTGTTCTTAAGAGGACAAAGATTATGAAGTACCAGGACAGCTTTCAAAACGTAATGCGCCGTTTCCTTAAGGGAGATGAGGGTATGGTAAACGATGTTACTTTTTGGCTTAAGCATCATTCCAAGGGGGATGGCATCTTTAATTACATGACTGCCCATAATGGATTTACTCTGGAGGATCTTGTCTCTTATGACGCGAAGCATAATGAGTCTAACGGGGAAAATAACCAGGACGGTCAGGATTACAATTATAGCTGGAACTGCGGTGCAGAAGGGATAAGCCGCAAAAAGGCTGTTGTAGAGCTTCGCAAAAAGCAGGTAAGAAATGCGTTTTTCCTTCTGCTTTTGTCTCAGGGAACTCCCTGCATCCTTGCTGGAGATGAATTTGGGAATTCCCAGAAGGGAAATAATAATGCGTACTGTCAGGATAACCGGACGGGATGGGTAAACTGGAAGTCCGCAAAAGGTGACAGAGAGCTTAGAGATTTTGTTAAGGATTTAATTGCCCTTCGGAAAAGATACCCTGTCTTATGCCAGAAGGAGGAGCCTATGGGCATTGACAGGGCAGGATGCGGCGTACCGGAGGTGTCTTATCACGGCGAGCAGGCATGGAGGGCTCCTGTGGAGGTGTCAAGCAGACAGCTTGGAGTATATTACAGCGCTGCGCTTACAGGAGGAAAAGACTGCTATGTAGTCTATAACATGCACTGGCTGGAGCATGATTTTGCCCTTCCAGCCTTATCAGGAAAGAGGAGATGGTTTCTTGCGGCCTCAACCCAGGAGGGTGTGTTAAGAGAGGAGACGCTCCTTGAGGATCAGAGAAAAATTACGGCTCTGCCCAGGACAATTTTATTGATAGTAGGAAGGTAGGAGTATGAGACTGAATTCCTTTCAGTTAAAATGGATTGCAATTATTACAATGCTGATTGATCATGTGGGAGCCGTGTTATTTCCATATGAAATAGGACTGCGCATCATTGGCCGTATAGCATTTCCTATTTTTTGCTTTTTGATTGTGGAAGGCTTTTCTCATACAAGAAATGTCAGGCGTTATATGGCAAGGCTTGGTATCTTTGCTGTCTTATCGGAGGTGCCGTACGATTTGGCGTTTCATGGGAAGCTTATAGATACAACAGGGCAGAATGTGTTTTTCACGCTTCTTTTAGGTGTTCTGCTTATGTATCTTATGGAAAAAACCCCCAATATTTTTATAAAGGCTTTGGAGATTTTCCTGATTTTCTGTACGGCAGAGCTTTTGGAGACGGATTACAGCGGCAGAGGCGTGCTTCTGATTCTTATATACTATGTCTTTAGAAGGTGGAAGGAAATATATGTCTGCGCGGGCGCAGCCTGGAATTTCCTGTACGGCTGGGGCATGGTTCAGAACTTCGGAGTTTTTTCGGCGCCTTTTATTGCCCTTTATAATGGAGAAAGAGGCCCTAAGATTAAATATTTCTTTTATGTGTTTTATCCGGCTCATCTTCTGATACTGCATTTTTGTTACTGCTTACTTTGTTCACAATAAATGAAAAGTCCTGTGTGAACAGTAACCAGTAAATAATATAGGCTTTGGAGGTTACAGGAATGAAGGCATTGCAGCATTTGAAAACAATTAATCATCATAAAAGGCTTGTTATGGAATACTGCTTCAGGGTTGGGCTTTATAAGCAGGGGCTTCTTCATGATCTCTCAAAATATTCACCGGCTGAGTTTCTTGTGGGCTGCAGATATTACCAGGGCACAAGAAGCCCCAATAATGCAGAGAGGGAGGCAACAGGATATTCCGCGGCATGGCTGCACCATAAAGGGCGCAATAAGCACCATTATGAATACTGGATAGACTACAGTGCTGACCATGAAAAGGGAATTGTAGGGCAGAGAATGCCTGTGCGGTATGTGGTTGAGATGTTTATGGACCGGGTTGCCGCGTCAAAAACCTATCAGGGAGAAAAATATACAGACGGGCATCCCCTTGCGTATTATGAGAAAGGCGCGGCAAATCTGGGGGATATGATACACCCCGAGACTGCGGCTCTTCTTCATAAGCTCCTTAAAATGCTCGCAAGAGACGGAGAGGAGAGAACATTTTCCTATATCAGGAAAACAGTCCTTAGAAAGAAAAGCAGTTTGGGAAAACCTTTCTCCCAAATTTTCTCCAAAATTTCTCAAAAGTTTTAGGAATTAGTGTTGACATTTCGGAGCGGTTATAGTATTATAATTTTTGGACGGTTTGAGAAAACCTTTGCGGAAGTGTCGGAACTGGCAGACGAGCAAGACTAAGGATCTTGTAGCTTTCGAGCTGTGTGGGTTCAAGTCCCATCTTCCGCATCCGTGTGGTTAACGGAAAATCCTTGAAAATTGAGGGTTTTCCGTTTTTCCTTTTATTGGAAAAGCTATTATTTTCACCTCACGTTCTCTCACATTTTTTTGTTTTCTTTACTAGATATTGTGTTTCCCTGTAATGCATTTTTATAACGGGAATTGTTACACCCTTTCTGATTTGTTTTACCTGACGTTCCTGCTTACAGTACAACGTAAAAGGCCTCGTATTATCTACGAGACCTTCACATAATAAACTAATATCTTCTATTAATGCCCTTAAGGCGATATTTGAAAAGAAAAATCCTGTAAAAGCTATAAAAGCATTATTTTGTTTGTATTTTTGCAAGTAAAGCTTCCTGAAGGACTTGAGAAAAGTTCAATCCCATAGCAGTAGCAGATTCATTTAGCCATTCTGGAATGGTGAGCGTTTTCTTGACTGCTTTATTATTATACATTTTCCGATATTCCATTGTATCACATGCAATATAGTTTATAAATTCATTTCCGGAAGGAGAAAGACTTGCCGGAGATGAAGGAGCAGGAATTACGCGGTTATCTGTTTCATATCCATAAAGAACCAGGGCGAGGGCATCTTCTGCCATTTCAATACCGTCCTCCAAAGAATCACCGCATGTATAACATCCCTCTAAGTCCGGGAAATTAATAGAATAACTTCCGTTTTCTTCCGGTGTGAAAATTGCTGGATAAGCGTATTTTGCCATAATAAAACTCCTTTCGTTTTGATATATTGTATTAAAATTGAAGAATTGGGGACTATTTTAGTCCCGCATCCTTCAATATGTTGTTTAGTGTTCCAGATGCAATCTCTTTCTTTAGCAGCTTGAGTAGTTCCTGTGTTTTCATTGTTCCTCCTTTCTATGACGTCATTATAACACGGACATACACGTGTGTCAATAAAAACACGTATGAACACGTGTTTCTTGCTTCGCTATATATCTATCTTGGATACTGTCTGTAATGAGTGCGCTATTGGTAGTGGAGCAGAAAGGCGAAAAAGAACCGCAAACTTGCGGAACGTGACAGTTCTATAAGAAGTCGCTTAGCAAAGGCCCCGAGTTTTACAGTTATAAGCCCCAAATGCCCTGTACCTGAGTTTTACAGTTTTGGAGAAAAATCCATAGTTGGGGAAATCCGGTAAGGGTTTATGTGGGAATAGACTTCGAAAGAAAAATATAGTGTAATATGCCAGAATTTTTGTTGCAATATATTCAAAAGAAATGTAAACATTGGCATGCCCAAAGGATGTTCCGCCACATAAAGATCCTTTTGATAGAATTTTGCTTGCACAGGCAAAATCAGAGGGAATGAAGTTTATAACGCATGATAGTTTGATTCCATGTTATAACGAATCCTTTGTTATCAGTGTTTAAATTTCAAATCGCAAAACCGTTGGCTGTAAGACAGAGCAGGTTAGAAGCGTAATCAGGAGATTTACGGTAAAAGCGGCATAAAAAGTTTCCATGAGCGGAGTAACCAGCGCCTATAAAAAATGCGCTGATAAATTAACATGTAAATTCACGTTGTTATTTTCTGCGAGAAGTGGTATACTATGGAAAAAGGAAAGGATCGATTGTCTATGCCGAATATTAAACCAATTTCAGACTTAAGAAATTATACGGAAGTTTTAAAAGAAGCTACGGAAGGTTCACCGGTATTTCTGACTAAAAACGGACGGGGCGAATATGTCATTTTAAATATGGCAGAGTATGACCGCATGAAGGCAATGCTGGCATTGATGTCCAGGCTGGAGGAAGGAGAGCGTTCTGCAAGAGAGGAAGGGTTTCTGTCTGCAGATGAAGTAGAAGCGGAACTGGGGGTATGATGGAACTAAAATATACGCCAAAGGCGAAGGAGGACCTACAGAATGTGAAGTATTCCGTCCTGGATCATTGCGGCAGTGAAGAAATCGCTGTAAAGGTTTTAAGGGAGATTACAAAGACAGTCAGGAACCTTGCGGTATTTCCCTATATGGGAACCGAGCTTGTAAAGATAACAGGGGTGTTGACAGATTACCGTAGTCTGTTCTGCAGGCATAATTATATCTTTTACAGAATAGAAGGAAACTGCATACTTATTATTAGGATTTTAAATGAGAAGCAGGATTATATGAGAATTCTTTTCGGTATTAAAGAGACAGAAGAATAGCGGAATACAGCAACAACACTGATTGTACTAGTAGCTGTATTTAGAACGGCATTGGTTGAATTGGTGCGCAGTATTTTGGAAAGAATGATTTAAATACTCATTGCAATTCCTGTAAAAACTAGTATATTATAGGTAATAGAAATATTGCTTGAATGAGAAACGCAATTTAAAAGGAAGAGGGTGGAAGATTGCGGATATCTTTGGAATCACAGGCAAAACTACAGATACAAAAGGAAATATTGCAGGGAAAGCAAGAATTGGTTTGGTCTTTCATATTAGAGTATGAAAATGAGCTTCGGGAGTCCTTTGATTATACGGAGTGGCAGACAAATTTGTTTGAAGAAATGTCTCTGGAAGAATTAGGAGAAAAAGCGATGGAATTCTCATAATGGAAACTAATGGTTGGAAGCAAATGAATATGCAAAAAGCCATCCACATAAAGGGAAGGGGAATAGAATCCAGCTGGGCAAATTCCAAATTCCAGTTATGTGCTGAAAGTCAATGCTTATAATTATATATGCTTATAGTTCAGACATCAATAAACAAGATTATTCTGTTACAGGGGATGGAGTAAATCAGGTAAACGATGTAATTTACAGGGGGTTATGGACAAGGCGAATGCGTGGCAAGGCATATGAGATAATAAAGCTCTTAAGCTACATGAATGTAAAATGGTGGTTTAATATCGCTGATTCAACCGTTTATTCTACGCTGAAAAGCAGCAGGAGAAGCAGATGGCTCTGCGCTGCGCAGGTGTAGGCATCAGTTCCGGGGCGGCATCATTTCCTACCGGCATATAATGGAAATACCAGATGAACCACGCTCCCATTTCGGTCAGCTTGTTCAGATATTCCTCTGAAGTGATGGATTCATAATTGGCGCTGGTATAGCAGGAGGAAATTCCATATATCAGTTTTTTGCTGCCAAGCAGCTCTAATGCGTGGATGACTTTCTGGTAAACTCCATTGCCACGTCTTCCGTCTGTGGCATCTTCGAATCCCTCCAGAGAAATTGCAGGAACAAAATTACCTACCCGGAGCATTTCGTCTGCAAAATCTTCGTCAATTAGCGTTGCGTTCGTTGCAGTCATATTCCCGGCGCAGTTCTTCTTCCTTTGGCCATCCAATCAGACCTGCATTGATAAAAAAGTTTACGGCGAGGGTTTTTGTTACATTTGGATCAATATCCGTAAACAGCCGATGGGCATAGGAATAATAAGGATGCTCCGGGTTTGTAATTATTTCCCGGATTGTTTTTCTCTGGAAAATAAAATCATTTCCGGCAAATTTATCAGCCCAGTCCATGATCTTAAGCGTATTTTTTTCTGGATCTTTGTAAATATAGTGGAACACCTGTTCCGGACCAAATTTTTTCAGTGTTGTTGATGCATTCATGTATTTCATCTCCTATTTTTATCTTTGCATAAAAAATTTTCTTTTTGATGAATGATTTTATTTTGTCTAATTTTTTTTGAAAAATACAGAAACAAAAAAGGGCATTGATGAATATAATGATATTGAGGCGTTCCTCTGTGTTGAACCGGATAAAGGACATAAGGAGTTTAATTTAGAGGATGCCAAAGATTTTTATAAGAGGTCTTAGAAAAAATAAGCAAGGAGATGTTTTTATGGAAAATTACTTTGAACCAGCAGCAGAATGTAAGACTGAACAAATCGGATGCCCTGTCATGGGATACCAGGATGTGAATGTTTGTGTCCCGGTGACGATCAAAGCCTTCGGAGAGGTGGGCAACGCTATAACAAAATGTTTGGGGAAGGCCGTTATTATCTCCGGATGCGATCCTTGTATGAACGGCTCCGGAGACGTTTGTAAATTTGCGGTAAGTCAGAAGCTCCGCATAGAAGTTCCTATTATCTTCGGGGCGAGAGCAGAGGCAGACGAAGCTGTTGTTGATTGTGACTGCGATTTTGATTGTGAGGACAGTTTATAGTTTGATATTATATTTAACGGGAAGCCGGTAAAAAGGCTTCCCGAATTTTGTATGTAAGCCAAAACTATAAATACCCATTGCATTTCATGTCATACTTAGTATACAATAATAAGAGACTGGTTGAAAAATAAAATGTGACAGAAGGTGATTTGTCAGGAGAGGGGTCAATATGGAAAAAAGAGAAATTATGGAACAGGTAAACAGATTACATTCGGAAAATCCAGGGAAGTTTATTAAAATCAGAGATATTCTGGAGGAGGCCTTCGGGGATCGTGAGCTAGGCAGCCCCCAGGATATGAGTGATTTAGAATTTGAACGAATACGTTCAAAGTTCCGGGACATTGATGTTCCACTCAATTTATGCATTACCAAGGAGGCAGTCTGCCAATTACAAAAGACAGTTCTTAGCTACCGGAGCCGGCAAAGAGACAGATATGAGGACAGACCGGCAGTAAAGAAGTCAGCAAAGTCTAAGAAAAAAGGATTTTTTGGAATGTTCAGATAAGTCCTTTGTCAGGGGCGGCCAGACAAAACGGAGAGGTATTTTATGCCTCTCCGTTTTATTTGGCTGATTTGGAAAGAAAAAGGCTGTATTTATGCACTTTTTGATGTATAATTATAGAGAATACACATGGAGCGGAGTATACGGATATCATAAAGAATATAAGGAGAAGTGCTATGTTAGAAAAACTGGATTTGACAAAAACGTTAAGTAAGGAAGAGTACAAGGAGAAGATGCCATCTCTTGAGGCTAGGCTTGGAAAGCTCCAGAGGGAGTGTAAGGACAGGAATATTCCGGTCATGATTGCCTTTGAGGGATACGGCGCCGCAGGAAAGGGCCTGCAGATAGGGAAGCTTATTCAGGCGCTTGACCCCAGGGGCTTCGAGGTTCATGCTGTAAAAAGAGAGACAGAGGAAGAGAAGTTCTATCCGTTTTTGTGGAGATTCTGGACGAAGATGCCCCCGAAGGGGAGAATTGCCATCTATGACAGCAGCTGGTATCGGAAGGTTCTCTCTGACAGGTTTGACGGCAGGACAAAGGAGGAGGAGGTGCCCCAGGCGCTGCGTTCTATCTGTTCCTTTGAGGAGCAGCTGACGGATGACGGCATGGCACTGATTAAAATCTTTCTTGCCATAGATAAAAAGGAGCAGAAGAAGAGATTTAAAAAACTGATGAAATCAAAGGAAACTGCATGGCGTGTCAGTGAGGGTGACTTAAAAAAGAATGAAGAGTTTGCCAGATATCAGGCCATGAACGAGGAGATGCTTGCGGGGACGGATACGGATTTTGCACCCTGGCATATTGTGGAGGCCGTTGATAAGAGATTTGCGGCGGTGAAGATTTATACCATTGTGATTGAGGCGCTGGAGCAGCGGATAAGGGATGCGGACACAGATAAGGCGCCCGTTTCGGACTCCCCGGGCGAGGAAGTAAAGGATAAGCTTCTGGGAGAATCCATTCTTTCAAAGGCAGATCTCTACTTAAGCTATACAAAGGAGGAATATAAGGAGCGGATTAAAAAGCTTCAGAAGAAGATAGAGAAGCTCCACGGAGAACTGTACCGCAGGAGGATTCCCATGATACTTGGCTTTGAGGGCTGGGATGCAGGAGGAAAGGGCGGCGCCATTAAGCGGCTGACCGAGTATATGGATCCGAGAGGATATGTGGTGCATCCTACAGCGTCTCCGAATGACATTGAGCGTGCTCATCATTATTTGTGGAGATTCTGGAACGATATGCCAAAGGCAGGCCATGTGACTATATTTGACAGGACCTGGTACGGCCGTGTGATGGTAGAGAGGATTGAAGGCTTCTGCAGTAAAAAAGAATGGCAGAGGGCTTACAAAGAGATCAATGACATGGAGAGGGATCTCACAGACGCAGGCGCAATTGTAATGAAGTTCTGGCTTCAGATTGATAAGGATGAGCAGGAGAGAAGGTTTAAAGCCCGTCAGGAGAATCCCGAGAAGCAATGGAAGATTACAGAGGAGGACTGGCGCAACCGTGAAAAATGGGATCAGTATGAAGAGGCAGTGTCCGAGATGCTCATACGGACCTCTACTTCTTACGCGCCCTGGATTGTAGTGGAAGGAAATTGTAAATATTACGCGAGAGTGAAGGTTCTTGAAACAGTGGCAGACGCCATTGAGAGACGTCTGGAGGAAGAGAAAAAGAGGGGATAGCAATGACGATCAGGGAACAGCTTGAAGAGCGGGAGACAACCTATCTTAGCCCCTATGCCGCATTAAGCCGCAAGACGAGGGGGAGAAAAAGACCGGAGACAGAGTGCGATATCCGTCCGGTATTTCAGCGCGACAGGGACAGGATCCTACATTGCAAGGCATTTCGGCGGCTGAAGCAGAAAACCCAGGTGTTCTTGCTGCCAAAAGGGGATCATTACCGTACAAGACTTACCCATACCCTTGAGGTATCCCAGAATGCGCGGACCATTGCCAAGGCGCTCCGTTTAAATGAGGATCTTGTAGAGGCCATTGCCCTTGGCCATGACCTGGGCCATACGCCCTTTGGCCATGCCGGCGAGAGGGCTCTTAATGAGGTGTGTCCTTCGGGCTTCAGGCATAATGAGCAGAGTGTCCGGGTTGTGGAATATCTGGAAAGGCAGGGAGAAGGACTGAATCTTACATGGGAGGTGAGGGACGGAATCCTGAATCACAAAACAAGCGGGAGGCCGGGAACGCTGGAGGGAGAGATCGTCCGCCTTTCTGATAAGATTGCGTACATTAACCATGATATTGATGATGCTATCCGGGGAGGGCTTCTTAAGGAAGAGGATATACCAGAGGAATATGCGGGAGTTCTTGGAAACTCTACAAGAATCCGTCTGGATACGATGGTACATAATGTGATTACTAATAGTATGGATCGCTCTAAAATCAGGATGTCCCCGGAGGTAGAATCAGCAGTGGCAGGCCTTCGCAGGTTTATGTTTGAAAATGTTTACCAGAATCCGGCCGCAAAGGGGGAGGAGGAAAAGGCGGTAAATATGGTTGCCAACCTGTACGGATATTACATGAAGCATATTGAATTACTTCCGCAGCAGTTTCTTAAAATGATGGAGAAAAACGGCGGGACAAAGGAGCAGATTGTATGTGATTATATTGCCGGTATGACGGATACCTATGCCATAAAGAAGTTTGAGGAATATTTTGTACCGGAATCGTGGAAATTTTAAAGGAAATCAAATCCTTTTGTCGAATATTATATATGAAGGGCAGTGAAAAGGTTATATGTATTATCCAGAGGAGCTTGTTGAAGAAGTACGGATGAAAAATGATATTGTGGAAGTAATTTCCGGCTATGTAAAGCTTCAGAAGAAGGGGAGCTCATACTTTGGCCTGTGTCCGTTTCATAATGAAAAATCTCCTTCCTTTTCCGTAAGCCGTGATAAGCAGATGTATTACTGCTTCGGGTGCGGCGCGGGAGGAAATGTATTTACATTTCTGATGGAATATGAGAATTATTCCTTCTTAGAAGCATTTAAGTATCTGGCCGACAGGGCGGGGGTAGAGCTTCCAAAGGAGGAATATTCAAAGGAAGCAAGGCAGAGGGCGGATATGAAGGCTGTCCTGCTTGAGATTAATAAAGAGGCTGCCAGATATTTTTATGTACAGCTAAAGAGCACCGGCGGGACCCACGCACTTACATATTTGAAGGAGCGCCGGCTTAGCGGTGAGACAATAAAGGCCTTCGGCCTCGGTTATTCTAACAAATACAGCAATGATCTGTATCAGTACCTGAAATCAAAAGGATATACGGATGAATATATCCTGAAGGCCGGACTTATCAGTGTCGATGAAAAGAAGGGGGTATATGATAAATTCTGGAACAGGGTTATGTTTCCGATTATGGATGTAAATAATCGTGTCATAGGCTTCGGAGGCCGTGTGATGGGAGACGCGAAGCCGAAATATCTGAATTCCCCGGAGACGATGATCTTTGATAAAAGCAGGAATCTATATGGATTAAACCGTGCAAGAACCTCCAGAAAAGCTTATTTTCTCTTATGTGAAGGATATATGGATGTTATATCTCTTCATCAGGCAGGCTTTACGAATGCAGTTGCTTCTCTCGGCACATCCCTTACACAGGGACATGCATCCCTGATTAAGCGGTATGTGCAGGAGGTGTATCTGACCTATGACAGTGACGAGGCAGGAACGAAGGCTGCGCTTCGGGCGGTTCCCATACTTAAGGAGGCAGGAATCACTGCCAGAATTATCCGTATGGAGCCTTATAAGGATCCGGACGAGTTTATTAAGAACGAAGGAGCGGAGGCTTTTGAGGAAAGGATCAGCAAGGCCAGGAACGGCTTTATGTTTACTCTGGAGGTGTTAGAGAGAAACTATGACATGACTTCTCCCGAAGGGAAGACAGAGTTTATGCGGGAGGCCGCGAGACGGCTTGGGGAGTTTGAGGAAGAGATAGAGAGAAACAATTATATTGAGGCTGTGGCATCAGCTTATCATACAGGCAGAGAGGAGCTTAAAAGGCTGGTGGGCAAAATGGCTGTTCAGGCCGGGCTTGCCAAAACAGTCACAAGGCCAAAGAGCACTCCGGGCCGGGAGAAGGAAAAGGAGGATGGGATTTTAAAATCCCAGAAGATACTGCTTACATGGCTTGCTTCTGATGAAAATATTTTCCGGCAGATCTGCGGGATCATTACGCCTGAGGATTTTAAAGAGGGCATCTACCGGGAGGTGGCATCACTTCTTTACGAACAGTACGAGAAGCAAGAGTTAAACCCGGCTGCAATTATCAGCCATTTTACGGATGAGGAGGAGCACCGGGAGGTGGCGGGTCTGTTTCATACAAGGATTAAGGAGCTTTCAGGCATAAAGGAACAGGAGAAGGCTCTTAAGGAAACGATCATACGGGTGAAGAGGCACAGCATTGATGAGATGACGAGAAAGCTCGAACCAACGGATATAGAGGGCCTGCAAAGGCTTATGAAGGCAAAAAGGAGGCTTCAAAGCCCCGGTGAACTGCATATTTCTATTAATTAAGGATAAAATATTAGCAAGCGATGAGAGGATGGACGCTATATGGAAGAAAATACAGTGAAATTAGAAGAGAAGCTGAAGGAACTGGTGACTCTTGGAAAAAAGAAAAAAAGTATTTTAGAGATTCAGGAAATCAATGACTTCTTTTCTGATATGGAGCTTGATGCAGAACAGATGGATAAGGTGTTTGAGCATCTGGAATCCCATAATATTGACGTGCTTAGAATCAGCGGCGATACAGATGACTTGGACGTGGATGACGCGGATATTGTTCTTTCTGACGCAGATGATGTTGATGTAGAGCGCCTTGATTTATCCATACCTGACGGAATAAGCATTGAAGATCCGGTGCGGATGTATTTAAAAGAGATTGGGAAAGTACCTCTTCTTACGGCGGAGGAAGAGGTGGATCTTGCAAAGCGTATGGCGGACGGGGATGAGAGTGCTAAGAAGCGTCTTGCAGAGGCGAATCTGCGCCTTGTTGTCAGTATTGCGAAGCGGTATGTGGGACGAGGCATGCTGTTCCTTGATCTGATTCAGGAGGGAAACTTAGGCCTCATTAAAGCTGTTGAAAAGTTTGATTATCATAAGGGTTTCAAGTTCAGCACCTATGCAACCTGGTGGATCCGCCAGGCCATTACAAGAGCCATTGCGGATCAGGCGAGAACGATCCGTATTCCGGTCCATATGGTTGAAACCATTAACAAATTAATCCGTGTGTCCAGACAGCTTTTACAGGAGCTGGGACGGGAACCCACGCCGGAGGAGATTGCCGAGGAGCTGGACATGCCTGTTGAGAGGGTGCGGGAGATCCTTAAGATTTCCCAGGAGCCGGTGTCTTTAGAAACTCCCATTGGGGAGGAGGAGGACAGCCATCTTGGTGATTTTATTCAGGATGATAATGTACCGGTGCCAGCAGAAGCGGCGGCCCAGACACTTTTAAAGGAGCAGCTTGATGAAGTGCTGGATACGCTGACAGAGAGAGAGCAGAAGGTACTAAGGCTCCGGTTTGGAATGAATGACGGGCGCGCACGTACTCTTGAAGAGGTAGGAAAGGAATTTGATGTTACACGTGAACGTATCCGCCAGATTGAGGCAAAAGCACTTAGAAAGCTGCGCCATCCCAGCCGCAGCAGAAAATTAAGAGATTATCTGGATTAAGAAAGAGGCGCCTATGGAACTATCAAAAAGACTTTATGCGGTTGCAGGTCTTGTGACAGAGGGCGCTTCTGTTGCAGATATCGGAACTGACCATGGATATATTCCTATTTATCTGATAGAAAAGAAGATTGCAAGAAGAGCCATTGCTCTTGATATCAATAAAGGGCCTCTTAAGCGGGCAGAAAGCCACATCGCAAAATACGGGCTGGAGGAGCAGATTGAAACACGTCTTTCAGACGGACTTAAAGCCCTAAGGCCAGGGGAGGCTGATACGGTAATTGCCGCCGGAATGGGCGGGCCTCTTATTATAAAAATACTGGAGGAGGGGGAAAATATTCTGGATACCTTTTCTTCTTTTATTCTTCAGCCTCAGTCAGAGGCCGGGAAGGTCCGCAGATATTTAAACGGGCGTGGAATGAGGATCGTCTGTGAGGATATGGTAGAAGAGGATGGGAAATATTATCCGCTTATGAAGGCTGTCCGGGGCGTGGAGGAACCATATGAGGAGTGGGAATACCTTTATGGAAAGAGGCTGTTAGAGGGGCGGCATCCAGTCCTTTTTGAGTATCTTCTTCGCAGGGAGCAGATTGTGGAGGGGATACTAAAGCAGTTAAGGAGGGCGCATGACAGCGGCAGAAGGAAAGAGCGTATAAGCGAGCTTCAGACAGAAGCTGATTATATAAAGGAAGCACAGAGGTGCCTGCGGGAGGTAAAACCATGAAATGTAAAGAGATTATAACTATCATTGAAAAAGACTATCCGGGGAAATGTGCACTTGAGTGGGACAATACAGGGCTTTTGGCCGGGAGAGATGATAAGGAGATTGGACGTATTTATGTGGCGCTTGATGCGTCAGATGAGGTGATTGAGGAGGCAGTAAAACAGAAGGCAGATCTGCTTGTTACCCATCACCCCCTTATTTTTTCAGGGCTTAAGAGTGTGACGAACCAGAACTTTACCGGGAACCGTGTTCTAAAGCTCCTTCAGAATGACATATGCTGTTATGCCATGCATACGAATTATGACGTAAAGAGGATGGGTGAGCTTTCTTTCAGAAAACTGGGAATTGCAAAGAGCAGGGTTTTAGAGGTGACTGCTTTAGGAGGAGATGAAAAGGAAGAAGGAATTGGGAGAATTGCGGATATAGAGCCTGTGACTCTCGGTGAAATGTGCGGGAAGGTAAAGGAGGCCTTCGGGCTTTCATGTGTGAGGGCCTGGGGGGATCTAAATACACATGTGAAGAGGGCCGCAATCTGTCCCGGTTCAGGAAAAAGCGTCATTCGTTCAGCCCTTGAAAAGGGGGCGGATGTTCTTATTACGGGGGATATCGGGCATCACGAGGGAACGGATGCTGCCGCGCAGGGAATGGCGATTATTGATGCCGGCCACTATGGGGTGGAGCATATTTTTATTGATGATATGAAGAAATATTTTGAAAAACATATCCCGGAGGCAGCGGTGCTGGCAGCAGATATCTGCCATCCGTTTTCTGTTATATAAAAAATATGTCCGGAGAGGAGAAAAAATCATGAGTGAGGAAATGTATACGGTTCAGATCGGAAGAGAAGTAAGACAGTATGAAAAGGGGACTACATATCGGAAAATTGCAGAGGATTTTCAGAAGGATTATGAGAATGACATTGTTCTTGTGTTCATAGATGAAAAGCTTCAGGAGCTTCATAAGAAGCTTACAAAAAATTGCGTGATGAGGTTTGTTACCACAGGGGACGAGATTGGACATAAGACATATAAGAGAAGTATGTGTTT
The DNA here is from genome assembly GCA_949502235.1 of uncultured Lachnospiraceae bacterium. Classification (GTDB taxonomy): domain Bacteria; phylum Bacillota; class Clostridia; order Lachnospirales; family Lachnospiraceae; genus CAPEBR01. The sequence continues at coordinate 43,613 of CATBDC010000010.1, read as the reverse complement.
TATGCTTGTAAAGGCAATTTATGATTCTGCTCCTAAGGGCGCGGTAAGTAAGGTCAGAATCCACTATTCCGTGAGTAAAGGCTATTACTGTACGGTTGAAGGGGATGTAGTTCTGAATCAGGAATTCCTAAATCTGGTGACTGCCAGAATGGAGAAAATGGCTGAAGAAAATATGCCTATCGGAAAACGCAGTGTTCATACGGATGAGGCTGTCGCGCTTTTTAAAAAGTATGGGATGCATGATAAAGAAAAGCTTTTTAATTACCGCCGGGTTTCCAGAGTAAATATTTACAACATGAATGAGTTTGAGGACTATTATTATGGATATATGGTGCCAAGTGCGGGATATCTTAAATATTTCAAGCTGTACCTTTATGATGAAGGCTTTGTAATCCAGATGCCGGTAAAATCGTCCCCCAGGACTGTTCCGAAGTTTGAACCCCAGACAAAGCTTTTCGGCGTTTTAAAGGAGTCTACAAAGTGGGGAGACTTACAGGGCATTGAGACAGTAGGAGCCTTAAATGACCGCATTACAAAGGGAGATTTAAGAGAGGTGGTTCTGGTACAGGAGGCCATGCAGGAAAAGCGGATTGCGGAGATTGCAGGAGAGATTGCGTCCAGGCCGGAGATTAAGTTTGTGCTGATTGCAGGTCCTTCCTCATCGGGCAAAACCACCTTTTCCCACCGGCTGTCCATACAGCTTCGGGCAAACGGACTGGTTCCTCATCCGATTGCGGTGGACAATTACTTTGTCGAGAGGGAGGAAAATCCCAGGGATGAGAATGGAAACTATGATTTTGAGTGTCTGGGTGCAGTAGATGTGGATTTATTTAACACGCAGATGCAGGAGCTCTTAGCGGGGAAGGAGGTTGTGATTCCAACCTTTAATTTCCTGAAGGGAAGCAAGGAGTACAGCAGCAAGCCCAAAAGGCTGGGGCCAAATGATGTTCTGGTGTTTGAAGGAATTCACTGCCTGAATCCCAAGCTTACAGAAAGCTTAAACGATGAGAATAAGTACAAAATTTATATCAGCGCACTTACACAGCTTAACATTGACGAGCATAACCAGATTCCGACTACCGATGGGAGACTGTTAAGGAGAATCGTGCGGGACGCAAGAACAAGAGGCTCCTCCGCGAAGAGGACTATCGGCATGTGGCCGTCCGTAAGACGGGGAGAAGAACAAAATATCTTTCCATATCAGGAGGAGGCGGATGTTATGTTCAATTCAGCCCTCATCTATGAGCTTGCGGTGTTAAAGCCTTATGTGGAGGCCCTGCTATTTGGGATCGAGCATAACTGCCCCGAATATGTGGAGGCAAAAAGACTGCTTAAATTCCTGGACTATTTTGTGGGCATCGGGAGCGAGAATGTACCTATGAATTCCCTTCTGCGGGAGTTTATCGGAGGCGGGTGCTTCAATGTGTAGGATGCAGGATACGGCAGTGGAAATGTCGAAGCGTCTTCTGGTAGACAGCATCTGGAAGAGCGCGAATCTGGAAGGACTTGGCACAACCTTTCCAAAGACGGAGGCAATTCTTGCAAATGCCCCCACTACAACAAAAACGGAGGAGGTTTTGTTTGTAATCAATATGAAAAGGGCCTGGCAGTTCCTTTTAGATACTCTGGAATATGACAGTAATCTTATGCTACTAAGAGAGTATAATAAGATTGTGGGGGAACTGCTTTTTAACTATGCAGGGGAGATCCGTACAATTCCGGTGCAGACAGGAGGCACCTCTTGGGAGCCGGAAATGCCACACACAGGGATCATTATAGAGACATTGAAGCGCCTTGAGCAGATAGAGGATATAGAGACGCGTGCCTTGAAATATTTCAGCTATGTTGCAAGAGCCCAGATGTTTATTGACGGAAATAAGCGTGTAGCCCAGCTTATAGCAAATAAGATATTAATCCAAAATAATGTGGGAATTTTTCAGATACCTATTGAAAAGCTGGAAGAATTTAAAGAGATGCTGATTCTATATTATGAAACTGCTGACGATAAAGAAATAATCTGTTTTATGAAAGAAATCTGTATAAGGAGAATCAGATAAAAAAAGCCCTTCCTGGTGAAGGGCTTTTTTTTCTGACAGGTTTTTTGGCGCGGGTCTTGTTACATCCACTATTCCTTATAAAATTCTTTCAGGGAGCTTAGGCGGGTGCTCATATTTACCATCATAAGATCAAGCACGGTAAGTGCGGCCATAGCTTCTACGACTACAACGGCTCTCGGAACAATCACCGGGTCATGGCGGCCTGTTATGGAAATGGCGGTGTTTTCTAAGGAACTTGTGATAGTTTTCTGCTCTTTTGCAATGGACGGAGTGGGCTTTATGGCTGCCCGTAAAATTACAGGGGAGCCGTCACTTATACCGCCAAGAATACCGCCAGAATGGTTGGTTTCCTTAAAAACTTTACCGCCATCAACGCCGAAAGCGTCATTATTCGTGCTTCCGGATGCTTTTGCGGCCTGAAAGCCAGCTCCGATTTCAACGCCTTTTACCGCACCGATGGACATTACCGCCTCTGCAAGGGAAGCATCCAGCTTCTTAAAAACCGGTTCTCCAACGCCGGCGGGTATGCCGGTGATGACACACTCGATAATACCGCCAGAGGAGTCAAGTTTTTTTATGCAGTCCTCCAGATACTCTGAAGCTTTTGCGGCATAGGCATTGTTAGGCATATACAGCGAATTTTCCATAATCTCATTATAATGATATTCGGAAGAGGGAATACAGATGTCCCCGATAGCCTTTGTATAGGCAGTGACCTCTACGCCAAGCTCCGAAAGCAGCCTTGCGGCAACAGCCCCGGCAGCTGTGCGTCCGATTGTCTCCCGGCCGGAGGAACGTCCGCCGCCCCGGTAATCACGGAAGCCGTACTTGGCGTCAAATGTATAGTCCGCATGTCCCGGACGGTAGCAGTCCTTGATTTTCCCGTAATCTTTAGAGCGCTGATCTGCATTTTGAATCATAATGGAAATAGGAGTGCCAGTCGTTCTTCCTTCAAATACCCCGGATAAAATGACTGCTCTATCACTTTCTGCGCGTTTTGTTGTATATTTACTCTGTCCGGGTTTTCTCCTGTCCAGATATTTCTGTATGTCAGCTTCGGAAAGAGGAAGTCCTGCGGGACAGCCGTCAATAACAACTCCCAAAGCCGGACCGTGGGATTCCCCCCAGGTTGTAATTGAAAATAAAGTTCCGTATGTTGAGCCTGCCATGTAAAAAACTCCTTTTGAATAATTTATAAAATACCTTCTGACATTTTCAACTTATTATACACGAAGATGCCGCAGCACGCAATCTTTAATGAAGAAATCTTTCGGTTTTTTACTGCATTTGTACTGTACTTTTGTAAAGAGCCATATTATAATAGAACAGTGTGAAAAAAAGGAAAGAGGTATTTTTCTATGAGTGATACAGAAAAGAATGCGGATGATATTATCGAGGAGGCAATGAAGGATATTTATGGCGGTATAAAAGACCCCAGCGATACAGATGCAGGAGCAGGAGGGCATGATGATGATATCGAATTCATAGAGATAGATCTGGATGAGGAATTTACGGATTCTGAGAACGAATATTTTTCCCGCAGAGGCGGCTCGGAGGATGATACTGAAGAGGAACACCATGAGCAGGAAGATTCAGAGGATGAATTCGATGAGGATGAATATGAGGATTCAGAATACGAGGATGAATATGTCGATTCCGATGGTGATTCAGAATACGATGACGATGATGAAGATATAGAAGACAATTCGGATGAACCGGATGACGGAGAAGAGGAGTCAGAAGAGGAAAAAAGGGAGCGCAGGAGGAAGGGCAGAAAAATAGCTGCAATCGCCTCCGGAAGCATTGTGGGTGTAATTGCGGCAGTATATGCTGGGTTTGCGGTTTACTTTGGAAGTCATTTTATGTTTCATACCACAATAAACGGAACAGATTTTTCTATGAAGGACGTGGCACAGGTAGAAGCATATATGGAAGAGCAGGTGAAGGGTTATGTGCTTACTATAGAGAAGTCTGACGGAAGTGAGGAACAGATTGCGGGAAAAGACATTTCACTGAAATATGTGCCGGGAAAGGAATTGGAAAAGCTGGTAAAGGAGCAGAATAATTTTTTCTGGATCGAAACTCTGTGGAAGAAGCAGGAGATAGAGGCTTCCGTGGGAGTGGAATATGACAAGGAAATGCTTGAGGCGAAATTAGCAGGGCTTCAGTGCATGGTGCCGGAGAACCAGGTGGCATCTGTAGATGCCCATCCTGAATTTAAGGATACGGAATTTGTCGTTATACCGGAGGTTATCGGGACGCAGATTGATGTGGAAAAGCTTCATAAGGAAGCAGAAAAGGCTGTAGGTGGATTTCATCCGGTTTTAAACCTGGCGGAGACGGAGTGCTATTTAAAACCACGCTTTCTTGAGGATTCCGAACAGGTTATTGCCGCAAAGGATGCAATGAACAGCTATCTCGGGGCGAATATCACTTATGACTTTCATCCGTATACAGAGGTTGTGGATGCGGCGGTGATTTCACAGTGGGTGACTGTAGACGGGGAGATGAATGTAGCCTTTAACCAGGACGCAGTCAGGGGGTATATCGCGGCCCTTGCGGAAAAATACGACACAATAGGAAAGACCAGGGAATTTACAACGGCTAATGGAAATGTCGTGTCAGTTAACCCCGGCACTTACGGATGGGAAATTGACCAGGAGACAGAGTATGGGGCGCTTACGGCGAATATTCAGAATGCAGAGACTGTCACAAGGGAGCCTGCGTATTTCAGTGCGGCGGCGACTCATGAGCCTATGGATATGGGAAACACCTACGCGGAGGTTGACTTAAGCTCCCAGCATATGTGGCTGTTCCAGGGAGGCCAGGTTGTACTGGACAGTGACGTTGTTACCGGTAATCCCAATATATGGAACAGGGAAACTCCGTCAGGGGTTTACTCCATTTTAGAGCTGCAGCAGAACAAGACGCTGGTAGGGGAGATAGATCCCAAGACCGGAAAACCGGAGTATGAGACTCCTGTTTCTTTCTGGATGCGCGTGACATGGAGCGGAATCGGTTTCCATGACGCAACATGGCAGCCGTATTTCGGCGGCTCTTTGTATCTGTCAAATGGCTCCCACGGATGTATTAATATGCCTTATGGACAGGCGCAGGTTCTTTACAGCATGCTTACCATCGGGACGCCGGTTGTCATTCATTATTAAAGCAGAAAGAGGTTTAGTATTTTATTATGTATGAGTTAATAAAAAGAGACGGTCTTGCCAAAAGAGGAAGGCTGTGTACGGTACACGGGGTCATTGAGACCCCTGTATTTATGAATGTAGGAACTGCAGCGGCTATAAAGGGCGCTGCGTCCACGCAGGATTTACAGGAGATAGGAACTCAGGTAGAGCTTTCAAATACCTATCATCTGCATGTGAGGCCGGGGGATGAGGTGATAAAAAAGCTGGGAGGGCTTCATAAATTTATGGTCTGGGATAAACCGATTCTTACGGACTCCGGCGGCTTTCAGGTCTTTTCTCTGGCCGGCCTTAGAAGAATCAAGGAAGAAGGGGTTTATTTCAATTCACACATTGATGGAAGAAAAATATTTATGGGGCCGGAGGAAAGCATGCGGATTCAGTCCAACCTTGGATCAACAATTGCCATGGCCTTTGACGAGTGCCCCTCCAGTGTGGCGGACAGAAGCTATATGGAGCAGTCAGTGGATCGGACCACAAGATGGCTTCAAAGATGTAAAAGAGAGATGGAAAGGTTAAACAGCCTTCCTGATACCATAAATAGAAACCAGCTTCTTTTCGGTATTAATCAGGGCGGTATTTATGAGGATATCCGTATCCGCCATGCAAAGGAAATTACAGAGCTTGATCTTGACGGCTATGCCGTGGGAGGGCTTGCGGTAGGCGAAAGCCATGAGGAGATGTACCGGATATTAGATGCAGTTGTACCTTATCTGCCGGCAGAAAAGCCTGTCTATCTGATGGGGGTAGGGACTCCGGCTAATATACTGGAGGCGGTAGACAGGGGCGTTGACTTTTTTGACTGTGTTTATCCAAGCCGCAACGGAAGGCACGGCCATGTGTATACAAACCAGGGAAAATTAAATCTGTTTAACGCAAAATATGAACTGGATACAAGCCCCATTGAGAAAGGGTGCCAGTGTCCTGTGTGCCGGATCTATTCCCGTGCATATATCAGACATCTGCTTAAGGCAAAAGAAATGCTGGGCATGAGACTTTGTGTTCTTCACAATCTGTATTTCTACAATACAATGATGGCAGAGATACGGGCAGCCATTGAGGCGGGCAGATATAAGGAATATAAGGCGGACAAGCTTGGAAGGATGGCTGGCCTTAAGGAATAAAAATATAAAAAAGTATAAAATTTGCATGAAATAGAGAAAATTACTTGATGAAAAAGACATTATCTTGTATGATAGCAATAGTGTTTAATGAGATTTAGGAGGAAGAATTGTATGTATACTTTAGCATCGCAGGCACAGGGAGGAATGAGCTGGGCATTATTAATTGTCGTATATGCCGTTATATTCGGAGGCTTTTACTTTATTTTCTTAAGACCCCAGAAAAAGGAGCAGAAGAGAATACAGGCGATGATTGCCGACATGGAGGTGGGCGATACGGTGCTTACGACAAGCGGCTTTTATGGCGTGATTATTGATATTCAGGATCATGATATTATCGTAGAGTTTGGTAACAATAAGAACTGCCGTATTCCCATGCAGAAGGCAGCAGTAGCACAGATTGAAAAAGCGTCCGCGGAGTAGAATCGGGGACGTGGTAAAATGAAAAAGTGCCTGTCCCCAGAAACAAAAAAGTTTACGGGGACAGGCACTTTTTCATTTTACCACGTCCCTCAAATAACATTCCATCCGTACCGGTGGAAAAGTTCTATCTTATTAAGACGGTTTTCCCTTCAAATGCGAATCCATATTTCCGAATCGTTCCTTCGGGATTCCTTTAGCTTCCAGTGCGGCGGAATATTCCATGCGTTCAATCTGCTCTAACGTTTCCTGTACTGTATCTGCAAGTGTATTTTCTTCGTCCGGGTCATGGACTTTAAATTCAAGAATGACATCATATCTTCACCAGTGTTTTACACGCAGATAGCCAGCTGCCAGCAGCAGGCTCCAGACGGCATTTTCTTTGCGCCATAACCGGCTGAATATAATCTGCTCGTTAATCTGCGTAGTGAGCGCCTTGCCGGAAAGAAGATCCTCCATCACCATTTTTGTGTCCGGACTCCCTTCCTGGATCAGCTTTCCGACCAGATTGTTACTGCTGGTATTGGCCCAATAGGGAGCAAATCTTTCGAATTTCAGGTAATTGATGATGGACCAGGGATTGTAGATATCGGTCATATTTCCAGATGTGAACCCATCATACTAGTTTCTGACCTCATCCTTTTTTGATGACAGGCCGTATTCCTCGAGGGCGTCCCACACCTCCTGCTGGGTAAAGCCAAAACTGTCCGCATATAGATTCGAAGTGGTTGTAACTACTGTAAGATTATTCAGGTCAGAAAAGATGGACTCCCTACTGACCCTGATGATTCCGGTCATGAGGGATTTGCCAAGAAAGGGGTTTGTCTTAAAGATGGAGCCAAACAGGTTACGGATAAAGGAAACCAGTTCATCCCAATAGCCATATACGTAGGCCTCTTGCATAGGAGTATCGTAATCGTCCAGCAGGATAATTACCTTTTTCCCATAATAACGCATCAGGTAATCTGATAATGTGTTCAGGGAATTGGCAGCCAGATTGTTATCCATATTAGCGGAGATGTCTGTGTATGCCTTTTTCTTATCTTCATTTAGATAGCTGATTTTCAGAAGAAAATCATACTTGTTATACAAATTTTTTATAATCTGACAAATACTTTTCCTTGCATCGGGAAAGGGGGGGCTTTCACACTGGCAAAGCTTAAGAAGATGACAGGCCAAGTTCCCTGCAGTTCTCTGCATTTTTCGTCCTGCCAGATATAGAGATTTTGAAATAAAACGTTTTTTTTCGGAATGGCTGACGGAAAAGAAATATTTCGTCATACTTAGATTCAGCGTCTTTCCAAAACGTCTGGGGCGGGTGATCAGAGATACAGCATCGTTATTTTCCCACCACTCTCTGATAAATTTGGTTTTATCAATATAAAAGTTATTACTTGTGATGATTTGTTCAAAGTCCTGATGACCTATCCCAACTGTTCACGGCAGTAACTAGCCAAATAGACATCCCTTTGTACTGAATGAACATACAGTATTGACGGAAGTCTTTTCTTTTTCTAATTTAACCTATATGAGTAGAACAATATCGTACATTTCCTAAAAATATGCGAAAGAAAGGAACATGTGAAAATGGAACATAAGAAATACGGAGAATATGTGAAGATACTAAAGGAAGAGCTTGTCATGGCAATGGGATGCACGGAACCCATCGCCGTTGCCTATGGGGCAGCCGTGGCGGCAGATGCGCTGGGAATACAGCCGGAAGAGGTGGAGGTCAGTGTCAGCGCAAATATTATTAAAAATGTAAAAAGTGTGGTTGTTCCCTGTACCGGCGGCATGAGGGGAATCAGGGCGGCCGTCTGCGCCGGGATTGTATCAGGCGACCCGTCAAAAGAGCTGGAAATACTGGCAGAGCTCTCCGAAGAGCAGAAAAAAGAGGTGGGACGGCTCGCACAGACGCTCCCGGTCCAAGTAAAGGAATCAGACAGCGGATACATATTTGATATTCAAATCACAGTGAGGGCGGGAGAACACAGCGCCTGTTCCCGTATAGCCGGTTACCACACGAATGTAATCCGCGTGGTAAAGGACGGGCAGGTTTTAAGAGAGAAGGAATATACGGAACAGAAGCAGACCTATACCACAGACCGGAGCATCCTGTCGGTAAAGGACATTATCAGGTTTGCAGACTGCGTGCGCCCTCAGGATGTGTCAGAGGTCCTGGAACGGCAGATTGACTGTAATACGGCCATTGCCAGGGAGGGAATGAAGGGAGACTTTGGAGCAGGAATCGGACAGCTTCTTATCAGCGCTTACGGGGACAGTGTACACAACCGTGCAAAGGCAATGGCGGCCGCTGGTTCAGACGCAAGGATGAACGGATGTGAGCTTCCTGTAGTCATCAATTCCGGCAGCGGCAACCAGGGAATGACAGCATCCCTTCCGGTTATCGTGTATGCAGAAGAGCTTAAGGCATCCAGGGAGGAATTACTCCGGGCGCTGGCGGTATCCAACCTTGTCACCATACACCTGAAAACCGGAATCGGGAGGCTTTCCGCCTACTGCGGCGCCATCAGCGCGGGATGCGGGGCAGGAGCCGGCGTCTGCTACCTCTACGGCGGAAGGGAGCATGAGATCTCCCATGTGATCGTCAACGCAGTTGCCATTAATTCGGGTGTGATCTGTGACGGGGCAAAGGCAAGCTGCGCGGCAAAGATAGCGTCAGCAGTGGAGGCCGGCCTGTTAGGAGTGCAGATGCAGAAAAACGGCCGGCAGTTTTACGACGGAGACGGGATTGTAAAAAAAGGAGTGGAAAATACGATTAAAAACGTGGGCGAGCTGGCAAGCCAGGGGATGAAGGAGACGGATAAGACCATTATCCGTATGATGACAAGATAAATGTTGCAGAATAGACGCTGCCTGTTGCCGAACAGGCAAATGATATTGACGCTGGGAATTTTCTTATCTATTCTTGAAATAACTTAGCAAGAGAAATGTCGAAAAATGAAAATGTTGGATGAAGGAGAAACGGCATGGACGAAAAACAGAAAAACAATAGAGAAATCATATCAAATACAGGATTTAAAATAGACAATATCAGAGAGCTTCCGGAGATAAAGTCGGCCCTTTATCAGATGCATTTTGAAAAAAATGGCGCGAAGCTCATATGGCTTGACCGCAGGGAAGAGAATAAGACCTTTGCAATTGCTTTCAAGACTCTTCCGAATGATGATACAGGAGTTTTTCACATATTAGAGCATTCCCTTCTCTGCGGTTCCGGGAAGTATCCGGTGAGCAAGCCCTTTGTAGAAATGATTAAGAGCTCTCTTCAGACCTTTATGAATGCATTTACCTTTCCGGATAAAACTATGTATCCTGTCTGCAGCAGAAATGACAGGGATTTTTTGAATCTGATGGATGTTTATCTGGACGCGGTATTCCATCCCTTATGTATGACGAAGAAGGATATCTTCCTTCAGGAGGGCTGGCATTATGAGATGAATGAGCCGGAAGGGAGCCTTACCTGCAACGGCGTGGTTTATAACGAGATGAAGGGAGTATTCGCCTCCCCGGATGCGGTTATAGACAGAGAGCTTAACCGTCTGCTGTTTCCAGACAACTGCTATCAGTATCAGTCGGGTGGCGACCCGGAGCATATTACAGAGCTTACCTACGAGAAATATAAGGAGAGCTACGCACGCTTTTATCATCCGTCTAATTCCTATATCATACTGGACGGCAGCATGGACATAGAAAAGGTTCTTGCAAAGCTTGAAAAGGTGTTAAATGAATTTGACAGACAGGAAATGGACTGTGATATCAGGATACAGGAGCCCGTGAAGCCTGATGAAGTAAAATGTTCCTATGAAATCGGCCAAAACGAGGACGCAGAAAATAAAATACTTCTTGCCGGGGGATGGGTGTACGGCCAGTTTGATGAACAGGAGAAAAACACGGCCTGTTCCGTACTGGCAGATTTTCTCTGCTCATCCAATGAGTCGCCCTTACGCAAAGCGGTCTTAGAAAAAGGGCTTGCAGAAAATGTGGAGCTTACGAGAATGGACGGCATAGAGCAGCCTTATCTTGTGCTTGTAGTGAGAAATACCCGCGAGGAGAAGAGGGAAGAGGTCTGGAGGACTATTCAGGATACACTAAAGGAGCTGGCGGCAGGCGGCCTTGACCACAGACGTCTGGAAGCTATCCTAAGCCGTATGGAATTTCAGACACGGGAGAAAGAGCCGGGAATGTATCCGGCGGGCATCGCAAATGCCATGAAGATACTGGAAAGCAGTCTTTACGGCGGCGATCCTGCGCAGAATCTGTGCTGGGGGCACGTTTACCAGTCTCTTAGAAATAAAATAGATGAAGGATATTTTGAGGAGCTTTTAAAAGAAGTGATGCTCGAGGGCGGCCACTGCGCAAGACTTGTTCTTTATCCGTCCAAAACACTTGGAGAAGAGAAGCGCTCCAGAGAGGAAGCAAGATTAAAACAGATAAAGGAACAGTGGAGCGGGGAGGAAAAACAGCAGATAATCCGGGAATTTTCATATCTGCGGAAAGCACAGCAGACCCCTGACAGCAAGGAACAGCTGTCTGCCCTGCCAAGACTGTCTCTGTCTGACATTCCAGAGAAGATAAAAGAGATTCCCCAGGCAGTAACACAGATAGAGGGCAGGAGGGTACTTTTACATAAGCTGGAGACAGAAGGCATTGTACACATTTCTTATTACCTGTCCCTTGCGGATATGACATTAGAGGAGTTAAGCATGGTTTCCTTTCTTCGGACGCTTCTCGGACAGACGGAGACAGAGAACTACAGCGCCTTAAAGCTCCAGGAGGAGATTGAAGGAAATCTTGGACGCTTCCAGGCCTATGTGGACGTATACGCAAAACAGGGACAGACAGAGGAATGTACTCCCTATCTTGTTATACAGGTTTCAGTGCTTAAAGAAAAACTTGAGGAAGCCCTGCGGTTAACCGGCGAGGTCGTAAATGGTTCAAGGTTCGGGGATATACAGTATCTCCGGACAAGAGTAAGACAGCTGCGGATCAATATGGAGCAGCATATACTGATGAATGGAAACAGCTACGCGTCCACCGTTGTGGCGGCGGGATTCTCTGCCAGAGGAGCGGTGAAGGAGGCCCTTCAGGGGATTGGGATGCTGCGATTCATACAGAACCTTGATAATAATTTTGAAAAGGAAAGTGACAGCCTGGTACAGAAGCTTGAAGGGCTCTGTAAGAAAATATTTGTGCGTGAGCGCATGACGCTTGGCATTACAGGCGATATAGAAAATGTATGGCTGATTCAGCTCATACGACTGCTTGCAGACAGGCCTAACCGGGTCGGAGAGCCAGTAAAGTATCCGTCTGCAGAGGCCGGGAAAAAAGGAATTCTGATTCCGGCTGAGATTGGATTTGCAGGGAAGGGTGCAAACCTTAATATAGGTAAGAACGTGTACCACGGAGCCATGAAGACAGCAGCGAGAATACTAAGCTATGGATATCTGTGGAACGAGGTCCGCGTAAAAGGCGGGGCCTATGGTACAGGTCTTACTGTTTCGGGAAACGGTGATGTGATATTTACATCGTTCCGGGACCCGGGCGCGGCAGACTCGTTGAAGGTATTTGACGGAGCCGCGGCTGCTCTTCGCAGCGTAATAGGAAGCGGGGAATCATTAGACAGATATATTGTCAGCACCATTGCTTCTACAGAACCCCTGTTAAGCGTACGCCAGAAAGGCATTCAGGCCGCAGAGTATTATCTAAGCGGCGTGACGGCCGGCATGCTTCAGAAAGAGCGGTGCGAGATTCTGCACACGTCTAAAGAGGACCTTCTTATGGTCAGTGAGATGCTGGACGAGATTGCAGAACATGCAGGCGTATGTATAATAGGCGGTAAAACTTCTCTGGACACTGCGGGGACGGTTCTTACACAGACTGAAAGTCTGTAAGGAATGGGACAGCAGAAAATTTGAAATATATGGAGGTGGTTTAAAAAGGAAAGATGCCGAATAGACGCCGATTTCTTCCGAATAGACCAAACACGTTGAGGCTCCATCGTATTTTTGTTACGATTGAAAATAAGAAATATAGGTAGAGATACCTGTATCTAAGGGAGCGTGAAAGCATGAACAGTATTTTGAAGAAAAGAATTATTATTGGTGTTGTATCCGCCGCAGTGCTCTGTACGGGCTTCGGAAGCGGATATCTCATCGCAAGAAACGGAGGAGTCGACGAATTTATTGAAGACACCATCCTGTCAAAAAACAATAAGAAGTCGGATGAGAACAAGAATAAAAACTCCAAGAAAAAGGATGATAAGGTGGATGCCAATTCGGCCGGAGCGAAGAAAAACGGGGCAGGAAATGCAGGAAACGCAGGAAACATGACCCAGACTGGTTATGTGGATAACGGCGGTGCCAGTGTGGGCGGCACAAGTGCAGAAAACAGCTACAGCATTAAGATGAGCGATCTGTGTACCTTTTCAGACCCGGCGGGGATAAGTTTTGATACAAGGTATGTACTCTATGGGGGTCCTGATTGTACACCGGCAAAAAGAGCGGCAGCAGCAGGAGTAGGAACTTGTAAAGGCGCGTATGTAGTGTTGTATGCAAGCGGCGGCCGGCCGGTGGGTGAGTATGTGTGTTATGTTATGTCCAGTGAGGCAGAGGCGCAGAGTCTGGCGGCAGCATTTTCTGCCTATGAATCTGTTGGAAACTGGGGAGACGTCACATATGTGTATTCATCAGGAAGTTATGTACAGAGCTCAATTGATACATATTATGGAACAGGGGTTATCACTGAAGCAACTCCGCAGGCATATCTTGGCATGCAGTTTTATTTCGGAGGCATGAGCGAGTATCAGCCGCCTTCGGGTGGAGGAACAAGCACTCCAAGCAGCCCAAGTAATCCAAGCACTCCAAGTAATCCAAGTAATCCAAGCAACCCGAGTAATCCAAGCAATCCGAACAACCCAAGCAATCCGAACAATCCGAACAATCCGAACAATCCGAACAATCCAGTGAATCCTGATACCCCTTCTTCTGATGAGAAGAGTATTGTAGTGACAATGGAGCAATTGACAGATAAGATTGAGGAAGCAAGAGCTACAGAAAAGAGCACTTTCTCCATAAAAATTACAGATAAATTTACGTTTAGTGATCCAGAAGGGCTTGCATATGATGACAGATATGTTTTATACGGAGATACTAATTGCGGAGGCGCAGTAGCAGCGGCACAGAATGGAAGCCAGGTTAATGCTGTTTATGAAATTTATTATGTAAAAGATGGGAAGGCAGTAGGGGCTTATAAATGTTTCGATGCAAAAAGTGAGAAGGACGCAAAGAAGATTGAAACAGCGTACGGTTTTACTGGAGAAATAGTAGTAAAGGGCCGGGTTGCTGTTGTGAAACAAAATATGGAAATCGTACAGCAGATGATAGAATTTATGGCTCAAAGTGGATACAGTAATGCCGCGACGCCGGAAGCATATGCACAGTATTTGGTCAAACTAGAAAGCTACAAATTTTTTAGAAATCCGAATCCTGGTGAAGAGCCAAAGCCGCCGGTTCCACCTGTAGTAGAACTAAAAGGGACTACAAAGGATGATGCATTTAATGTAAAGATGAGTGACAGCTATACATATGATGAATCACAGGTACTTCCTCCGACATTAGCGTATGATGTGCGTTATGTATTATACGGGGATGAGAAATGTGCCTATGCCGCGCAATATGGAGTGGAAGGATTCTATGAAATACTATATTGTGCAGATGGGAAAGCTGTGAATGAGATGAAAGTCTATGTGGCGGCTGACAATGAAGCAGCAGGGGCACTTGCAAATAGATTTGTTGATGCAGGAATGTTCGCAGCAGTAATGCCGAATACAAATGTTGTATTTATTATCAACTCGGATGCACAGGGTACGATAGACGGTTATGTAAAAGACGGATGGCTGCAGGAGGCAACACCAGAGGCATATTTAAATGGATTGTTTATGATGGCAGGAATGACAGAGGTTACTTCTTCTGCATCCGTAAATGAAGAGGCACTTTTACCATCTACACTAGGCATAACTGAGAAAGACAGAATTAAGACAGATATAGAAGAGTCTTTGTTAGCGAAAACTGCTGAAATGGTAGGAATTGAAACAGAAATTGAGGAATCGGTACTGGTAAAAACTTTTGAAGAAGCAGAAAATAAGACAGTAAAAGAGACTTCAGTAGAAGCGGAAGATTTCGACCCGTCCGCAGCAGGAATCATGACAACCCCGGCAGATGTGCCGGAAAATCCAGCAGCACCAGAAGAGGCAGAAGACTTTGACCCATCCACTGCAGGAAACGCAGGAGATATGGCAGAAGAGCCGGCAGTACCGGCAGAGCCAGTTCCGGAAACACCGGAAGAGACTTTTGACCCGTCCACCGCGGGAAATGCAGGAGACACGGCAGAAGAGCCGGCAGAGACGCAGCCGGATACAAAGGATATCCAGATTACGGCAGACTACACCTACAGGGATCCGGAAGGGCTTATCTATGACGAGCGTTTTGTATACTACGGGGCATGCGACAGTGCGCTGGCAGTACAGACAGCACAAGAAACACAGACAGCAGTTTCTGATGTATATATTATTGTTTATGTAAAGGATGGAAATGTATTAACAGAATATCGTTGCTATATTATGGATAATCAGGTAATCTGTAATGAGACAAAGCCGGAGGACTTAGAAGCGTTTATGAACAGCCTTCCAGGAATGGAGACGCCTTATGAAGCATCTCCTGCCGGCTATAAGAGTTTCATGGAGCAGGTATATGGCTTGAAAGACATGGAAAATGAGAAATAACAGAATCAAAGGTAAGGAGACAGGTAAGATGAAAAAAAGACTGATTTCAATGATAATGTGTATGATGCTTGGAGTATTGCTGCTGGGATGTTCCGGCGAAAAAGATGAAGGTTCAGAGAAAGCAGACAGCAGTGAACAGGAAAGCGGCGCAGAGCAGACCATTGATAAAGATTTTAGCCTTCAGATGACTGACAGCTATACCTTTACCGATCCGCAGGATATTGATTTTGACGAACGTTATGTTCTGGTTGGAGATGAGAACAGCAAGCTTTTATCTGATATGTCCAAGATGGGTTATGCGGCGTCAAAGATATATGACATTGTATATGCAAATGGCGGTTCACCCGCAGCCGAGTATCAGTATTTTGTTGCACAGGATGAGGCAGGTGCGACAGCTCTTGCAGAATTCTACACCTCACAGGGACAGCAGATGACACAGGAGGGAAATGTGCTTTTCGCTTTTGTGGACGGAGATACTCTTGAAGGTTCGATTGTTATGATGGCATCTACCGGAGCGCTTACAGATGAGACAGTAGAGGCATATGTCGAGATGATGAAGAGCTTCAACGGTTTGGTTGATTACGAGTAAAATAAGGAAAGAGCCGGGGACGGGGTAAAACTCATTTTACCCCGTCCCCGGTTTATAACCGAAAGGAGAAAAAATTGTGAAAAAAAAGGAAAAAAAGGGAGAATCAGAAAGAGGAAGCTGGCGTGATTTCTGGAACCTTTTGAAAAAAATACAATTACCCTGGCACTGGATTATTATTGCATTTTTATGTAATTTTTTCTATAACAAGGTAAATTTAATGCTTCCGACCATCACGGCTGGGCTTATGAGCGGGAGTCTGGATAATAAGGTTTTGTGGGATGCAGTTTTATTCTATGTATTATTTACAATTGTTTTATGCGGAGATGTGGCTCTTCGGACGCCGGCGCAGCATATTGCGGCGAGAAACGCAAGACGTGTAATCTGGAAGAAGATGCTTCATATCCGGATGGATTATTATGACAGCAACAACCCGTCAGATATCATGAGTACGATTACCAACGACACCACAACGGCGGCCCAGCTTCTGGTACAGTTTCTGGTAGGATTCCTTCCCACACTATATTATGTGGTGGAGGCGCTTAAGACGATATCTTCCTATAATATATGGCTTATGGTATCAGTGTTCCTCCTTCTGCCGGTTAAGATTCTGTACATGGTATTCATCGGACGGATGAGCTATAAGACTCAGGACGGACTCTTTAAGGAGATTGGCAGGCTGACCGCGTATCTGGCAGAGCGTGTCAGAAACTTAAGTCTTATTAAAACCTATACTAACGAAGAAAAAGAATTGAAAAATGGTGAGAATGCCGCATACGGGCTGTTTCATGCTAATATGCGTGTAAATAAATTACAATGTATGATTACGGCATTAACTACCTTAATCGGAATCGCCCAGGTCATGATTGTTATGGTATTCGGAGTGATTCTTTTGAAACGGGGAGAGATTGATATCAGCCAGTGGGTGGCGTTCTATATGTTTTCCGGTACAATATCTACTGCTTTTTCGAATCTCATTGAATATTGGAACAATCTTAAGATGATTCAGGGAACTATGGCAAGGACGGCGAAGCTTTTGCTTGCCCCGGAGGAGGAAGAGACTGTAAAGGATACGAAGAAGCCAGAAAATGCAGAGGTTACCTTTGAAAATGTTTCCTTCTCTTATGGAGACAAAAGGGCGATAGAGAATATATCCTTCCATGTTCCGGCAGGGAGTTCTACTGCTATCATCGGACTTTGCGGAAGCGGCAAGACAACATCTGTAAGTCTTTTGGAGCATTTCTATGAGCCATGCGAAGGATGTGTTTCCTTCGGAGGAATTCCGGTGTCAGAAATGTCATTGGATGAGCTGAGAGGCCATATGGGATATGTGCAGCAGGGAGCGGATATTTTCAGCGGAACGGCAAGAGAGGCGCTTATCTATGGGCTTCACCGGGAGGTGAGTGATGAGGAGATCTGGGAGGCAGCTGAAAAGACCGGGTTTGCGGATGTACTTAGAAAATGGAAAACCGGACTTGATACCCCTGTGGCGCCGGGCGGAACATCCATGTCAGGAGGACAGAGACAGAAGCTTGTGCTTACAAGGGAATTTATGCGGAAGTCAAGTTTGATTCTGTTAGATGAGCCTACCTCTGCTTTGGATGTGACAGCGTCAAAGATGATACAGGATACCATTTTTGAAATGTTCCCGGAAAGAACGAAGATTATCATCACACATGATCTGTCCCTTCTCGAAAGGGTGGATCAGATTGTTGTGCTGAATAAAGGAGTGCTGGCAGGCTGCGGAAGCTATGGGGAGTTATACGGAAGCTGTCAGGCATTTATGGAGCTGATTGCCGCCTGTGAGGCAGAAAAGGAGGCAGTACAATGATTAAGCTGATAAAGGGATATACGAAAATATTTAAAGGGATGAAGCTGCCGTGGCTGCTTTTATTCTTTGTAATAGCTATCTCAATGGTAAAATCCCATGTGGAGGTAGAGGCTATTACGATTACGGCGTCTATCATTGACGGGACACAGAATTCCATTAAGACAGACGAGCTGGTGCGGTATATTGAATTCCAGCTGCTGGCAGGAGTTATAACGATTGCATTTACTTATATTTCAGGACTGGTGCTGCAGAAGATTAATCTTGCAGTCCGTCTGAAGGTATGGAATAAAATGATGCATCTTCCCACAAGCTATTATGATTCAGATAATGTAAATGAGCTCGTAACCCGTGTGACAACGGACGCAGACAATGCAGGAAATTATTTTCAGATCCTGATCAATATATTTACAGCAGTCTATGCAGGCATTGTGGCGTATCAGAAGTTATTTGTCTTCCAGAGTAACATGGCATTTGCAGGCCTTATTGCCATTCCGGTGGTCGTCGGTATTACAGTGCTGTACAGCACACTGTCATTTAAAACAGGAATGACAGTAAGAACCAGGCTTGCGGCAACTATGGGATATCTGGCAGAGCATGTGCGGGGGCTTCGTCTGGTCAAATCTTTCCGTATGGAGGACGAAGAGCATAAAAAAGCCGAAGAACTTTTTCAGAAGCAATGTAAGGCAGATATTTTGCTGGGATATACATCTATGATTCAATTAGGCGGAATGGAGATTATGGGATGTCTTACGATTGTGATTTCCTTTGTTCTGGGAAGCAGGATGGTAGCGGCCGGTGAGCTGTCAGTCGGGAAACTGATTGGTTTTTATACCTTGTGCGGCCTTGCAACGGTGCGTTTGGCAGAGATCTGCACATATTTTGGGACTTTTTCACAGAACGCAGGTATTGTCCAGAAGATCGGGGCCATACTGGAGTGCCCTGACGAGCCGGAGGACGGCTGTGAGATGGACGTGGCGGATGCGGACATCATTCTGGAACATGTGGATTTTTCCTATCAGACAGCTTCGGTACTCAAGGACTTGAACTGCTTGATTCCCAAGGGAAAGGTTACGGCAATCGTCGGAACAAACGGCGCCGGGAAGAGTACACTGTTTAAGCTTTTGGAACGGATGTATAATCCTTCATCCGGCACAATTTACTTTGGCGACAAGAATGTGACCCAGTTTAAGCTCTCATCCTGGAGGAAAAGCTTTGCCATTGTATCCCAGGATAAGCCGATTCTGTCCGGTACCGTCCGCGACAATATCATCTACGGCGTAGAACGGCCGGTGTCAGAGGAAGAGCTTATTCATGTTGCGAAGATGGCAAATATTTATGATTTTATTATGAACACGCCCGGACAGTTTGACGCCCAGACAGGTCCCGGAGGCTCTAACTTCTCAGGCGGGCAGCAGCAGTGTATTGCTATTGCAAGAGCTATGATGAGAAATCCGGATTATCTTCTGCTTGATGAGGCTACCAGTAATCTGGATGTGAAGAGCGAGCAGCTTGTGACAGAGGCATTGAGCAACCTGATGAAGAACCGGACAACGATTCTGATCGCCCATAATTATTCGGCGACTGTATTTGCAGACCAGGTGATTGTTCTTTGCGACGGAGAGATCAAGGGCTGCGGTACGCCAGAGGAGCTGCTTGAGACAAATGAATATTACCGTACCTTTGCAAAAGCAGGAGCAGGAATTGCAAAGTAGGAATAAGGATTCGATATTTAAGAAGTGGAAGGAAGGACAGAAAATGAAGTCAAGAATGATAAACTGCTATGATTATAAGGAGCTTAAGGTTCCAGAGGAACTGGGACGCTGGCATATTCCGGACAGTGAGATTGAGGCAGAGCTTGAGGCTCTGGCAAGGGATCATTCCGGGGAAGAAGAGACAGAAAGAGAGATAGAAAGGGGAGACTGCGTGCGCTGTATCTGCATAAAGGCTTCAAAGGAAAACTGGGAAGGAAGGACAGTCCTTCTGTATCCAGGCCGCAGGCTTCCGGGTGCGGAAGGCGCGGAAGAAGCGGTTTTAGGAAAGAAGAAGGGGGAGGAATTTGACTGCAGCATAAAGGATGTGTCTCTTACATTAAGGATAGAAAGGGCTGTCCGTATCCAGGTGATGCAGGTAAATGACGCTCTGGCAGTAAAGCTTGGCATACCAAATGTCAGCACAGTGGAGGATTATTATGGCTTTTACCATGAACAGCATGATAAGGAGCGTAAAGATAAGGCCTGTATTGGAATTGCCCGTTACTGGCTGGAGGAAATATCAAAGAGAAGTGAATTTGATATTGATGAGGCAGAAAAGCAGAGCTGGTGTTATAACGGGGCGCGTATGATGTATGATTCACTGCTGGCAGCCGGTTATGATATGAAAAAGACCCAGGAGGGTGAGGTTATTACAGAAGAGGAGGCTCTTAGAAGGGCCGCCGAAGAACAGGAAAGGTACTTTATTCCATATCTCATATATTCTTATTTTTCAGAGAAGGACGGTTTTGTGCTGACGGAGGAAGGATTTGTAAAGGAAGTTGAGAAAATAGCAGCTGAGCGGGGAGAGAAGGCAGAAGACCTTATGAAGCAGACGGACATTACGATGTTCAGGCAGACAAAATATCAGGAGCATACGTTTCATCTACTGATGGCGGAAGCAGAAAAATATCTGGAGGTGTAGGAGCATGGCAGTTATAGAAGCGACAAGCGAGAATTTTGACGAGCTGGTAAATTCAGCAGAATATGTGATGGTAGATTTTTACGGCGACCACTGCGGCGCCTGTGTGGGGACGGCTCCTTATTACAGGGATGTGGCGGACGACATGGCATTTGTTAAGTTTCTTCAGGTAAATACCTCTGTGTACAGGGATCTTGCCAAGAGATTTAAGATTATGGGAATTCCGGCCTTCCGCTATTTCCACAACGGGGAACTGGTGCACAAGTCTGTGGGAGGCATGGATACAGAAATGATACATGCGCAGCTTTCCCGGCTTTTATACCATGATTGAATAATGGTCCGCACAGAACTTTGCAGATGATTGAAAAGCAGGGTGAGGAATGGTATACTAAGACAATATTAAGAAGGGAGGGAGCGCCATGTTGATAGCCGGATATGGTTTTTTGAGTGTGGGAGCAGCTGTTTCCTGTTACTTTGCCTTTGCGTGGCTGGGAACGGAAACACGGCGCAGCGTGGTCATTTCCCTTCTTGCAGGTATTCTGTGCGGACTGTCTGCCTGCCTGAATATGGGTATGAGAATGAGCGGTATCGTCTGCTTTCTGTTTTTAGCAGTATTTATTCCCATTGTTTTAGAGCCTAAGGGTACATGGATAGATATTGCCGCGGCGCTGTCTATTGCATATGCCCAGTTCGGTATGCTGCAGGTGACGGCAGGAACTATACTTAGCATAGATTTTCTTTCACTTTTTTTCCGTGTTATGCTGGTCATACTGGGTATTCTGACAGCATATGGAATATGCGGCAGAATGTCTGCGGAATTTCCGGGGACAGGCTGGAAGGAATATTTTACGGAGCAGAAAAATACTGCCGGAGGAGGAAAAGAGGGCAGCGCAGACCGCCTTATGGTACAGCTTGGGATTTATTTCGCGGTCTATGGGATATGTCTTATTATACCGGCTGTAACAGGAATTTACACAGTACCGGTAATGTGTCTGGAATGGTTCGCGTTCTTCGGGGGCTTAAAGCTGTTGAATTTGATGATTGCCAACCGCAAGGAGAAGATGACGGTGCTTACGGAAAAGCAGTACCGGGATGACATGCAGACTTATATGAGCGTCATCCGTTCCCAGCGCCATGATTATAATTTCCATGTGCAGACCCTTCACGGGCTTCTGCTTCGGAAGGATTATGATACCTGTGAGAAGTATCTAAATGAGCTTTTAAAGGATTCCATTGAGATGAACCAGATACTGCCCCTTCAGGATGCGGCGGTCAGTGCGCTTATTCTTTCCTTTAAAAATAAGGCGGCCCAGAGCGGAATCCCTATGGAGATTTCCATTGAAAATGACTTATCCCAGGTTGCCACAAATGTGTATGAGACAAATAAGGTGATCGGAAATCTCTTACAGAACGCCATTGACGAGACGGAGATGATTCCGGACAAGTCCTATGGAATTAAGCTTTCGATTCTGAAACGGGGCGAATTCTGTATTATTAATGTCTCAAACCGTGCAGGAAGGCTTAATCCCATGAGCTCTTATCAGGCAGGACGTTCCTCAAAGGAAGGGCATGAGGGGATTGGAATCGCGTCTATTCAGGCTCTTGCGGCCAAGTACGGCGGGGTGGTGTATTCCAGAATGGAAGGAGACATTATATTTTTTGTTGCAAAGCTCCCATTGCAGCTTTATAAGGAGGAGAAGTCATAATGTATGACGGACTGGTGCTTCTGGTGGATGACCAGCCTCTTGCGGCGGAGGATTCGATTGCCGCTTTAAAGCAGTATGTACCTGGCGAACAGATTTTATATGCGCAGACGGCTGCGGCAGCGATGGAAATTCTTGAAGGACGGCCAGTATCCCTGGTATTTCTTGACATTGAAATGCCGGATATGAGCGGATTTTCTCTTGCGGCCTGTCTTGAGGAGAAGCATAAGGGGCTTCCTTACGTATTCTTAACGGGACATGCGGATTTTGCGGCAGAAAGCTACGATTATGAGCCCATAGATTTCCTTACGAAGCCTGTTGATGCAGTAAGGCTTGGACGGACCTTTGAGAGAGTGGAGAAAAAGACATCTCCTGCTGCCGCTAAGGTGGCCGTGAGGACAGGGCAGGACTATGTGCTTGTGGAGCCGAAAGAAATCAGCTATATCTGTAAGGAAAAGAGAAAAATCTGGATACGCCTTAAGGACGGGAGAGAATATCAGGCAGCAATGTCTTTAGATGAATTGGAACAGATTTTCTGTGATTACGGGTTTTTCAGGTGCCACCAGTCTTTCTTGATTCCGCTGGGGGATATCAGACAGGTGAGCGCCAGTATGTTCGGACAGACTTATGAGGCGGCGCTTGGTGAGGATACGGTGGTCCCGGTCAGCAGAAGTAAATATGCGATGCTTAAGGAGGAGCTTAAGCTTTTGGGGGTACCCTTTGTGAAGGGAGTTATATCTAAGTGATTCGGAGGTTTAAGAATGAAGAGAAAAATTGTATCAAAGCTTTTGTGTATATCGCTTGTTTCAGCTATGCTTGTGTCTGCGCCCTGTATGGCTTTTGCGTATGAGCAGGGGGAGATATGGACAGCGGTATATAATGGAGAGTGTATAGAGGTTGTGATAGACGGGGATTATGTGATTTTGCCGGATGATGAGAGGATTTTGCTTAAAGAATTTACGGGTCAGTTTATTGGAGAAGACGGGAATCCGGTGATTCTGCCGCAGGAGAAGGCGGTTGAAGGACAGACGTCTGGCGGAGAGACGCAGGATGAAACGGCAGTGCCTGACGAAAATCCCGGAAGCGGGGAAAATGGCGGGACTGCCGAGGAGCTGCTGCAGGAGGAGGGTACTTCGGGAGAGAACGGCGGGGACAGCGGAGCAGGTGAGGCTTTGGGCGGAAATGGCGGAGCAGGCCAGAATCCGGGCGAAGAAGGTAAGTTCCCGGGAGATATTAGCGGAGATGCCGAAGAGGACAAGCTTCCGGGAAATGCTGGCGATATCAGCGGGGACGCTGAAGAAGGCATGCTTCCGGGAGATGTTTGTGATATCAGCGGGGACGCTGAAGAAGGCATGCTTCCGGGAGAGAATGAGGAAGGCCAGATTTCCCAGGAGGACTCTGAGGAGACGGAGGATTCTTTTGCCGGACCGCCGGCGATTACGGCAGGGATTGGCTTTTATGTAGAGGAGCTGGCGGAAAAATACGACCTCACTTTTGAAGAGGAATTTAAAGATACAGTCAGTGAGATTGAGGAAGAATTTCTGGCAGAGGTAAGGCATGTACCGGCAGAGAAAGTAAAGAAGGAGAGAATCTCCAGACTTACGAAGAATCTTCTGCTCAAGGAGGATCAGACACTGGAGTGTGAGGAGGAAGACGAGACTGTATTTACCAACTGGCAGGATGTGCTGACGATTTATCTTCTGGAGGAAAGCAGGGGCGGAGCGGATGCGTTTGTTATGGATGCCTCTGATAAGGAAGGCATTGCGGCAGTCTTTGGCAGGATGAATCATGGTACGATAGTAGAAAATCAAGTGGTCATTACAGCAGAGACGGTGGAGGAATATAAGGCAGGGAGGATAGACTTAAGTGAGGATGATTATGCGTTTCTCGAAAAATATACCTCCCCGAACTGTTCTTTGCTATGCGCTGCTGCCACAGGAATTCAGGGCTTTATTGTGCAGAGCTTAGGGGAAGGCGTAAGCAGGGAGCGGGCCCGGGTGGTTGAGGCGGCCTATGGCCTGATAGGAAAGATTCCTTATTATTACGGCGGAAAATCTTCTGCCATTGGCTGGGATGTAAGATGGGGCGAGCCGGAATTTATGACAGCAGCCGGTACCCTTAAGACAGGAGGGAGCCAGAAGTACGGCCTGGACTGCAGCGGATTCGTAACCTGGGCGTTTATTAATGGATATGAGGACGAGAGAATGGCCGGACGGATTGGACACGGAACGACTTCCCAGTGGTGGAGCAGTGAGCCGGTAAGCGAGGAGGAAGCGCTGCCTGGTGATCTGGTGTTCCTTAACGGGCCAGGGGCTACAGGGCCAAATAATCATGTGGGAATTGTAGCCGGACGGAATGATGACGGAAAGCTTGTTGTGATTCACTGTAACGGAAGCGATAATGGAGTTGTGGCGGAGTCAGCATACAGTGCAGGTTTCCGGTACGTGCGCAGACCATTGCTGTTTGCGGATGAAGCTTCAGGGGCTTTGTTTTCGCGTTCCTAAGTTTTCCTGTCTGTACGGTTAGAACATCTTTTCATCCTCCCGTGATTTGTTACTGTGAACGAAGTGAACAGTAATGTTATGGGTATGAATTTATTGTGAGAGAAAAGTTTTATGTTGGAAAAAAATCTGTTTCATGTTATGGTTGTAATGTAGTATTAGAGAGTAAGTAATCCTAATTAAAGAGGGGATGTGAAAGATGAAACCTGTGGTAATAAGAAATGTCAGGATTGGCGAAGGGATTCCTAAAATCTGTGTGCCAATTACAGGGACAAAAAAAGAAGAGATTCTCTGTGAGGCAGAGACGGTCTGTCATTCTCCGGCTGATATTGCAGAGTGGCGTGCAGACTGGTATGAGGATGTTTTTGAAGGCGTGCGTATAGATGAGCTATTAAAGGAAATACGGGGGATATTAGGAGACATGCCGCTTTTATTTACCTTCCGTACCCTTAAGGAGGGCGGGAAAAGAGAAGCGGGTCTTAATGAATATATGAAGCTTAACAGGAGTGCGCTGTTATCAGGCTGTGTTGATTTGATAGATGTGGAGCTGTTTACTGGAGATGAGGCTGTTACAGAGCTGATTTGCGAGGCACATAGGAGGAACGTGAGGGTAATTGTTTCAAGCCATGATTTTAAGAAGACGCCGAGGAAGGAAGAGCTAATAAGAAGACTGTGTAAAATGCAGGAGCTTAAGGGGGATATATGTAAGCTTGCAGTAATGCCGGAGAATAAAAAGGATGTACTTACGCTGCTGGCGGCGACAGAAGAGATGATGCGTGAGCATGCGGACCGTCCGGTGATTACAATGTCTATGGCGGCAGACGGAGTGTTAAGCCGCCTGTGCGGAGAGCTTACCGGGTCAGCGGTAACGTTTGGACAGACCGGGAGGGCGTCAGCGCCGGGGCAGATTGAAGCAGGGAAGCTTCGTGCTGTATTGGATATTTTGCATGAAGGTATGAACAGTTATATGGATTCACAGATGAGAACAGACAATTAGCGGGGGAAACAGTTCTGGACAGGAATGTAAATATAAAAACAGAAGGCAAACGCTTCACAAGGCATACCAGAGATGCTTTGAATTGCGACAGGAAAGCACTTCACGGAGAATTCCGGCAATGGGATTTGCTCACCCCTAAATCATTTTCTTACAGACTTTATAGTAAATGCAAAGACCTGTGTGAACAGTAACAATGGTTGGTATCGCTGTAAACAGTAATGCAAATCCTAGTTGCAATATTCCTCTAAAAGGTATAAAATTGTTACTGTTCACACAGGTCTTTGCATTTACTGCGCAGGCCACAAGATACAGATTTGTATAAAAATCAGACAGACACAGATGAGGAGATGGATGGAGGTACGATATGAAGGTTGCGATTATTACAGCAAGTACAGCGGTTTACAGGGAGAAGGAAGAGAACCAGAGCGGAGAAGTTATCAGGAAGATGGTAGAGGAAGAGGACATGGAGGTTGTCTTCATGAAGGCGCTTCCCAATGACAGGAAGGTGCTGTCTACAGTATTCCAGAGAATGGCAGATAACCATCTGGCTGATCTGATTCTCACGACAGGCGGTGCAGGCTGTGCGCCGGAGGATTGTACGCCGGAGGCTACTATGGACGTGGTAGACAGGCCGGTAGTGGGAATCCCGGAGGGGATGCGCGCGCATATGCTGTCCATGACCAAGCGCACCATGCTGAACAGGAGTGCAGCCGGTATCCGGGGGGATGTAATGATCGTGAATCTTCCAGGAAAGGCAGGGGCTGTGAAGGTATGTCTGGAATACATTCTGCCTGAGGTCATACATGCAGTAAAGGTGATTAAAGGAGAGGCATAATGATGCATGTCAGTATCTATACAGATGGGGCGGCCAGAGGAAATCCGGATGGGCCCGGCGGATATGGTACGGTTTTAGAATATATAGATACAAAGGGCGAGCTTCATGTAAAGGAGCTTTCAAAGGGCTATGAGAAGACAACAAATAACCGCATGGAGCTTATGGCGGTAATTGCGGGGCTTGAGGTTCTTAACAGACCCTGCGAGGTATCCCTGTATTCTGATTCAAAGTATGTGGTAGATGCATTTAACCAGCACTGGATTGACGGCTGGATAAAAAAAGACTGGAAGCGGGGGAAAAACGAGCCGGTAAAGAATGTTGATTTATGGAAACGGCTTTTAAAAGCAAAGGAACCCCATAAGGTAACATTTAACTGGGTGAAGGGACATGATGGGCATCCACAGAATGAAAGGTGCGATGAGCTGGCGACCTCGGCTGCGGATGCTATGAGGTGAAGCTGCGTTGGGTTAGGGACAGGGTATTTTGAATTGGGGACGTTGTATTTCTCATTTGTACCTGTTCCAGATTAAAAATACCCTGTCCCCATTATACAAGTAAAACAGGTAATCGCAGGTGCAAAAAGCCGAAAGGCAGCAGGTGAGGAAAGTCCGGGCTTCACAGGGCAGAGTGCCGGATAACGTCCGGTGGAGGTGACTCCAAGGCCAGTGCAACAGAAATGTACCGCTTAAGCCAGAAGGCTTAAGTAAGGGTGGAAGGGCAGTGTAAGAGACTACCGCCCTGCCGGTAACGGCAGGGGCACATGTAAACCCCACTCGAAGCAAGACCGCACAGAGACATTGCGGCGGCCCGCCGCGTCTCGGGTAGGTTGCTTGAACCCGCTGGCAACAGCGGGTCTAGATAGATGATTACCCAACGACATAACCCGGCTTATCGTTTTGCTTGTATGATGGGGACAGGGTATTTTTAATCTGGGACGTAGTATTTTTCATTTGTACCCGTCCCCAATTAAAGAATACCCTGTCCCTGACGTCTTTACCGGCGTCTTAACCGCCCGTCATATTTCTGTTCGCAGTACTTACATCTGTATATTTCATTTTCCGGGTCTGTCAGGACGAATACATGGTCTAACTCCTGCTCAATGGAAGTAATGCAGCGTGGGTTCTTGCATCTTATTACGTTTCTAATTTCATTCGGAAGGCGCAGACACTTCTTATCTACGACCTTCTCATCCTGTACGATATTGACTGTGATATTATGATCTATAAAGCCCAGGATATCCAGATCCATGAAGTCAATGGGACATTCTATTTTCATGATGTCTTTTTTCCCCATTTTACTGCTTTTTGCGTTTTTTATAATGGCTACGCAGCAGTCCAGCTTGTCAAGATGCAGATATTTATAGATATCCATGCTCCGGCCGGCCTGAATATGATCCAGCACAAAGCCTTCGGAAATACGTCCGACATTTAATGTATTTTTAACCATAGTTTGCTCCTCCTATATATAAATGAAACGAAGAAAACGATACTTTAAATAAAACTAAACTTCGATATTTAGCAGTGTCATAATAAGTGCCATCCGGATATATACACCATACTGTGCCTGTTTGAAATATGCGGCGCGGGGATCCTTATCTACTTCCACAGAGATTTCATTTACTCTTGGAAGGGGATGAAGAACGTACATATCGTGGGAGGCGAGCTCCATCTTTTTGGAATCCAGGATATAGAAATCCTTCATGCGTACATAATCTTCCTCATTGAAGAAACGTTCTTTTTGTACACGTGTCATGTATAGGATGTCTAACTTTGGAAGCGCATCCTCAAGGCGCACGACTTCTTCATATTCTATATTCTGGCGGTCAAGCACATCTTTACGTATGTAACTTGGAATCTTCAGTTCTTCCGGAGAAATAAGTACGAATTTGACATTAGGGTAACGAACCAGTGCGTGAATTAAAGAATGGACGGTACGGCCGAATTTTAAGTCGCCGCAAAGACCAATGGTCATATTATCAAGCCTGCCTTTTAAGGTACGGATAGTCAGCATATCGGTAAGTGTCTGGGTGGGATGCTGATGTCCTCCATCGCCTGCGTTTATAACAGGAATACCAGAATGTGCGCTGGCAACAAGTGCGGCACCTTCTTTAGGGTGGCGCATAGCACAGATATCTGCATAACAGGAAATAGTGCGAATCGTGTCAGCAACACTTTCGCCTTTAGCAGCAGAACTGGAATCTGCTGAAGAAAATCCAAGAATACTTCCGCCAAGATTTAACATCGCAGCCTCATGGCTTAGTCTTGTTCTGGTGCTTGGCTCATAGAACAAGGTGGCCAGCTTCTTTCCTGCACATACATGAGCGTATTTTTCGGGATTGGCTTCAATGTCCCCTGCCAGATTCATTAGTTTCTCTAGTTCTTCCACGGAAAAATCCAATGGACTCATCAAGTGTCTCATAAAACCCTCCTTCAATGACAAAGTATATACTTGTTAAAAAGTCTCTGTACATAATATACCATACGGGAAAGATTTTCAATATATTTTAATTTCTGGCGAGAATTTTTTCAAATATAAGACCGGCCCCGAACCAGTAGGGGGCATAATCGAGCCGTATAAGTCCATCAATGTTTAAAGGAGCCTTGCTGTAGTCCCATGGGCAGGCTTTATATTTTCTGAGAAAAGAACCGGTTACATATTCGCCGGCAAAAATGCAGCATGTATAAATTCCTCCTCTAAGTATCAGGTTCTTTCCTTTCAGAAGTCTGCAGACAGGGGCAAGAAGGCTTGCCATGCCATAGATAGGAAACATCCAGATAGAAGTATTTCCCATAAGCTTTGGATTGTGTGTTTTCAGGGAATGAAGACCAGTAAACAGGATTTCCATGCACCAGCCAGTCGTTCCACATGTTAAAAAATTATGCTTCATGATTTAAAGTATGGCAGGGCAGCACATATTTTATACAGGATTTTACAGGGGAAATGTCATGTATCTATTGAACTTGGATTATATGATAGGGTATAATACGAGTTAGCTTGAAAAAAGGAGATGAAAAGATGGCCTCTTTACAGGAACTAAGGCAGCAGTTAGATAAGGTAGATGATCAGATCGTAAGGCTTTATGAGGAGAGAATGAGCATCTGTGAGCAGGTGGGAGAGTATAAGATTTCAGCGGGAAGGAAGGTTCTCGACAGGCAGAGAGAGAAGGAAAAGCTTCAGGATGTGGCTGCAAAGGTAACCACAGAAGAAAACAAAAAAGGAATTAAGGAGCTGTACCAGCAGCTTATGGCCATGAGCAGAAAGCTGCAGTACCGGCAGCTTGTGAAGGCGGGGGCTTTAGGGCGTCTTCCGTTTATAGAGATAGAAGGCTTAAATGTCCATAATGCCCGCATCGTCTTTCAGGGGACGGAAGGCGCTTACGGCCAGGCGGCCATGAAAAATTATTTTGGCAGTGAGTGTAACAGCTATTGCGTGCAGACCTTCCGTGATGCCATGGAGGCAATTGAGGAAGGGGCTGCGGATTACGCTGTGCTTCCCATAGAAAATTCCTCGGCAGGCTCTGTAAATGAGATGTATGATCTTCTGGTTGAATTTGAAAATTATATTGTGGGGGAGACGATTATTCCCATTACCCATACTCTTGCCGGGCTTCCGGGAAGCAGTCTTACGGATATTGACCGGGTTTACTCCAAGGCAGAGGCGCTTATGCAGACCTCCCGTTTTCTGGAGGAATATAAGGAGTGGCAGCAGATAAGCGTAGCCAACACTGCCATTGCGGCAAAAAAGATACTGGAGGAAAATGATAAAACCCAGGCAGCCGTGTGCAGCGCATACGCGGCCCAGATACACGGCCTTATGGTGTTAAAGGATGGGATTAATAATGAACAGAATAATTCCACAAGATTTATCATTGTAACGAACCAGAAGGTTTTCATAAAAGGAGCAAAAAAAATCAGTATATGTTTTGAGCTGCCTCATGAGAGTGGCTCCCTCTACCATCTTTTGTCACATTTTATTTACAACGATTTAAATATGACAAGAATCGAATCAAGGCCCATTGAGGGCAGAAGCTTTGAATACCGGTTTTTTATTGATTTCGAGGGAAACCTTGAGGATGCCGCAGTAAAAAATGCTATCCGGGGACTGCGGGAGGAAAGCCGGAGCCTTAAAATTCTTGGAAATTATTAGTTTCAGATCTGAATGATTATTAAGGAGTACATAACTATGAGGATGAATGAGCTTATTATATACAGAGATGTAGAAGAGGGAAATATTCTTTCCAATATGGCCTTTTTAATGGAGAATATAAAAAATGAAAGCTGTGACAAGGAGAGCTTAAAGGAGCTTCTTTTTGAATGTATCGGCGGGCTCCTTGAAATGGCGGTAAGCCATGGATTTGAAGGAAATATCTGGCACGATTACCTGACATATCTGCTCGCAAGCCATGAGAACGCGTACAGTACCTCCTGTGAGATTACAGGAGCAGTGCAAGGGAGCATTAATATTGCGGCACTTCATGATTTTGCTATATTCAGGGATTTATTTTCTTATGACTTCGAAGGGCTTGAAAAGGCGCTGGGGACAGAGCACCTGTCCTTTCTTAAAAACTATAAAGGAGACATAAAACACGGCAGAGTATTTAATCAGAGAATCAGGGACCGCATCTGTGAGCTGGGGTGTCATCTGGCGGACACAGAAAGCGTGGAGGAATTTAAGGATGTCATTACCCAGTTTTACAAGGAGTTCGGCGTAGGGAAGCTGGGGCTTCACAAAGCATTCCGCGTAAGGCAGACAGAAGACGGAGCAGAGATTGTACCCATTACCCGGATTGCCCATGTGCACCTTGATGATTTAGTAGGGTATGAGATCCCCAAGAAGAAGCTGATTGATAATACAGAGGCATTTGTAAGCGGGAAAAAAGCAAATAACTGCCTTCTTTTCGGAGATGCCGGCACAGGAAAATCCTCCTCCATTAAGGCTATTTTAAACCAGTACTATGACAGGGGACTTCGTATGATCGAGGTATATAAGCATCAGTTTGGGAATTTAAATGATATTATTACTCAGATTAAAAACCGGAATTATAAATTTATTATTTATATGGATGACTTATCTTTTGAGGAATTTGAGATAGAATATAAGTATCTGAAGGCAGTTATTGAGGGCGGCCTTGAGAGGAAGCCGGATAATGTTCTGATCTATGCAACCTCTAACAGGAGGCATTTAATCAGGGAGACCTTTAAGGATAAGGCGGACAGGGATGAGGAGCTTCACACCAATGACACGGTTCAGGAGAAGCTTTCCCTGGTGGCAAGGTTCGGCGTGACCATTTATTTTGGCAAGCCTGACAAGAAGCAGTTTCAGGAAATTGTAAGGCAGCTTGCGGCGAAAAATAATATCCGTATGCAGGAAGAAGAGCTTCTCCTTGAGGCAAATAAATGGGAGCTAAGCCATGGAGGACTGTCAGGAAGGACGGCCCAGCAGTTTATAGATTATCTGTCAGGAATAAATGAAAATTAAAATATATACAAATGGTGTGGGAGGAAGATTAGATGTTAAATAGTGTAGAGAGTCTTAAGATACTGATTGAAAATCTGGGGGAGGAATGGAAGGACAGGCTGACTGCTTTTTTCAGAAGGCCGGAGGACATAGAGGCTTATGAAAAAAAGTATATCCTTGAATTTATGAATTCCTATAAGGAGGATTTTATCGGGAACAGGCCCTTTAATCTGGCAGAAGTGGAGAAGCTTATCGGGAGTGATGTCTTAAATAGCGAGATTGAAAATTATATTGACGGCATGCTTGATATGTACTATGCTTCAGAGGCCTTAAGAGAGCTGGAAAAAAAGGATCCGGCAAGAATCAGGACAGCGGTAGATTATATATTTGAGAGAGTGATCCTGCGGTTTGAATCCGGGTATGAAAGGTCTTATGACAAATATGAATTCAAGACAGAAGAGGAATTTACAGAATCAGCGGGCGTGCTGGATTCCCTGGCTGTATATCTGGTGACAGGAAATCTGCATAAGACCACCATGACAGAGGTCATCTATGATAATACCAGGCTTACAAAGGAAAACTGCCAGTATATCGCAGACAAAATTAATGAGAACTTTGTCCTCCTGCAGCGAAAGCTGATTGTCGGAAAGCTGTACGAGCTGCTGTCATGATAAGATGGTACAGTGCAAAAGGGGTAGTCCATAAAAGCTGCGGGGCTAATCCTCCACAGCTTTTATGCCTGAAATATCGGAATCAATCACCAGGGAATAATTGGTATAATATACCACAAATCCTGGTTTTGCCCCGTTTGGTTTTTTTACATGCTTTTTCTCAATATAGTCAATCTCCACCTTGTCGGCTCCGCGGCTTTTGGAATAATATGCCGCAAGCCTCCCGGCCTCCTCAAAGGTATTATCCGGAAGCTCGTCACCGTTGGTCCGTACAATGACGTGGGAGCCGGCCGCGCCCTTGGCGTGGAACCACCAGTCGTTTCCCGCTGCAAAGGAGAAGGTCAGCTCATCATTCTGAAGATTATTTTTCCCCACATACATATGGTAGCCATCGGCAGAAATATAATGCATGGGCTTACTTGTAAGCTTTATCTTTTTCTTTGCGGGTTTCCGGCGGATATACCCGCTTTGAACCAGCTCCTCTTTAATCTGGGCCAGGTCCGCCTCGCTTCTGGCAATATCCAGAGACGTACTGATGGATTCAAGGTACAGGATATCCGTCTTCGTCTCTTCTATCAGCTCCCGAAGAGCTTCGAAGGTCCGTTTCTGCTTATTATATCTGGCGAAATATTTCTGTGAGTTTTCCTGGGGCGTTTTCACTGGGTCTAAGGGAATCGTGATATCCTTCCCCGTATAATAATTCTGGCAGGTAAGCTCCTTAGAGCCCGGAGCCAGATTGTAGCCGTAGGTGTTGATAAGCTCTCCGTATACCTTATATTTATCCCGGTTTTCCGTATCCTTAAGCTGGCGGGCCTGGAGATCACACTTTTTCCGGTTCCGTTCCAGGGCTGTCTGCACAACATGGCGCAGATCTGCACTTTTCTGGCGGATACGCGTCAGAGTGTTCTTAGAGGAATAATAAAGGGCAAGTACCTGAGAGATAGAGCCGTATTCCTTCTTAGGCATACCCTCATATTGAAGGAGAGGAAGCGCAGAAAATTCCTTTGGCTCCTCCTGCTGATAATAAATAACCGGAGTAAACCTATTTTCCTTAATCTCTTCCATGTAATACGAAAACTGACGGAACAGATGGGTAAGCACCTCGTCAGAAAGAGAGCCGGCATCCGGCTCAAGGTCTATACCTGCCCTAAGACAGATATCAGAGGCAGCGGCCGGGCTGATACCGGTAAAGCTTATATAAAGAGCCTTGGATATAGCCTCAGGCTTTTCTTTCAGGGTGCGGATAAAGTCACTTTCGTTTACTGTCAGGGGGTCAAGCTTTCGCATAGTATCCGGAATAAAATAGGTGCGTCCCGGAAGAACCTCCCGCACGGAGCTCATCTGCGCGGATACATGCTTGATGCTGTCAAGAATCACCCCTTTACTGTCGCAGAAGATGATATTGCTGTGTTTTCCCATAATCTCAACGACCAGCCGTTTCTTACAGGGGTCGCCCAGCTCATCCAGATGTTCAATATCAATCCAAATTATCCGTTCAAGACCGGGCTGCAGGATACCGGTTATCCGGCCGTTTCCGATATGCTTTCTTAAAAGCATGCAGAATCCCGGGGCCGTCATGGGGCCGGGCTTGTTTTCATCCGTAAGGTAAATAAGGGGCAGTGAAGCGCTGGCTGAAATATAGAGGCGTTTCTGCCCATTGGGGGTTTTAATTGTAAGCAAAAGCTCGTCCGGCTCCGGCTGGGCGATTTTTGTGATCCGCCCGCCTGTTAATGCTCTGTCTAATTCACTGGCAGCAGCTGCCACTGTAATTCCGTCAAATGCCATAATCAATCCGTCCTTTCTGTCAGGTTAATGAGCACTTCGTTCACTGTAACCTTATATATACTATTTTATATCATTCCTAAAGTCAATAAAGTATAGAAAATTAGTTGACGCTATTTTGTAAATATCTTATAATTAGACAGAAAATAGTTATTAAAAATACACTACAAACGAGGATTTGAATCATGATAAAAAGTATGACAGGTTTCGGACGGTGCGAGATTTCTGACGGGGATTGGAAGTTTACAGTAGAGATGAAGGGGGTAAACCATCGTTATCTGGATGTAAATATCCGAATGCCTAAGAGATTAAATTGCTTTGAGACGGCAATCCGGAATCTGATAAAGCAGAGCATCATAAGGGGAAAGGTAGACCTGTTTATCCAGTATGAGGATTTGTCCAGGGGGCAGATGTCCCTGAAATATAATGAGGCCCTTGCAGAGGAGTATCTTTTATACTTAAGAAAGATGGAGGAGCAGTTTTCCCTGGAAAATGATATCCGTGTATCCACCCTGTCCCGCTGTCCCGAGGTTCTGACCATGGAGGAGCAGGTTATAGATGAGGAAGAGATGTGGGACGGCCTTAAGAAGGCCATGGACGGCGCTGTGGAAAAATTTGTTGCCACAAGAGGGATGGAAGGGGAGTCCTTAAAGAAGGACATTCTGGTAAAGCTTGACGGGATGCTTGAGTATGTAGCGTTTATAGAAGAGCGTTCTCCAATGATTCTTTCCCAGTACAGGGAAAAGCTGGAGAATAAGGTAAAGGAGCTTTTAGGCGATACCCAGCTTGAGGAGGGACGTATTGCAGCGGAGGTTGTTATATTTGCGGATAAAATCTGTACGGATGAAGAGGTTGTGCGGCTTAGGAGCCATATTTTACATATGAAGGAAACTCTTAGATCAGATGAGGCCGGAATCGGGCGTAAGCTTGATTTCATTGCCCAGGAGATGAACCGGGAAGCAAATACAATCCTCTCAAAGGCCAATGATCTTGATATTTCAAATGTGGGAATCAATCTAAAAACAGAGATTGAGAAGGTAAGAGAGCAGATTCAGAACATTGAGTAGGAGAAAAAGAGATGGATAAAAAAGGAATTCTGATTGTAGTATCCGGGTTTTCCGGCGCGGGAAAGGGAACCATTCTAAGGGAGCTTTTGGAGAAATATGATAATTATGCTCTGTCTGTGTCCGCTACCACAAGAAAGCCAAGGCCCGGCGAGGAGGAAGGAAAGGCATATTTCTTTAAATCAAATGATGAATTTGAAAAAATGATTGCGAAAGATGAACTGATAGAGTATGCTAAGTACGTGGATCATTATTATGGTACGCCCCGGGCTTATGTAGAAGAAAAGCTGAAGGAAGGAAAAGATGTGATTCTCGAAATCGAGATACAGGGAGCCATTAAGGTAAAAGAAAAGTTTCCTGACACATTGCTGTTATTTATTACTCCGCCCACTATAGCAGAGCTTAAACGGCGCCTGATAAGCCGGGGTACAGAAAGCATGGAGGTTATTGAAGGCCGCCTTTTGCGTGCAAGGGAGGAGGCAAAAGGAATGGACCGGTATGATTATCTGATCATGAATGATGAGCTTGACACATGTGTTGAGGAGGTACACAGGATTATTGAAGGGGAGCGCAGACGCAGCTTCCGCAATCTGGAATTTATAGAAAATATGAAAAGAGAGCTGAAAGGAGAATAGTGTATTATGCTGCACCCGTCTTATACGGATTTAATGAAGGTAGTGAATAAGGATGTTGAGGAAGGAGCCACAAAGGTTGTAAACAGCCGTTATTCTATTGTGATGGCTACGGCAAAAAGAGCCAGAGAGATTATTGACGGCTCCATGCCTTTAGTGAGTGCAAAAAACAACAGGAAAGCATTGTCTGTTGCAATTGATGAATTGAATCAGGCAAAGATAAAGGTAGTCGGTGAGGAAGATGAGTAAGAGTTATGAGGCAGATGCCGGCAGGCGTCTGCCTTTCTTTCAAATAAATTTGTTGTTTATCTCTCTTGGATGTGACAAGAATCTGGTGGATTCGGAAGGTATGCTGGGACTGCTTGATAAAAAGGGAATCCAGATCGTGGATGAGGAAGAAAAAGCCGATGTGATTGTCATTAATACCTGCTGTTTTATCCATGATGCCAAAGAAGAGAGCATCCAGACGATTCTTGAGATGGCGGAATATAAGAAAACAGGGAAATTAAAGGCATTAATCGTAACAGGATGCTTAGCCCAGCGGTATCAGGAGGAGATCCTTACAGAGATCCCGGAGGTGGATGCTGTTCTTGGAACAACGGCCTGTGACAGGATAGCCGATGTTATCGGGGACGCCCTTAACGGAAAGGGACATGTGGTTCTTGGGGACATAGACGCACCGCCCCTGACAGGAGGTAACCGGCTGGTAACAACAGGCGGCCATTATGCTTATCTTAAGATTGCAGAGGGCTGTGATAAGCACTGCACATATTGTATTATTCCCAGGCTTCGGGGCAATTACAGAAGTGTACCCATGGAGAGCCTTTTAGAGGAGGCAGAGGTGCTTGCCTCTAAAGGCGTAAAGGAGCTGATTCTGGTGGCCCAGGAGACAACGCTTTACGGGAGAGATCTTTACGGGGAAAAATCTCTGCACGTACTTCTTAAGCGCCTGTGCCGGATAGAGGGGCTTCGGTGGATCAGGATTCTTTACTGTTATCCGGAGGAGATCTATGATGAGATGATTCAGGTAATGAAGGAGGAAAAGAAGATCTGCCATTACCTCGATATCCCCATCCAGCACGCCAGTGATGAGATACTGAAGCGTATGGGGAGACGTACGTCAAAGGAACAGCTGACAAGGATTATAGGGAAGCTTCGGGAGGAAATGCCGGATATTGTTCTTCGTACAACGCTGATTACAGGCTTCCCGGGAGAGACGAAGGAGCAGCATGAGGAGCTTCTTCAGTTTGTGGACGATATGGAGTTCGACAGGCTGGGGGTATTCACCTATTCACCGGAGGAGGACACGCCTGCGGCGGACATGCCGGGGCAGCTGGAAGAAGAGGTGAAAAAGGAGCGCCAGGCAGAGCTTATGGAGCTTCAGCAGGAGATTGTGTTTGAGCAGGCAGAGGACAGAAAAGGAGAAGAGCTTTTAGTCATGATTGAAGGCAGGATTGCCGGCGAGGAGGCATACGTGGGGCGGACCTATATGGACGCGCCGGGAGTGGACGGGCTTATATTTGTGAATACGGATAAGGAGCTTATGTCAGGTGATTTTGCCAGGGTAAAGGTGACAGGAGCATTAGAATATGATTTGATAGGAGAGTTAGTAGAATGAATTTACCGAATAAGTTGACAGTATTAAGGATAATTATGGTGCCGTTTTTTGTGTTTTTTATGCTGACAGATACAGGGGGCGCGGCAAATAAGTGGATTGCCCTTGTGCTTTTTTGCGCGGCAAGTCTTACGGATATGCTGGACGGAAAGATCGCAAGAGCCAGGAATCTTGTAACAAATTTTGGGAAATTTATGGATCCTCTGGCAGACAAGCTTCTTGTGTGCTCTGCCATGATTTGTATGATTCCGTCAGGGAAGCTTTCGGCATGGTTTGTTATTGTCATCATTGCAAGGGAATTTATTATCAGCGGCTTCCGGCTGGTTGCGTCTGACAATGGGATTGTAATCGCGGCAAGCTACTGGGGGAAGTTTAAGACAGTATCACAGATGGCAATGATTATTGTATTGATTGCCGACTTCGGCGGTGTATTTGATATGATTGGAACGGTCTTAATCTGGGTATCCTTAATATTGACAATCGTATCTTTGATTGATTATGTGGCAAAGAATGTACAGGTACTGACAAAAGGAGGAATGTAGACATGACGGTAGAGCTTTTGTCCGTAGGGACAGAACTTTTACTCGGCAATATTGTAAACACAAATGCAGCATATCTGGCGGAAAGGTGTGCTTCGCTTGGCCTGTCCTGTTATCATCAAAGTGTAGTAGGTGACAATGAAAAGCGTCTTGAGGAGGCTGTCCGCCTTGCCCTTTCCAGGGCTGATATAGTGATACTAAGCGGAGGACTGGGGCCTACGAAGGATGATCTGACAAAAGAGGTAACGGCTAAGGTATTTGGAAAGGAGCTTAGGGAGGACGCACACACAAAGGAGCGCATTGAACAGTATTTCAGACAGATGAAGTCAGGGAAGATAACAGAGAATAACTGGAAACAGGCCCTTGTACCAGAAGGCGCAGCTGTAGTAGATAATCACAACGGTACGGCTCCGGGGCTTATCATAGAGGAGGGAGAAAAGACGGCTGTCCTTCTTCCGGGGCCTCCCAATGAATTAAAGCCTATGTTTGAGGAGTCTGTGGCACCTTATCTGAACAGCCGCCAGCCGGAGGGAATCTATTCCAGGATGGTGAAGCTGTGCGGAATCGGTGAGAGCAAGGCAGAGACGATGATCTCTGATCTTATGGAAAAGCAGACAAACCCCACGATTGCCCCCTATGCAAAGACTGGGGAGGTGCATCTAAGGCTGACAGCCAAAGCAGGGGATGAAGCGGAGGCAGAGCACCTTATGGGACCGGTACTTGAGGAGCTTTATAAGCGGTTTGGGAAATTCATCTATACTGAGAATGAGAATGTTACACTTGAGGATGCGGTTGTAGACCTTCTGAAGAAAAAGGGATATACGGTGACAACTGCGGAATCCTGCACCGGCGGAAGGCTTGCGGCAAGAATTATGAATGTGCCGGGTGCATCAAATGTATATAATGAGGGCTATATTACCTATTCTAATGATGCCAAGAGAAAGCTTCTCGGAGTAAAAAAAGAGACGTTAGAGGAATTCGGCGCAGTAAGCAGGCAGACGGCGCAGGAGATGGCAGAAGGAGCAGCAGACGCGGCCGGTGCAGACGCGGCTCTTAGCGTGACCGGCCTTGCGGGTCCCGATGGCGGGACAAAGGAGAAGCCAGTGGGACTTGTCTATGTGGGATGCTTTGTAAACGGGCATACCCGCACAGAGGAATTCCGTTTTACCGGAAACCGCGACAAGAACCGGGACTATGCGGTTGTAAGGGCACTTACGCTGCTTAGGGAAGAGCTGCTTTGCCTTTGAAAGGAGAAGGATTTGTGGAGGTAAGAGAATTAAGAAGACACGAGATACTTCCTGCGCTTCATCTGATATGGGAAGTATTTATAAATGATGTGGCTCCCTTCTATACACCCCAGGGGATCGAAGAGTTCCAGAAAACCATAAAGTATGAGTCTGTCCTTTCCATGTATATGAACAGAGAGCTTACGATGTTCGGCGCATTTGAGGGGACAGAGCTTATCGGAACAATCTCTGTAAAAAACGCGGGGCATATTTTCCTGTTTTATGTAAAAGGCTCCTGTCAGAAAAGGGGAGCGGGCCGGCAGCTTTTTGAGGCGGTAAAGAGGTACTGCGTAAACGTTCTTAAAGTTAACCGTATTACAGTAAATGCGGCACCCGGGGCGGTGCCCAAATACATACATATGGGCATGCATCCCGTCATGCCGGAGCAGGTGATCATGGGGATGCGCTATACCCCCATGGAAATGACAATGCTTCCTAAAGAGGCTTACGGGTATGGGGCGCCGGGCGGAAGCAGGCAGGCAGATCAGAACCTGAAGCTTATCATTATCGGAACCGCAGCCCTGGTGGGAATATTTGTGGTGGTCTTTTTTCTTTCTGTGGCAGTGTTTTTTATTGCGGCAGGGCGCGAAAGCCGGCCGGAGGATTACCGGAGATATGATTATTATAACGATTATTATGACGATTACTATGATGATTATTATAATTATAACGGCGGTGATGACAGCGAAGAGAACGGACTGGATGCCATACCGGCGGCAATAGAAGAGAACCTTCCTTACGAGATTGAGGAAGAAAATTACAGCTTTACGGATTATGAAGCACAGAATACTTACATTGAATTTTTCGTCCAGTATCCCGTCCTTGGCGGCATGGAGGAGGATTTGCAGAAAAAGATCAATCAGGTTATTGAGGATTGTGCCATGAAGTCAGTGGAGGAGACTTACCTTCATCCGTCTGAACAGATGAAGGAGGCTGTAATAGGGGCCGAATATCCGATAGTGGCAAGCTATGTAAAATATAAGGTGTGTTATGCTTCAGAGGATTTTTTAAGCATTGCCTTTGAGGATTATAATTACCGGGGAAGTATGGAAGAATACCATGAAAATTTCCGCACGGTAAATATAAATCTTAGGGACGGAACGGTATATCAGGTCAGGGATGTCATTCGTATCAGTGACAAGTTTGTGGAAATGTGGCTTGGGCGGATAAGAGAAAGCGGTGCCGGGGAGAGTGTGTTTTCAGAGCTTAGCAGAAAGGATATTAAAAAGAGCCTTTCCGGTGACAGCCTGGGCGGGATTTATGTAGTAAATTTCTTCTTTGATGAGGACGGATTTAATCTGGGATATGATCTTAATTATGAAGAGAACGATCCGAATGATTTAGGCTATGTATGGCTTGTGGCATCCTTTGAAAGGGACGAGATGGAGGAGTACCTTGTGGACAGGGAAATATGGAATTAGGAAGTTACTGTAAATGAAGAGAACAGTAGGAAAAAGTGTTACTATTCACGGGTCAGGAACGCGCACTGGCTGCGCGTTCCGTGAGAACATGATTCAGGAGTGAGGGGCGATTTTGCGAAGCAAATTTTAAATATCGCCCCGAATCGTTACTATGAGCGGCCTTCCAGGTCGTGAATAGTAATGAAAAAGTTTATATTTGGCGGAAAACACAATTGACGAAAATTGGATAATGTGAGAAAATAATAGCGTATGGTGTTAAAGAAATAACAATACGTATTTGAAAGGAGTTTTAAAATGATTTATTCACATGAAGTAGAAATGATGTGTCCGGTAGCCCAGGGTGCAAATCACGGACCGGCTCCAATTCCGGAAGAAGCGAAATGGGTAAAAGCAAAAGAGGTGAAGGACATTTCCGGTCTGACACACGGCATTGGCTGGTGTGCTCCGCAGCAGGGAACCTGCAAACTCACTTTGAACGTAAAAGACGGTATTATTCAGGAAGCATTGGTTGAGACTATCGGATGTTCAGGAATGACACATTCTGCTGCTATGGCATCAGAGATTCTTCCTGGTAAGACAATTTTGGAGGCACTTAACACAGACCTCGTCTGTGATGCAATTAATACAGCGATGAGAGAATTATTCCTGCAGATCGTATACGGAAGAACCCAGAGCGCATTTTCAGAGGACGGACTTCCCATTGGTGCCGGACTTGAGGATCTCGGCAAGGGCTTGCGCTCACAGGTTGGTACAATGTACGGGACACTGGCAAAGGGCCCGCGTTATCTTGAGATGGCAGAAGGCTATGTAACAGGTATTGCTCTTGATGAAAATGATGAGATTATCGGCTACCAGTTTGTAAGTCTTGGAAAGCTAACAGACTTTATTAAGGCAGGCGATACGCCGAACGATGCATGGGAGAAGGCAAAGGGACAGTACGGACGGGTTGCAGACGCAGCAAAGATTATTGATCCGCGCAAGGAGTAGCGGAAATTAGTTACTACATAGTCACAAAATATCAGGAGGACAAGTAAATGGCTTTATTCGAATCATATGAAAGAAGAATTGATAAAATCAATGAAGTATTAGGAAGCTATGGCATTGCTTCTATTGAAGAAGCTGAAAAGATTACAAAGGATGCCGGACTTGATGTATACAATCAGGTAAAGGGTATCCAGCCAATCTGTTTTGAAAATGCATGCTGGGCATATACAGTAGGCGCGGCAATCGCAATCAAGAAGGGCTGCAAGACAGCAGCAGACGCTGCGGCAGCAATCGGAGAGGGACTTCAGGCATTCTGTATTCCGGGTTCTGTAGCTGATCAGAGAAAGGTAGGCCTCGGACACGGTAATTTAGGAAAGATGCTCCTTGAGGAGGATACGGACTGCTTCGCATTTCTTGCAGGACACGAGTCCTTTGCAGCGGCAGAGGGCGCTATCGGTATCGCGGAGAAGGCAAATAAGGTCCGCAAGAAACCCTTACGTGTTATCCTTAACGGACTTGGAAAGGATGCGGCAAAGATTATCTCCAGAATTAACGGATTTACATATGTAGAGACAGAGTATGATTACTTTACAGGAGAATTAAAAGAGGTTCAGAGAATCCCTTACTCCGAAGGCTTACGCTCCAAGGTAAACTGCTACGGCGCAAATGATGTACGTGAGGGTGTTGCCATCATGCATAAGGAAGGTGTAGATGTATCGATTACAGGTAACTCTACAAACCCGACCCGTTTCCAGCATCCGGTAGCAGGTACATACAAGAAGGAATGTATCGAGCAGGGCAAGAAGTACTTTTCCGTAGCATCCGGCGGCGGTACCGGACGTACGCTTCACCCGGATAACATGGCAGCAGGACCGGCTTCCTACGGTATGACAGATACATTGGGACGTATGCATTCTGACGCACAGTTTGCAGGCTCTTCTTCCGTACCGGCTCATGTTGAGATGATGGGTCTTATCGGAGCAGGCAATAACCCGATGGTAGGTATGACAGTGGCTGTTGCAGTTAGTATAGAGGAAGCGGCAAAGGCTGGTAAGTTCTAAGAAATAGCGTAAAACCAAGGGCTATCGTTGGCATGGGATGTCGGCGGCAGCCTTTAATTTTGCCACGTAATAGACAGGTAATAGACAAAAATCCGTTACAAAAAATCCATTGCAAGAAAAGAGGCAAAAGAGGAATATGAGAAACGTTTAAAAGAGATTGCCACATAGGGGATATTGTGTTATATTGTCGATAGGGAAAGACCATGAAGCCAGGCGGCTTTCAATCTTTAAGGGAAGAAAGAAATAGCCGCCACTATCGCCAGTAGTGACGGCTTGCCTATATTAAAGTATAGGTAAAAAACCACAGAAGGGGTAGAGCCGCTTGTATGGCTGTTCATCAAAGCGGAACTGGAACAGGGCAGCGATAAGCCGCCGTT
>CATBDC010000009.1 GCA_949502235.1 uncultured Lachnospiraceae bacterium | reverse complement strand
AAGGAATCTCAAAAGCCAGATAAATAAAGGCTTCGAGATTCCGAGAGTCTATATATTTGAAAAGGACAATTGTACTGTTATAGAAGGAGGTTTTAGACTTCCTATTATACTTACTTGTTGGCATATGGTTATTTTGCTTTTTTAGAAGTAAAAAGTATGAAAACCGGATTATTGAATTCTTGAAAAAATGTATGGAAGATGAAACATAATAGGTAAGGTGATAGTAAAATGGATAATAACATTGAGTGGATAGAAAACTGGTATCAACAAAACTGTGATGGCGTTTGGGAACATTTATATGGAGTAACCATAGAAACATTAGATAATCCCGGATGGAGCATAAAGATTGATTTGTCTGAAACGCAGTACGAAAATATGCAGTTGGATAAAATAATCTGGGATAAGGGTGATGATTGGCTGACGTGTTGGATCAAAGACAGATGTTTTTATGGATGCGGGGATCCTTTAAAATTAGGAAAGATTATCGAAGTGTTCAGAAATTGTGTCTTGGAGTACGATTCAGAATCATCTGGGAAAGTGTGTTAGGAAGCATAAGAATATAAGTAGGAGTTTTAGTTATGAAGACATTTACAATTGACGGGAATAA
Organism: uncultured Lachnospiraceae bacterium; assembly: GCA_949502235.1. Taxonomy (GTDB): domain Bacteria; phylum Bacillota; class Clostridia; order Lachnospirales; family Lachnospiraceae; genus CAPEBR01. Next base: position 95,582 of record CATBDC010000009.1, on the reverse strand, counting down.
TTTCAGCGATTTAGAAGGATTTTATGATGAAATTGACAAAATCCTTACAAAAGAATTAGAGTGGAAAACAGGGCATAATCTTGATGCATATAATGATTTGCTTAGAGGGGGATTTGGTGTACATGATGAGGAACCTATTGTACTTAAGTGGCTTAATTATAAAAAAAGCAAACGTGAGCTTGGCGATAAGCTTATCTTAAGCATTTTAGAAATTACTTTGGACTGTAATAATTCTGGTCATGACTGCAAGTTAGAATTGTATTAATGATGGCGGCTGCACAAGGGAAGGCGGAAAGAACGATCATGAGAATTAGCAGTGCGATTGAAAAAACAGCTAAAGCAAATAGCATAACTATAGAAAAGCTTGAGCGTAATTCTTCTGAGAAGATAAAATCCCAAATATATCACAAATATATTAAAATGAAAAAGGGGATATTTCTATGGGAGAAGTTTGAAAAATTTTCGACATTGCAAGACAGCGCGGGATGGAAATTATTATCTGATTTTGTAGGTGAAAAAGAATGTCTGATGTTTTTTGAAAATGGTGACAACACTATTATAAGGATAAGGAATGGAAGCGATTTACATAGTCTGCTTTACGAAATGTTCGGATTTGAGTTTTACATAACAAATTTCGAGACGGATTATGTGTTATGCTTTAATCATCATGATTGTCTGGTCGGATGCGGAACAGCAAAAGCCTGGATAGAAGAGGTAGATAAAGAAAGGATAGAGCAGGGGTGTGAGTATGGCATTAACGCATGAATTTTCTAATATTCCAGTAGGTTTTGACGGAGAACCATATCTGAATGTAAAAAAGAAAATAACTGTTCCGGATGAAATAATACAGTATATTGGAGATAGTTTACAATGGGTTAGTTCTAAATGGAACAATAGTAAGAAGAAAAAAGGCATTTCATATTATGGATTTTCGGTCATAGAGGGTGCGGAAATAAGAAGACTTGGGGGTATAGTCCGTGGGTGGAAGGAGCTGTTTGAGCTTGCGCCGGAAGATTTTTATTTGACCGGAAGCTTTCAGCCAGATGAAGGCCGGTATGAAAAAAATAAAATTAACAGACAGGAATTGATGAAGATATTAGATTCCTGGATACAGCTTTGCGAAACAGCACTTGAAAAAGGTGAGTTAATATTACATGAAGGAATTTAACCAGTTTATGAAGGGGGAGCAAATAAATTAAGTTTAAATCAGGCAAAGGGTAGGTATATAAAAGGGAAATCAAAGAAATAGGGACTTGAAAAAATAACGATTTTGGAGAAATAGTCATGTTTAAAAATAACGATTATTGTAAGAGAACCGTAGAATTATAAAACACTTATAAAACGGGCCTTATAAGGCCCGCTCTAGATATTTTCATTCCTTATCATATAAATCTTAAGCGCCAGTTCGATCTCTGTATGAAGTGTCGCGTCATGCAGATCCAGTTCAAGTACTTCACAGATTTTCTGGAACCGGTACTTCGCGGAGTTATAGTGGATAAACAGCATTTCAGAGGCCGCCTTTACATTCCAGCCGCAGCTTACGATTGTCTGCAGCGTCTCAATGAGGGTAGAGTTATGCTGGCTGTCATATTCCTTCAAGGGCGCGATATATTTTCTGCAAAATTCAATGGTTTCTTTCTGGTCGGAGACGGAAATCAACAGTTTGAAGATTCCCAGCTGTTCATAAAATAAAATACAGTTAAACCGCTGAAGCTGATAGATGATCTGGATAACATTTTTCGCCTGTTCAAAGCTCTGATGAATATTAATCACATCATCGATATAAGAACCGACAGCCATGGAGACTGTAAAGGGGACGGTGTCTGCGAGGCAGGCGCTCAGCTCCTGGAACACTTTTTCAAGCTCCGGCTTCGCCGCTGCTGTTTCTTTTCCCGGAAGCAGGAAAGAGATAAAGTCACTCTGCTGGTAGTACTTTGCGCACGGAAAGGAGCGGGTCATATAAAAAATAGAGGTGTCAAATATATGCTCCGTATAGGACTGCAGCTTATCGTTGGCTGCCGGATCCAGCTTCTGCAGATAGTGCTTTTTAATATTGTTTATATCGATAATCACGGCGCATCCGCCTCCGCTTAAGTCCCAGCCGTAGAGCTGGGATCTTGTGTGGATCTCTTCTTTTGTCTTTACATTATGAAGCATCAGATCCTCTACAAAGGAGGAATGGTATTTTTCTTCGATTAGATTTGTGCTGATAAGAACCTGCATGCGCAGGATAATAACAACTGCCGCATTTTCAACAGCAGTTTTAAAAATATTAATCTCCCATTCGCTTTTCGGCGGTTCTGCTCCATCCCTTAACATAAGGATATAACCGAACTGGCGCTTTTTGTTTTTTACGGCAAACTGCTCAAAGGTATCCGACTCTGCGATTCTGGAGAGAATCTCATTGTAAGGAAGCTTATACAGGGATAACAGCGCCGGATGATCATTTTCTGAAAAATATATATTTTTAAATACAGTATCTACATATGCAGTCGGCCGGTGAATCAGTGAGCTTAAGGCATGGAGTATTTCCGGTATGGTGTTGTCGTTTATAGCCAGAGTCGTGAATTTTTCATGAATGAGGCTTGCTTCCTTAAGCTCTGCCGCCTGATTTTCAATTATGCCGGAGAGGGCAGGTGTAATAATATCTGCAAAGGAATATTTTCCCGGACAGAAAATGAGTGGAAAGTCGTATGCATTTGACAGATCAATGGCCTTCTTCGGAACCTCCTTCAGATAACGTCCGGTTTTTACAAACAGTGCACTGGCGCTGCGCGAAATAAGTTTCTGTACAAATTCACAGAAGGAGGCATCGCTGTCTCTGGATGCATAGGTGGTTGTGATTACTACTTCATTGCCATTCAGCCAGTTGAATCCGTCCGGAGTGTCGATTACTGTGACGGTAGATATTTTCCTGTGGAGTCCAAGTTCACCGGATATCACTTCGAAACCTGACAATGTTGGAACCTGTAATAATTCATAAACTGTCATCAAAAAAATTTCCTTTCTTTAGTACACTTGTATATTGGATATATTATAAAACATTTTGAAAAATATGTACTTGTCCCCGGAATATAAATTGGAAAATAAAAAATTGTTTCTTAAATACAAAAAATAACTATGGAATACAAAAGAAGGGTGCTGTCTTTGGCCTGCGGACATATATATTTTGTGTTATGTGAATGATAGACTGTTAGTAGTTAATAAAAAGGATAAAGGAGTGAGGAACTTATGGATTATGTGAAAATTTCAAATTCATTTATCGTGTATCTTCTATGCGGTATCACGGTGGCAATTGCCCTCCTGCAGGCTGTTCTTTATATACGGATGGCTAAGAAGATGACGGTGAAGGCAAATGTGCCGGCAGCGGTGCCGAAGCAGGCGTTCAGAATTGGACTTATTTCGGCGATAGGGCCTGCCCTCGGGGTGTTTATTGTAATGGTAGGCCTCATGTCTTCTATTGGCGGGCCGATGGCGTGGATGCGTCTTTCCATTATCGGCGCGGCGCCGACAGAGCTTACGGCTGCCACCCTGGGAGCGGAAGCGGCGGGAGCGGAGCTTGGAGGAGCAGGATTTACACTGAATGTTATGGCGGTTACATGGTTTGTCATGGCGCTTAACGGGGCAGGCTGGCTGATTGTAACTGGCTGCTTTACACCGGCTCTTGAAAAGGTACGTGATAAGATGTCCGGAGGAGATTCAAAGTGGCTGGTTGTTTTAAGCGGAGCATGTTCCATCGGTATTTTCGGTTATTTGAATGCAAATGATATTGCAAAGGGCATTGGAAATGCATCCGCAGTTATCGGAGGTATTATCTCAATGGCTCTTCTGCAGAAATTTTTAGTTCCGAAATTTCCGAAAATCAAGGAGTATACTTTGGGGATTGCCATGATTCTTGGAATGGCGTGCGGAATTATTTATGACATGACGGCAGGCGTATAGGAGGTAAGTAAGATGGAGAATAAAAGTTTGATGAAGGAATGGAAAAGGGGGAGTGTGCGTATCGGTTCCCCGACAAATCTTCTTGCGGCGTTCACTGCGTTTCTGCCGGCTCTCTGGCTGTGTATTACATATAACTGCTGGCCGGATCCGAAGGTTGTGTTAGCCGGCTGGGGAATGGTGGCGTTATCGTTCGGAGCATTTTATGTGGTTGAGCCGGTGTCCTACTACGCGGCTCTGGGCATGACGGGAACCTATTTAAGCTTCCTGTCCGGCAATATCGGGAATATGCGTGTACCGTGCGCAACAATGGCGCTGGAGGTTACAGAGAGCGAGACAGGCTCTATCCAGGCGGAGATTGTGTCTACAATGGCAATCTGCGGCTCGATCATCACCAACCTTGTTGCCACAACAGCGGCAGTATTTTTAGGGGCAACAATTGTAGCTGTACTTCCGGAATTTATCGTGGCAGGTCTTACAAAATACGCGGCATCTGCAATTTTCGGCGCAACCTTTGCCACATATGCCCTGAAGTACCCGAAGGTAGCGGTATTCGGCCTTGGCGTGCCGCTGATTTTGAAATACACGCTTGCTCCTCAGGCATGGATTCTTATTGTTGTTGCTGTATTCGGTAGTCTTGCATGGTCAAGAGTATTATATACACTGGAGCATAAAAAAGCATAAGCATATATATGGTAATTGGAGGGAATAGGATGAATATGTGGAAAGAATGTGAAGCATTACAGGATGAGCTGGTTAAGATGAGAAGAGAGCTCCATCAGATTCCGGAAATCGGAAAAGTGCTTCCAAAGACACAGCAATATGTTGTAAAAGAACTGGAAAGTCTCGGAATACCTTACCGCTGTTCGAAGAATGACAGCAGTATTATCGCGGATATTTCCGGAGGGAAGGCCGGAAAGACGATTGCGCTTCGGGCGGACATGGATGCCCTTGCCATACAGGAGGCGAATGATGTGGAGTATATTTCCACTCATGAGGGATGTATGCATGCCTGCGGGCATGATGCTCACACAGCAATGCTTTTGGGGGCGGCCAGGGTGCTGTGGAGGCATAAAGAAGAGCTGTGCGGAAATGTGCGTCTCTTGTTCCAGACCGCAGAAGAGCTCTCAAAGGGTGCGCCGATTATGATCGAGAACGGGGCAATGGAAGGCGTGGATGCTGTATTCGGCCAGCACATAGGCACGATTATTGACAGAAGCGCGCCGGTGGGAACGATTATCGCCGTGCCGGGATGCTGTATGGCTTCCTTTGACCGCTTTGTGATTAAGGTAAAAGGGAAGGGCTGTCACGGTTCATCGCCGGAAAAGGGTGTGGATCCCATTAATATTGCTTCCCACATTGTGATATCGCTGGAGGAAATTATAGCAAGAGAGATTGCCGCGACAAAGGCGGCAGTTACGACTATCGGTTCCATACACGGAGGAAATGTATATAATGTTATTCCTGAAACAGTTACAATTGAAGGAACAATCCGTGCACTTGAGGAAGAGGTAAGACAGTACCAGGCAAGGCGCATACAAGAAATCGCCTGCGGCGTAGCTGCCACCTTCGGGGGTACGGCCGAGGTAGAAATGGACTGGGGAGCGCCTCCGGTCGTGAACCATGATGAGATGACAAAGCTGGCTTTGGAGGCAGCAAAAACCGTTGCGGGAGAGGACAAGGTTGTAGGCTCCCTTCCGGCGCCGAACATGGGCGGAGAGGATTTCGCATATTATCTTCAGAAAGCGCCGGGCGCATTCTGCTTCTTAAGCTCATCAAATCAGGAAAAACATACAGATTTTCCGCATCATAATCCAAGGTTTAATATTGATGAGGATGTATTGTATAAAGGCTCAGCGTTATTTGTTGAAATAGTGGAAAGGTTTTTAAACCTGTAAAATATCGTCCCCCGGGGACAGAAGACTTTTGTCCTCTGTCCCCTCTCATCATTTGGGGACAGGGTAAAATGCAGTCTGGGACGGAGTAAAATGAAAAAGTGCCTGTCCCCGATTTTATTTTACCCTGTCCCCGAAGTAGTCATCTTCTATATATCCGAGTGCGTTTTTCTGTTCCTCGTTAATTAAGAAGGTTTCTGATTCGGGTGTTCCGGTATCTGCAAGGGTGCAGTCTACATATCTTGTTTCCCCGTCAATGATTACGGCGTTCCAGGCATGTTTTGCACCATTGTATTCTCCGAGTATGGTGTAGCAGGGCAGGCCGAGCTGGTCGCAGAGGGCGTGAAAGGCTCTTGCATATCCTGTACAGACGGTTTTTCCGTCTATGAGGGCGCCGTAGGCGCTGCGCTGCCTGTGCATGTCGGCGGTTACATGCTCCGGACCCAGAAGTGTAGCCTGTGACAGAGCCTCATCGTATTCTGCATGCTCCAGGAGATAGTCGTAGACTGCCCTATAGAGCCCGCCTTCCCCGCTGCCGCTTTGTGTCTGGGAGATATAGGAGGCGGCCTCTGCAGCTGCCTGGTGAAGCTCATCCTGGCCGGCGCTTAAGGCTTCACTGTCTGCGGGGAAACTGGCCCAGGTGAGGGCAAGCTTTTCTCCATCTCCGGGAGGGCATATGGCGTAGGTAAGCTCAGTGGCCTCATAGGCCATGAGACTGCAGTTTATTTCCGCGCTGTTCATGCGGCCGAAGATTTCATCGTCTGCAATCTCGCCGCCCTTAATCAGTACTGCCGTCATCTTCCAGTGGTTCAGATAGCTTTCTGTAAACAGATCCTCCAGATCCTCTCCGTTTTCTATCGTATAGACAGGTCCGCAGCCCTCGTATACGTCTATGTAGTGCATTTTATAGTCTGCTGTCAGGGTGTCGCCGGATCGGTTAAATTCTATGGACACATCCTTAAGAAGGCACTGGGTCAGATATCTGTCCTGAAAATGCTCCTTTACGGTGTCGGTGATCCGCTCCTTTAGCCCTGGCTCGTATGTATAGTGCATCTGAAAATCTGTTTTACCTTTTTTCAGTGTTCTCTCCATAAGATCAAGTACGGTTCGTTCAGAAAAGGTAGGAAGTGCTTCCCTTCTTGCGGCAGGTGTTTCGGCACAGCCTGTCACACTGCATGCAAGTAAAAGTAATAATAAAATAAAGGTTAAATATGGTTTCCGCATAGTTTCTCCTCATTTCTGTTCACAGTTTATCTTAGTGTAACACGTAAGAGTGAAAAGTAAAAGTGAAAAATATGTGTCGTATATTGACGGAAAAGGAAGAAATTTTATTTTTTACATCATTATTTATAAAAAAGGTATTGACAACATGAAATATTATTTTATAATATAGCTATACAAAAAGCACAAGTGAATAAAGAAATAAATTGTCAAAACCTGTCGATATTCACAAAAACAGGACGGGCTTTTTGTGCAAAAAGTAGGCTATTTACATGTGCTGAAATAAAATTTCTTTTAAAGGAGGAAGGATTATGAAATTCAAAACAGTAGCAAAGAAGATTCTTTCAGCAGCAGTTGTAGGTACTATGGTACTTTCACTGGCAGCATGCGGCGGCAGCGGCGGCGGAGAGTCTTCGGACGACAGCAAGGATGAAGGCGGTTCAGAAGGCGGCGGTGACGGCGTGACACTCGAATTCCAGCAGTGGTGGGGCGTAGAGCTTCCGGACGGCGCTCTTGCGGACATCTGCCAGAAGTTTACAGATGACACAGGAATTAAGATTGACCTCTTAAGCAATCCATATGCTGACACAAAGACACAGATCGCATCAGGTGCGGCATCAGGGACGATGGCAGACGTAGTTGGTCTTGACGGCTCCTGGGTATACGATTTTGCAAAGCAGGGTTCTATTGCGAACCTGACAGAGCTGATGGGCGGCGCAGGCTATGATGACAGCCAGTTATCCTCACAGATTCAGGTTGATGGCAATACATATATGATTCCTGTTGTTAACTTTGCTTATCCAATGTATGCGAACATGGACATTCTCAAGGAAGCAGGGATTGAGGAGCTTCCTACAACCCGCGATGAATTCCTTGCAGCATGTGAGGCTGTAAGCAAGAACGGCGTTGCAGGATGGGCAATTCCGTTATCATCAGAGTCACCCAGCGGTATCCAGAACCAGTTTATGACATGGTTATGGGCATCAGGCGGTGCGATGCTTAAGGATGGCAAGCCGAATCTTGAAGGCAATGCAGAGCTTGAAGCTACAGTTGAATTTGTAAAAGAGATGTTTGACAAGGGTTATATCGCAGCAGGTGCAAACTCCATGAAAGAGCCTGATATGGTTGAGGAGTTTACAAACGGACGTGTTGCATTCATGACAGATGGTGTTTCCCATCTGACAACCATTAAGAAAGAAGCTCCGGATCTTAACTTTGATTATCTCACCGTTCCTGTAGTAGAGGGCTTCTCCGGAACAAGAGGAATGGACGTTGCTAACTGGGGTATCGGTATTGCAGAGAACTGCGAGCATAAGGATGAGGCATGGCAGTTTGTTGAGTATCTGATGAGCCCTGAGGTAAATGCAGAGCTTGCTGTACTTGCAAATGCATTCCCTGGAAATTCAAAGGCTGAGCCGGATTACTCTTCTTCTGACGAGTTATTTGTAAAGGCTTATGAGCTTTTCCAGAGCTGTGAAGCGATCAATGAGTTTACAGGTGCTCCTACATCTGAGGACTTAATGAGAAGCTTTGGCGAAGAACTTCAGTTATATATCGATGGAGATACAGCTTCTGCGGCAGACATGCTGAAAGCAGCTCAGGAGCGCTGGATGCCGGCATTTGAGTAAGATGCAGGCTGCCTGTTAAGAGATAAAAGAACAATGGGCAAAGATCATGGGCTGTGCGCTTGCTTTGCGTACAGCCCATTTACTCTAAAGTGAAGGAGATGAGTTTGAGTTGACGAAAGGGAAAAAGTTTATAACACCGTATTTATATCTCCTGCCGACAATCATATTAATGTGCATCCTTTTGATTGTACCGATTGTTATGGTTATTGGTTACTCTTTCTATGATAATGTTATCATAAATAAGAATCCGGTTTTTGTCGGCCTGGAAAACTATAGTAAAGTATTGTCAGATCCGGTATTTTTTGTGGCAATCAAAAATACACTGTTTTTTGTGCTTATCAGTATTGTTGCACATTTCCTTATCGGAATGCTTTTTGCAATGCTTCTGAATACAAGATATTTAGGCGTGATGACAAAGGGAATCTTCCGTGTTATCTATGCGCTACCGTGGATGTTTACGGCGTCTGTCATTGCGATTGTATGGCGTATGATGTTAAATCCTAACGGTGTACTGAATTATCTGATGACAAATATGGGGCTCATCAGCGAAAAGGTAGAATGGCTCGCGTCAAGAGATGTGGCGCTTGCCTCAGTTACGCTTATTAATATATGGTCCGGCTATCCGTTTTATATGATTAGTATTCTGGCCGGACTGCAGGGGATCTCCACGGATCTTTATGAGGCGTCTGCTCTTGACGGCGCAAATGCGGTGCAGACCTTCTTCCGTATTACGATTCCGCAGCTTAAGCCAATCTTAATCAGTCTTCTTATGCTGGACTTTGTATGGACGCTGCAGCAGTTCGCATTAATCTGGATGACCACAGGAGGCGGGCCGGTAAATGCGACAGAAACTATCAGTACCTACATATACAAGCAGGGCTTCAGTAAATACCAGTACTCTATGGCATCTGCCGGGGCGGTTATACTGCTTATTGTATGTACAATCATAGGAATCTTCTATGTGAGACAACAGAAAGCGGGGGATTAGGTATGATTGGAAAGAAAAAATTATGGGTGCAGATTATTATTATTATCTTACTGGTTATTGGAACAATTTGGGCAGGATTTCCGATTTTATGGATGATTCTCAATTCCTTTAAGCCAAATTCAGAGATTTTTGCATGGCCGCCCACCTGGATTTCGGAGAACTTCAGCCTGGATGCATATAAGGCGATTTTCACCAATCCGGAGCAGGTACGGTTTTTCATCAACAGCTATGCAATATCCGCAATTGTAGTTACGGTAACGTTAATTATCGGTATTCTGGCTGCATATGCGTTCAGCCGGTTTAATTTCCCGGGCAAGGGAATTATTAATACCATTATTGTTGCGGTTCAGGCAGTACCGCCGATTACACTTTTGATTCCTTATATGAGCCTGATTGTGTCACTTAAATTATTTAATACATATGGGGCGCTGATACTTACCTACATGGTATTTACACTTCCTTACGCGATACTGATGCTGACAGGATATTTTAACACCCTTCCTAAGGATTTGGATGAGGCGGTTATGATTGACGGAGGATCACGTTTTAAAGCGCTCTGGAGTGTTCTTGTACCGCCGTCAGTTCCGGGTCTTGTTTCCGTGGGCATGTACACCTTTATGCAGGCATGGAATGAATATTTGTTTGCTCTGGCATTGACAAAAACTAATGATATGCGTACAGTACCAGTAGGAATTAACTTACTGATGGGACAGCATGCCTATGAGTGGAACCAGATGATGGCCATGAGCGTGCTCGGTTCTCTGCCGATTTTATTCCTGTTCTTATTCTTCCAGAAATATTTCATTGCAGGTATGACGGCTGGATCAGTAAAGAACTAAGCGTTACAATTACCATAAAGCCCTGTGCAAACGGGGCTTTTTAAGAAAAAGGAGAGAGTTATGAAGGTATTATCAGCAGGTCTTGCATTTTGTGATATTCCATTATCACCCGTTCCGGGAAATATTCTTGAGATTGACAACAGCATGATTGAGATGCCGGTTTCCCATACGGGCGGCGATGCGCTTACGGTGGCGGTTGTCCTTTCTAAGCTTGGGATAGAGGCTTCCCTGATCGGGAGGATAGGCAGAGACGTAAGCGGGCAGTTTATAAAGGAAGAGCTGAAAAAAAATAGTGTGAATATGGACAGGCTTATTGAGGATGACCTTTACGGGACAGCTGTTTCATATATTTTAATTGAAAAAAGCGGGGAACGCCATTTTCTGGTAAATCGGGGCGCCAATGACGCCCTTACAGGAAAAGATGTTCCTGACGAGGCTATTCGGGAGTCTGATCTTGTGTTCTTTGGAAGTGCCCTGGCCATGCAGAGAATGACGGATGACGAGGTTTCGGATATATTTAAGCGTGCACATAAGTACGGAAAGCTCACGGCAATGGATGCCAGCATTGCAACGGAAACAAATGCACAAAATAATCTGGATCTGATAGATAAGTCCCTTAAGGAAACAGATATTTTCATACCAAGCTACGAAGAGGCGGCCTTTTTTACAGGAAAGACGGATGTGAAGGAGATGCTTGATATTTTCAGCAGGTATCCTTTAAAGGTTCTTGGGATCAAGCTGGGGCATAAGGGATGTGTTCTGACAGATTTTAAGGAGACACACTGGCTTTCGGCCTATCCTGACGTGAAGGTGGTGGACACTACCGGAGCGGGGGACTGCTTTATGGCAGGCTTTCTGTGCGGATATCTTCATGGCTGGGATCTGAAAAAAACCGGCGAATTTGCCAGTGCAGTATCAGCATACGGAATTGGCGCGTCAGGGGCCAGCACTGGGATACCGGACTTTGAGACGGTTCTTAAATACGCGGAAGCTAACGGAAGCAGGCTTCATATTTAGTGAGATTGACAGGATAGAAAGGGAGTAGGCAAAGGATGGATTTAAGACAGAAATATAATGAGGCGTTTGAGGCTCTTGACGGAATGATCCGGACACGTATAGAGGAGGAGCGCTATCCTGCAATGGGATATACGAGTAATCTTGATTTGCTGTGTGATTTTAACGCTGAACGGCTGAATGAGCTGCTTAAGGAGCATATGCCGGGGGCAGTGCTGTCCCAGATGAAGGCGGCAGCCCGGATTCAGACGATGCAGGAGCTTCTTGAGACGATGGTATATTACTGCTCTCACGGGGTTGGAGGCGAGGTCGATGTAGAGAATGTTGGTCTTGTGAAGTCCAATTTTGAATTTAAGTATGGCATGGGAGGCACGGCCATGCAGGCGGCTATGGCTCTTGACAGTGTAGGCTGTCCTTCTGTTGTGCACATGACGGATGATTCAAGGGAGGTGTGTGATATTTTGGACACGCCGGGAGTGTACACGGTTTCACAGGATGGAAGGCTTGTGCATACGGATGAAATCAGTCAGACGCATGAGCAGGAGCCTCACTTTATCATACAGTTTAAAAAGGGCGACAAGATCCGCCTGGGAGACCAGGAGCTTGTAATTCCCTGCTCTAACCGCCTGATCCTGACAAAGATTACGGTAAATGAATATGTGCCGTTTTCCGAACCCTATTTTCAGTGGATAGAACGCAATGCACGGAAGGTAAGCAGTAATGTAATGTCAAGCTTTAACGGGCTTCTCGATCCGGAGCTTTTAAAGGAACGGCTTGAATTTGCAAAGAAGCATGCCGATGCGTACCGGAAGAATAACCCGGAGGGAATCGTCTTTTTTGAGGATGCCCATTTTCACAGTATTGATGTGAAGAAGCTCTGTCTTAAGACGCTCTGCCCGTGCGTGGATATTGTGAGCATGAATGAGGAGGAGCTGAATCATACCTTAAATGATATTTACAATATAAAGGTAGATATTGACGATATTTTCTCCTGTATAGAGGGAGCCAGAACCATCCGCAGCATGTTAGGGGTCCGAAAGGGTGTTATTATCCACACGAAGGATTATTCTATGTACGTAGGAGAGCCGCTTGAGGCAGATATTGAAAGAGGGCTTATATACGGAAACATGCTTGCAACGGCAAAGGCGGATAATGGATGGTACGGTACGAGAGAGCAGGTGAAGAGAGTTCTGGAGTTCGGCTTCAGCGAAAGGGGTATGAAAAATTACCAGATGCTTAAGGAAAGCAGGCACGCACACGAGGCAGTATTAGTTCCGTCAAAATATATCGACATGCCAAGATTCACAATAGGTCTGGGAGATTCCTTTGTGGGCGGCGTACAAATGTGTTTTTAAAATATTGACAGAAAAAAACAGTTAGACTAAAATAACAGTATAGGATTTTATGGAGGTAAGGACTATGTTAATGAACATGAAGGGTATTTTAGCAGTAGCAAAGGAGCATAAATTTGCTCTTCCGGCATTTAATATCAGCGACTATTCTATGTTTCTCGGGATCATGGAGGTTTGTGAGGAGACAAGTTCACCGGTTATTATTGAGATTCATCCTGATGAGTTAAGCTTTATCGGCTCCGAGATGGTGACAGCTATTAAGGAGAAGGCTTACAAGTCTCCTGTTCCGGTATGCATCCACTTAGACCACTGCAGTGATTTCGGAAAGATTATGTGGGCAATTCAGAGCGGATTTACGTCTGTTATGTTTGACGGCGCAGAGCTTCCGTTTGAGGAAAATATTGCGGGGACAAAGAAGATTATTGAGGCGGCTCATCCGGTAAATGTATCCGTTGAGGCAGAGCTTGGAACTATCGGGACGACCAACCCGGACGAGATGGAGGGCGGAGCCGCAAAGATTATCTACACAGATCCAGAGGATGCGGTAAAATTTGTTGCTGAGACGGGTGTTGATACGCTGGCAGTGGCAATCGGAACCTGCCACGGGCTGTATCCGGCAGGCATGAAGCCGGAGTTAAAGCTGGATATCTTAAAGGACATTGCTTCTAAGGTGGACATCCCGTTAGTACTTCACGGCGGTTCCAACAATCCGGACAAGGAGATCGGGGAGGCTGTTACTCTTGGAATTAATAAGATTAACATTTCCTCTGATATCAAGGTTGCATATTTTGAGAAGATGAGGGAGGTTCTGCAGGATAAGAGCTTAAGGGAACCCAATGTGATTGAGCCGGAATGTATCAAGGCTATGAAGGTAGTTGCAAAGCATAAGCTTGAGTTATTCCAGACAATCGGAAAGGCGGATTTGTATTAATAGATCTGTAGTTGGGGTGTCAAAAGTTGAGGGAAAAAAATTTTCTGGACAAGGAAGTGCTTGTGGTTATCAGGGAGCAGTACGACCGTATTTTTTCCGCTGAAAGGAAGGTGGCGGCCTTTGTTCTTAAGAACCCGCAGAAGGCAGTAGACTGTAATGTGTCGGAGCTTGCCAAAAACAGCGGGGTCAGTGACGCCACGGTTGTGCGTATGTGCCATCATATCGGCTATACCGGGTATTACCAGTTCCGTATTACTCTTGCAAGAGACTTGGGGAAGCAGCAGTACAGCAGTGTGGACGGGATTGAGAGCAAGGACAGCGTCGAGGAGATGTTTGCGGGCTTTGCAAAGGCGATGCTTGTTATCGGGAGGCGTCTGGAGCTGGATGTGATGCGCGACTGCGTGAACCTTTTAAAAACCTGTAAGCAGGCTCATATTATGGCGGTGGGCAATACCTGCCCGCTGGCCCAGTATATGGGCTTCCGTTTGGGGCGCCTTGGCATTAAGAGCACGTATAACATTGCGCCGGAATATTTTCTCAACCATGTGAATCTGGCAGACGAAGGGGATATCCTGATTGCTATCTCGCAGTCAGGCACCTCCAAGCAGGTCATCCAGGGGATGGAGCTTGGAAAGGAAAAGGGGCTTAAGATGATTGCTATTACGGCATTTGCCCAGTCGCCGGTGTCAAATCTGGCGGATTATGTCCTTTTGTCTGCGGGAGAGGAAGGCCCCTTCAGCTATTACAAGGGGTATGCGCATCTGAACGAGACGGCGATTATTGATGCGCTTCTTAACTTTGTTACCAACGAGGAGCTTATTAAGACGAGACAGGCTGACAAGCCTGAGATAATTTTATCAGAGTATAAGATGTAAGGAGATAGAAAATTGAAGCGTTCAAGGATTAATGAAGTAATTAAGGATATGGAAGCATTAATTAATGAGCACAGGTTTGAGATTCCGCCTTTTGCCAAGTGGAGCGCTGCGGACTGGCAGAATGTGGGGCATGAGTATGATGAGATCCGTGACAACTGTCTGGGATGGGATATTACGGATTACGGCCTTGGTGATTTTGACAAGGTGGGCTTTTCCCTTCTGACTATCCGCAACGGCAATCAGAAGATGCCGGAAAAATATCCTAAGACCTATGCTGAAAAGCTTCTTATGCTCTATGAGGGACAGACAGCGCCTATGCACTACCACTGGAACAAGATGGAGGATATCATTAACCGGGGCGGAAATGATATTTATATTACAGTATATAACGGGGCTGCGGACGGAGCCATGCTGGACACGGACGTGACAGTATATTCGGATGGAAAGACGAAGGTTGTTCCCGCGGGGACGAAGGTTCTGTTAAAGCCGGGGCAGAGCATCACCATCACCCCGTATATGTACCATGACTTTATAGTGCCGGAGACAGGAGGGGCGGTGCTCTTAGGAGAGGTTTCCATGTGTAATGATGATGAGAACGACAACCGCTTTTATGAACCGATTGGACGTTTTCCGGAAATAGACGAGGATGAAGAGCCCTACCGTCTGCTTTGTAATGAGTATCCGGCGGCTAAGTAGAAAATATTTTTGTAAAGGGAGTGTCACAAGAAGACATTCCCTTTTTAAAATTCGCTTCTCGAAAGGATAGCTCTTCCGAATGGAGATGATTTTTGGTATAATGTTTGAAAAGACTGGGAAAAACAGGGAGGAAAAGATATGGAGTATCAGATTAAGAATGGAAGTATACAGGTGATGATATCGGATGTGGGCGCAGAGCTTCAGTCAGTTAAGAAGGACGGCGCGGAATATCTGTGGAATGGGGACGAAAAATACTGGAAGGAGCGCTCCCCCATACTGTTTCCTTATGTGGGAAGATTTACGGAAGGAAAGTATCTTCTTGGAGGGAAGGAGTATGAGATGAATATTCACGGATTTGCAAGAAAGCTTCCCTACCATGTGGTTTATCAGGAGGAGGATATGATAACCTTGGAGCTTAGAGATAGTGAGGAAACTCTTGGGATGTATCCTTATCATTTTATTCTTCAGGTGTCCTATGAGCTTAGGGACAATGAGATTTTGATTACATACCGTGTTTCTAACTGTTCGAAGGAAACGATGTATTTTGGGATTGGAGGACATCCTGGCTTTATGGTGCCCCTTGAGGAGGGTCTTGAATTTGCTGATTACTATCTGGAGTTTGGCGGCGAGGCAAGGCCGGAGAGGGTCGGGCATACGCCTGCGTGCTTCCTAAGCGGAAGGGATGCGGAATTTCCTCTTGAGGACGGCAGGAAGCTTAGGCTGTCCCATGATCTGTTTGACAATGATGCTATTGTGCTTCGGAATATGGCAGATGAGGTGACCCTGAAATCAGATAAGGGCACAAGGCAGGTGAAGGTATCTTATCCGGATATGTCCTATCTTGGGATATGGCATGCGCCTAAGACAGATGCGCCCTATGTCTGCATTGAGCCGTGGACATCCCTTCCCTCCAGGCAGGATGTAGTAGAGGAATTCAAATATAAGAGCGACCTGGTGAGACTTTTGTCCAGTGAGCAGTATGTAAACACATGGGAAATTGCAATCGAGTAAAATGAAGTGACAAAGAGTATGGAATACTATAAGAGAACAAAAGTGGAAGACCGGCTGCATGTATCAAATTTTATCAGCTTTCATTATTTTGAATATGTCAAGGAGTTTGAGGGGATCGGAGAGAGCCATAATTTCTGGGAAATGGTATACATTGATTATGGGAATGTAAAGGTCGTGTCAGATGACAGGGAATATTATATGTCCTCCGGGGAAGGCTTTCTCCATGCGCCTAATGAGTTGCATAATATTTTGTCTGTAGGTGATTTTGCCAGTACATTTATTATAAGCTTTGACTGCGAGTGTGAGGAGCTTAAGGGAATTCAGAGCAGGCTTTTAAAATTTTACGGCGAGGAGTCCCAGCTTGTAAAGAGGCTCTACGCAGCGGGGCAGGAGGTTTTTGAGGGACCTTATGACATTTTCGATCAGCAGAAGCTTAAGATTAAGGAAGACGCGCCGTACGGAGGGGTGCAGGAATTAAAAAACCTGACGGAGCTTCTCCTTCTTACCTTAATAAGGAACAGCTACAGGAAGGGTGATATACCGGAAAAATATGTGGACAAGGATTTTGCCAATGAACGCATGATTGTGGATAAGGTAATCGGGATTATTCTGTCTTCAATTTATAAGAAGGTGACTTTAGATGATATATGCAGCAGCCTGTCATTTTCTAAAAGCTATATTCTCAAGGTGTTTAAAAAGCAGATGGGCTGCAGCGTGATGGAATACTATAACCAGATGAAGATAAAGGAGGCCAGGCGGCTTATCAGCGAGGATAAATATACCTATACCCAGATAGCCAGGCTCTTAAATTTCAGCTCGGTGCACCACTTTTCCAGCAGCTTTAAGCAGATTACAAATATGACCCCCAGCGGCTACCAGAGGTCGGTGAAAAACCGGTCTGTCATATAAAATTTCTCTATCTGTACGTTTGGGATATTGTTCGAGGGACGGAAGTTTTAAGATGTCCTTCCTAACGCTGACTGGGCAACACTCCAGTGAACTAACCGCTAACAAAGGCTAAGGAGTTCAGGAGAGCCTTCACTCCTAAGTCTTTGTAAGCGGTGGATTTCACCTCCGTTAAAAACGCCCTCTGATGTCTGCTTATAGGAAGGACATCTTAAAACTTCCTGTGCATCGAAAATGATGTTCCAACAGCACAGATGGAGATTTTTCCAGTACGTAGGCAGTCAGGGGCGGTTCTTCCCCTAAGCAGGCATTAAAAGGGCGTCCTTAGCGAAGGTGAGATCCACGACTTACGTAAGACTTAGGAATGAAGGCTTTCCTGAATTCCTTAGTCGTAGTTAGTCGTTAGCTCACCGGAGCGCTGCCCTGTCTGTGTGGGGAAGAACCGCCCCTGACTGCCGTCCCTTGAACAACTCTCCAACCGTACTGTTAGAAATATTATTCCTTTATTCTGTCAATTTCTGCAAGGTTTACCCCAGAGGATGTGAGTATCACTTTTAATTCGGCATATCGTACCTTCATGGCCTTATACGTCTCGGATTCTTTATCGGCCAGCAGCATATAGCCCTGAAGTCTTGAAAATTCTTCTACATTTTTCTGCAGCAGTTCTTTTTCTGTCATGGTTTCACCGCCTTTTATAAGTGCTGTTTATTTGATAGTTTTATTATATCAACTGGTAATTTGAGTGTAAAGACTTATTCAATTATCCTATAGTTTTGTTAAAAATATAACATAAATACAGAAAAATAGGAGTATATTTTATACAAGATGAATAATAATCCGTAAATACAAATATTTTCAGAAATTATATAATAGACGATAGAAGTTATGCATAACAAACCTAAAAACAAAATGAAAACCAGAGAATGGAGGAAAGGTATGAAAAAAAGAACTAAAAAATTGTTGTCTATGCTTCTTGTTGGTGTTATGACAGTGAGCCTTGCAGCCTGCGGCCAGAAGGGCGGGGAAGAAAAAGAAGGCGGAAGTGAAGAAGGCGCAGGCGGAGGACTTAGCTTTACGGCAGAAGAGACAAAGACACTTGAGGACTGGGGAGCGGCTGTAAAGAAGAGCCTTGACGGCACAGAGATTACGGTGGCTATGGCGTCTCATCCGTCTACAGATGCTTTTAAGAAGATGGAGAAGGAATTCACGGATCTTACAGGCATTAAGGTTGTGTGGGATATTGTAGAGGAGACGAATCTTAAGAACAAGCAGCTTTTGGATGCACAGGGTGCGGGAAGCTATGATGTATTTATGGTTGACGCTTTCTGGATGAGTGAATATGCGTCTAAAAATGTTCTTGTTCCAATCAGTGATTTTGCTGAGGATGAGACAAAGACACCGGAATGGTTTGATTACGAGGATATTATGCCGGCATACAGGAATGGTATTGCAGGCGCAGGCGGGGTAAATTACGGGATTCCCACTGCAGGAGAGACAAGATTTATTGCTTACAGAACGGACTTATTTGATCAATATGGCAAAAAGGCACCTACAACAATGGATGAATTCTTAGAGCTTGCACAGTTCTTTAACGGAAAAGAGGACGGACTTTACGGAGTGAGCATGAGGGCGCAGAGAGGTATTCATTTTGCATCAGGCTGGATGAGCTTAATGTACAACTTTGGCGGCGGATTCTTAGATCAGGAGACGATTGGCTCTGACGATGAGGTGGTAACCTGTACCACAGACGAGACAAAGGAATCTCTGAAATATTTTGTAGATCTGCTGAAATGTGCGCCTCCGGATGTAGGATCCTATACTCACGAAGAAGCGCTGGGTGCGTTTATTTCCGGGAAAACTGCAATGTGGTTAGATGCTACGGCGCTTGCAGGACAGATTACAGATCCTGAGTCATCTACAGTAGCTGACAAGGTTGCATTTGTTCCCACACCTACCGGTCCGGCTGGAGACGGCGCGGCGCTTGCAGGCTGGAATCTTGGTATTCCGGAGACCTCTAAGAATAAGGATGCTGCATGGGCATTTATTTCCTATATGGCAAGTAAGGAAAAGGTAAAAGAGTATGTGGAAAACGGCGGAGTGGCAACAAGGGCATCCGCATTTGAGGATCCGGAGCTCCAGGAGGCTAATCCGTCCTACGAAGCACAGAAGCTTGCTCTTGAGTCTGCGAACGGCCTTGTAGAAAAGGGATTATCCTGGATTCCGCAGCATGATTCTATTAACCAGATTCTTGATATTGCAGGCGGCTATGGAAGCTCTGCGCTGACAGGAGATACAACGACTGACCAGGCATGTGAGGATATGCAGAAGGATATTGAGGATTTGATTAAGTAAAGGATGAGGCAGGTTATGAGAAGGAAAGAGAAAGAGTATTTAAAATACATTGCACCGGCAATGGTGACGATGATCGTGCTTTCCGTAGTACCAACGATATTTCTGACAATCATCAGCTTTACAAATTATCAGCTTGGATGGGATTTTTCTAAGACAGAATTTGTAGGGGTTAAGAATTTTGTGAGACTGTTTTCGGGCGCGGACAGAGATTTCTGGCATTCTGTGTTTATCAGTCTGGCATTTATGGTTCTTGCCACGGCCATAGAATTAGTGCTTGGCTTTTTGATAGGCTTATGCTTAAACTCTTCGGAGTTTAAGCTAAAGCCTCTTGTGATTGGTATTATGATTATTCCGCTTGTCATTACTCCGTCCATTGCGGCACAGATGTGGAAGCTGATGCTTAATTCCGAATATGGAATTGTGAATCATTTCCTGAATACATTATTTGGGTTTAAGATAACCTGGCTGTCTGAAAAGATGGCATTTTGGTCGATTCTTATGGTAGATGTGTGGCAGTATACACCTTTTGTTACGCTGATTGTGTATGCGGGACTCCGCTCTGTACCTGATGAGCCGTACGAATCGGCGGCAATTGACGGTGCAACGAAGCTGCAGGAACTATTTTATATAACAATTCCAATGATTAAGAAGCTTGTATACCTGACTCTGTTATTCAGGGTAATTGACTGCCTGAAGCTGTTTGATATAGCATATGTCCTGACCCAGGGAGGGCCCGGAACTGCTACAGAGTTCTTAAGCCTTCACATTTTCCGTATGGCAAATGCCCAGAACGGACTGATTGGAAGGGCGGCGGCCATTGCACTCGTGCTGCTTGTCCTGACTACATGTATCAGTAAGGTGCTGATTAAGAAGATGAGGAAGGAGGAGGCAGTATAATGAGCAGAAAAGGAAAACGAAGAATCATTAGTGCGGTCCGGGGTATATTTCTTCTGCTGGTTTGTCTTGCCTGCCTGATTCCTTTTGTCTGGATGATAATGGTAAGCTTCCGCAACAGGGTGGATATCCTCGATCCGTCAAAGATTTTTGTGGCACCTACTTTGAAGAACTATCAGGCTATTATTGAAGAAAGCAATATTCTGGATTTCTTTAAAAACAGTCTGGTGATTGCAGTAGTATCAACGCTGATTTCATTGGTTGTGGGCAGCTTTGCGGCCTATGGATTTGCGAGGTATAACTGGAAAACAAGAGAGGACAGGGCGTTCTGGGTGTTAAGCCAGAAGTTCCTGCCGCCTATGGCAGTTGTGATTCCATATTTTATGATGGCGTCAATGGCCGGGCTTCTGGATACAAAGCTGGTGCTTATTATCTGTTATACAACCTTTAACATTCCGTTTACGATTTGGATGATGCGGGGATTTATTGAAGATATGCCTATTGAGCTGGAGGAAGCAGGCTGGGTGGACGGCTGCTCAAGATTTACAGGAATTGTTAAAATTCTTCTGCCGCTTATTACGCCGGGGCTTGTGGCCACATCTATTTTCTGCGTGATTAATTCATGGAATGAATTTGTATTTGCAAATTTCCTTACCAGTATTCAGGCAAAGACAATTCCTACATCAGTTATGATGTATTTGTCCGTATCAGGAGTAAAATGGGGTGAAATGGCGGCGACAGGTGTACTGGCCGTACTGCCGGTACTGATATTTGCGATTATTGTACAGAAGCATATGATCCGTGGTCTGACATTTGGTTCTGTAAAAGGATAAAACAACGAATTTAGGGGGAACAAACATGAGTTCAAAACTTAAAATGGCAATCGTGGGTGCCGGAATCTGGGGAGAGAACCATGCCCAGATTTATAAGGAGCATCCATTTGCGGAAATAAACGCGGTCTGTGATATGAACCGGAGCAGGGCAGAGGCGCTGGCAGGGAAGCTTGGGATTTCAGAGGTCTACGATGACTATAATGAGATGTTTGAAAAGGCTGACTGTGATGCTGTTGCAATCGTAACGCCTGATTTTGCCCATGCGGATATTGCAGAGTCGGCGGCAGAGCATAAAAAGCATATGCTGATTGAAAAGCCCCTTGCCACAACAAGAGAGGATGTATACCGCATTGTAAATGCGGTGGAAAAGAACGGCGTACGGGCAATGGTAGATCTTCATAACCGCTGGAGTCCTCCGTTTAACGCGGCTCACGAGGCGGTGGACAGAGGCGAGCTGGGGAACATTTACAGCGCATATATGCGGTTAAATGATATTAAATGGGTTGCTACAGATATGCTTCCCTGGGCGGCGAAGTCCTCGATTTTATGGTTCCTGGGAAGCCACAGCTTAGACACTCTGCGCTGGTTTTTCCATGATGAGGTAAAGCGTGTGTACAGCGTAAGCCGCGAAGGCGTATTAAAGAGCCAGGGAGTGGATACAGTAGACGAGTATCTGACTACCATCGAATTTCGTAACGGCGGAATCGCTCAGATGGAAAACGGGTGGATAACTCCTAATGCCAACCCATGTGTAAATGATATTAAATTCAATGTAATCGGCGATAAGGGCATGATAAGCATTGACGCAAGCAATCATAACATGATTCAGCAGTATACAGACAATAAGGTGACTGTGCCGGATGTGATTGTACAGAACAAGATATTCGGAAAGCACCACGGGTTCGCATTCCAGAGCATCAGCGGGTTTGTGGACTGTATCCTGTCAGGGAAAGAATTCCCGGTGACTCTCAAGGATTCAGCAAACACGGTGCTGGCGATTCTTGCGATTATGGAATCAGCAAAAACGAGGATGCCGGTAGAAGTAGAATATTAGACAGCTGGGGAAGGGGACAGGGTAAACCGAATCTGGGACGGGGTAAAATGAATTTTACCCCGTCCCAGATTTGTCATTTATAAAAACATTGTCATATACAGGGGAAGGTGAATAACCTCATCCTTGACCATAATGTCTTTTGTATATAGAATGTATGCCTGGCCGATTTTACCTTTAAATTTGGTCTTAAATTTATCTAAAGAGGAATGGGCTCTGTAGGTTCCGGATTTGACTTCTATGGGACATATTTTTCTTTTTCTGCGTATTAAAAAATCAATCTCCATATGATTTGCCCGGTTGCTTGTATCGGAACGGGAGTAAAAGAAAAGTCTGTGTCCGCCTGAACGCAGCTCCTGCGCTGCGATATTTTCCATTATCATTCCTTCGTTGACATGCAGCCGGTCTAAGAGAATGTCTCTGTAAAGCTCATTGTCTGTGAAGCTGTCATCCATAAAGCTGTGTGTTATGAGCAGGCCTGTATCACCCATATAGCATTTTCTGGTGGAATGTTCCATACTCATAGACAGGCCTGCAGTCGGTTCTGTCGCATTGTAGCAGTTATTTACTGTCATTGACTCTGAAAGCCACATAAAGGCGTCTTCATAATCACGGAACCTTGCGCCCTTGCATATATCTGACAGCTTATATTTTTTCTCTGTTTTTGAAAGCTGGGATGGGAGTTCGTCAAAAATGGAAAGAACCTTTGCCTCGTAACCCTTTGCAAATTTTGTAATATCCTCTCTGTATAATGTAAGAATACGCCTTTTTATCCGGTCGGCAGCTTCGAAGCTTTTTGTTTTTATATATGCTTCTACTGCCTGGGGCATGCCTCCTACAAGAAGATACTGGCGGAAATCATTCATGACCCTTTTGTGCATGGCCTGTCCCAGAGGACGGCAGCTTTCAAAGCTTTCCCTTAAAAAGGGGATTGTTGTCTCATCGCCCATTGCCCATAGAAATTCCTCGAAGTCCATGGGAAACATTTCAAGATGTTCTTCTTCGGAGGGAATGACAATATTTTCAATGTTCATACGGAGTGAAATCAGAGAGCCTGTTTCAATATAATCATAGCGTCCATCTGCTACGAGATATTTTATCAATTGTCTTGCAGCAGGATATCTCTGTACTTCGTCAAAAATAATCAGAGAGTTACGTCTGTAAAGTGTTGTCCTGTAAAATGCGGACAGTTTATTAAAAAATAAATCAAAATCATTTATATCATTTTCAAAAATTTCATGTACTTCGCGGGGTAAATGTGCAAAGTCAATGAGAAGGAAGCTTTTGTATTCATTTTTTCCAAATTCTTCTGCAATATAGCTTTTTCCTACCCGCCTCGCACCGTCCAGTAAAAGTGCACAGCTTCCCTTGTCTCTTTCTTTCCATTCTAACAGCCGACTGTAGATTTTGCGCCTCATAAAGTCACCTTCTTATTTAAAAGTTAGTTATATATTGTTATTATATACATAAAAGGCACTTTTATTCAAGACGAAAACGCACAAAAAGGCACTTTTGAATTCGGGTATAACACACAAAAAGGCAATTTTAAATGGATTTGTGAAAGTTACTGTGAACGGGAGTGAACAGTAACTTTTGACAGGCTGAAACATCCTATTGTTTTAAATGAGGATAAATGTTAAAATAAGTCATCCGTAAAATGTGGTTCAGGTTAGACAGGGGGATAAAAACAATGAATTTATTTTCACCGGCTGAAGTGGCGAAAAATTATATTGCAGCAGGAAAGGCAAAGGTTGGCACACCGGTTCCGAAGATGTTTCTTCTGGCGGTTCTGGCAGGAATTTTTATTGCAATGGGAGGAATTGGGGCGACAACGGCGGCAGTATCAATTCCCCTGCCGTCTGTGGGAAAGCTTGTGGGCGCATGTGTGTTTCCGGGAGGGCTTACCATGGTTCTTCTTGCGGGGAGTGAGCTTTTTACAGGAAACTGCCTGCTTACGATTCCGCTTTTGGAAAAAGAAATCAAGGCTGCAGGGATGGTAAAAAACTGGGCGGTGGTGTATCTTGGAAACTTTGCGGGGAGCCTCCTTGCGGCTGCAGGAGTGGTTTTTTCGCATCAAGTCAGCCTTTTTAATAATGGCATGGCTGTATCCGTGATTTCTACGGCGGCGGCTAAGTGCGCACTCCCTTTTGGAGACGCTGTAATAAAAGGAATTTTATGCAATTTCCTCGTATGTACCGCAGTGTGGATTTCTTTTGCCGCAAAGGACGCGGCAGGAAAGATAGCAGGCTTATTTTTCCCGATTATGATTTTTGTGTTAAGCGGATTTGAACACAGCATTGCGAACATGTATTACATAGCCGCAGGCCTTTTTGCGGAAAATATCCCGTCTTACGCCCAGGCGGCGGCGGAAGCAGGCGTTGATACAAGCGCCCTTTCCTGGGGGAACTTCCTGGGGGCGAACCTTCTTCCGGTTACCATTGGAAATATGATCGGGGGAGCTGTATGCGTGGGCTGTGCTTACTGGTTTATTTATCTGAAGAAAACACCGGGAGCCAAATAATGTGGAAAATATGTAAAAAAGAGGTGGAGTAAGTGGAGTTTGAATTTAACAGCAGTGAATGGAAAGAGTATCTAAGAATTATTGAGCAGCTGTATACGTTTGTCATGTGCAGTATGGACAGCTACATGATTCCTCATGATTATGGAGAAGGAAGAGTGCTGAGCATGATCGAGATGCATACGCTGGGAATGATTGCGGAAAAGCCGGGTATTTGTATAACAGATGTGGCGAAGATGTGGAACCGGACTCTTGGCGCTGCGTCTAAGAATGTGAATAAGCTGCAAAAGAAGGGATACATTGAAAAGAAAAAGCTCCCCGGAAATAATAAAAATATCCACCTGTATCCCACCCGGGAAGGACAGTATCTGGCTGAACTTCACAAGAAGTATGATAAAGAAGAAAACAAAAAGACATTACAAGAACTTATGGGCAGACACTCCAAAGAAGAATTATCAGATTTTAAGGCAGTACTGGAAAGCCTGATTGAACTGCAGAAACGGGCTCTCTAAACAGATACATGCGGATTTCTATACTGTCCGTGTTTTTGTGTGCAGGAGCCGTATTGAATCGCAAATTCCGGACATCTATGCAGACATCCAAGACACATTACACAGCGGTCTTTTATCCATACGGGCCTGTTTTTTCTTATTTCAATTGCCTGAATCGGGCATTTCAAAGCACAGAGACCGCAGCCAGTACAGGTATCCCTTACAATGAATTTTTTTGTCTGACGCATATGATGATAGTACGGCCTGTAAACAATTCTTGCTATGGCAGGAAGACGATGCGCCATATAATTTCCCCGGCGCCTCTCTCTGATCATAGCAAGAATTGTTTTGATCTCGGGCTCTGCGTCAGCATTTATCGCAGCGACTTTATTTTTGTCGGACAAGTTAAAAACAGGCGTCCAGGTATCCGGCATTTTTACACTGTAATAGGCGTCAAATTCTATACCACTTGTGTTCTTTAGAGTTTTGTTGGCAAAATAATGGCTCTGTCCCGGTGAGGTTCCATAGGTAGCAGCAAAAAACAGATAATTATTTTTCTTGGAAATCTTATTACATTTCAGATAGTTTTCTACAATAGATGGAATTCCCCACGCATAAGCCGGAGAAATAATACCAGTGACAGCGCTGGCATCAGATGCGGCAGTATCTAAAATAGAAACTGCATCATCGTTTACAGCCAGTGCGATTTGCTGCGCCACATATTTACAATTTCCAGTTGCAGAAAAATAAAGTATCATAATTACCTCCCCACTGATTTTATAAAAATAATACCTCTTTTTGTTGACGGTGTCAATAAAAATATTGAATAGTTCAATAATATTATTGACATGCTCAACAATAAATAGTATTATTGAGAAAAGAGGAGAAAAAGAATGAGGGAAGTTATCGGAATTGTAGTTTACTGCCTATCTGACAAATAAAGGAGGAATGTAAAAATGAAGTATGACTTTCAATCTGTACCAGACCGCCGGGGAACGGGATCAAACAAATGGGATCAGACGCCGGGAGCATCGCCGGAGTGTGTTCCCCTTACAACGGCGGACATGGAGTTTCCTATGGATCCGGAGATTGCGGCAAGCCTGCAGGAGTATGCCAGGAAGGCGATTTACGGGTATACCGGACCGACCAAAAGGTATTTTGACGCGGTGTGCAATTGGATGAAGGAGAAGCATCAGTTTGAGGTGAAGCCGGAATGGATCCTTCCAACGCCGGGGGTAGTCTATGCACTTGGAATTCTGATTCATGCCATGTCAGAGCCGGGGGACAGCGTAGTCATCCTGACGCCGGTCTATTATCCTTTCGATCAGTCGGTTGTGGCGAGCGGCAGAAAGATTGTCTATAGTCCGCTGAAAACAGACGGGATGCACTATACGATTGATTATGAAGATTTAGAGAAAAAGGCAGCGCAGGAAGAGTGCAGACTTCTTTTGTTCTGTAATCCCCACAATCCGGTGGGAAGAGTATGGAGCCGGGAAGAATTAGAGAAGGTAGTGGATATCTGTTATCGAAACCAGGTGTTTATTATTGATGATGAGATTCATCATGACCTGATTATGCCGGGGTATCAGCATACGGTCATGTCGGAGCTGTCAGAGGAAGCACGGCAGATCTGCGCGGTATGTACGGCGCCAAGCAAGACCTTTAATCTTGCGGGGCTGCAATGCTCCAACATTATTATTCCGAACCAGATGGCATACGCGAAGACGGTAGTTGCACATACAATGAATCTGCAGGCAGGATTAAATTCATTTGCTTATGAAGCGTGTATTGCCGCTTATACGAAATGTGATGAATGGCTGGAGGAGCTGATCTCTGTGATTCGGGGAAATGCAGAGTATGTAACAAGATTTATGGCAGAACACTTTCCGGCAGTGACGGTATATCCGCTGGAAGGAACCTATCTTTTGTGGCTTAACATGCGCGGCCTTGGCATGACACATAAGGAGCTGGAACAACTGATGAAGGAGGATGCGAGACTGTATCTGGATGAGGGATACATGTTCGGCACGGCCGGGCGTGGATTTGAACGAATCAATCTTGCATGCTCAAGGGTAACGATAGAGCGTTCCATGGAAAGATTCCGGCAGGCAATGGAGAAGAGACAAAAAATGTGGGAGAAAAACGGCAGACCATACCACTGCACTCTTGCACCAGGGAAAAAACTGGAACGGTTCGTCTATGACACTGCGTATGAGAGCGGTATTGTACTGGCAGAAAGGATTGCAAGGCCGACAGTATTGATTTTCTCGCGGTATTTTACCTGCAGCCTCTGCCAGGGCTTCTTATCGCAGCTGAAGGCATCCTGGGAGCAGATAAGACAGACGGGAGTGGATGTAAAGGTTGTCCTGCAGTCCACGGCAGAACGTATGCGTGAGGCAGATGTAAAGGAAATCTTCCCGTTTGAGATTATCTGTGATCCGGATGCGGCGCTGTATGATCAGTACAATGTATTTGAGGCGGATAGTGAGCTTGCGATGCTGTCCGGAGAGGATGAATTGATAGAGCAGATGGGCGGAATCCGAAACATCCTGCTGTCCATGGGCAGCGGTGAGACAGAAGGAAGGAGCCGCCAGCTTCCGGCGGTGTTCCTGGTACGGCCGGATATGACAGTTGGTTATGCGTATTATGGAAGTTCTATGAATGATTACCCGGAACTAAGTGATTTAATGCGGTTACTGTAAACAAATACAAAAAGAGGAAAATAATATGGGAACTTCAACCAAAGAATTAAAACGTGTGTTGACATTAAAGGATCTGATGGGAGTCGGGATTGGGCAGGTGATCGGAGTAGGAATCATGTCGCTGATGGGGGTAGCAATTGCGCTGACCGGAAGGAGCGCGCCGATTTCCTTTTTACTTTCCGCACTGCTTGTATTGATCGGCAGTATACCAACGGTCATTATCTCCAGTGTGGTGCGGCTGCGCGGCGGAAATTATACGATGGCGGCATTGCTGTCGGGAAAAACGATGGCCGGAATTATTATGTTTGTCTATATTATTACAAATATTTCCATGTCCATGTATGCCTTGTCCTTCGCGGATTATGCGATGGCATTCCTGCCGTCAGCACCGAGACAGCTGATTGCCTTCGCAATACTGACAATTATTTTTGTAATTAATATTTTTGGCGTGGATAAGATGGCAAAGGTGCAGAATGTGATAGTAGCGGTGATGTGCGCAGCGCTGCTGGTATTCGCGGCATTTGGAGTGGGGAAGGTCAGCCCGGACTATTTTACAGAAGGGTTTATGCCTAACGGAATCGGGGGGATCTTACAGGCGTCCGCAATTCTGATTTTCGCAACGAACGGGGCGTTTATGGTCGTCAGCCTAAGCGGGGAGGCAAAGAATCCGACCAGAGATATTCCGCTGACAATTATTCTGTCTACGGCGTTGGTTGCCATACTGTATGCAGTCCTTGGCGTGGTTGCATCCGGCGTGCTTCCGGTGACGGAGGTTGCAGGTAAGACGCTGGATGTGGTGGCGAAGGAAATCATGCCGTCAGGCGTTTATGTATTCTTCGTGGTGGGCGGAGCGATGTTCGCGCTGCTCTCCACACTTAATGCACAGTTTGCCAGTTCGCCAAAGGTAATTCTGCAAGGCTGCGTGGATGGATGGCTTCCGAAGCAGATTGGATATCTCCATCCAAAATACAAAACCCCGGTTGTGATTATGGCATTCTTCTACATAATTGGCCTTTTGCCTATTTTCTTTGGGCTGGATATTGAGGAAATTGCCAGCTCGGCCACATTGGTGAGTCAGATTGCGGCGACCTTGATTAATCTGTGTATTCTTCGGCTGCCGAAATTAATGCCGGAGGCATGGGAACGGTCAAAATTCCATATGCCGCAGAAGATGCTGGTATTATTGACGGTGTTGTGCCTGGGAATCGGCATTTTCAACATTGTTGTACTTGCCACGACAATGACACTGCCGCTTTTAGCAGGAAATATTATAATCTTTGCAGTTATGCTGTGTTATATTGTATTACGGAACCGGAGTGGGAAGGTTCGTATGGAAATTAGCTATGAGGAGGAATAAGGAAATGAAAACAGCAGTGATTACAGGCGCTTCATCTGGCCTGGGCGTGGATTTTTTAAGAGCAGTGGTACATAATTATCCGGAGATAGAAGAAATCTGGCTGATTGCCCGGAGAAAGGAACGGCTTGAGAAGCTGGCAGAACACTATGAGAATGTGAAGATACGGGCGGTCGGGCTAGATCTTGCGGCTGAGGATTCTTATGGGCAGCTAAGAGAACTGTTGGAAAAAGAAAAACCGCAGATCAGAATTCTGGTGAATAATGCAAGGGTCTGCAAAAGCGGCAGCTTTGGCGGACGGACGTTGGACGAACTTTTTATGATGGTGAATCTGAACGTAAAAGGAAGTACGGCAGTGGCCAGACTCTGTTTCCCTTACATGTCAAAAGGAAGCATTGCCGTATTCACGAGTTCGGTCAGTTCTTTTGCGCCGATTGCCGGTCAGGGAGTCTACAGCAGTACGAAGTCATACCTGACGTATCTTGGCAGGGCGCTTCATGAAGAATGGAAGCGGGAAGGAATCCGTGTGTGCGTGCTGTGCCCGGGAAATATGGCTACGGAGATGAATCCTATCGATGTTGAAAGGGCAAGCAAGTCAAAAATCGGAAAGCTTCCTTACCTGGATACCCGAAAGGTAGCTGCAGAGACGCTAAAAAGAGCAGAGAAAGGGAAGGCGTGTTATACGCCGGGGCGTTTCTATCTGGCTTATAAGATTGCGGGAAAGATTTTACCCCATTCCTTTATGATGAAGCTGAACCGGCTGTAATATTAAGGGCTGTCCTGCCAGAGATATGACACTCTGGCAGGACAGCCCTGCTTTTTGAATTTTATGCTGATTCCAGCCGTGTTCCCGTTTTTCCCTGAACTGCATCCCTGGATTTTTCCAGAAGCGTAATCAGTGCGGTGCGTCCCGGTTTGGAGCCGGCGAAGTCTGCGGCAGCCTGCACCTTCGGAAGCATGGAGCCTGGCGCGAAATGTCCTTCAGCTATATAGTTCTCTGCCTCAGCGCAGGGCATCTGCAAGTGTATTTCTATGTTTCATCACAGCTTTCTCCCGGGTTTTTAACGATTGCACGCAAAAATACAGTCATATCCTTTTCATAGCTTCCGGCAGCTTCTTTTATTTTATTAAAATCAAACATGGTAATTCCTCCTGAAAAATCAATATATAATATATATTTTATAAATCTGCAAATGGCTGTTTGTCAGTTCCGCATAATCCTTCCCAGGCAATTTCCAGATAGCGGTCCGGGTCAGTGTCGCCCTCTGAGGATACAAGCAGGACTTCGGAATCAGGACCAAGCTTTAAGGCCTCTTTTAATTCTTTATATTCAGGCTTTGTCATAAGAGCGTGCACAAGCCCCATTGTAACGGAGCCGGATTCGCCGGAGATGACCCTTTCATCGCCCTTAAGGGGAGCGCCGTAAATACGTGTTCCGTTTGCGCTTACCCAGTCCGGACAGGATACAAATGCGTCCGCATGGTTCTTCAAAATGTCCCAGGAAACCGTATTTGCCTCCCCGCAGGCAAGGCCTGCCATAATGGTCAGCATGTCTCCGGTAACGTCCACCCGGTTTCCGTCTGCCTGCACAGCGGAGCGGTAGAGACAGTCGGCTGCGCCTGCTTCCGCAACAACCATGACCGGCGGATTTTCCTTATAACGGTTTGAAAAATAACCGATTACCGCGCCTGCAAGAGAGCCTACGCCCGCCTGTATGAAAATGTGGGTAGGACGGCATCCATCCTCCTCAAGCTGGCTGTCTGCCTCAGTGGCCAGGGTGCCGTAGCCCTGCATGATCCAGGTAGGTATCTCCTCGTAGCCCTCCCATGCAGTATCCTGCACCATAATTCCACGGGGCGTATTCTCTGCTTCCTTTGCGGCCATTCTTACGCAGTCGTCATAATTCAGATCCTCAATGGTAACCTCTGCGTTTTCCTTTGCAATATTCTGAAGACGTGTCCGAGTGGTGCCCTTAGGCGTCCTTACTACACATTTCTGTCCCAGCTTATTAGCGGCCCATGCAACTCCCCGCCCGTGGTTTCCGTCCGTGGCAGTGAAAAATGTTGCCTGGCCGAACTTTTCTCTTAACTCGTCAGAGGTAAGGACACTGTAAGGAACCTCGCTTACATCCTTCCCCAGTTCCTTTGCAATATGCCTTGCAATAGCGTAGGAACCTCCGAGAACCTTAAAGGCATTAAGACCGAAGCGGTAGGACTCATCCTTTACGTACAAACGCTTTAATCCAAGATATTCCGCCAGATTAGAAAGCCTGGTCAGAGGAGTTACCGAGTACTGGGGAAAGCTTCTGTGAAAGCTTCCGGCCCGCCGCATTTCCTCTACAGACATGTTTTTTACTGCCAGATCGTCTGTTTTCGGAATATGGTTGAGTGTCCACTTAAGCTCTGCTTTATCCATCATAATTAAAATCCTCCTGATTACTTGTTAATGTTGATGTAGCTGTAAAGTGTGTATTTGGAGATTCCAAAGTATTTAGCTACCTTGTCTCCTGATTTTGTTATAAGAAAGGCGCCTGCGTCATTCAGGTAGTTAAAGGCTTTAATTTTATCTTCCTTAGACATAAGGGGAACCGGAACGCCTACCAGTGCGACAGCCTGTTCAATTAACTCGTCCAAAAGCCCGTTCACGTCATGAGTAATAAGGCGCGGGGAATCTCCCTCTCCGTTATTATCTGGTGCAGAGCAGGCAGTAATCGCGTGAATACTGCTTTCCAGTGCAAGCAGATTGGTAATATCGTAATTAATTGAAAATATGTAGCAGGGCTTTAGAGAGTCATCCTTAATATAGATTGTGCTGGACTTCAGTATCCGGCCGTTTTCTGTCTTTGTAAGATAAGCCAGCCTGTCGGTGGGGGCGCTTCCCGGATTCTTAAGTGCATCCAGAACTGCGCCGGAAGGACCATCGCCTATCCGGCGTCCGCTGACGGAACCATTCTCTATATGGACAATGGAGCTCTCCGCAGTACCTTTTGTAAGGTCGTGAATTACGATCTCACAATTTTCACCGAACTGGGCCGCAAGTCCTGCGGCAATCTGCTTTAACATCTCTAGTTTTGTGTTTAACATGGGATCCCTCCTCTTTCAGGGCCTTTTTGGTCTCCCTAAGTACAGTATAGCAGATATTTTTAAAAAATAAACCAAAATTTTTTAGGTAACAAAAATATTTTTGTAAAAATGATTGCATTATCCTCCGGCCGGAGCATTCCGGGGATTTGGGGTGACCCAGACCTGTTTTGCCACGGAAACCCTTCTGAACATGATGGCAGACAAGGTCGGTATTACACCGTGGGAAATCCGTTACCGCAATGCCATACGTCCCTGGGGAGTCCTCCCTAACGGCCAGATTGTAGACGATTCAACAGGTCTTGTAAAGACACTTGAGGCGGTGAAGGAGGACTATGAGAAGGCGCTTAAGGAAGGGAAGCCTGTGGGGATCGGTGGAAAACGACAAGGAGCTAATAGATATTGATACCTCTAATATTCAATAGGATTATAAATGACAAAAAAAGTTGTCATTTTGTATTGACAAAGATAGTTGTCAGTGATATATTAATTATGACAAGAAAAGTTGTCATAATTACAAACGACGTCGATAAAACAAAATGACAGGAGATGATAATTTGCCATTAATAAATTATTTAAAGGAGTACCGCTCCCGGATGGGAATCAACCAGACAAAGCTTGGAAACCGGGCGGGAGTGTCCAGGCAGACAATCAGCCTCATAGAAAGAGGCGACTATTCCCCGTCAGTGACCCTGGCGCTGAAAATCGCGAAAATCTGTCAGGTATCAGTAGAGGACATATTTGAATATAAGGAGGAAGAAGAAGCATGAAGACAGGAAAGATGAGTTCATATAAAAGGATGGGGCTGATTATGCTGGTGTCAGCAGCCGGGGGAGGAGTTCTTGGTTTTTTGAGTATATTTTTATTTGACGGAAATTTTGATGTGATTGGAAAAGGAATGCTTAAGCTTCTGGCTGGGATTCAAAGGTTCCAGCTTCCGATTCTGACAGGAATTTTCGTTCTGTCAGCGGCTTTTGGAGAGTGGAATATCCGGAAGCTTAAGAACATCGGCAGACAGATTTTAAGTACAGAGGACGAAGAATGTGATAAGTGGGAATATGAAGAAGAGAGAATGGGAGCATGGGGCGTCATTGTGAATATATTGTCCCAGATATTATGCATCCTTGTACTGGCCGTAGGCTATTCAATAGAGTATATTAAGGATAATCATGCCGAAAATATGCTTGCTTCCTGTATCATATTTTTAATCTGCTATGCATATGACGGCTTCTGGCAGGTGCGGTATGTGAAGCTTGCCCAGGTGAGTCATCCGGAGAAAAAAGGCGATCCCTCATCCAGAAAATTTCAGAAGCAGTGGATAGAGAGCTGCGATGAGGCGGAAAAAGAGGTTATTTTCAGAAGCTCATATAAGGCGTACAGCCAGATGAATACATGGATTCCTATTCTGCTTGTAATTGCCATGCTGGGACATCTGTTTTTTGAGACAGGACTTCTGGCAATTGTGATGGTAGCGATCATCTGGCTTGTATTGTCACTGACCTATTTACAGTCCTGCGTAAGGCTTAAGGGGTCGAAGCTTAGGGAGTAAAGAGGCAGGTGAATGAATCACCTGCCTCCTGTCCGGTTCCCGGATCTATCTTTTAATCAAGATATGTTACGAGTCCCTCTATTCTTTTATGCTCCGTACCTGCGTCTGCGGCATATCCAAGTGCAAGCATCCCTACAACCCGGCGGCCTTCCGGCAGTCCGATTTTGTCAAGGTAGGCAGCAACCTCCGGCTTGTCCCCGCAGTATTTAAGCTGGTTAATCCAGCAGCTTCCAAGTCCGAGAGAGTGAGCGGCAAGCATCATATTTTCCAGTGCGCAGGAGCCGTCCTCCACGCCATTTACATCCTCCTTATTGCAGGTAACGATAACGAGAGCCTTTGTTCCGTAAAAGGTATAGGACGGATTCTCCATGCCCTTTGCAACAACCTCCTGAAGTGCAAGAATGGATTCTTCCTTCTGCATAATAAAGAAACGATAGGTCTGCATGTTCTTTCCGCTCGGAGCGTGAGCTCCGGCCTTTACAACCTCATCTACTAAATCCTTCGGCACTGCCTGATCTGTAAATTTGCGGATACTTCTTCTTGTGTAAATGTTATTCAATACTTCATTCATCTTAAACATCCCCTTTTCTAACATTGTCCGCTGTCTATATCTAAGAAATATATTACAGCGCTCTTTTATGTATAGTATAGTCCTTTATACAAAAAAATTCATTATCTATTTTAGAGAAAATTCCACCGGTACAATTGGAATATTGTTCAGAGGACGGCAGTTATAAGATGCCCTTGAATGTCTGCTTAGGGGAAAAACCGCCCCGAACTTCCGTCCTTTGAACGTCATTTTAACAGTACATACGAAAATATTTAAAACACATAAATGTCACATTCCTTCCACAGTTTTAACAAATTTTTTATTTATAGTGAATGAAGGTTTTTCCGGTTACTGTGAACGGAGTAAGTAGAAAGGAGGAGAAAATGGATTTTCGTCATGAGTGGAAGCACGAGATAAATGCTTCAGATTTTATTACTATTTCCCAGAGGCTTAAAGCGGCAGCAAAGCCGGATGTTCATGGAGAGGATGGGGCCTACAGGGTTCGCAGCCTCTACTTTGATACCCCAGGGGATAAGGCCCTCCGCGAAAAGGTGGATGGTGTAAACCGGCGGGAAAAATTCAGGCTTCGTTATTACGGCAATGATATTTCCTATATTCGTCTTGAGAAGAAGAGCAAATGGAACGGACTTTGCAGCAAGGAGCTTATGAGGGTTTCAAAGGAAGACGTGGAGAGATTATTGAAGGGAGAGTACCAGTGGATGAAAGAAGGGGAAAAGCCTCTTGCGGCTGAGCTTTATTCTAAGATGATGTCACAGGGCTTAAGGCCGAAAACGATTGTGGAATATGACAGAAAGGCCTATACTTACGGGCCGGGAAATGTGAGGGTAACGCTGGATTATCATATCAGGACCGGCATGCTTCGTACAGATTTTTTAAATCAGCACAGTGTTTTAATCCCAGTTAAAAATCCGGCTGTTATTCTGGAAGTGAAATGGGATGCGTTCCTTCCGGAGATTATCAGGGATGCGGTCCAGCTTAAGGGATGTTCATCCTGTGCATTTTCCAAGTATGCGGCCAGCCGCGTTTATGGATAGGAAGTTTATTACGGAATATTTTACGAACAATAAAAAGGAGAACAAAAATTATGACATTTAATGATATTTTTAAATCAAGCTTTCTGGAGAATATAACAGGAGTAAGCCTTCTTGATATGGCGGTTGTCCTCATATGTGCCTTTGGACTCGGTGTATTTATTTTTTTCATCTACAAGAAAACATTTATGGGTGTGATGTACTCATCCAGCTTTGGTGTTACCTTGATTGCTCTTACAATGATCACGTCAGTTGTTATTCTTGCAGTTACTTCAAATGTGGTGCTGTCTCTTGGTATGGTAGGCGCGCTGTCCATTGTACGTTTCAGGACGGCCATTAAGGAGCCTCTTGACATTGCCTTTTTGTTCTGGGCTATCGGCGCGGGAATTGTGCTGGCGGCCGGCCTCATTCCCCTGGCATTCACAGGAAGCATAGCCATTGGGGCAGTGCTGCTTATATTTGTAAATAAGAAATCTTATATAAGTCCATATATTGTTGTTGTAAGCTGTGAAAATCGCGTAAGTGAGGAGGCGGCTTTAGAGTTTCTTAAAAGCAAGGTTCATAAGCTGATAATAAAGAGTAAAATGGCCAGAAAGGGTGAGATAGAGTTAAATCTTGAAATACGCCTGAAGGGTGAGAATACAGATTTTATTAACACCTTATCTGATATGGAGGGTGTAGGCAGCGCTGTTCTTGTAAGCTATAACGGAGAGTATATGGGATAGGAGGAAGCTTATGTCAACAAGCAGACATATTGATAAGATTTGTATTGCCTGTATTTCCGTTACCCTGATTCTGGCGCTTGTGCTAGTCAGCCTGGGAAAAAACGGCGTCTTGCCTGTTTCGGCTGATATGGGGTACGAATCCAGACTGTTTGACACTTCCAGGGTGCACGAGATCGATGTCAGGATGGATGACTGGAATGAATTTCTGGAAACCTGTGAAAATGAAGAATACAGAGAATGTTCCGTTGTGATTGACGGCGAGACATATAAAAATGTGGGCATCAGGGCAAAGGGAAATACCTCCTTAAGCTCAGTAAAGAAATATGGAAATGACAGATATAGCTTTAAAATTGAGTTTGACTGTTATGATCCGGGGATTTCTTATTACGGGCTGGATAAAATCAGTCTGAATAATATCATTCAGGATCATACTTATATGAAGGATTATCTCTGCTATCAGATGATGAATTCCTTTGATGTGGCCGCTCCCCTTTGCAGCTATGCCTATATTACTGTCAACGGGGAGGACTGGGGGCTTTATCTTGCGGTGGAAGCGGTAGAGGAGAGCTTTCTGGAGAGGAATTACGGGAATGATTACGGTGAGCTTTATAAGCCTGACAGCATGGATATGGGAGGCGGCCGCGGAAACGGCGGCGGATTCGAGATGTCAGAAGGAGATTCCGGGTCCGGCGAAATACCGCAGGGTGAAGAAAATCAAGGTCCTGAACCGCCGGAAGAAGGCGTGCCGCAAGCGCCGCAGGAGGGGACTGCCCCAGACGGCGGCTCCGGGCGTCCAGAGGGTATGGAAGAGCCGCCGGGAGACATGAGTCAGTTTCCGGGAGGGATGGAAGAGCCTTCGGAAGGTATGGATCAGTTCTCAGGAGGAATGGAAGAGCCGCCAGGAGATGTGGGTCAGTTTCCGGGAGGAATGGAAAAGCCGCTGGGGGACAAGGAAGAGTTTCCGGGAGGAATGGAAGAGTTTTCGGGGGACATGGAAGAGCTGCCGGAGGGGAATATGACGGAAGGAGAAATCCCGGAAACAGGGAATATGCCGCAGACGGACGACATTCCCCGTGAAAGTAACCGGCCGGGAAATTTCCCGGGAAATGACGGTATGCCAGGCAGAGACAGTAAGGACGTTTCTCTTATATACACGGATGATTCCTACGAAAGCTACAGTAATATTTTTGAAAATGCTAAGACAGATATTACAGACAGTGACAAGGACAGGCTGATCTCTTCTCTTAAGAAGCTGAATGAAGGGACAGATATTGAGGAAACGGTAGATATCGAGCAGGTAATCCGTTATTTTGCAGTCCATAATTTTGTCTGCAATTTTGACAGCTACACAGGTTCCATGATTCATAATTACTATTTATATGAAAAGGACGGCCAGATGGCTATGATACCGTGGGATTATAATCTGGCATTCGGCGGATTTGAATCAGGTACAGATGCGAAAGGGCTTATAAATTATCCTGTTGACACTCCGGTATCAGGCGGAGAAGCTTCATCAAGGCCCATGCTTGCATGGATATTTGAGAATGAAGAATACACGGAAATGTATCATGAATATTTTGACAGGTTTATTGAGGAATATTTTGAAAGCGGTTACTTTTCAGTAGTGATGGAAGAGGTATCACAGATGATTGCCCCTTATGTAGAAAAGGATCCCACAAAATTCTGTACGTATGAGGAGTTTGAGGCGGGTATAGAAGCCCTTGGGAAATTCTGTCTGCTGCGGGCAGAAAGCATTAAAGGGCAGATAGACGGAACAATACCTTCTACAAACGAAGGACAGAAGGCAGACAGCAGTGCCCTGATAGAGGTAGAGGGGGTAAATATAGAGGATATGGGGTCTATGCACTTCTGAATCATTTTCTTACGTACTTTGCAGTAAATGCAAAGTACGTAAGAAAATGATTCAAGTGTGAGCAAATCCCATTGCCGAAGGAAATTTTAAATTGATTTGCGCATGTTACTGTGAACGGAGTGAACAGCAACGAATATTCCGATGCTCTGTTTTTGATTGTTTCATAGTTACTTGACGTGTTTCATTTGCAACGGTATAATAAAAATTAACAACGCAACAACGGAAGGATTCAAAGGAGGTTTTCTGAATATGTTATCTTTTCTTAAATCGGTATTCGGTTCGGATATTACAGAAACAGAATACCGTTATGTGGATGATACGCCTTATTATATCCGCGATGGGTATACGCCAAGGCTGCTGATCTGGGGGCAAAACCAATGTATCATTTTGGTTCCAAAGGATCCTTCCTGGCGGCTGCCTGCATTAAAAAAACAGCTAAAAAAGTTTCAGGAACTTTGTACAATTCCCTGTGCGCTGGGTCTGGAAAATTTAACTGCGCTGCAGAGGCGGAACCTGATAGAAAACCGCATTCCTTTCGTTTCCATGTCCCAGCAGGTATATCTTCCATTTTGGGGATGTTCCTTCCGTGAACAGTTTAAGGCGGAAACGACTATTGCCGATAAAATGGCTCCGGGAACACAGCTCGTCTTTTTGTATTTATATTATGGCCAGAATACGGAGCCTGTAAACCTGACACAGATTGCAAAAGAGCTTTCCCTCTCAAAAGCGACCTGTACGAGAGCTGCCCATGATCTTACTGCTTCTGGCCTGATTACGCAAAATGCAAAAGGCACGCATAAATGGATCACTTTGGCATACGAGAAACCGGAATTTTTGAAAAAGGGATATGAACGTCTGAAATCACCCGTGGAGCGGCGCATTTATGTGAAAACACCGGTTCGGATTGAAAAACAGGTCATAAGTGGAATACGGGCGCTGGCACAGCAATCTATAATTAGTGTAAATGAACAGGATGGCGCCATTGCTGTTTCTAAAAAGACTGCTACGAAAATACCGGCAGATGCTATTTGTACTGAACAGTATTTTGGAGATTTCGGCGGCTTTATCTTTGAGGTATGGTCCTATGACCCTGCTATATTGGCGAAAAATGCCTGTGTAGATGATATTTCCCTGTTGCTGAGCATGGACAATGATTCCAACGAACGGATTCAGATGTGCCTGGATAAAATTCGTGAAAAACATGAATTGCCTGTCACAGAGGAAGAATAAGGAGAAAATCAAATGATAAACGGTATCAGTATATTTCGGGAACATTTCAGTAATTTTAAGGAGCAGTATACGGTAATTGGCGGCTTTGCCTGTGACCTTCTGATGAACGATGCAGGCCTTGATTTCAGGCAGACTGTTGACATCGACATGGTGCTGACGGTTGAGGCTCTGACTGCAGATTTTGCAAAAGCCTTCTGGTTATTTATCGAGGCTGGCGGCTATCAGGCCAGACAGCGCAGCAACGGTAAGCCGGAGTTCTATCGTTTTGTAGAACCGACAAATCCGGCTTATCCTAAAATGATCGAGTTGTTTTCACGGCCGCAAAGTCATGTGGTCTTGCAGCCAGACACACATCTTATGCCGCTGCATATTGATGATGAAGTTTCCAGCCTGTCTGCGATTCTTCTTAATGACGGTTACTACCGCTTCCCTTTAGACGGACGAACCGTTATCGATGGTATTTCCATATTGGATGCGGAGCATATCATTCCTCTGAAAATGAAGGCATGGTTGGACCTGAAAAGCAAAAGGGCCGAAGGGCTCCATGTAAACTCAAGGGATATTAAAAAGCACCGGCTGGATGTATTCCGCTTATTCCAGTTAGTACGAGAGGGTCAGAAAATAACTGTTCCGAAATCTGTCGGCGAGGACATTACACAGTTTATAGCCCAAATGCGTGAGACAGAGATCCGCTTAACAGATATAGGTATTAACCGCCCGAAGGATTCTATCCTGGATATTTACAGTAATATGTATGCTACAGAATAACACGGCAATAAGTTCCCTCCTGCTTTTGTTTTTCAGCGTGCCAATGGAACGCGCAGTCATCACCGCAGGTGATGATCGCAGGGGTTTGGGATATGTCACCAACAAGTCCGGACGCGAAGGCTAAGGTCAATGCGGTGCAGGGGATACCAGAGTTGCTCCAGATTGCTGTGAATGGAGAGTATTCGGAGAATACGAAAAAGAAGCATGAAAAGGATGCCAAAGGGTGGTATCGGTATGATGTGCGGTTTGCCCTGCCGGTATATGATGATAAGAGCGGCGAGGTCTGCCGGTATAATATCTTCTTTGCCCGGATGTTGGTGCATCATGATGCGGACGGGAAGAAATATCTTTTTGACTTGCTGGCAATAAAAAAAGAAACGAGCAGCCCGTTTGAGTAAAAACTGTACGGTGAAAACCCATCTCTTTTACCAATGATTATATCGGAAGGGAGGTTTTTGTCAATAAAAAAATAGAAGAACAGAGGAATTTCTGCATATGATTAAAAAGTCCTTGGCATTTTGTTGCAGGAATATGCTCTGGCATATCCCTGCGCCTGATACAGTCACTTGCGGAATCGTACATATCCGCAGTGACTGGGTTTATTTGACCTTATAGTTTTTCAATTACACAAGAGTGTATCTTCGTCTTTTCATCATAATTCAGTCCCACCAGAAGCAATGGACTTCCGAAGTTCTTAAGAGCCGCAGGGTAGTTCCGCTCTTTAATCTGAGCTATGGCTCCTGCTGCTGTTTTATTCCACTTTAATTCAATGATCATTGCCGGCAAGAAAGAGCGTTTTTTGGGGATAAATATGATATCCGCATACTCGTGGCCGGATGGAAGCTCTTCTATTCTGCTGTACTGATCAACGCATGTGAGATAGGCATATCTGATCACTGCACGTAAGGCCTGCTCATTATTATAGAACTGCGGCGCGCAATTAGAGTCATGTACCCGTGCAATCGCCTGTGCTACAGCCTCGGAATCTCCTTGTATCGTACTTTCAAGGAGATGATCCGATTCATGGATCAGACGGATTAACTCTGTATGTGATCCTTTTCTAAGGATTCGGTTGAATTCCAGCCGAATCTCCATATTGGGTATCCGGACAGTTCCCTTTCCGTGTTCTTCTTCTGTATATGTCAGATATCCCAGATGAATCATAAGCGTTAATACATCGTCCCTGCTTTTAAAGGTTTCAAAGTCATTTTCAAAGCCTTCCGCATCAACATCGATTTCTTCTCCGCTGATCAGTCTGGCAATATCCTCCTGAAGTCCGTCCTCGTCCATATCTATATAAGTCAGAAGAGCCTCTGCGGCAGATGTTTTCTTCCAGTAGGATTTGAATTTACCAGTTAACATGGCACTCATAATGGAATAAGGATTGTATACAGAATGTACGGTATCAAAGGAATATTCGTCATACCAGCTCTTAGCATCTTCAAACCGCATGTGATAGGTATCGCATAATGTATGGACTTCCTCTTCCGTAAACCCTGTAAATTCAGCATATTCACCGGGATCGAGAATGGAGAATTCCCGGAAATCAGATATGGCAGACTGGGAACCGTCCTTTTTGATTGGCAGGATTCCTGTCATATATGCTGCGGCAAAGATCCGGGAGGTAGTCCCGCTGTTCTTGAATAACATCCGCAAAGATTCCAGGTAGTCCTGCTTCGTCTGCCAGTTGCTTTTAAATTCCCGGATTGGCGCGTCCCATTCGTCAATGATCATGACAAACCGGTTCCCGGTTAATATCGTGGCATTGATTAATGTGGAGATGAAGCTTTCTTCGGTTTTCAGTTCAGGATAACTGGCTGTCAGTTCACGGATGATATGCTGATACAGGTCAGATTCTGCTTTGTGCCGATGGTGCGGTTGATTAGGCTTATCAGGCCGGTCTTGTCAACATACGGCCCTTTCCGGATGGCTTCAAACCCACTGCTGCCGGGATTTAAGTATGTTCCCATTGATTTACTCCCTCCACTTGTGTTATCTTAAGGCATAACATATTAACAATTGGTTGTCAAGAATGAATAATTAATAGATATTGTTTTGCCGTTATGTTAAAATATTAAATAGGCGTAAAGCAAACGAGTTATTAAGAGGGAAAGGGGTTACTGTGAACGGGAGTGAACAGTAACGGAAAGGACAAAGCATGAAAAAAAGATTTAATGTAAATGGCGCATGCATTCCTGACATTCACTACATGGTTAAAATAGATGAGAGGTTAAAAAATATTGAGAAGCTTATTGATGACGGGGAATATTTTACCATAAACAGGGCACGTCAGTTTGGAAAGACCACTACACTGATGTGTCTGGAAAAATATCTGTCTGAAAAATATATTATACTGTCCATGAGCTTTGAAGGCGTAGACGGGGGAGTGTTTGCAAGTGAAACAGAATTCTGCAGACATTTTCTGAAGCTTCTGTATACCTCGATGGATTACGGTAAGAAATCAGGGGTGGCTTTAGAAGTTGTAAAGGAATGTGAAGACAAACTGAAGAATACGGAATGCGGATTTGGCTTTTGGGAGTTATCTGTTCTTATTTCGAAATTATGCAGCACTGCAGACGACCCCGTGGTACTGATGATTGACGAAGTAGATCAGGCTGGTGGTTATGAACGTTTTTTGACCTTTCTCGGCATGTTAAGGAATAAGTACCTGATGAGGATGAAGGAGAGGACTTTCCATTCCGTCATACTTTCGGGTGTATACGATGTAAAAAATCTGAAGCTGAAAATCCGTAAGGATGAGTCACACAGGTATAACAGTCCCTGGAATATTGCTGCTGACTTTACCCTGGACATGAGCTTTTCTGCCAGAGATATTGAAGGTATGCTAAAAGATTATGAGTCAGACAATCATACAGGAATGGATATCAGAAACACAGCTTCTTTGATTTACGAATATACATCTGGGTATCCATATTTGGTTTCACGTATCTGTAAGCTGATAGATGAACAGGGGGAGCAAAAAGAATCAGAAACGGAAAAATGGTCAAGAAACGGAATCGTAAAAGCCGTAGATATATTGCTTAAGGAGCCGAATACCCTGTTTGATGATATGATAAAACAGCTGGCCGAATACCCTGAGATTAGCAGGATTATTCAAAATATGCTGTTCGAGGGAGCCGAATACCCTTTTAATTCTTATAGTGCATCTATGAATCTGGGACTGATGTTTGGTTATATAAAAAATAAAAATGGGGTTGCTGCCATTTCGAACCGTATTTTTGAAATGCATTTATACCAATATTATTTATCAGAGGAATTGGTTAAAAATGATGAATTAAATAGCTATGGTATTCGAAAGAACCAGTTTATTCAAAATGGCTATCTGGATATGGATATAGTTATGAAGAAATTTTCCCAGTATTATACAGAATTATACCGGGAAACAGATGAAAGATTTGTAGAAAAGCAGGGCCGAAAATTATTTCTTTTGTTTTTGAAGCCAATTATAAATGGAACAGGTAACTTTTACGTGGAAGCAGAGACAAGAAATGAGACGAGAACAGATATTGTTGTAGATTATATGGGAAAGCAATTTATAATTGAACTCAAAATATGGAAGGGTGAGAAATATAATGCAGACGGAGAGAAGCAGTTGATTGATTATTTGAATCTGTATCATCTTGACAGAGGATATTTGCTAACCTTTAATTTTAATAAAAATAAACAGGCCGGGATAAAGGAAGTATTTATACAAGATAAAAGGATTTTAGAGACAATT
The DNA here is from genome assembly GCA_949502235.1 of uncultured Lachnospiraceae bacterium. Taxonomy (GTDB): domain Bacteria; phylum Bacillota; class Clostridia; order Lachnospirales; family Lachnospiraceae; genus CAPEBR01. The sequence goes on along the minus strand of CATBDC010000009.1, from coordinate 51,526 downwards.
GTATAAAAAATTCACATAAAAAAGGAGGAATCAGGATGACAGAGCTCTTAACAAAGGCGTCCGGAAGCGGTTCTGCAAATGAGCGGGAAAAACGGAATCTGGATACAGCCTACCGTGCGGCATGTGAATGTATTGTCCTTCTTAAGAATGACGAAATACTGCCGCTGGAAGCAGGGAAAACAGCGCTTTATGGTGCAGGAGCCTTAAGAACCATAAAAGGGGGAACGGGTTCGGGAGAGGTAAATGAAAGGCACAGTGTAAGCATTTATGAGGGATTAAAAAACAGGGGATTTGAGATTACGACAAAGCCGTGGCTGTTTGCCTATGAGAAGAAATATAGAAAAGGCGAGGAGGAATTTAAGAGGGAAACAAGGAAAAAGCTTTTAAAGCATCCGGGCTCTATGATGGAAAACCTTCTTGCCAGTTATCCGGGAACAGCAGCGGATCCGGTCACAGACAGAGATATTAAAAGAAGCGATACGGATACTTGTATTTATGTGCTTTCACGCCAGGCCGGTGAGGGCCGGGACAGAAGAGCCCTTCCGGGGGATTTGTTTGTGACAGAGGAGGAAAAGGAGGCAATCCGGGTATGTGCAGAAAGCTATAAAAAATTTGTGCTGATTATAAATTGCGGGTCCCAGATAGATTTATCCTTTATGGATGACATGGAGGGCATTGGAGCGGTTCTCTTTATCTGTCAGCTCGGCACACAGGGCGGAAATGCCGCGGCAGATGTGCTTCTGGGAAAAGTGTCTCCGTCAGGAAAGCTTGCCGATACCTGGGCGAAGGCCTATTCAGATATTCCGTTTTCTGACGAGTTCAGCTATCTGAACGGGAATCTGAACGATGAATTTTATAAGGAAGGAATCTATGTAGGCTACCGGTATTTTGACAGCTTTTCCATCGACCCCCGCTATCCCTTTGGCTATGGCCTTAGCTATACGGATTTTGAGATAAATGCAGGAGAGGTAAGGGCAGAGGGAAGTCTGGTCAGTGTTAGGGTGCAGGTCAAAAATATTGGGGATACGTATGCCGGGAAGGAAGTGGTTCAGCTTTACGTGAGCGCTCCGGCCGGGGAGCTTGACAAGGAATACCAGAGTCTTGCAGCATTTGCAAAGACGGGAAAGCTTCTGCCGGGGGAAATGGAGGAGTTTACACTTTCCTTTGATATGGCAGATATAGGAAACTTCAGGGAAAGAGATGCATCTTACATTCTTGAGCCGGGAGATTACATTTTAAGAATCGGTAATTCTTCAAGAAATACAAGGAGCTGCGGCGTTATTTCCGTTGGAACGGAGATTATTCTTTCAAGACACCATCATATTTGTCAGGAGTGGCAGGTATTCGAAGAGCTAAAGGCACCTGCAAGACAGGCGGAAGATTTTGCAGAAGGAGAAGCGGATGGCCGGCAAATGAATGAGACGGCAGAAGAAGTTACACGCATCCAGATGCCAGAGGATGCTTTCCGGACAATCACCTATACTTATCAAACGCCGGAAATCTGTAAGGACGCGAGGGTGCGGGAGTTCATAAAGAAGCTTTCTGTTTCCGATATGGTTGAGATTGTTGTGGGTATCGGCATGTTTGGCGGGGAGACAAGATTTACTCTGCCGGGCTCTGTGGGAAATACCACATCGAAATTCTGGGATATGGGACTTGCAAATGTGGCGCTGTGCGATGGCCCGGCAGGGCTTCGGATTCAGAAGCGTTCAGCAGTTACAAAGGAAGGAAAGGTGAAGATGATTGACGCGGCCCTGTCTGTCTTTAACATGATGCCGGGGCTTGTGAAAAAGACTGTGATGGGAGATCCGCACAAAGACAAGGTAATCTATCAGTATACAACTGCATTTCCGGTATCGGGAGCGCTTGCCCAGAGCTTTAATACAGAGCTTCTTTATGAGGTGGGTAAGGCTGTTTATGAGGAAATGAAGGAATATGGCTGCACTTTCTGGCTGGCGCCGGCAGTAAATATTCATAGGAATCCTCTTTGCGGCAGGAATTTTGAATATTATTCGGAGGATCCTTTCCTGACAGGAGAGATGGCGGCAGCCATTACAAGGGGCGTGCAGCAGGAGGAAGGATATTATGTGACGGTGAAGCATTTTGCCTGCAACAATCAGGAGGATAACCGCAACAGGGTATCAAGCAATGTGAGTGAGCGGGCGCTGCGGGAGATTTATCTGAAAGGCTTCCAACGTGCAGTCCGTGCAGGGGCTAAAGGAATTATGACATCCTATAACCGGTTAAATGGTGTCTATACTCCCAACAGCTATGATCTGTGCACCATGGTTCTGCGCAATGAGTGGGGCTTTGACGGTGTTGTGATGACAGACTGGTTTTCTACAAATAAAGGATTGGGGGACAATGCCCTTGCCATGAAGGCGGGAAATGATCTGATTATGCCTGGCGGAAATTATTTTAAGAAGGAAATCCTAAAGGGGCTTAAGGACGGCAGGATTCAGGTGAATGATATTAGAAGATGCTGTGCTAATGTGGTCAAGGCAATATTTGACAGTCAGATTCAGAAGGAATATTTAGACAGCGATTTTGAGTTATTTTGAAGGAGGGTACGCTATGGCAAAATATGTAATGGCGCTTGACGCGGGGACGACAAGCAACCGCTGTATACTTTTTAACAGGCAGGGGGAGATATGCAGCGTGGCGCAGAAGGAATTTACACAGTATTTTCCGAAGCCGGGCTGGGTGGAGCACGATGCAGATGAGATATGGTCCACCCAGCTTGGAGTTGCAGTGGAGGCCATGAGTAAAATAGGCGCCTCTGCAGAGGATATTGCAGCAATTGGCATTACAAACCAGAGAGAGACTGCAGTTGTCTGGGACAAGGAAACAGGAATACCTGTGTACCATGCAATTGTGTGGCAGTGCCGGAGGACGGCGGAATACTGCGACAGCTTAAAGGAGCAGGGCTATACGGAATTTTTCCGGAAGAAAACAGGACTTATTATTGATGCATATTTTTCTGCTACAAAGGTAAAATGGATATTAGATAACGTAGAGGGCGCTAAAGAGCGCGCGGAGAAGGGTGAGCTTTTATTCGGCACGGTAGAAACCTGGCTTATCTGGAAGCTTACGAAGGGAAAGGTTCATGTGACAGATTATTCCAATGCGTCAAGAACCATGCTTTTTAATATTAACACCCTTACATGGGATGAGGAAATCCTTAAGCTTATCGGGATTCCTGCGTCCATGCTGCCTAAGGTCAGGCCGTCAAGCTATATTTACGGGGAGGCAGATTCCTCCTTTTTCGGCGGGCCGGTGCCAATCGGCGGAGCGGCAGGAGATCAGCAGTCAGCTTTGTTCGGACAGACCTGCTTTAAAGCGGGAGAGGCGAAAAATACATATGGCACAGGCTGCTTCCTTTTGATGAATACAGGGGAAAAGCCGGTATTTTCGGATAATGGCCTTGTGACAACCATTGCATGGGGCCTGGACGGAAAGGTGACCTATGCACTGGAGGGTTCTATTTTTGTGGCAGGTGCGGCTATTCAGTGGCTTCGGGACGAGCTGCGTCTGATTGATTCAGCTATGGATTCCGAATATATGGCAAAAAAAGTGCCGGATACCAATGGATGCTATGTTGTGCCTGCATTTACGGGCCTTGGCGCGCCTCACTGGGATCAGTATGCAAGGGGAACGATTGTAGGAATTACCAGAGGAGTGAATAAATATCACATTATCCGGGCAACACTGGAGTCACTGGCATACCAGACGAATGATGTCCTGGAGGCAATGGAGGCTGATTCAGGTATTACCTTAAAGACACTTAAGGTTGACGGAGGCGCCAGTGCAAATGATTTTCTTATGCAGTCTCAGGCGGATATCATTGACGCTCCGGTAGAGCGTCCCGGCTGTATCGAAACAACGGCCATGGGCGCGGCGTACCTTGCGGGGCTTGCGGCAGGCTACTGGAAGGATAAGGAGGAAGTAAAAAAGAACCGTGTGACAGACCGGATTTTTGAGCCTTCCATAGAAGCAGGGGACAGAAGGAAACGGATAAAGGGCTGGAATAAGGCAGTAACCTATGCATATAACTGGGCGAAGGACGAGGAGTAAAGGACAGGATGGAAAAACTGAAAACAAGCTGCCATGCGTGCAGGAATAATTGTGAGCTGGTAATAGAATATGAGGATGGAGAGGTCATAGAGGTGACAGGCAATGGGTGCATGAGAGGAATGATGCACGCGCAGAGCGAGGTCAGGAGGCTTGGAGAAAAGGATGACTGAAGAATTTTCTTACGGTCTGCGCAGTAAATGCGAGAGACCTGTGTACAGTAACGAAGATCGTGCATATTGCTAAAAATATAACATTTTCATGTAGACATTTATATAAAAATGTAATAGAATAACAATGTTGATGAAAACACAAAGAAGAAGGGATTAGATTTTATGGAGAGAAATGTAATTGTAGGACAGTCAGGCGGCCCGACAGCGGCGATTAATTCAAGCCTTGCAGGTGTTTACCGCACTGCGAAAGACCGCGGAGCAAAGAAGGTATACGGAATGCTTCACGGAGTTCAGGGATTATTAGAGGAAAAGTATATTGATCTGTCAGACCATATTAAAACAGAGCTGGATGTGGAGCTGCTTAAGAGAACACCGGCAGCATTTCTTGGCTCATGCCGTTATAAACTGCCGGAGATTCATGAGGACAGAGATGTTTATGACAGGATTCTGGCTATTTTAGATAAGCTTGATATTGAGGCGTTTATCTATATCGGCGGAAATGATTCCATGGATACAATTAAGAAATTATCCGATTATGCAATTATCACCGGCCATCCAACGAGATTTATCGGCTGCCCGAAGACGATAGACAATGACCTTGCACTGACAGATCATACACCTGGTTATGGAAGTGCGGCAAAGTATATCGGAACCTCTATGAAGGAGATTATCCGTGACAGCTTCTGTCTGGAGTACAGCAAGGGACTTGTTTCTATTGTTGAGGTGATGGGAAGAAATGCAGGCTGGCTTACAGGCGCGACAGCACTTGCAAAGGGTGAGGACTGCGAAGGCCCGGATCTTATTTATCTGCCGGAGATTCCGTTTGATCTTCAGAAATTCGGTGAGAAGGTTAAGAAGATTTTAGAGACAAAGACTTCTGTTGTTGTGGCAGTATCTGAAGGTATTCACCTTGAAGATGGAAGATATGTCTGTGAACTTGGAAGCAGCATTGATTTTGTGGATGCATTCGGACACAAGCAGCTGTCCGGAACAGCGGCGTACCTTGCAAGCTATATTGCAGGCGAAGTAGGCTGCAAAACCCGTGCCATTGAGTTCAGTACATTACAGCGTTCTGCTTCCCACTCCGCGTCACGTGTGGATATTTTAGAGGCATATCAGGTAGGCGGCGCTGCGGTAAAGGCAGCAGACGAGGGAGATTCCGGCAAGATGGTTGTACTTCAGAGATTATCCGATGACCCGTACCAGTGCGGAACAGAGGTAAAGGATGTACACAAGATTGCTAATGATGAGAAGCTTGTACCAAGAGAATGGGTAAATAAAGACGGAAGCTATGTAACGAATGAATTTGTGTCCTATGTAAGGCCGCTTATCCAGGGAGATGTGTCTCCGGTAATGGTTGACGGAATTCCGAGACATCTGTATACGCCAAGGGAGCTTAGCCAGAGGTAAATTGGGACACGGACGCCGCCATAAAATGGTAAATGTGGATACGGACGCCGTCATAAATAAAAATATGCTCTTAGCAGACGGGGCAGCGCTTCGGTGAATGAACTGTTAACAGTTAGTTCCCTGAAGTGCTGTCCTGTCCCTTCTCCGGCTCTTTTTCGCCCCTCCCAGCGATTTCTACCAAAAAATAAAACATGCAACATATTGTTGCTTGCATTTTTCTTCTTTATGGTTTATTATATAACCACTCTTTTATTTCTGGTTTTTATTCTTCATATCACGAAGTAATATCTAACCAATCGGAAACTATTCCGTACTTGATTTTAAAACAGCAGACAACAGCAGGAAATGAGGTGGTGCATATGAATGATGCAGAGGGTTATGATGTATTGCGCCTGATTGAACACAGCAAAAGCTGTTATGTGAGCTCTGAATATGTGAGGGGCACACCGCTTATAAGGTGGATGAAATATCATCCTAATCTTTCTAAGGAACAGTTATTTTTCTGGATTCATGATATGGCAGGGCAGCTGGAGCGCATCCATAAATGCAGGGGAAAGCCCTGTTACAGATATGTAAATCCATATAGCATGATTATTACAGAGGAAAAGGAACTCTATTTTCTTGACACAAGTGCCAAATCAAATGAAAAGCAGCTTCAGATTATGAGGCGGAGGAGTGTGAGAGAGCATTTTCTGCCGCCTGGTGAGCAGTATTATCAGTCCGAGAGTGAATTTCTTGATATTTACGGACTGGGAAAAACGATGCAGTACCTGTTGTCAGTGTCAGAACCAAAGCCGGGGCTTACAAGAGGCGAGACGGCGAGGTTTCAGAAGGTTATTTCAAAAAGTCTTAATGGACATTCAAAGAGGGCATATGCTAAGGTGTCCGAATTTCGGAAAGATATTCCAGTTTATCGCATGGCAGAAAGACATTCTATAAAGGGGAGGCTTTTGCTCGGACTGCTGGCAGCAGTTACAGCTGCTGCGGCAATAGGGGCAGGTATATACCGTAATATGGTAAGTGTGTCTGCGTTTCCGGCAGAGCCTGATGGTATGGCAGAAGATCTTGGGGCACAATATTTAGAAAAAAATGATTTAGGGGAAGACGAGCCGGATAACAGGGACAAAAGGAGGGCAGATGAGCTTGCTAAGGAGCTGGGTTTTCTTTATTTTCTGGAGAAGCAGGATTATGAGAAGGCCGGAAGGTACTTTAAAGAGGCGGAAGAGACGGAGGGACTTGCTGATTTGTCAGGATATATGCTGACAGAGGATATTTCCGGGCAGGCGGAAAATCTTTTGATTCTGTTACAGGAAATAGAAAAAACTACGCCTGCAGAGGATAAAGAAAACTATAACCTGTGCCTGATTGAGGGATACCGTATTCTGAACAGTGAGGAAGCAGCAAAGAATATGGTAAGACTTTGCGAAATATGTGAGAAAACAGCTGGTGAGGCTATCATGCAGAAGCTTACTGCCTATATGGCGTATGGCTATGAAAAGACAGGAGAAATGGCGAAGGCAGCAGAGAAGTACACGGAACTGCTTGCCTGGGCAGAAGGGGATGCGGCGAGAGAGGAGATTTATAAGAAGCTGGTATATCTGCGTCAGGAGATGGGGGAGACTGATGCGGCAGGCGCTTTCTGCCGCCAGGGACTGGAGGAGCTTAAGGGCTCTGTAGAGCTTAGGCTTATGCATATTGCTTTGCAGTGTGCGGATGAGGGAATAGAGCGTGAAGTATGTGCACAGACGGTGCGAAGATATATAGAAGAGATACCGGAGATAACAGAGGAAGAGGATTTTAAGAAGCTTGTAAGAGAATATGGAATTGTTATAGAAGGAGAGGACATATGGGTAGGAAGATAAAAAGTATCGCATTGTTAATACTTATTTTAGTAATGATATATTATCAACATTCTCCAGTGATTTATGCTGAAGGACCAAATGGTAAAGGAAAGGAGGACAATGTGGAAGAAAACAGCGCAGAGAAAGAGGATGAGAATGGGAATGAGAGCAGCGGGGAGAAAGAGGATGAGAATGGGAATGAGAGCAGCGGAGATGTAAACGGCGGGGAGGAGGAACCTGTCACAGAGTACCGGTTAGAAATATCAGAGCCGGATGGGAGAAATGGGTATTATATTTCCATTCCCAGGGTGAAGATTGAGCACGTAAGTAAGAAGGGGACTACAGTTTACTGCCTGAAGAATGGGGAAGCTGTTCTGGCAGAGGGAAGACTTTCTGATGAAGGGAGTCTGGCTCTGCTTGGAGAGGGGCAGTTCAAAGAAGGATACGATGTCCTGACTGTTTTTATGGAGGATGAAAACGGGGAAAGGCTCAAGGACTATGGATTTGAAAAGGAGTTTATGATAGACACGATTCCGCCGATGTGTAGGATGAGTGTACCAGAAGGGTTTCAGGCATGGTATCAGAATGAGACATATCTTTATGTATCAGCAGAAGACGGAGAGACTGGAAGCGGGATTGATACAATTTCCTGTTATTGCGGCGGTGAATTTATAGATGCAGTAAAGGGAACAGAGGGGACTTTTCTGATAAACCAGGTATCAAAAAATGGCAGCGGGGCAGAGATCACGGTAGTTGCAGCAGACAGGGCGGGGCACCGGTCGGTGGATACAAGAAGAGTATTTATCGATAACAGTGCTCCGGGAATTGAGGTTGAGGGAGTTACAGATTATATGATTACAGGCAGAGAGGTGCCGGTTTCTTGTAAAGTATTTGAGGATAATAGCTTAAAGAGTTGTCAGATTGTGACGGAGTGGGAGGATACTGACGGGGAGATTACGGCGCTTGCCGAACCAGAATGGACAAATGAGGGAGGAATAACAAGGGCGGAGCTTATACTTAAGGAGGACGGTATATACCGTATGAAGGTTACAGCTGTGGATTTGGCAGGATTTACGGAAACAAGGGAGACACAGGTGATTATTGACAGCAAGAATCCAGTTATACGGTATGTGGATGAGCTGGAGGGAAAGTACATGAAAAGATTCCGTTGGGACTATCGGAAGGAGGACGTTATTTCGGACTTTACGACCTATACCTATCAGATTCAGCTGGACGGGGAGCTATATCCTGTAGGACAGGAGGTAGAGACAGAAGGCAGACATAAGCTGTGTGTGCAGGCAGTGGATTCTGCCGGGAATAAGGCGGAGGCAGAGGCCGGATTTGTGGTTGACCATACTCCTCCGGAAATATTGTTTTCAGATGTGGAGGATTCCGGGATTTATGAAGAAGAAAAGACCTTCACAATTGCACCTGAAAACTCAGAAGACGAGATACGGGAAATCTGGATTAACGGAGTACAGCAGGGAGTTTCAGGGAAAACGAAGGAATATTCATTTACCCTGCAGGAAAAAAAGGCTTATGAGGTGGCAGTAAAGGCTTGTGACAGGGCAGGAAATGAGTCGCGCGCAAGTATTAGATTTGAGATAGTTCCGAAAGAGACTGTGTTTGAGAAGATAATGAAACCTGTCAGGAAGATATTTACCAAAGAAGATAAGCCAGAGAAAGTAAAGGGGAAAACAAGTGAAGCCGCAAAGAAGGAAAACAAAATTCCTGCAGTTTTCGCGTGGGCGGGCGTGTGCAGTGTCTGCGGAGCAGGGGGGATGTGGTGGAAAAAGAAATTCAGAGTGAAAAGTATTTGATATTTTTTTGAAATAAATTGCGGGATTCAATTAATACATTGACAAATAATGTAGGGAAAGGAGAGCTGCCAAATATGATTTGGCAGCAAAGAAAGAGTATGGTTTTGAAAAATGCAACTCTCCACATAGGAAATGGAGAAGTCCTACAGGGAGATATGAAGATTGAGGACGGAAAGATTACGGAAATCGGGAAATCTTTGTCTGGCGGAGAAGTACAGGATATGACCGGCAAGGATATTTTTCCGGGATTTATTGATTCGGGTAATTTTTTGGGCACACAGGATATGGCATATTTTGCAAAAGACTATAATGAAAATTCCAGTCCGGTTACTCCATATCTGGACATCTGGCATTCACTGGATCCAGATGAGCTTTCCCTGCAGGAGTTTTATAAGGCCGGAATTACCAGTACTGTTGTTACTCCTGGTAATGAGGGCCTTCTTGGAGGAACTTGTGCTGTTGTAAAGACTGTAGGAAAAAACATCAATAAAATTACTGTCCGCAGAGATGTGGCTTTGAAAGCTTCATTTACAAGTGAGGTTATTCGTGTATTCCAGAATAAGGGCGGCCCAAAGACGCCGATGGCTATGGCTGACGCACTGAAAACAGCTCTTAGTCAGACAGAATATACTTCAGATTACCGCGGTCAGAGGACGAAAGAGGTTATGGATGCAGTTCGTTCTGGAAGGATGCCTGTTTTAGCTGCGTGTGAAAATGTTTCAGAGATTGAGCGCTTTTTCGATGTAACAAAATCATACCCGGATATGAAAATTATTCTGACACTTTCTTATGAAGCAGACCGGGCAGAGAAATCCATCAAAGAACGAAATGCAGCAGTTGTTCTTGGTGATACCTCCAGAAGCTCTCTGCAGATGGCTCATAAAACAAATTTTGCAAAGTTAGTGGATATGGCAGAGAGCGGCACAAAGTTTGGCCTGACAGTTCTTGGAACAGATATGGCATGGGGAAAAGAGATGCTTTTATGGACCGCTTCCAAGCTGATGCAGACCTGTAAGAGCAGTGAAACAATTGTTAGTATGCTGACTGCAAACCCGGCAGAGCTTTTTGGTGTTTCGGATCGCATAGGACTGCTGAAAGCAGGACTTGATGCAGATTATGTCGTGTATGAGGGAGACCCTGTTAAGAAGTGTGGAGCAAGGCTTTTAGAGACCGTCATTAATGGTGAGACGGTATATCAGGCATAAAGAGGAGGCAGAAAGAACATGTTATTATTAAAAAATGCAACAATTTATCCTCAGACGGAAGAACAGCCTTTTATAGGAGACGTCCTTTGTGAAGACGGAAGGATTAAACAGATCGGAAAAAATATTGAAATGGCTGGAGCAGAGATTTTAGATCTTACCGGGCTGAATCTTCTTCCGGGACTGGTTGACAGTCATTCTCATGCAGGACTTGGACCTGCAGGGGATATGGGCGGCATTGCCTATAGTACGGATGCATCGCATCCGGTTAAACCGGAAATGGAAGCAATTTACAGCGCGGATCCGACAAGTCCGGTATACCGTTATGCGTTAGAGAATGGAATTACAACTTTGGGAGTAATTCCAGGAAGTATGGATATCATTGACGGCACCGGGTTTGCGGCCAGGACGTGGGGCGATAATATTTTTGAAATGTGTCTGAAACGGGGAATGTGTTTGAAGCTTTCACTGGGTGAAAATCCGAAGGGTGTTTTCCAGACTCAGAAAATGGAGCCGGATTCACGTATGGGAGTCACATTTATTCTGGAAGAATATTTCGCAAATGCAAAGACTTATATGGAAGCGAAGGAACGCGGTGAAGAGGTAGCGTATAACCAGCAGTATGAGGCTGCCATTCCTGTGTTTAAGAGAGAAATTCCTGCCCGGATTCACTGTACACACAATGACATGGCATCCGCTATTAAATGTCTGACAAAATATAATCTCTGGTTTACGATTGAGCATGCGTGGGGGGCAGGAAACTACCTTGACGAGATAGCGGAAAGCGGATGCGGCATTGTATTTGGTCCGATAGGCGGCCGCAAGTCCTTTTATGAATCTCGTTTTGTTGATATTGATGCAGTCGCTAAGCTTGATGCCCGTGGGACAGAGTGCTGTCTGACTGTGGATTCGCCGCTGGAGGGGCTGGACGCTTTATTAAGCCATATGGAGCAGGCGGTCCGGGAAGGCACAGACCCCCTGCAGGTGATGAGGATGGTTACAATTCATCCTGCGAAGGTGATGGGGCTTCAGGACCGTATTGGTACAGTTGAAGTAGGTAAGGATGCGAATTTTGCTGTATTTAAGGGGATTCCCGGCACAGATATGGGTGCGTACGTTGTATATACTATCGGCGAAGGTGATATTAAGTATCAGAGGAATTAAGTGAACGTCAGGAGGAAAATACATGGGAAAATTTGTATTAAAACGTTTATTGGCGTTAATACCGACCATTCTAATTATTGTATTTGTGGTTTACTTTATTCTGGATTTGACGCCAAGCAGTCCGGGGCAGCTGATTCTGGGCCAGATGGCTACGGAAGAGGCGGTGGAAGCAAAAAACATAGAATTGGGCTATGATAAACCTTTTTTGGTTCGTTATGCAAAATACATAATACAGCTTTTTCAGGGTGACCTTGGGACAAGCTGGGTGACGGGAAAGGGAGTGCTTGAGTCTGTCTTTGCACGCTTTCCGGTTACCGTAACCTTGTCTGCAGGGGCGACTGTGATTGGAATTGTCATCGGCGTGCTTCTTGGAATTCTGGCGGCAGTGAAGCAATACAGTATCTTTGATGCCGCAGGGACAACGCTGGCGATGATACTGGCCTCATTCCCGGCCTTTTGGATTGGCATGATGCTGGTTATCCTTTTTGCGCAGGAGCTTGGCTGGCTTCCTTCTTATGGCGCGGACAGTATTGTGCATTATATTCTGCCGTGGTTTACGACAGCATGTGCTTTCATAGCTTCACAGCTTAGGATGACGAGAACCTCTCTTTTGGAATCCATCCGCATGGATTATGTTCGTACGGCCAGGGCAAAAGGGCAGAAGGAAAGCGTAGTTATTTACCGTCATGCACTCCGTAATGCACTGATGCCGGTTGTTACTATGGCAGGCATGAATTTCGGTACTTTGCTTGGAGGTACCGTAACAGTGGAAACCGTATTTACTCTTAATGGTGTGGGTACTTTGATACTAACATCTATCCGGAGCAAGGATGTGCCGGTAGTTGTAGGAGCTATTGTTATTCTTGCAATATGCTATACGCTTGTTATGCTGGTTGTTGATATCCTGTATGGCTTCATCGATCCGCAGGTTAAGGCTCGTTATATAAAGAACTGAGAAGGTAAGAGGTAGCTATGAGTAAAGACAAAGAAATTGCAAAGGCAGAACAATCAAAAGTTAAGAAAAAGAGCCGGGCACAGGAAACCTGGCGGCGTTTTAAGAAAAATAAGCTGGCAGTATTCGGTATGGTTTTATTTTTTATTATCTTATTAGTTACACTATTAGCTGATGTGATTGTCAGCTATGATGTGTCTGTTACACAGGTGGCTTCAGAGCGTCTGCAGGGACCTTCTGCATCGCATTGGTTCGGGACAGATAACTATGGCCGGGATCTCTTTGCGCGTATTATACATGGAGCACGTAATTCTCTGCTTGTGGGATTTGGCTCGGTTATTATCGGCGTGACAATTGGAGGGCTCTTGGGAGCAGTCTGCGGCTATCTTGGAGGCAGATTTGATGCAATTGTCATGCGGATTCTCGATTCTATTATGTGTATACCCAGTGCGATGCTGGCGCTGGCGATTGTTGCGGCGCTTGGAACAAGTCTGTGGAATGTTTTGATGGCTATGACGATTTCCAATGTTCCCCGTTACTGCAGGATTATCCGCTCTTCAGTACTGGGTGTTACAGGACAGACTTATATTGAAGCGGCTCATTCCTGCGGCGCCCCTGATTTTCAGATCATTCTGAAGCATGTCCTTCCGAATGCGATTGGTCCTATTATCGTAGAGTCGACAATGGCAGTGGGAAGCGCCATTATTTCGGCAGCGGGAATCAGCTTTGTGGGTATGGGAATCCAGCCTCCGGCCCCGGAGTGGGGAGCCATGCTGAATGAAGCAAAGACATATATGACAATGTATCCTTATATGGTTCTGTTCCCGGGCCTCGCTATTGGCTTCACAGCATTGTCTATGAACCTGATGGGCGATGGCCTGCGCGATGCGCTTGATCCGAAGCTGAAAAACTAAGGGGGGACGAACAAGATGGAAGAGAAAAAAACATTGCTTGAAATTAAAGATCTCGAAGTAATATACCAGACGGATGAGGCTACTGTCCATGCAGTGAACAGAATTAATTTTTCATTGAATGAGAAGGAAACGATTGGCCTTGTGGGTGAGACCGGAGCCGGGAAAACAACTACAGCTCTGACGGTATTAAGACTCCTGCCGGAGCGGACAGGACGTATTAAAGGCGGACAGGTTTTGTTTCGCGGGGAGAATCTTTTGGATAAGTCTGTATCTGAAATGCGCCGTGTGCGGGGAGCCGAGATCTCCATTATCTTTCAGGATCCTATGACAGCATTAAATCCTGCATTGACAGTAGGAGATCAAGTTTTGGAATCTCTTGAGATTCATAATACTGCAGGTAAGTCCAGGCAGGAGCTGGTTGCACGTGTAGATGAGCTTTTTAATCTGGTTGGGATTCCGGCAGAGAGAAAGACGGAATATCCGCATCAGTTTTCAGGAGGTATGAAGCAGCGCATCGTGATAGCTATCGCATTAGCCTGTGCGCCGCAGCTGTTAATTGCGGATGAGCCCACAACCGCTCTTGACGTTACGATCCAGGCGCAGGTTCTGAAGCTGATGGAGAATCTCAAGGATGAATTGGGAACATCGATGATTATCATTACTCATGACTTGGGTGTTGTGGCAGAGACATGTGATAAGGTGGCTATTATGTATGCCGGTGAGATCGTGGAGACTGGTACAGCGGAGGATATATTTAACGGTAAGGAACATCATCCATATACGGTGGGGCTTTTCAATGCGATTCCGAATCTGGATGAAAAGGAAGAGCGTCTGCGTCCGATTGACGGCTTGATGCCTGATCCTGCGAATCTGCCAAAGGGCTGTAAATTCGGTCCGCGGTGCCCTCATTTTACAGAGGCCTGCGGAATTGAAATGCCATATATTTATAAAGAAAAAGAGCACAGAATTATGTGCAATCTGTTTAAGAAGGAGGCGGCCGATGAGTAATCTGGTTGAAACAGTTGACCTCAGGAAATATTTTACAGTGGGTAAAAACCGTTATCTGCATGCAGTGGACGGCGTTAATCTGGAGATTCCGGAAGGAAAGACACTGGGAGTTGTAGGAGAATCCGGCTGCGGTAAATCTACGCTTGGGCGTGTTGTAATGGGACTGCTTCCTGCTACCTCCGGTCAGATAAATTTTGATGGACAGGATATTGTATCCTGTTCTAAAAAGGAGTTCAGGCAGGTTAGAAGAAAGGTGCAGATGATTTTCCAGGATCCTTATTCCTCTCTTGACCCGCGTATGTCTATCTATGAGCTTATTGCGGAGCCACTTATTATGAATAAGGTTTATAAGGACAAAAAGGAAGTCTTAAAGAGGGTTCAGGATTTGATGGATACAGTTGGTCTTGCAGAGCGGTATATCAATTCTTATCCACATGAGCTTGACGGCGGCCGCCGTCAGAGGATAGGAGTTGCCAGGGCTCTTGCATTGAATCCGAAGTTTATTGTATGTGATGAGCCGGTTTCGGCGCTGGATGTCTCTATTCAGGCACAGATCTTAAATCTGCTTATGGATATGCAGCGGGATTTGGGACTGACATATATGTTTATTACGCATAATCTGGCAGTTGTAAAGCACATCTCAGATGTCATTATGGTTATGTATCTGGGGCAGTGTGTAGAGATAGCGCCCGCCGATGAGCTGTTTGCTAATCCAAAGCATCCGTATACGCAAGCCCTGCTCGATGCTATATTAAAGCCGGTGATCGGTTCCAGTAAGGAACGTAAATTGATTCGCGGCGAGGTTACAAGTCCGATCAACCCGCCGGCCGGATGTCGTTTTGCCGGACGGTGTGAGCATTGCAGGCCAGAATGTACTGGAAGAAACATAAAACTTGTGGATGTGGGCAATGAGCATAAGGTTGCCTGTGTGCTTGCCGGCAGTTAGAGCTGGCGAAATACAAATTTTGCTATTGTCGGCCTAAGAGGTATAAGTAATATACCGGCCGGTGATATATAAACATGCAGCTTTTATCTGCATAAAAAATAATAGGAGGAGAATTAAATGAGAAAGACAAAACGGTTACTTGCAGTGGTTCTTACTTTCTGTATGGTGCTGGCTCTTGCAGCCTGCGGAGGAAAGAGTGATGACAAAAAAGGAGGAGAAGCAGCAGAAAGCAGCCATGACAGAGAAGTGGTATACGGAAGCACCAGCATGATTGTAAATTTTAATGTAAAGTATATGACTACTGCGGCGGATCTTGCTGCGGCTGATCAAGTGTATGATACGCTTGTGCGCAAGGTAAACGGTGAACTTGTTGGCTATATTGCAGAGGATTGGGAGATATCTGAGGATGGAAAGGATTATACTTTCCATTTAAACAAGGATGCGGTCTTCAGTAATGGTGATCCGATTACAGCGGAGGATGTGAAATTTTCTATTGAGTACATTCGTGATGAATGTAGTCAGTGGTCCTGGCTTCATAAGGAACTTGCAGATATAGAGATTGTAGACGATCATACCTGTATTTTCCATTATAATGTGCCGGATGCTTCCCTTATTTCAGGAATAGCCTATGTTCAGTACGGCGGCGTATTTTCAAAGAAAGCCTATGAAGAATACGGCGAGGATTATGGTACTTCCGTAGATAAGATTGTATCTTCCGGACCCTATGTTGCTACGGACTGGGAGGACAACGTTTCCGTAAGCTTTGAAGCACGTGACGACTATTATGGAAAAGAGGCAGACCTTAAAAAGCTAAAATATGTTGCGATTGCAGATATGAATGCAGCAGTTGTCGCACTTCAGACCGGAGAGCTGGATTTGTATTTCAATCCTGTTTCAGGAGTTGCACTTGACAATCTGAAGGCAGCTGACAATGTTGCCATCAGTGAAGCATTGACCTGCAGAAATGAATCCATCTATATGAACTGTGAGACAGGACTATTTACAGATGTACGTATGCGTAAGGCAGTTGCTTATGCTATCAATAAGGAAGAGGCTCTTGAAGTGTGCGGAAGCGGACAGGGCCAGATTGTTACATACCCATGTGATCTTGGTGATAAGGTCATCGGAAATCCGGACTTTACACCTTCTACTACTTATGAATATGACATAGAAAAGGCTAAGGCGCTTGTGGAGGAGTGTGGAAATGTTGGAGCTACCTGTACAATTAAGTCTTATAACACAGAGCCTTATGCAACGCTTTCTGTATGGCTTCAGGGCGCTTTGAATGAAATTGGCCTTGATGCTAAGGTAGATACAATGGAGCGTTCTGCGTTTATTGAACAGTGTACCAATGGGGAGGTAGAGATTTGTCCGTTCAGCTGGTCAAATAACTCCTTTGACTTTGGCGCAGGTGCTGCTATCTATATGAACTCCGCAAATATTCCAGTTTCCGGTAACTATGGCCGTTATTCCAATCCAGAGGCCGACAAGCTTGTTGCGCTGGGTAGTAGCAGTACGGATGAAGAAGTGCGAAAGTCCTATTATAAGGAATTGATGGAGCTCTATATGGAAGACGTACCGTCAGTTGCTATGTATGCGGTTACCAACGCGATTGCCCACAGCGATCAGCTGATAATGGAGGATGCTGGTCTTGAACAGATGGCGCTTGTACATTGGGCTGACTGATTCAGCCTGCAGAATTATTACAGTAAAGCCCCATAAAAAGGGAGGATGCCGGGTCACCGCTTTCGCAGTGCCCGGCATGTATTATGAAAAAGTTTATTCAAAATAGTATTATTGCTTTGCTCATTTGTCAATTATAGTATATGAAACAGCTGTGAAGAAATCGTGTTATAGAAATGAAAGATTTTTAAAACTTAAATGAACAAATTATGAACAGCCTATACACTATTTTTATTTGCGATATGCAAAGAGCGGAATTCCGTTCTTGGTTGGAAGCTCTACAAAGCCTTGAGTAAGCGGTCTTGCGTAATCGATAAATTCATCGCTGATATCAGAGCCTTCATTTATAATCCATTCTGCAGGAACAGGCTTTTCTTTATTACAGATTATATTTACATCAGCAGTTCCATAGGACAGCTCATAAGGAACACTTTTATTACGGACAAAGGTGATCATTTTTCCGGTTTCACCAGACAAGGCAACCTGTACGGCATAGATCCCTGCATTTTCCGCCTCGTCAAGATCTACTCTGGAAAGATGAGCACAGGAACAGCGCTGGCATACATTAAGCTCAATAGAACGGACCTTTACGCCTATTTTTTCTTTTACAAGGTTTTCAAGATATTTACCGGATCCGGTAAGCATCTTGTGTCCAAAATTATCTATGCCCACATCACTTGCATATTCGCAAATAAAGGTGCCGTTCCCATCATTGATTCCTTCAGAGATACATACAACAAGGTTTGGCGTACGCTCTAAGGAGTCTTTTACCTTTTCTATAAATGCGTCCTGATTAAATGCAACCTCTGGGAGGTAGATAAGTACCGGATTGTCTCCCTCAAACTTACGTGCCAGAATACTTGCGGCAGTAAGCCATCCGGCGTGGCGTCCCATGATTTCTACAATTGTTACGGACTGCTTATTGTCATAGACATTGGCATCTGCGGCAATCTCTTTTACAACAGTAGCCACATGCTTTGCGGCGCTTCCGTAGCCGGGAGTGTGGTCGGTTTCCACCAGGTCATTGTCAATTGTCTTAGGAACGCCGATAAAGCGGATATCACTTCCTACTTCAGCCGCATACCGGGAAAGCTTGCTTACAGTATCCATAGAGTCATTACCGCCGATATAGAAGAAGTATCCGATATTTTGCTCTTCGAGCTTTTTAAATAATTCGGGATATATAGGATCGCTGAGGTTTCCGGGCAGCTTATAACGGCAGGAGCCCAGATACGCACCGGGGGTCGTCCTTACGAGCTCCAGTTCATTTGTGGTATTCAGTGCGCCGATATCCATGAAATGTCCGGAAAGAAAGCCCTCGATTCCGTTAACCATACCATAGACACGGTCAATTTTTCCAGTGTGCTTTAAAGCTTCTGATACAACTCCATAGAGACTTCCGTTAATAACAGCAGTAGGTCCGCCGGATTGTCCGACGATTACATTTTTCTTCATTTTCAAATTCCTCCAATTTGTGTCTTTAGGCATCCGCTTATAATATATCGGATTTTACAGTGTTTTACAATCGGATATACCATAATTTCTTGATTTTTAGTTGGAAAATGGGAAATAATACTATATACTATATAAGTGTTATGAAGGAGGACGAAAGATGAAATATATCTCATTTGCAATTCCATGCTATAATTCAGAGGAATATATGGCTCATGCAATTGACAGTATCCTGCCGGGCGGAGAGGATGTAGAAATTATCATTGTAAATGACGGCTCCAGGGACAGAACGTCCGAGATAGCACATGAGTACCAGAGAAAATATCCGGATATTGTAAGAGTTGTTGACAAAGAAAACGGCGGACATGGGGATGCCGTGAATTCAGGCCTTAACGATGCGGCAGGAAAATATTTTAAAGTGGTTGACAGTGACGATTGGGTGGATGAGGAGTCTCTGCACAAAATCCTAAGACTTTTAAGGGAGCTTTCAGAGGATGATCAGGAAATCGACATGCTTGTGTCCAATTATGTTTATGAAAAGGCTGGTACAGATCATAAGAGATGCGTTCATTACCGGAACGTTCTTCCCCAGGATGAAATTTTCAGGTGGGAGGATATCGGACATTTTCATCTGGATCAGTATATTTTGATGCATTCTGTCATTTACCGTACGGATATGCTGAAGCTTACACAGCTAAAACTTCCGAGACACACCTTTTATGTGGACAATATTTATGTATACTATCCGCTCCCTCACGTACGTAAGATTTATTATCTTGATGTGGATTTTTACCGTTATTTTATAGGGCGGGAGGATCAGTCTGTTAATGAGA
Source organism: uncultured Lachnospiraceae bacterium (assembly GCA_949502235.1). GTDB lineage: Bacteria > Bacillota > Clostridia > Lachnospirales > Lachnospiraceae > CAPEBR01. The sequence continues at coordinate 32,057 of CATBDC010000009.1, read as the reverse complement.
AAACCATGATCTCACGGATTGACCAGCAGATATTTGTCACGAAATCTATGATTGATATGTACGAGATGGGAAAGATCTCAAGTAAAAAGCTTCGTACTTATATGATTAATTATCTTGCAATTATGATGACGGTATCATCTATTATTGCCATCCGCTCGAAAAAGCCGGAGAACCTGGAGAAGAAAAAGGAACTGTGGCAGTATCTGCAGCAAAAGGACTGGAGAGTTTATATAAAGATCCGCTTTGGAATTCTCGGGCAGACGATGAACATTCCGGGAAAATCAGGCCGGAAGATTTCGTCTCTTGCATATTCGGTAGCCCGCAGAATTATTGGATTTAATTAATGAATGAAGAATAAATTCACGGCCAAGACACATACTATAGTAAACGACATAATATTTGCCGTTTACTATTGTAGTAAAAATGTTCCGGTGGACGGAGTGGACTGGAACATAAATATGATAAGGAGTTAATATGGCTATGAATTTTAATGAGAGCAGAACTAAGGAAAATCTTATGCGTGCATTTGCAGGAGAAAGTCAGGCAAGAAACCGTTATACCATTGCAGCCCAGGCGGCAAAAAAGCAGGGAATGTATGCTGTCAGCCAGATCTTTCTCTTTACGGCAGATCAGGAGCGGGCTCATGCAGAAAGGTATTATGATTTATTGAAAAAATCTGCAGGTGAGACGATACAGATTGACGGCGGTTATCCGGTAGATCATTTTGACTGTGTAAAAGAGCTTTTAAAGGCAGCGGAGCATAATGAGCTGGCAGAATATGATGAAGTATATCCGGCCTTTGGCGATATTGCTAAGGAGGAGGGATTCATTGAAGAGGCAGCGGCATTTTATGGAATTGCAAAAATTGAACAGATCCATGCAAAGCGGTTCGGTAAGCTTGCAGAGCTTATAGAGAGCGGAAGGCTTTATGAAAATACGGAAGATAAGGATTGGATGTGTTTAAACTGCGGACATATTTTCCACGGAAAGGCTGTTCCGGAGGTATGTCCTGTATGCCGTCATGAGAAAGGATATTTTATTCCGGCAGAGCTTGCGCCCTATTTGGAGTGCGGATTTTTAAAGTAAGTATTAATGGAAACGGGAGTTGGGAATTTGACAAGTCAGAAGGTTGAAAATTTGTTGAATCTGGCACTGGATGCCACAGAAGAAGAGAGGGAAAAATCCCTGCAGCTGGATGTGGGCTATAATCCGATAGAACGGGCCTGGGATTTGATCGTAAAGTATTCAGGAGATCTGACAGAGGTACGAAGCCTTGCGGACAGGGTTACGGAGCTTTTAAACGAATATGCCGTGATTACCATAAAGGAATCGAGAATTGAGGCGCTTGCGGCACTGCCGCAGATTGAATATATTGAAAAACCGAAAAGACTGTTTTTTCAGGCTGCAGATGGAAGGCGGGTGTCCTGTATTGATGAGGTACAGGGAGCCCGCTTTTCTTTGTTTGGACAGGGAGTTTTAGCTGCGGTAATTGATTCAGGGATTGACTATACCCTGCCGGATTTCCGAAACCCGGACGGAACCACAAGAATACGCGCGATTTGGGATCAGTCTTTACGTCCGCGGGAAGGAGAGAACCCGCCCGAAGGATATGAAATGGGAGTTGAATATACGGAGGAAAGATTAAACGAAGCTTTAAATGCGAAGACTCTGCCGGAGCGCATGAGGATTGCTGCCACACAGGATATATCAGGCCATGGAACTGCTGTGGCGGGAATTGCGGCCGGAAATGGAAGGGGGAGTCTCCTTGTAAATACATCCGGCTATGGGCAGTATGCGGGAGTGGCGCCGGAGAGTGAGCTTTTAATTGTAAAGCTGGGCAGCCCGTCCAGTGAGGGATTTCCCCGCACGACAGAGCTTATGGCAGGGCTTGATTATGTCATACGTAAAGCTCTCGAATATCAGATGCCGGTGGCTGTAAACATAAGCTTTGGAAATACATATGGAGCTCATGACGGCACCTCCCTTCTGGAGCGGTTTATTGACGACATTTCAAATATATGGAAGAGCAGTATTTGTATCGGGACAGGAAATGAGGCAGCCAGTGCGGGACATACATCGGGAAGGGTAAATGAAGAGAGGGAGACAGTTATTGAGCTGGCAGTTCAGGAGAGTCAGCCATCCCTTAATGTACAGCTCTGGAAGGAATATGTAGATGTAATTGATATTTCCCTTGTATCGCCGTCCGGTATCCGCATAGGGCCTGTGCAGGAAATATTAGGTTCACAGAGATTTACGGCGGGGCAGACAGAGGTTCTTTTGTATTACGGAGAACCGAGCCCTTACAGTACTTCCCAGGAGGTATATATTGATATGCTGCCAAGAGAAGGATATATTAATGCGGGCACATGGAGAATTATCCTGACGCCGAGGAAGATTGTATCCGGAAATTATGAGCTATGGCTTCCAAGTGAGGGCGTATTAAACCGGGGCACAGGATTCCTGTATCCGACAGATAACACTACCTTAACGATTCCATCTACAGCTGGAAGAGTGGTTTCTGTAGGCGCCTATAATGCCAGAACATTTTCCTATGCGGATTTTTCAGGCCGGGGTCCCCTTGCACCGGAGGGCTACCGAACCGGAACAGGGGGAGTGAAGCCAGATATTGTGGCGCCGGGAGTGGATATTACAACGGTTTCTGTAGGAGGGGGGTATGCTGCGGTCAGCGGAACATCCTTTGCCACGCCGTTTGCGTCAGGCAGCGCGGCCCTTCTTATGGAATGGGGGATTGTAAGAAATAACGATCCCTATCTGTATGGGGAGAAGGTGAAGGCTTATCTGAGAAGAGGGGCAAGGCCGCTGCCGGGGTTTACAGAGTATCCCAATCCGCAGGTGGGGTATGGGGCGCTTTGTGTGAGGGATAGTCTGCCAGTATAAAAATAGTTGATTTATCATATATGAAAGAACAAAGATATCATTTTTTGAGGTACAAAAGTTGTAGAAATGCTTATAGTTTGGTACAATAATAATAATATTTGTGCCAAAGGAGTTCCTATGAGAAAACGGGTCAGAGAAATCGAGTTTGATGTAGATGCGTATACCGCGAGATTAATTGGGCGGGAAAATGTGTCAAAATTAGAGGGAGCAGTGCTTGAGATTGTAAAAAATGCTTATGATGCTGATGCAAACGTATGTTGTCTATACTATTCTAATACAGAAGAGTGTGTCTATATTATGGACAATGGTTGCGGAATGAAGGAGGAGGTACTGCGCACCCATTGGATGACAATTGGTAATTCTTCAAAAAAAAGTTCTTATGTTACAAAGAATGGAAGGATACAAACAGGAGCAAAAGGAATTGGCCGGTTTGCCTTGGATCGTATGTCCGATGAATGTGATATGCTTACGATTTCAGAAGAGGGAGGTTTGGAGTGGATTGTAGATTGGCGGGACTTTGATGGAAGTAAAAGGATATCAGAAGTAAAAGCAAAAGTTTATGATACAGATGCGTCTCTGCTGGAGCATGTTGGAATTAGAATCTGGAGAAACCAGGCGGTGGTGTCAGAGATAGAGAAATATAATTTTTCAGGAACCGGGACGGCATTTCGGCTGAATCATCTTCACGATGTCTGGGATGAAAGGACAATGAAACGTCTTAGAAATCATTTGGAGAATCTGCTGCCTCCGGATGTGATACAGAATTTTTGTATTTGGTTTTTTGATGATGTGACCAGTGTGGAAGAGGCATTGATAACCAGTGCAAATGTGGAATCATATGATTATCGGGTTGATTTTCAGGTTACTGGTAACCTAGTGGATATTCAGATTATAAGGAATGAATTTGATTTTCGCGGGGAAGAGCAGGAGGTATATACAGAGGCAGGATTTGATGAGGAGGAGCAGGCGTATCTGCAGGGGGAAAAGAAAAAAGAGTCTTTTAATATGGAAGAAATAGGGGAGAAAGAGAATTTTATCGGAGATTTTGAAGGCATACTGTATTTTTATAAGATAGATGCCGATAAAAAAAATCGCGAACGGTTTTATTATAAGGATATTACGGGGCGTGCAAATCTAGCTAAAAAGTTTGGCGGAATTAAGCTATACCGTGATCAATTTCGTGTACGTCCATACGGCGAGTATGGGGACAATGATTTTGATTGGTTAGAGCTTTCGGCCAGGCGAAACCGTTCTCCGGCAGGTCTTGGAAAGGAACATGGGAATTGGCGTGTTGGTTCGGAACAGATGTTAGGAACTGTGTCAATATCCAGAGAGAATACAAACCTAGAGGATGCAGCTAACCGGAATGGCATTCAGGAAGGGAAGGGGTTCTCGCAGCTTAAGCGGATTTTGTTATTTGTGATTTCGGAGTTTGAACGGGACCGGCAGTCTGTGGGGCGTAAACTGGCAAGGTATGCGGATAAGAAGAATCAATTGGCGGCTGACTTGGAAAGAATGCGTCAACTTGCAGAAGAAAGGAAAAGATGGGAAGAGGAGGAATCTGTCAGGAGACGGCAGGAAAAGCCAACGGAGGCGAAGGAGCCGCCTTTAAAACCGAATTTGCCTCCCTCGGCAAATCCAGAAGATGTTGTGAAACTGGTGTCGAATATGGAGCAGAAGCAGGAGGAAGAACTGGAAGAACTGCGAAATGAGAATAAAATGCTTCAGACGTTAGCTACGACAGGGATTATTACCAATATGTTTATGCATGAGATTCGAACATCTACCAATAACATTGGCCTTGAGTTAAATGCAGCTTATGAAGCTATAGAATATGATAATGATGTGGCATATGCCCTGCAAAATATCCTGCGTGCAATCAGAGTGAAGAAAAATTTTGCATCATGGTTTGGCATCACTATTGAATCCATTAAAAAAGACAAACGGAAGAGAAGAAAGCATAATATTCGAACTATGCTGGAACAATATATGAATACGTGGAATGATATTTTGGATAAAAGTGGAACTGATTTAATCTATGAATGCGATTCGAATATTGAACTTTGGTGTTTTGAGTTTGATGTTGAGAATATTATTAGTAATTTGATTGCTAACAGTCTGGCATCTTTTGACCAAGAAATGGATAGAAGATTGGAGAAACGTGAGATTAATTTGAATATATACAGATTTGAAAGTGGATTGTCCATGGACTATAGGGATAGTGGATGGGGGCTGATTCCCAAATATAAAAAGCGGCCGGAGTTGATCTTAGAACCGTTTGAAAGCGGGCATCATTTTGACGGTGAGGATGAAGATGATGGAACGGGAATGGGAATGTGGATTGTAAATCGTACCATATCCGAGTATAATGGAGCTATTGATTTGAGTGAGAACCAGAGAACAGAGACGGGATTTTATGCAAAAATTATATTAGGAGGCCGGAATGTATAGAGTTGGATATATTGATGATGAACCAACAGAGTTTGAAATTTATAGGAGATCACTACAGCGGCGGTGTAAAGAACTTGAACTGGTGCTGATAGATGACTGTGAGAGTAAACAGGATATTCTCGATAAAATTTATGAGAAACAGATTGATGTGTTGTTAATTGATTATAAAATGGTAAAGAATTATGGATTTAACGGAACTACATTGATTAATTATATCAACGATTCTATGCGTGATATCCAATGCTTTATTATGACTGCTGTGGATACGGAGCAGATTACGGACGGACTTGTGGCAAAGCGAGATAAGTACTCAAAAAATATTTTTGATACTGAGGCAGCAGACCAGAAAAAAGAGGCGGAGCTGAGAGACTTTATTCAGGTTTTGCTGGAGAGTTCGAAAGTATTTCAGACTCGCCGGCAGCAGAAATTGGAGCGGTATCGGGAGCTTTTAGAGAAGAAATATCAAGGAGAGTTAGGAGCGGATGAGGAAGAATTTCTGGAGTTGTATAAGGTTCTGTCATCCTATGGGATGGTAGAAAAATTACCCAAAAATATGTTGGATTCAAAATTCGAGGAGCGGTTACAGCGTATATTGGAGCTGGGAAATGCGATTATTGCAGAACATGAGATGGAATAATAGGCGCTAAAATAGAGGAGGAAATATTGAGAGTACATGGTGACAAAGTAATTCGGCGGCGGAATAACGTATCAGAGCTAAAGTGTTATCAGGATGCCAGAGAACAGCTGGAACAAGATTTTTACTATCTATGTGGCTATTGTGGGAAAAATGGAAAAGTACTGCATCAGAAATTTCATATAGATCATTTTGTTCCGAAGAGTCTGGATAAAAGCCGGGAAAAGGATTATTATAATCTGGTTTTAGCCTGCCCTAGATGTAATTTATCCAAGTCGGATAAATGGCCGACAGAAGATATTGCACGGTCACATAATGGAAAGAGTGGGTTCGTAGATCCGGCGGTTCCGGAATTTGATGAACATTTGGAACGGAATGAAAAGGGATATGTAGTTGGGAAAACATCTGTTGGAAAAAGTATGTGTAATATGCTGCATTTAGATATCAGAAGAACAGATCTTTATTGGAATGCAGCACAGTTGAAGATGCAACTAAAAAAGTTGGAAGAACTGTATCGAGAAGGCAGATTAACAGAGCAGCAAAAAGATATTTACATCGAAACTAATATGATTTTTAATGAATACATAGATCAGGCATTTATAAAAGGTGAATAAGCATTTGAGGTAGGAGAGTAGATGAGAAATCGAAAGGAAAGCGGTTCATATTATACACCTACAGAATTAGTAGAATTTATGGTTGTGTATCTTAAAAAAGAACAACAAGATTTTGACAATGTTTTGGAACCTTCCGCAGGGGACGGAAGGTTTCTTCCGTTACTATTGTCATGTTCTAATCATGTGGAAGCAGTGGAATTGTTTCCAGAAAAGGTTCAACAAATAGAACAACAATATGGATGTGAAAAGTTAACGGTAGAATGTGAGAATTTTATTCGATATGTGTCTATAAATGATGATAGATATTCGCTTATTATAGGGAATCCACCATATATTAGTTTAAAAACAATGAATAGGGCAGATATAGGAGAGGCGAAGAAATTTTGTGAAGAAGCAGGCTTACCTTCATCTGCAATGCAAAATATGTGGTTTGCATTTGTGTTGGCATCATGTAAGTTATTACGTCCTGATGGTACCCTTTTTTTTGTATTGCCAATGGAATTTCTGCAGGTACAATATGCTGAAAAATTGCGGAGTTATTTGGAGTTGAAGTTTAATACAATACATATTATATGTTTTGAAGAGTGTATATTTCCAGAGATAGAACAAGAAATATGTTTAGTTTATCTTACCAATAAAATTAACTCCCTTCCATATATTCTTTATGAAGTTTATTCGAATTCAACAGAAAAAACAATTGTGAGTAGAAATGTTATTCAAAAGAATAAACCGTTACAAAAATGGTCAAATGCAATTTTAAAGGATGAAGAGATTTTTTTGTTAAAGAATATTTCTTTGAATTATACTGAAATTGAAAAGATAGGAACAACGGCGCCAGGAATAGTAACCGGGGGAAATAAATATTTTATTCTTACAGAAGAACAGGTAGAGACATATAGATGTAGAAAACAGGTTTTACCAATTTTGCAGAAATCTTCATTTGTTACAGACAATATTATATGTATTAATGAAGAGATTTTTGAAAAAATAAAAGAACGAAATAAGCCTGTTTATTTGTTAAATTTAGCAAAAGTTTCAAGAGAAAATTTACCGTTAGAATTAGATGAATATTTAATATGGGCGGGGGAACAAAAAATACAAGGCATAGAATTGAAAAAAAGGTTTAAATGTGCGAATAGAACTCCTTGGTATGGTGTCCCGATAGTAGCGAAAGGAGATATTATTTTCTTTAAACGTTATGATATATTACCAAGATTATATATTAATGAAATAAATATCCATACTACTGATGCTGGTTATCATATACGTTTGAATGAAGAATATGATAGGGATAGTGTGGTTTTTTGTTTTTATAATTCAATGACATTAGCACAATGTGAGTTTTATGGACGTTATTATGGAGGTGGGGTAAGAGAATTAGTGCCAAGTGAATTTAAAAAGATAGTGATTCCTTATAGAAAAATAGAAGAAGATGATATTAAGCACTTAAAAGAGCTATTTCGAAAAAAGGCTTCTGCATTTGAAATAGTATCATTTGTAAATTCGAAAACATTGGAATTAAAGATACCAAAAGAAACAATCTCGAAATTGGAAGCAATAAGGAATCAATTGATAAAACAAAGAAAAAGATAACATAAGTATGGATTATACCTGCTAAATAAAAAAAGAACTTAAGCGCTTAGTAGATAATATTATGAAAGAGTCAGATGAAAATAAAGAATGAGATATGTCGATAATTTTGAAAGAGATTGTTATGGCATCAAATCTTAAAAAAGTATAAAAAAAGTTTAGCCTTAGCTTGACACAATCCTATGGGGCGCTATGCGTGAGAGATAGTCTGCCGGTTTGAGTAGTAGCTTTATAAAGGAGTTAAGAAAAGCTGTTATGACGTATAATGACCAGTTGAGGAATAAGAGAAAAAAGTTTGATAATAAGTTGTCAAAAGAAGAAAAGAGTTATCAAACTCGATTTATAGTTATCAAATTTATTGACTTAAGATATGCTGGGAGATATAATTAGAATATATTATCTGAAAGGGGTTTAATTATGCAGGCAGAAGCATTGGAAAAATTGGTTTTTGATATACAGAAGATGAAAACGGAAAAACAGACAGTGGAATTAAAGTCTGCTGAAAAAGGTTGTCCAACCAGATTATATGATACACTTTCTTCGTTTTCGAACCAAGATGAAGGCGGCGTTATTATTTTTGGCGTTGATGAAAATGATAAATATAAAATAAAAGGAGTCTATGATCCACAGGATTTACAGAAGAAGGTAACAGAGCAGTGCAAACAGATGGAGCCAATGGTAAGAGCTTTATTTACGGTTTGTGACATTGAAGACAAAGTGATTGTATCTGCTGAAATTCCGGGTGCAGATATTACGGAAAGACCAGTGTTTTATAAAGGCGTTGGTAGAATCAAAGGTTCTTATATTCGTGTTGGGGAATCTGATGAGCCAATGAGTGAATATGAGGTGTATAGTTATGAGGCTTTTCGTAAAAGAATTCGTGATGATATTCGTACAGTAGAGGAAGCAAAATTACAGCTTTTGGATGAAAAGCGTTTAAATGATTATTTGACTATGGTAAAACGGGAGAGAAGAAATCTTTCGGAAAATGTATCGAATGAAGAAATTTTGGAATTGATGGCAGTTACGGCATGTAATGTTCCTACATTGGCTGGGATAATGACGTTTTCTAAATATCCTCAGACATATTTTCCGCAGCTCTGCATTACTGCAGTGTGTTTACCTGGAACGGAGATGGGAACAGTAGGAGAAAGTGGAGAACGCTTCATTGATAACAAGCGGATTACAGGTGCAATACCAGATATGTTGGAAGAAGCAGTTGAATTTGTACGAAAGAATAGTCGAACTAAGACTATTATAGATGATAATGGGAAGAGAAAGGATAAACCGGAATATCCAATTAAAGCAGTTAGAGAAGCAATTTTAAATTCATTAGTGCATCGCGATTATAGTCTGCATACGGAAAATACACCGATTCGTATTGAAATGTATCGAGATCGTATGGAAGTTATCAATAGCGGCGGATTATATGGAAAGATTTCTATTGATGCGTTAGGAAAGGTGCATCCGGAGACAAGAAATGCTGCACTTGCCAATATGTTAGAACTATTGAAAATTACAGAAAATCGTTATTCCGGGATTCCAACCATGCGATCAGAGTTTATTCAAGCAGGGTTGCCAGTGCCAATTTTTTCAGCTGTTCATGGAGAGTTTAAAGTGGTTATGAAGAATGACTGTTATAAAGAAAATACAACATCAGAAGAAACAATTTTAGATTTCTGTTCAATACCTAGATCAAGGGCTGAGTTAATTGAATTTACGGGCAAATCTCGTACTTATACGATGATTAGTCTAGTGGCGCCGCTTGTGAGTGCGGGTAAATTAAAAATGACATTACCAGATAAGCCTAAAAGCTCTAATCAGAGGTATGTAAAAGCATATTAAAGAAGATAACGATGAACGTGATGGGGAAAATCTTGTTGCAATTCATTAATGGGAATGATGGGACGATAATGTTTACAGAAAGGCCGGGGAAATTTATGGAATATAAAAAGGGAAAGGAAGGGCATAACAAATGAAACGGCTGTTTTTAGTGGAAGATGATTTAAGCCTAATAAACGGGCTTTCCTTTGCCATTAAAAAGCAGGGATATGAAATAGATGTTGCCCGCACCATGTTAGAAGCGGATGATTTATGGACAGGAGGAAAATATGATCTGGTTATTCTGGATGTATCGCTTCCCGATGGCTCCGGCTTTGAGTTCTGCAGGAAGATACGGCGGACTTCAAAAATACCCATCATGTTTCTCACTGCCGCTGATGAAGAAACAGATATTATTATGGGACTTGACATTGGCGGCGATGATTACATTACAAAACCTTTCAAATTGGCAGTATTCCTGTCAAGAATTAACGCATTGCTCCGCAGGAGTGAAAATTTCAATACAGCCGATACAGAATTGAGTTCAGGCGGTATCAATATAAAGCTTCTGAAGGGTGAGGTTTATAAACAGGGGAATCTGCTTGACCTGACAGTAAGCGAGTATAAATTATTGCGTCTATTCATGGAAAACCCGGACCAGATACTTTCTTCGGATCAGATTTTAGGAAGGCTGTGGGACTTAAGCGAAAATTATATAGACAACAATTCTCTCACCGTATATATCCGCAGGCTTCGCACAAAGATCGAGGACAATCCGGGAGAACCAAAACGGATCATCACGGTACGCGGCATGGGTTATAAATGGAATACGACAGATTGAGGTACAGGATGAAAATATTTGTAAACCGAAAGATCCGCTTTCTTTTTGCCGGTATCTTATGGTGTGCCATAGCTTTTACATTGATTTCAGTGTTGTTCGCAGTTTTTGAAGTTAAAAATGCGGTGTATTACATCATCGGCTGCGGTTTGTGTATGGCGGCTGCCATACTGTTGCTCTGCTATGCGTATTTTAAGGAACAGCATAAAATCATGGAACATGCCATAGCGCAGATTACAGAATATATATCCGGCGACAAAAGTGTTACGATTGAGTGCAACGATGAGGGTGAGCTGTACAGACTGTTCCATGAAGTGAATTCATTGGTTTCCATCCTGAATGCCCACATTGAAAATGAGGGGAAGGAAAAGGAGTTCTTAAAAAATATAATTTTAGACATATCTCATCAGTTAAAGACGCCTTTGGCTGCGTTAAATATCTATAACGGGATCATACAGGGAGAGGCAGAGAGTATACCTGCCATCAAAGAGTTTGCTGATTTTTCAGAACAGGAACTGGAAAGGATCGAGACGCTGGTGCAGAACCTGCTGAAAATCTCAAAATTTGACGCAGGTACAGTTGTGATGATAAAAGCATTGGAAAATATATCTGAGATGATGGAGTGCATAAAAAAACAATTCTCGTTCCGCGCAGGGCAGGAGGGGAAAGAGATCCTCCTTGAGGGAGATGAATCCATTGATTTTATCTGTGACCGTAACTGGCTGATGGAGGCAGTGGGAAATATTGTAAAAAATGCTTTAGACCATACGGAAAAAGGGGATTTTGTCAGGATTGAATGGAAATTGTCAGCATCTGAGCTTCAGATTACGGTAAAAGATAACGGAAGCGGAATCCATCCGGAGGATCTGTACTATATCTTCAAGAGGTTTTACCGAAGCCGGTATTCCAAGGACACGCAAGGAACCGGGCTTGGCCTGCCTCTTGCGAAATCAATTATAGAAGCGCATGGGGGAAGTATTGCGGTTGACAGTGAGCTGGGGGATGGCACGATATTCTATCTATATCTTATTGAACATTAGTAGTTCATGCATTACTGTTAGTCCTGTGACCGTGCACCACGCTGCACGGTCACAGGCCAGCATGTACTGGGTATGGAATCCGGCCTCTTGCCGTAAGGCAGCTTTAAATAGGCCGGATTCGTTACAGTTTGCTGGTTGGCCAGAGAACTGTAACAATCCTACAAAATTGTAGGATGATTGTAATATTACAGTAAGGTTTGCGTGCTATGATTTTCGTACATTGAAAATGAAGTCCCGGATTCATTTTCGATGTACGAATTTTTATACCCATCCGGGCATCCCGCAATTCTTGCCCCTGGCGGGGCGGGCGGACTATCGTCCGGCAAGGTATTTGAAGAAAGAGGTGTTGTATCTGTGAATTTATTGGAAGTAAAATCAATTTCTAAAGTCTATGGAGAGGGCGATACCGCTGTACATGCCCTGAAGAAAGTTAGTTTTTCGGTGCCGAAAGGAGAATTTGTGGCAGTCGTCGGGGAGTCCGGTTCCGGAAAGAGTACCCTTCTTAATATGGTCGGCGCGTTAGATACGCCTTCCTTTGGCAAAATATATATCGGCAGTAAGGATATCTTCGCGATGAAGGAGAAAAGCCTTACCGTCTTTCGGCGCAGGAATATCGGGTTTATTTTCCAGAGTTTTAATCTGATTCCGGAGCTGACGGTGGAACAGAATATCATCTTTCCGGTACTGCTCGACTACCAGAAGCCAAACCAGAGATACCTGGAGGAGTTGCTGGCAGTATTGAATCTTACGGAACGCCGGCATCACCTGCCGAGCCAGCTCTCAGGCGGTCAGCAGCAGAGAGTGGCAATCGGACGGGCGCTGATTACCCGTCCCGCTCTCATCCTGGCGGACGAACCAACCGGGAACCTGGATACGCAGAACAGCAGGGAGGTTATCGGACTCTTAAAAGAAGCTTCAAAAAAATATGAACAGACGATCATCATGATCACCCACAGCAAGGGCATAGCACAGACAGCGGATCGTATTTTACAGGTATCGGACGGAGAAATGACAGATTTTGGGAGGGTGCAAGACGTCCGGGGGACGTCTGTTATGCACGGACCGGAATGGAAAGGAGACAGGGAATGAAAAGTTATCTCAGCCTGATTCCGATCTCTGCACGTGTACACAGGCGGCAGAATCGTATGACACTTCTGTGTATTATCATCTCAGTGTTTCTTGTTACGGCTATTTTCAGTGTGGCTGATATGTTTGTCCGGACAAACAGCGAATCCCTGCAGGAGAAACACGGAAACTGGCATATCCGGGTCAACGGTATTTCACAGGAGACTGCAGAAAAAATCGCGCAGCGTTCAGATGTCGCGGCCATCGGTTGGTGTGATTTCTTTAATGTGGATGCGGATCAGCCCTATTATATCGGCGAAAAGAAAGCCGTCTTGTACGGCGTGGACGACACCTATATCACTCAGCTTGTCAATGCGCTTGAAGAGGGAAGTGTTCCGCAGAACGATAATGAAGTGATGTTAAGCAGCAATGCAAAGCTTGCTTTGGACGTACAGGCCGGCGACCAGGTGACGGTGCATACGCCTGCCGGGGATACGGTTTTTACGGTATCTGGCTTTGGCTCCGATGATAAAGAATATTATAGGGGGCAGACGTATCTGGCTGCCGTGTACATGACAAGAGAGGCGTATCATGCAATCATGGAGGCAAATACAGTGGGAGAACATCCATCCTGCTATGTGCAGTTTCAGAAGGCGTCTTCCGATACTGCCGCAGAGATCAGGGAGCAATATGGACTGGCAGATGAGGATATTTCTGACAATACTGCTACGATGGGACTGTCAGGGCAAAGCAAGAATAAATCTATACAAAATATATATGGAATCGCAGCAGTGTTGTTTGTCATGGTATTATTGGCAGGAGTATTGATGATATCCGGAAGCCTGAATAGTAATATATCTCAGCGGACAAAATTCTTTGGCATGATGCGCTGTGTTGGAGCAAGCCGCCGGCAGATCATTCAGTTTGTGCGGCTGGAAGCCCTGAACTGGTGCAAGACGGCTGTACCTGCGGGAGTCATCTCAGGCACACTGGTCAGTTGGGGGATATGCGCGTACCTGCGCTATGGTATCGGAGGAGAATTTGCCGCCATGCAGGTATTTGCCATAAGTCCTGTCGGATTGCTGAGCGGCGTATTGGTCGGTGTTGTTACTGTTTTGTTAGCGGCGCAGTCACCTGCAAAGAGAGCGGCTAAGGTTTCCCCTGTTGCAGCGGTTTCCGGTAATTCAGAAACCGTCCCGGCGAGGCGGCGTGCGATCAAACGGGAAGTTGGAAGAGTAGAAAGGACGCTGGGTATTCATCATGCAACCGCTTCTAAAAAGAACTGGTTTCTGATGACGGCATCTTTTGCACTTACGATTATTCTGATTCTATGTTTCTCGATTGGTATGGATTTTGCAAAGGGGCTGATGCCGACGCTGAAATTCTGGCAGCCGGATATTACCCTGAACGGTTATGCCAATGCGCTGGTACTTGAACAGGATGTAAAAGAGAAGGCGCTGGGGATTCCCGGTGTTAAGAGCGCCTTCGGAACCGCCTATCTGGACAATGTTCCGGCTGTTTCTTCGCGGCAGGGAATCGACCATATCAATCTGGAGTCCTACGATGAGTTTTTATTCGAAAGCATTAAAGATGAGGTGGTGGAAGGGGATTTGTCTGACATTTATGGGGACAGCGATAAAGTTATGACCGTTTATAATAAAGATAATCCTCTGAAAGTAGGAGATACGGTTCAGGTTGGAGGAAAAGAGGTTACGATTACCTGTTCTGTCACAGGAGCCCTGTTTCCGGGAGAGGGGCTTGTCATCTGTTCTCAGGAGACCTTTGAAAGACTGACCGGAGAGCAGGGACTTACGATGGTCGGCGTGCAGCTTGGAGACGATGCGGACGATGGGACGGTACGGCAGATCAGCGAGCTTGCCGGCAGCGATGTGATTTTTACAGATGGAAGAGCAGGAGCCGAGGAAAATAATACCACTTATCTTTTTATGAAGGTGGGCGTCTACGGCTTTCTGGCAATTATCGGGATGGTCAGCCTGTTCTATATTATTAACAGCATTTCCATCAGCGTAGCGGCGCGGACCAAACAATACGGCGCCATGCGGGCGGTCGGCATGGACAGCGGACAGCTTACCAGGATGATCACGGCAGAAGCATTTACCTATGCCGTGTCCGGCCTCGCGGCTGGATGCGGAATCGGCCTGCCGCTCAGTTATTTCCTGCATACCCTGCTGATTACCCGGTATTTCGGAAAGGTATGGCATCCTCCGGTGGCAATGCTGTGTATCATTGTTGTATTTATGATGACCTGCGCGGCCGTAGCAGTATACGCTCCTGCAAAACGGATTCGTAACATGGCCATAACCGAAACAATTAATGAATTGTAAAAAGAGAACCGCGGAGGAATAGATTTAATCAAAGATAGAGGCGTTTTTGTATGTCAGATGTGTGGCTGTAAGTATTCTGTGGAAGAAGCCTTGGAACTTATCAGCCCCACATCCTTATCCACTCTTGTTTATTCAAACCATGCAACTGCTCTTATCGGAGAACCATCACAATTATTGAGTTTCAATGGAAAACAACTGAACCAAAATAAATCACTGCCGCACAATTCTAAGTTTTTCAGATTTTCAATGTTAACAATATTACATTTTTGAAACAATTTTTTGTGACGTGTCAGGTTCTCATCTATAATTGGATCAAGACCTATTACATCAAATCCAATCCCTTTATAATTGCCAGATATCACAAAATCCAATACATCATCATCAATACAAGGATAATTTCCAAAATATGTTTCTGTTCCCCACCATTTATCCCAGCCAAGATTAAACAGTAAGAAATCTGCTTTGTCTACTTTTTCCCTATTATTATAAATATATTCTATCGAAATAGATTGCCCTTCTTTCAAATCCCGGCAATCTATAACTAAAGCCTTTCCAATAAATTGTTCCGCAGGAAACTGATCCAGTGTGGTTTTTCCAGCAAAAAGGTGGGCAGGCGGGTCCATATGAGTTCCAGTATGTGTATACATCTGCAGTAATGTTTCTTTGAATCCGTCTTTTTCATAGCTGTTTGCAGGAATGAATTTAGGAGTATCAGTTCCAGGATAAACAGGCATATCCTCTTTGATTGTATGGGTCAGGTCAATTACTTTCATTTTAGTCTGTCTCCTTTCAAATTTAGCGCTGCTTTAAATTCCGGCAGTGCAGTCCGGCCGGTTTCGGTCACGGGTTTAATCCACTTGCCGCTCCTTGTATACCACAATTCAAAGACCAGGCGGATGAGCTCGTCTGTGTACAGGAATGAGAATACGGCAAGAAACGGCAGATGCCATATCATACCGGCGGCCCATGTTGCCGGAACGCTTATTGTAAACAGGCAGATGATTTCAAGCAGTGTTCCGAATACTGCCTCGCCTCCTGCGCGGTAGCAGCTGTTCATAATATAGTTGCAGGTGCGGACAGTTCCGGCTGCCAAATAAATAAGAATCATATATTTGCCGAAAAACATAGCCTCTGCCCCAAGGCCGAACAGCGAAAGAAGAGGTCTGTTAAGCATAAGACCTGTCAGGCAGATACAGAAGGTAATCGCCGGGCACAGAACAGCAAACTTCTTCATATACTGGTAGCCGTTCATAAGGTGGCCAGAACCAACCTCCTTGCCCACAACTACCGAAGACGCATCTGCGAGTCCCGCAAAGAAGGCAAATACAAATCCTTCCAGAACACGGAATGCAGCCATAGCCGCGATAGCAGATTCTGACTGATGTCCGATTACGATATTAATCAGCATCTGCCCGATTCCATAGAATAATTCATTTATAATAATAGGAAAACATTTTCCCATATATTCTTTAAGAAAACCATCGTGCCAGGAGAACATCTCCTTTAGCTTTAATGTAACTGTCTTTCTATCCCTCAAGAGAAAAGCAAACAGCACAAGCACATTTACAATTCCAGATACCAAAGTGCCTACCGCCGCGCCTGCCGCCCCCATTTTGGGCATGCCAAAGCGCCCGTAAATCAGAATCCAGTTCAGGATAAAGTTCGTAATCAGAGAGAGGATGGAACTGATCAAAGGCGGTTTTACCCGCTCTGTGGAGCGCATCAGGAAGCTTATGATCACGGCAAGCACCTGCAGAGGATATGCAAAGCCTACAATCCGGATATAGGGAGCGCCGATTGCGATAATATTTGATTTATCTGTATAGATTCCCAGTATAAACCGGGGACTGGCAATCGCGGCCCCGCCGAAGAGCAGGGATATTACAAGCATACAGGTAAGAGCCAGACCAAAGGCCTTGTTAATGCCTTTTTCGTTTCGGGCGCCCCAATACTGCGAAAAAAACAGCAGCCCGCCGCTTGCGAATCCAAAATAGCAGGAAAAAAACAAAGAAGTGATCTGTGAACAGATCCCGACTGCCGCTACGGATAATTCACCCTGACTGCCAATCATTATGGTATCTACCATGCTGGCCGTGGTGGATAAAAAATTTTGAAACGCAATGGGCAGTGCAATTGTCAGTACAATACGGAAAAAACTGCCCCAGCCGATTTTTTCATATTTCATAGTTTGACTCCTTTCCTATATCTCCGCGAAGCAGCGAGCCAGGCAGCCATGCTTGCATGGATATTTGATTTTTTATTAAGCCTGCAGAAGACTGTATTTTCCATTATACCGTAAAAAATATATATTGCAATAGCTTAGTTACTATCCGCAGGCCTGCGCATTTACTACGCAGATCGAGTGATTCAGGTGTGGGTTAATTCCATATATTGAAAACGTTATCTCAACACTTCTTTAAAGCTGATGTGAGCGGAATGAACAACTTTTATAAAAAATATTGACAAATTTAGTGGAAAATATTATAATAAAAGTCGAAAAATAATAGAATAAGTCAGAAGCATATAGATGCTTTTTTAAAAATAATTTGAGATAACGTTTACTGAATGGATGGGAGAACGGATGATATGGGAGCTACGATCAAAGATGTTGCGAAGGAGGCAGGGGTTTCTGTGGCAACGGTGTCGCGTGTAGTTAACGGAGTGCCGAATGTTAATGATGAGATGAAAGCACAGGTTGAAAAAGCCATCGCCAGATTAGGCTATAAGCCAAATCAATTAGCAAAAGGACTTAAAAATAATGTAACGAATACGATTGGCGTTGTTGTGACAGATATCTCGGATCCTTTTATTATTGGTGTAACAAGAGCTGCTGAGAAAATATTGAGGCCAGAAGGGTATTCTCTTTTAATGGCCAGTACGGATAATGATGAAGAAAAAGAGAAAGAATGCATTGATATGATGGATTCTAAATGTGTGGACGGCCTTATTATCAGTCCGGTTTCGAATAATATTGCAGCGCTTCTGAAAGCAGATACATATCCGGTTGTAGCCTTTGACAGAAATACGCTGAGTCATATTTGCGATACAGTATATGTAGATAAAGAAAAGGCGATGTTTAGTGCGGTAGATTACCTGCTGAAAAGAGGGCATACGAATATTGCTATGATTAGCGGCGAAAAAAAATTAAGTACAAATTTTGATCGCTATAATGGATATCTGCGGGCCTTTTTTGAAAATGACCAGATTGCCAGAAAAGAAAATCTGTTATTTGGCACATTTTCAAGAAATTATGGTATGAAAGCATTTGAAAAGCTGGTGGCCAGGCAGGATCCGCCTACTGCAGTCATAAGTGGGAGCGCGACACTGACAGAGGGCATATTGATTCAGGCTAAGAAAATGAGGGTGAGAATTCCGGAGGATATTTCCCTGATATCCTTTGGAGCGCTGGCTCTTCAGGATTTGATAGAGCCGCAGATTACACATTCAAAAGAGATGCAGCAGGAAATAGGGACACATATCGGAGAGATGCTGCTGTCACGGTTAAGGAGAGCAGATCTTCCGGTACGGTTAAAGGTATTAGAGAGCAATATTATAGAAGGAGATTCTGTAAAAGCTATAAATTCATAGTTAAAAGGAGGTTTTTGGAGGGATGGAGAAAAGGTTTACAGAAAATGAAAAAGCAGTTAAATGGCTAAAAATCATGGGTATTCTTAAAGAATCAATACCAGGAATTTGCAGTGTCGGCGGAGTAATCGTTATCTGGGAGCTTTCTGTCCGTTTGTTTGAGATTCCCAGCTATATACTGCCATCACCCAGTGATTCTATCAAGGCATTGATACAATATTGGGATTATATAAAAATCAATTTATTCACTACTTTATATGAAATAGGGATTGGATTTGGAGCCACTGTGGTAATCAGTATACCAATTGCAACTATGATTTCTTACTCCAGGATTTTTGAGAAAACGTTATATCCATTTATGGTTTTTTTGCAGCTAATTCCAAAGGTTGCAATCGGCCCATTGTTCGTTGTGTGGTTTGGATTTGGTATGATGCCGAAAATATTAATGGTATTTCTGCTGTCCTTCTTTCCGCTTTTAATGGATACAGTGGCAGGATTAAAATCTCTGAATGGCAGACTCTATTATATGGCAAGAACCATGAGTGACTCGGAATGGAAGTTTTACTGGAAAATAAAGCTTCCAAATGCACTTCCAAGTATTTTTTCGGGTCTGAAAACTTCTATATCAATGGCGACTGTCGGAGCCGTAGTGGCAGAGTTCCTGGGCTCGGACAGCGGCCTTGGATATTTGCTGCTGCGGGCAAATGGAGATATTAATACAAGGCTGCTATTTGCTATTTTAATTGTTCTATGTTTAATGGGAATGATTTTCTTTGGAATTGTAGAGATTATAGAGAAAAGGGTTATTCCCTGGCATGTGAGCCAGAGGATAACAGAAAAGACTTAAAGTTCATAAAGGAACTTTAAAATAAAAAACAAAAGGAGGAAACAGCAATGAAAAAAAGAGTTTTGGCTTTCGTATTAGTGATTGCCATGATGACGGTACTGGCAGGATGTGCATCTGACAGTAAGGAGGAGCCGGGGGAATCCGGGAACAAGCAGGAGAAGCAGGAAGAGGAAGCAGAAGGGGAACTGACTGACGTGTCCTTCAGGCTGAACTACACAGCAGATGGATTACATGCTCCATTCTATTACGCACTTGAAAAGGGTTACTATGAGGACGTGGGGTTAAATGTAACTATTGGAGAGGGAAACGGAGCCGGTACTACTGCTAAGCTCGTAGGTACAGGCGATGCTGATATTGGATTTACAGATTCAGCTTCCGTGGCATCAGCAATAGCAGAAGGTATTCCAGTTAAGATTGTGTGCCCTATTTATGCTGTAAATGCATTTGGCGCCATAGCCCTTAAGGATTCCGGCATTGAAACTATGAAGGATTTAGAGGGAAAGAGGGTCGGCATTGCCACAGGTGATGGACCTTCGAATCTTTTCGCGGCAGCAGCAGCGGCAAATGATATTGATGTAAATAAGGTTGAGTTTGTTTCCATGGATGCAAATTCAAAAGAAACCTCGCTGATGAAAGGCGATGTAGACGCTATTCTGGCAGGATGTGACTCAGATGCTGTGGCACTTGAGTGTAATGGATACGAAGTCAATGCTATGAGATATTCAGAATGTGGCGCTGCTACAGTCGGCCTTTCTCTGGTAGCAAATCCCGACTTTATTGCAGAGAATTCTGAAATAATAGAAAAATTTATTTCTGCAACACTGAAGGGATGGGACGAATGCCGTACGAACAGTGAAGAGGCAGTAAAAATATTTATGAAGAATTTCCCCACAGCAGATGAGAATGTCGTAAAGGGCAGCCTGGCAGTAGCGCTTGACAGCTTATTTGATAAGGACGCAAAGACTCTCGCCGGTCTTACAGAGGAGGACTGGAATAACTGCAGGGATCTGCTGGTAACTTACCTTGGAGTAGATGAAAGCATACAAGCTGAAGATCTTTACACTTTTGAATGTCTCCCGGAAGAGCTGCCGGCCAGATAAGCTGCTATAGGTATGAGCCTGCCCTGCGCGGCAGGCTCATTGAAAAAGGAGATGGAACATATGCTGAAATTTGAACATGTAGGAATGAAATATAAGACACTTACCGGCTATACAGAGGCGCTCATTGACGTTAATTTTGATGTGGATGACGGGGAATTTGTAACCATTTTAGGTCCTTCTGGATGCGGAAAAAGTACATTTCTTTTTATAGGAACCGGGCTTACAAAGTGCACGTCCGGGAGAGCAGTTTTAGACGGGAAGGAGATTACAAAACCAGTCAAAGAGGTGGGGTTTGTATTTCAGGATCATCTTTTACTGGAGTGGAGAACTGTTTTAGACAATATTATCATCCAGGGAGAATTTAGAAATCAGGATTTGAAAATAACGAGAGAAAAAGCAATGGAACTAATCAGACAGGTAGGCCTTGAGGGGTTTGAAAAGAAGTATCCCTGGGAGCTGTCAGGGGGCATGCAGCAGAGAGTTTCAATTTGCAGGGCACTTGTACACGAGCCTAAATTACTGATGATGGATGAGCCCTATGGGGCGCTTGACGCGCTTACAAGAGAGCAGATGCGTGTTGATTTGGAAAAGATGTGGCTGGACAAGAAAAATACAATTCTTTTTGTAACACATGACATAGATGAGGCAATCCTTTTGGCAGATAAGATAGTAGTGCTGACACCAAGGCCGGGACAGGTTAAGGAAATTATAAAAATAGATCTGCCGCGTCCGCGTAACATGAAAGTTAAGGAATCACCAGCATTCCTTGCATATAGAAAAAGGGTGACAGAGATTTTCATGGAAATGGGAATTCTGCATGAAGATTAAGGGGAGGATAAATTATGGTTGATTTAAGTATTGAATTTGCCGGATTAAAGCTAAGAAATCCACTGATTGCAGCCTCGGCAGGCACAACAAAGGATGCTGTCCACTGTAAAAAAGCGGCAGATGCCGGGTATTCGGCAGTTATCTTAAAATCTATACAGGAAGAATTAGTAAACCGTTATAATCCATTTCCAAGAATGTCTGTAATTAGAAATGGTATTCCAGGATATCAATCTACAACATTTATGACCTATGAGCAGGCGTTTGAGGGAGAAATTCAGGACTATTGCGAAGAAATTAAAAAGACAAAGGATATGCTGGATATCCCTGTAATTGCAAGCCTTAACTGTACAAATGAAGAAACCTGGGCCCAGTATGCTGTAAGGTGTGAGGCAGCTGGAGCAGATGCTGTTGAAATAGTGCCATCCTGCCCGGTAGGGGCATTTGTCAGAGAAGCAGCGGAATTTTACCCTGCAGCCAGTAAGGCATTGAAAAACGTAAAAGAGGCGGTAAAGATTCCGGCAGGGCTTAAGATGACGGGACAGATGACGAACCCGGTTATCTGCGCCAGAAATCTGGAGGAAGACGGGGCAGACTGGCTCACAATGTTTAACAGATCCTCAGGACTTCAAATCGATATTGACACAATGGAGCCAATTATGCATAAGGGCTTCTGCGGCCACGGCGGTCCCTGGGTCATGCAGTCCGTGATGAGATGGATTGCGGCAAGCTATCCTTATGTAAGTCTTCCTATCGCCGCTACAGGGGGCGTGACAAATTATGAGGATGTGGTCCGGTATATGTTATCTGGAGCTTCGGCCGTACAGATTGCTACCTTGATATATATGAAAGGATATGATACGGCAAAAATCATTCTTGAGGATCTGGAGAAATATCTGGAAAAGCACAGGCTTTACAAAATAAGTATGCTTACAGGAATTGCGGCGGACAAAGTACTTCCTCTTTCAGAGGCGGACAGAAGCCGCAGGTATTATGCAAAAGTAGACTATGAGAAATGTATAGGATGCCAGAAATGCTTTCCTGTTTGTATTTATGGCGCAATCACACAGAAGGACTCTAAGCCTGTGATTGATGAAAATATATGTGATGGGTGCGGTCTGTGTTCGCAGGTTTGTAACAGAGCAATTATAATGAAACAAAAATAAAGAAGGAGGAAACAGGGCCATGAGCATTTTACAAGGTATCGTATGTGCGAATATCACGCCATTTGACGATGAAAAAAATGTAGACTATGAAAGTGTACGGAAAATGGCAGGATATCTGGCGGATTCAGGGATCCATGCAGTATATCCGCTGGGTACAAATGGCGAGGGGCTGGCATTAACTGTTGAGGAAAGGAAAAAAATTGCAGAGACGATGATAGAAGAGATTGCAGGTAAAATTTATGTGGCTGTACAGTGCGGTACACAGACTCTGGAGGATACGATTGAGCTTGTGCTTCATGCAAAGAAGGCCGGGGCAGATGCAGCGGGAGTTGTTTCGCCGTTTTTCTTTCATCAGTCTGATAAGGCATTGATGGAATATTATTCTGCGGTTCTTGAAGCAGCAGACGATTTTCCGATATACATATATAATATTCCGGCAAATACTAATAATGACGTATCTGTAGAAATAGTAAGGCAGCTGGCTGCAAGGTATGACAATCTTGCAGGAGTAAAATTTAGTTATCCTGATATTATGAGAATCTGCGAATATATCAATACACGGAAAAATGGGCTGGACACTCTGATTGGATGCGACAAGTTGATTTATCCTGCTTATAAGTGTGGCGCAGCCGGTACTGTGACGGGGCCTGCAGCGGTATTTCCGGAGATTTTCATAAGGCTGTGGGAACTAGCTGTTTCCGGGAATGACAAAGAAGCATTAAGACTTCAATATCAGATACAGAAAAATAGTGACAGATTCGCTCCATATCAGGAAATTCCAATGATTAAGCAGTATCTGCAGTCTATAGGAATCATTAAAAGTGACAGCTGCAGAATACCATTTTATGCAATATCTGATGAGGAAAGAAGTGACATTTCAGCTATTGTCAGGGAGATTAAAAATAATCAGCTATGAAAGGAAGTATATTATGTGTAAAGTCATTAAGGCAGGGGTTATCGGTCTTGGACATATTGCCCACATTGCAGAACTGCCCGCTCTTTCGGAAATGGAGCATGTGGAGATTGCGGCAGTATACAGCCGTTCTGACAGCTCAGTAGAAGTAGCTATGTGTAAGTATAAAATTGGGAAGGGCTGTAGGTCCTTCGAAGAATTCATGAATACAGAAATGGATTGTGCCTTTGTGCTGACTCCGAAGACGGCCCACTATGAGTATGTAATTTCCTTATTGGACAAAGGAATAGACGTGTTTTGTGAAAAGCCCCTTGCGCTGACATTGAGAGAAAGCCGGGAAATGGCGGAGGCCGCAAAGAGAAATAACAGGATTCTCATGGTTGGGTTTAACAGAAGATATGCACCGGTATACGCAAAGGTGAAAGAGCTGTATATGGATAAAGCACCGGATGTTGTAATTGCTCAGAAGAACAGAAACGGCACGGAATACAGGGCAACACTGGAGAATGCGATTCATATGGTGGATTTGATGCGCTATCTCTGCGGTGAAGCTTTACTGGTAGAGGCTCACAGCATGTTTACTGACCCGGAATATGAAGATCTGGTTACAGCACAGATAAAATTTGACAGCGGCAGTACAGGGATTCTGGTTGCGTCCAGAAAAGCGGGCCAGTGGGTAGAAAAAATAGACTGTTACGGTGGGTATCATTCTGCATTCGTCAATGCTCCAGACAGTGTAACACTGGCAGACGAAAAAACAGAAACAAAAACAGTTATGACGCCTCTTGCCCTGGGATGGGCCAGAGTAGAAGATAAAATGGGCTTTACCCAGGAGGTCCGGCATTTTATTGACTGTGTAATTACAAGGAAACAACCTGTTACAAATGCGGAAGATGCTTACAAAACCCATGAGCTGATGCATGAGATTTTGATAAAAGCAGGGCTTCCGGGATTGGAGTAAAGAGATGAAAATAGCAGGCCATACAATGGGCACACCGGAATTAACGGTACTTGAAGCAGCAAAGCTGTTTGCAGCTTCAGGAATGGATGCCATCGAAATCATCTATCAGGATGGATATAAATGCGCGCTGCATAGCACCACATCAGAGGAAGAAGTGCTAAAGATGAAGGAGCAGCTGGACGCGCTGGGACTAGAGGTTTCAGGGATTGTTTCTTATGCCAGTGATTATAATCTGCCAGATACTAAAAAACGTGAGGCAGCAATAGATGAATGTAGGCGCTGCATTACACTTGCCAGGCTTTTAGATGCCCATTATATCAGAATATATGGGGGTACCTTTCTGGAAGGAGACGGCTGTTTTGAAGAAAAACGCAGGATTCTTATAGAAACCATGAGGAGTCTTGCAGATGAAGCGGTTCAATATAATATCCGTCTTGTTCTTGAGAATCATTTTAATACAATGACAACAGGACCTGAAATTACGTATGATATTGTCAGTGAGATTGACCGTGAAAATGTAGGTATTCTCTATGATCAGGCGAATATTGGATTTCTTTCCGGGGAGGATTATGAAAAATGCATTGAAATACAGAAGGATAAAATTTATTATGTCCATGTAAAGGATTTTGAATTTAAAGCTGAGGGGATGAAGTTTAAAGCCGGATCAGTGACTCATGTAAACGAGGAAGAGAGAGCGGTCGTGACAAGAATTGTCGGAGAGGGTGTCCTGCCATGGAGAGATATTATAAAACGGCTGCATGAGATAGGATATACAGGATATCTTTCCCTTGAGTATGAGCGCAGGTGGCATCCTATGGATATACCAGAGGCAGAGGTGGGAATGGTTAAAAGCGCAGACTATTTGAAGGATATACTAAAGGATTTGTAAAATTAAAAACGTGGGCGCAACATTTTTAACATTTCTTTTATATTTTATGGAATAAAGTAATTGATATGATTCCCGAAATACAGTATGATATTAATATAACAGTTTTTGACCATAAAATACAGGGGGAAGACAAGGATGTATCATTGTCATATACATTTCTATTTAGCAGGTCAGCATTGCAGGCCATTTGAGCTTATGAGGGAAATGGCGCCGCTTGAAGATTTTACATATGAGTTTACAGAAGAAAAGGAATTTGAAAAGACAGCGGCTGCGCAGGCGGATGTAATTCTTGCCAATTTACAGAATATAGATGAGGAAGAAACGGTTACGGAGCTTCTTTCAGATATGAAAGAAGGTTCGGAGCTTGTGCTTCTCGCAGAAAAAGAGCAGTTTTCGAAGCTTCCGGGGGATTTGTCCGGAGTAAAGGATATATGGATGCTGCCCATGTCGGATGCTGAGATAAATTTCCGTATTTCAAGAGGACAGCAGGAATACAAGAAGGATAGGGATCACTGGCAGACCAGCCAGTATCTGGAAACAGCCATCAATAATGTGCCGAACCTTGTCTGGTTCAAGGATAAGAACGGAATCCATGAAAAGGTGAACGACAGCTTCTGCAAGACCGTTAACAAGACGAAAAAGCAGGTAGAGGGACAGGGACACGCATATATCTGGGATGTGGAGCATGACGATCCTGCATGTATAGAGTCAGAGAGGATTGTTATGTCCAGCCGGAAGACCTTTGTGTCAGAGGAGACGATAAAGACCGGAGACGGCGAGAGACTGCTTACCACTTACAAATCTCCCCTTTATGATCTGGACGGAAGTGTAATGGGAACCGTTGGAGTGGCTATTGACGTGACCCAGGAGAGGGCTTATGAACAGGAGATTATTCAGAAGAACCATACACTTGAGACTATTTTTACGACAATGGAATGTGGTGTTATGTGCCACACTGTGGATGGAAGCCGGATCATAAGCGTAAACCGGGCAGCACTTAATATTCTGGGATATGAATCACAGGAGGAGATGACAGAAGCGGGCTTTGACATGGTTGCCGCATCTGTAGTAGACGAGGATAAGGGACGGCTTAGAACGGCCATAAGAGAGCTTAAGAAAGAGGGAGACAGCGTCAGTATAGAATACCGAGTCCGCCATAAGAACGGGGATCTTCTGCACGTTATGGGAAATGTCAAGCTTTTAAATGAAAACGGGGAGCCCCTTTACCAGAGATTCCTTCTTGACTGCACGGCACAGAAGCTTAGGGAAAAGGAAAATGAAAGACATCAGATGGAGCTTATCCACGCTCTTTCTATTGATTATAACCTTGTATGCTTTTTTGATCTTGCTACAGGGATGGGAATGCCCCTAAGAATGGGGGATAACTGCTATATGTATGAGTCTGCCTTTTCCGGTGAAATTTCACTGGAGAAAAGTATGGAGGGGTACATTGAGAAGGTTGTCTATGAAGAGGATAGAGAGATGCTCCGCCATGTTTTCTCCCGGGAGGTTCTTAGGAAGGAACTGACGGAAAACAGTGTATATCATATCAATTACCGGATTATGAAAGACGGTGAGATGAAATACTATCAGATGAAAGCCGTACGTGCAGGGGCATGGACAGACGTCCAGGGTATTGTTCTCGGTTTCCGCAGTGTTGACGAGGAAATCAGAAATGAAATGGAACAAAAAGGGCTCCTGGAGGATGCACTCATGCAGGCCAACAGGGCAAATAAGGCTAAGAGTATGTTTCTTTCTAATATGTCCCATGATATCCGCACGCCTATGAATGCAATTGTGGGCTTTACGGCATTGGCGCTTACTCATATTGAAAGAAAAGAGCAGGTGGAGGAATATTTGGGGAAGATCATGACTTCCGGAAACCATCTTTTAAGCCTGATCAATGATGTGCTGGATATGAGCCGTATTGAGAGCGGAAAGATGCATCTGGAGGAACAGCCCTGCCGGCTGTCAGAGATTCTCCACGGGCTTCGGAATATTGTTCAGGCGGATATCCATTCAAAGCAGCTTGATTTGTACATAGATACAGTGGATGTGATTGATGAGGATATTTGCTGCGATAAGCTGCGCTTAAATCAGGTGCTCCTAAACCTTTTAAGTAATTCTATAAAGTATACGGGTGCAGGGGGAACCGTCAGCCTGCGTCTGATTGAGAAGGCCGGGGCTCCTACTGGATATGCTAATTATGAATTCCATATTAAGGATACGGGAATCGGTATGAGCAAGGAGTTTGTATCCCATATCTTTGAGCCTTTTGAGAGAGAAAAAAATACAACCCACAGCGGTGTGCAGGGAACCGGACTCGGGATGGCGATTACAAAGAATATTGTGGATATGATGAACGGCTCTATTGAAGTGAAAAGCGAGCAGGGGATAGGAACCGAATTTATTGTAAACTTTACCTTCCGTCTGAATGCAGAGGCGAAGGAGGTAAAGGAGATCCCGCAGTTATGGAACCTGAAGGCTCTGGTGGTGGACGATGATTTCAATACCTGTGACAGCGTATCTTATATGCTTGAGCAGGTGGGCATGCGTGCAGAATGGACGCTGTCCGGTAAGGAGGCGGTGCTTCGTACGCGTCAGGCAGTTTCAAGAGGAGCAGGCTACAGTGTGTATATTGTTGACTGGATG
Source organism: uncultured Lachnospiraceae bacterium (assembly GCA_949502235.1). GTDB lineage: Bacteria > Bacillota > Clostridia > Lachnospirales > Lachnospiraceae > CAPEBR01. The sequence goes on along the minus strand of CATBDC010000009.1, from coordinate 3,823 downwards.
CTGCCGGATATGAATGGGGTTGAGGTTACAAGAAGAATACGCAAGGAGACAGGAGAGGATACGCCGATTATTGTACTGACTGCGTATGACTGGGCAGATATTGAAGAAGAGGCAAGGGAGGCCGGCGTCACTGCCTTCTGCAGCAAGCCTTTGTTTCTGTCAGAGCTTAGAAGCTGCCTGAATTCCATTGTAAATACATCCGATGAGGATGAGAGAGAAGAAGATAAGGGCGTTAGCTTTGAAGCGGGCCGTATACTTCTGGCAGAGGACAATGAGCTGAACCAGGAAATCGCCGTGGAGATACTGGGAGATGCAGGATTTACGACAGAGGTTGCCCCCAATGGGCGGATTGCCGTGGATATGCTGAAGAAATCCAGGCCGGGATATTACCAGGTAGTGCTTATGGATGTACAGATGCCTGTGATGAACGGCTATGAGGCAGTAAAGGAGATACGGAAGCTGGAGAATAAAAAGCTGGCATCCATACCGGTTCTTGCCATGACTGCAAATGCCTTTGAGGAGGATAAGCAGGAGGCGCTGCGCTGCGGCATGAATGACCACATTGCAAAGCCCATTGATGTAAAGGTGTTATTTGAAACCTTAAAAAAAGTGTTAGACTAAAACTGCTTTCATATCCTCCGGAAGGGGTGCGCTAAATTCCATCCATTCCCCGGTTATGGGATGAGAGAAGGACAGCTTATATGAGTGAAGGGCCTGGCGTCCGATATGTTCCATATCAGGATTGTACAGGTAATCACCGATGAGGGGAAAGCCCGCATATTTCATATGAATACGGATCTGATGGGTGCGGCCTGTTTCCAGCCACAGGGAAACAAGACTGTGCCCGTTTTTTTCTGTCACAACCTGATAATGGGTTATGGCTGTTTCTCCCTCCTCAAAATCTACTGTGCGCTCGATAATCGTTCTGGGTTTTCTTGCAAGGGGCGCACAGATAGTTCCGGAAGAGGGGGTTACCCGTCCGCGGGCAATGGCGAGATATTCCCGGTGGATTTCCCGGCGGAAGGTCTGGCCGGAAAGGATATTTGCGCTGACAAGATGCTTGGATGCAACTGTAACACCCGATGTATCCCGATCCAGTCTGTTAGTACAGCGGAAGATAAAAGGCTTGTTCTGTTCCTGATAGTACCATGCAAGGGCATTTGCCAGTGTATTTGTATAATTATTCATAGATGGATGAGTAGGCATGCCGGCCGGCTTGTTCAGGACAAGGATATCCTCGTCTTCATATAAGATTGACAGAGGAAGCTTAACCGGAGGAATGTGACGGGAGCATTTTGTCTCCATAATCCGGACAGTAAGCCGGTCACCGGTTTTTACAGTATCCCGCATATAGGAGTGCCGGCCGTTTATAAGCACGCTCTCTGGCATGCGTTTGATTTGGGCCAGATTCTGGGAGGAATATCCCTTTCTTTTTAAAAACTGTTCGATTCTAAGTCCGGCTGCATCGGATTCAACTTTATATTCAATGGTACGGTTCATTGCATTTCTCCTGCAATTCATGTAAAATAGCTTTATGGTGAAAGCAGGATATATTATAACACCTAAATAGAGAATTGAAAATAGAAATGGAGTGAACAAAAAAGCATGGCAGTACTTAGCACCCTTTGTTATATTGAACATGACGGCAAATATTTAATGCTTCATCGTACGGTTAAGAAAAATGATGTAAATAAAGACAAATGGATCGGGGTAGGGGGACACTTTGAGGCAGATGAAAGCCCGGAGGAATGTCTGCTCCGCGAGGTGAAAGAGGAAACGGGCTACACACTGACCTCTTACCGGTACAGGGGGATTGTAACCTTCGTGTCAGGAAACGGAGTGACAGAATACATGTCCCTTTTCACTGCCGATGGCTTTGAGGGTACGCCCTGCAGATGCGATGAGGGGGAGCTTGAGTGGGTGGAGAAGAAGGAGCTGTATAAGCTTAATATCTGGGAGGGAGATAAGATATTTTTCCGCCTGATTGATGAGGACAGGGAGTTCTTTTCCCTGAAGCTTGTCTATGACGGGCATGATACACTTATCCATGCGTCACTTGACGGAAAGGATTTAGTACTTGTATCATTTTGAGGAGATCGTATATAATAAGGATAGGTATAGAAAATCTGCATAAAAGAAAGGAAGATAAACATGGCAGCAATACATTTAACAAAGGAAAATTTTAAGGAAGAGGTCTTAGACTCAAAGGTGCCTGTACTGGTAGATTTCTGGGCAACATGGTGCGGTCCGTGTCAGATGGTGGGACCGGTGATTGAAGAAATCGCAGGAGAAGTGACAGGCGCGAAAATTGGGAAGGTGGATGTGGACAAGGAAAGCGAGCTTGCAAGACAGTATAAGGTAATGTCGATTCCCACACTGATCCTTTTTAAAGACGGACAGGCTGTGAAACGCGAGGTTGGCGCGAAGCCGAAAAATGAAATACTGGATATGTTGGGGACGGGGGATTTCTAGAAATACCCCGTCCCAGATTAAAAAAACCCTGTCCCCAATGCGCTATACGAATTTTACTGCTGTTCCGTATGCCATAATCTCTGCAGCGCCCTGCATAACCTGGCTGGAGGCATAGCGGATATTGATTACAGCGTCAGCACCCATGGCAGCGGCATCGTCAGCCATTCTTTTTGTGGCAGTGGCTCTGGCCTCATTCATCATTTCTGTATATGAGGTGAGCTCCCCGCCTACAAGTGTACGGAAGCTGTTCATAATGTCTTTTCCCACATGCACAGACTGAATCATAGTTCCGCGCACCAGTCCAATCATCTCAAAACTTTTCCCGGGAATATAATCTGTGTTTACCAGTATCATAGTGTACCTCCTCATAAAAATAATTGTATTATTGAGTTAATACAATTATACTTTCTTTCGGTAAAGAAAGCAATACTTTATTAAAAATTTAACACATCCTTGATGGTATAAAATCCGGGGGCTTTTCCGTAAAGGAAAGCGGCACAGTCGCAGGCTCCCCTTGCGAAACATTCCCAGTTATAGGAATGGTGGGTGATTTCCAGACGTTCTCCTATTCCGCCGAAAAATACAGTATGGCTGCTGGGAATATTCCCGGCACGAAGGGAGTGATAGCCGATTGTGCCCTTTTTGCGCGGTGAAGCGCCGTTTCTCCCATATACTGCCACATCAGATAGCTCTTTTCCTAAAGCGCCGGCGATGATTTCTCCCATTTCCTTAGAGGTTCCGCTTGGAGCGTCCTTTTTCCACTGGTCATGCATTTCCAGTATCTCAATGTCCAGTTCATCCCCGGCAGTTTCGGCCACAAGTTCCAAAAGTCTGTTCATAATATTTACCAGTTTGGAGGTATTTGCGGCATAAAGCATGGGGATATGTGCAGCAGCATCATGGAAACGCTGCATTTCCTCCGGGCCAAAGCCAGTTGTACCGCATACAAGCGCTTTTTTGTGTGAAATCGCAAGGTCAAGAACCTTCATTGCCATTTCTTTTGTAGAAAAGTCAATGATGACATCACAGCCTTCAATTACGTCTTCAAGGTCATCTACAACGGGTACATGAAGCTCCCTTCCTACCATGGCCGCAGTACCTAAGTCAGTGCCGATATAATCCCGGCCTTTGGGAGCAACTCCGGCAATAAGCTCCATGTCACTGCGTTCGGCAGCAGCCTGTGTAATTAATCTTCCCATCTTCCCTCTTGGACCAATCACAATAATTTTCATAATCTAAACTCCTTTGTCATAACCTGTTATCATAAAGGGCAAAATATTTTTTAACCCTGGCATCATATGATGTGGGTGTCAAAAGTCAGACTTTCCACTGACTTTTAACGCACAAAAAG
>CATBDC010000008.1 GCA_949502235.1 uncultured Lachnospiraceae bacterium | reverse complement strand
TGGATCTCACCTTCGCTAAGGACGCCCTTTTAACGCCTGCTTAGGGGAAGAACTGCCCAGAGCGGCCTGTGCACTGAAAAAATCTCCATCTGTACTGCTGAAACATCATTTTCGATGCACAGGAAGTTTTAAGATGCCCTTCCTATAAGCAGACATCAGGGGGCGTTTTTAACGGAGGTGAAATCCACCGCTTACGTAAGACTTAGGAGTGAAGGCTTTCCTGAACTCCTTAGCCTTTGTTAGCGGTTAGTTCACCGGAGTGTTGCCTACGTCTGCGTTAGGAAGGGCATCTTAAAACTTCCGTCCCTTGAAATAATATTCCAACCGTACAGGTGAAAAAAATTGATTTATGTAATAATATGATTGTAAAAAATCTTGATTTATGTTAAATTATTGTAATAGAAAATCTCGATTTGTGTTAAAATAGAACTGGAGGATATAACAATGCGCAGAAAAATGTATGAACATTTGAAGCAGTGGAAGGAAAAAAGTAATGGAAAAAGTGCACTTTTGCTGCAGGGAGCCCGGCGTGTCGGGAAAAGCTACATTGTAGAAAAATTTGCAAAATCGGAGTATAAATCATATATTCTGATAGACTTTAATAAGGCAGATCAAAGGATTAAAGATATATTTATTCACGACTTAGGGGATATGAATATTTTTTTACTGAAGCTTGCAACACTATTTGATACGAAGCTCTATGAGAGAGAGTCCCTGATTATTTTTGATGAGGTACAGCTGTTTCCAAGGGCCAGGAGCGCTGTTAAATATCTGGTGGAAGACGGGCGTTATGACTATATTGAGACAGGTTCACTTATCTCAATACGGGAAAATGTGAAGGACATACTGATTCCGTCAGAAGAGGATCATTTGAATATGTATCCTATGGATTTTGAAGAATTTCTCTGGGCAATGGGAAATGAGACTATGATGGATTTCATCCGCCATTGTTTTGAAAAGAAAAAACCGCTTGGGCAGGCGCTGCACAGGAAAGCAATGGATCTGTTCCGTCAGTACTTGATTGTGGGAGGGATGCCGCAGGCTGTTCTGACTTATACAGAAACCCGTGATTTCGAAGAGGCCGACCGGGTAAAACGCAGAATTTTGAATTTGTACCGTGATGATATCCGCAAACATGCAAGAGGGTATGAAATGAAGGTAGAGGCAATCTATGACGAGCTTCCTTCCCAGTTAAAAAATCAGAAGCGGCATTTTAAGCTTGCCGCGGTCAAAGAAGGAGCCAGATTTAACGAATATAAGGACGCATTTTTCTGGTTATCTGATGCAATGATTGTAAATAACTGTTACAATTCTACAGAGCCAAATGTAGGGCTAAATATGAACCGGGACCGGACATTGCTGAAGTGTTATATGGGAGATACCGGACTGCTTATCAGCCACGCATTTGATGAGAATGGAATTGTGAGTGAAGAGATATATAAAAAGATTCTGTTTGATAAGCTGGAGGTAAATATGGGAATGATTGTGGAGAATGTAGTCGCGCAGATGCTTACAGCAGGCGGACGTAAGCTTTACTTTTATTCAAATTCTTCGCGCAGCGATGCCTCCTGCCGTATGGAAATTGATTTTCTGATTGCAAAAAATAAAATCAGCAGCAGGCATAACATTTCACCCATTGAAGTTAAGTCTGGCAAGAATTATACACTGTCATCCCTGAAAAAATTTAAGAGAAAATATAAGGATCAGGTATACCTCTCTTATATACTGCATACAAGTGATTTGAAAATAGAGGATGAAGATATATATCTGCCTCTCTATATGGCACCCCTTCTCTAATGCAAATAGTGATTGAAATAATAGCAGTGTAATGTTAAAATTTTAGGAAGAAATGGAAAGGAAAGGGAAAATAATATGACTGGATATAAAAATATTGATAAGAAACAGATTTTAGAGTTAAAGGAGCAGGTTGCGTACCAGGAGGGACAGGTCGTAAGTAAAACTCTTGTCCAGAACCAGGCGGTCAGCGTCACCTTATTTGCTTTTGAGAAGGATGAGGAGATCAGCACCCACGAGTCCGGTGGGGACGCTATGGTGACCGTCCTTGAAGGAACAGGAAAGTTTACCATTGAAGGAACAGAGTATATTCTTGAGGAGGGAAAGAGCATTGTCATGCCGGCGAGAAAGCCCCACGCAGTTTACGGGCAGGAGAGGTTTAAGATGCTTCTGATGGTGGTGTTTTAATTTGCGCTAAGGACAGGGGAGGAAGGCCATGGAGGCATATACAGGCTTTGCAGAGGTATATGATATATTTATGGATAATGTTCCGTATCAGGAATGGGCCGCTTATATCAGGGAGATTCTTGCAGGATACGGTATAAAGAATGGCCTTGTGCTGGAGCTTGGCTGCGGGACAGGGAGCCTTACGGAATGTATGGCCGGGTACGGGTATGACATGATCGGCGCGGACAGCTCCGGGGAGATGCTGGAACTTGCCATGAGGAAAAAGGAAAAAAGCGGGCATGATATCCTGTATCTTCTTCAGGATATGCGCGAGTTCGAGCTCTACGGCACGGTGCAGGCGGTGGTAAGCGTCTGCGACTGTGTGAATTATATTTTGGAAGAGGAAGAGCTTACGGAAGTTTTCTGTCTGGTGAACAATTATCTGGATCCGGGCGGAATCTTTCTTTTTGATTTTAACACGGAATATAAGTACCGGGAAATACTTGGGGACCAGGTGATTGCAGAGAACCGGGAGGACGCGAGCTTCATCTGGGACAATTATTATGATGAGGATGAGGAAATCAATGAGTATGAGCTGACTCTTTTTATCCGGGATGAGGAAAAGAGGGGACTGTACCGGAGATATCAGGAGACACATTTCCAGAAGGCGTATACGCTGGAGAAAATGAAAACGCTTATCGCGCGTTCCGGTCTTATATTTGAGAAGGCTTATGACGCATATACGAGGGAGCCTCCGAAAAAAGACAGTGAAAGAATCTGTGTGATTGCAAGAGAGAATGGGAAAGGAATTATGGAGATATGAAGGATTATATCGTGAGAGCGACAGCGGCGGACGGGCAGGCGAGAGCCTTTGCCGCGACAACAGGAGCCCTTGTGGAGGAGGCGAGGAGGCGCCACGGGACAAGCCCGGTGGCCACTGCGGCCCTGGGGCGTCTTCTGACAGCGGGAGCCATGATGGGAAGCATGATGAAAAATGATACGGATATGCTGACACTGCAGATCCGGTCAGGCGGCCCTCTCGGGGGAATTACGGTGACGGCAGACAGCCATGGGGATGTAAAGGGGTATGTGTTAAACCCGGATGTAATTCTGCCCCCGAAGAACGGGAAGCTTGACGTGGGCGGCGCCGTAGGTGTCGGGCTTCTGCAGGTGATTAAGGACATGGGACTTAAGGAGCCGTACTCCGGCCAGACAGTTCTCGTAAGCAGTGAGATTGCAGAGGATCTGACCTATTATTTTGCCAATTCGGAGCAGATTCCGTCCACGGTAGGCTTAGGGGTTCTGATGGAGAAGAATAACACGGTGAAGTGCGCGGGCGGATTTATTATCCAGCTTATGCCCTTTGCAAAGGAAGAGATGATAAGACAGCTGGAGGAAAATCTGAAAAATGTAACCTCCGTGACAGCCCTTTTGGATAAGGGATATACGCCGGAGCAGCTTTTGGATGCCCTCCTTGGAAACCTTGGCTTAGAGATTACAGATACTATGGATACGAGATTTTACTGTAACTGTTCCAAGGAACGAGTGGAGCAGGCAGTGGTAAGTATCGGCAGGAAGGATATCCAGGAAATGATTGAGGACGGGAAGAACATTGAGGTAAAGTGTCACTTCTGCAATACGGCTTATCATTATACAGTGGAGGATTTGAAGAGAATCATAAAAAGAAGCAGATAGGGGACGGTAAGGAATATGAAGCATGGATTTGTTAAGGTGGCGGCAGTAACCCCGGATATCCGGGTGGCGGATGTGGCCTATAATACGGAGCAGATATGCAGGAAAATTGATGAGACGGTGAGAGAGGGGGCAAAGATTATAGTATTTCCCGAGCTGTGCATTACAGGATATACCTGCGGGGATTTGTTTACACAGGAGCTTCTTCTTTCGAAGGCAAGAGAGGCTCTGCATGTTATCGCAGAGCATACAAAGGGAAAGGACGGGCTTATCTTTGTGGGAGCGCCGGTTGCCGCGGACGGGGAGCTCTATAATGTGGCGGCAGCATTAAATGACGGCAGGATCCTGGGGCTTACGACAAAGAGCTTCCTGCCTAATTACGGAGAATTCTATGAGATGCGCCAGTTTTCAGCCGGCCCAAAGGAAGCGGGAGAGCTTCTCTTTGACGGGGATCGGATTCCCTTTGGACCCAGGCTCCTTTTTGAGGCAGGGGAAATGGATTCCCTGATTGTGTCTGCGGAGATCTGCGAGGATGTGTGGTCACCGGTACCGCCCAGTATTGAGGCGGCGAGAGAGGGCGCGGTGATTATCGTAAACTGCTCCGCAAGCGATGAGACTATCGGGAAAGAGGAGTATAGAAAAAGCCTGATTTCCGGCCAGTCGGCAAGGCTTATCTGCGGGTACGTGTATGCCAATGCCGGGGAGGGGGAATCTACGACAGATCTGGTATTCGGCGGCCATAATCTGATTGCCGAGAACGGGACGGTGCTTTCGGAGGGAAAACGATTTGAAAACGGAGTCATTTATTCAGAGATTGACATACAGAGGATGATTAGTGAACGGAGAAAAAATACTACCTTTCAGACAGCGGGCGGGCACAGGCTTCCCCGGATTCCTTTTTCCATAAAGGCAGAAGAGACGGCGCTGACACGTAAGATTTCTTCCCGCCCCTTTGTACCGGAATCGGGAGTTAAGCGCGCGAAGCGCTGCGAGGAGATTCTTACCATACAGGCCATGGGGCTTAAGAAGCGTCTGGCACATACAGGGGCAGGGAGCGCTGTCGTGGGTATTTCCGGGGGGCTTGATTCTACCCTTGCCCTTCTTGTGACGGCCAAAGCCTTTGACATGCTTGGAATGGAACGAAAAAGAATTACAGCGGTAACCATGCCCTGTTTTGGCACCACGGACAGAACCTACCAGAATGCCTGCAGGATGTCCGTAAGCCTGGGGGCAGAGCTTAGGGAGGTTCCCATCAGGGAGTCAGTGCTTGCTCATTTTAAGGATATCGGGCATGACCCGGAGGATCACAGTGTTACCTTCGAAAATGCCCAGGCCAGGGAGCGGACCCAGGTGCTGATGGATATTGCAAACCAGACGGGAGGGCTTGCTATCGGAACCGGGGATATGTCGGAGCTGGCCCTCGGGTGGGCAACCTATAACGGGGATCATATGTCCATGTACGGGGTAAATGCCTCTGTTCCCAAAACTCTTGTCAGGCATCTGGTTCATTATTATGCAGATGCATGCGGGGACGGGGAGCTTAAGAAGGTTCTGTATGACGTGCTTGATACGCCGGTAAGCCCGGAGCTGCTTCCGCCAAAGGACGGCGAGATAGCCCAGAAAACAGAGGATCTGGTAGGGCCTTATGAGCTGCATGATTTTTACCTTTACTATATGCTTCGTTTCGGGTATCCGCCGGAGAAGATTTACCGGCTTGCAAGGCTTGCATTTGCAGGGGAATATGAGGATAAGGTGATTTATAAATGGCTTAAAACCTTTTACCGGAGATTTTTCAGCCAGCAGTTTAAACGCTCCTGCCTGCCCGATGGGCCGAAGGTGGGTACGGTGGCGCTCTCACCCAGAGGAGACTGGAGGATGCCAAGCGATGCATGCGGTGCATTGTGGATAGAGGAGATGGAGAAAATTCCATTTGTACGGTTGGAATAATATTCGGCGGACGGCAGTTTTAAGATGCCCTTCCTAACGCAGACTGGGCAGCACTCCGGTGAACTAACCGCTAACGAAGGCTAAGGAGTTCAGGAGAGCCTTCACTCCTAAGTCTTCATAAGCGGTGGATTTCACCTTCGTTAAAAACGCCCCCTGATGTCTGCTTATAGGAAGGGCATCTTAAAACTGCCTGTGCATCGAAAATAATGTTTCAACAGCACAGATGGAGATTTTTTCGGTTACAGGCAGTTCGGGGCAATTCTTCCCCTAAGCAGGCGCTAAAAGGGCGCTCTTAGCGAAGGTGAGATCCACGACTTACGAAGACTTAGGAATGAAGGCTCTCCTGAATTCCTTAGTCGAAGTTAGTCGTTAGCTCACCGTAGCGCTGCCCTGCCTGCGTGGGGAAGAACTGCCCCGAATTGCCGTCCCTCGAACGATATTCCAACCGTACAGGTGGAAACTTTACAGCTTAATATTCTTAAACAGATCTCCGAGGCTTGTTCCAATCCTCTCTGATTTTGGAAGCTCTACTCTTTCCACCGGCTCTTCATGAACCTCTTCAAGAGCCTTCATGCTAAGGCTGATCTTTCCATCCTTTACGCCGATGATTTTAACAGACACTTCGTCACCAACCTTAAGGACATCCTTAGGAGCCTTGATACGCTTCTGGCTTATCTGGGATACATGTACCAGGCCGGAGAGCCCATCGCTTAGGCGGACAAATGCGCCGTAATTCTGGAGCGTCTCAACAGTACCGGTGGTTACGCTTCCAACCTTTACATTGGCAATCTTCTCCTCCAGCGCTTTTCTTTCCTTTTCCTTTAAGATCTCCCGTGCGGAGAGAACGAGGCGGCCGTTTGCCTGGTCTGCGTCAATGACCTGTACCTCGATATCCTTAAGAAGATAGGTTTCCAGATCCTCAATATAGGACAAGGACAGCTTGGATGCAGGAATGAATCCCCGCAGTCCCTCTACCATAGCGATAGCGCCGCCGTTTACAATGCCCTCAACCTTTACGGGGAGCACGGTTTTCTTTTCCATGTAATCTTTTACCACATTCCATGGATTTGCATCATCAAAATGCTCTTCTAAATCTGCCATTGTCATCTCTTCAGCAGATTCTGCTGCTTTTGTTTCTTCTTGTAATAATTCTTCACTCATTGCAATTCCCTTCCTGAATCCTTAGACTTGTACATACGAGGATAGTATAGCACATAATTTCCGGTTATTCAAAGAAAATATAGAGATTTTCCGAAATTTAGGTTGACGAATGTACAAAAAAATGGCAATCTAAATTTAAATAATGTTAATATGAGGTGAAAATATGGGAAACAAGGCAGGAAAGGTGTATGTTGTAGGACATAAGAATCCGGATACGGATTCCATCTGTTCGGCGATTGCCTATGCACAGCTTAAGCATAAAATAACAGGAAATGAATATGAGGCCAGAAGGGCTGGGCAGATTAATGAGGAAACCGCCTATGTCCTGAAGCGCTTTAAGATAGAGGCGCCGTCTCTGTTATCGAATGTAAAGCTCCAGGTAAAGGACATTGACATACATAAAATCGAGGGGGTTGACCCGAATATTTCTATTAAAGATACCTGGGCAAAGATGAAGGAGAATCAGGTAAAGACCATACCGGTTGTAAAGGACGGGGAGCTGGAGGGCGTGATTTCTACCGGCGACATTGCAAAGTCCTACATGGATGTGCACGATAACCATATCCTGGCGGAGGCAAAGACCCAGTATAAGAATATTGTGAATACTTTGAAAGGGACCATGCTTGTAGGAAATGAGCACGGGCAGTTCACAAAGGGCAAGGTGACTATCGGCGCGTCAAATGCGCAGCTTATGGAGGAGTTTATTGAGAAGGATGACCTGGTAATCGTAGGCAACCGGTATGAGGCTCAGGCGTGCGCCGTGGACATTGATGCCAGCTGCCTGATCGTGTGCCATGACGCGCAGGTACCTGATGAGCTTCTTAAGAAGGCAGAGGAGCAGAGTATGGTAGTTATCCGTACTCCTTATGACACATTTACGGCTGTGCGTCTGATTAATCAGAGTATTCCGGTAAAATATTTTATGAGCAAGGGGCCTCTTACCACCTTCCGGATGAGTGACTATGTGGATGATATTAAAGAAATCATGACAAAGAAAAAGTACCGTGATTTTCCGATTTTAGACCGGCACGGAAGGTTTAAGGGATTTATTTCCAGACGCCGTTTTATGAATTCCAGTAAGAAGAAGGTCATACTGGTAGACCACAATGAAAAGTCCCAGGCAGTAGGCGGAATCGAAGAGGCAGAGATTGTGGAGATTATTGATCATCACAGGCTTGGAAATATTGAGACTCTCGGACCGGTATTTTTCAGGAATCAGCCGGTGGGCTGTACGGCAACCATTGTTTTTCAGATGTATGAGGAGGCAGGGGTCAAAATTTCCAAAAAGATTGCGGGGCTTCTCTGTGCGGCGATTATTTCCGACACTCTTTTGTTCCGTTCTCCCACCTGCACGGCCCTTGATGAGAAGGTTGCCAAAAAGCTTGCCGCGTTAGCAGAGATTAATCTGGAGGATATGGCGCGGGAGATGTTCAACGCAGGAAGCAGCATGAAGGGAAAGAGCGCCGAGGAAATCTGTTTCCAGGATTTTAAGCAGTTTACGGTAAATGATACGGTGTTCGGCGTAGGGCAGATTAATTCCATGAATAAGGAGGAGCTTCTGGAAATTAAGGAGAAGCTTACAGACCATCTGCCAAAGGTATTAGAGGAGAATCGTCTGCAGATGATTTATTTCATGCTGACAGATATTCTGGATGAGTCCACGGAGCTTTTGTGCTGCGGTACGGGGGCCAGGGCAAATATTGCAGAGGCATTTGACGTGCCGGAAAACGCCGAGAAGATTATATTAAAAGGCGTGGTATCCAGAAAGAAGCAGCTGATTCCGGCGCTGGTAGCAGCGCTGCAGCAGTAGGAGGGAAGGAGAAATGGGAAAACAGGTATGGAAGCCGGGGAATATGCTTTATCCCCTCCCGGCAGTTATGGTGAGTACAGCGGATAAGAAGGGCAATGACAATATTATTACCATAGCGTGGACAGGAACCGTATGTACGAATCCGGCCATGCTTTATATTTCTGTAAGGCCGGAGCGGTATTCCTATCATATGCTCCGTGAAAGCGGGGAATTTGCCGTGAACCTGACGACAGAAAAGCTTGCCCGGGCGGCAGACTGGTGCGGGGTGCGCTCTGGGAAGGATTTTGATAAATGGAAGGAAACAGGGCTTACCAGAGGGAAGGCCGTAAAGCTTTCCTTTGCTCCTGTTATAGAGGAAAGTCCGGTAAATCTGGAATGTAAAGTGTGCGAAGTAAAAGAACTCGGGTCACATCATATGTTTCTTGCAGAGATCATAGCTGTACAGGCGGATGAGAAATATATGAGAGAAAACGGGAAGTTTGAGCTTAACGATTCCGGGCTTTTGGCATATTCACACGGGGAATATTTCTCACTTGGAAAAGATTTGGGAAAATTCGGGTGGAGCGTGAAGAAATGAACAGAAATCTTTCGACAGGCTGCGTTTCTTATGACAGCGCGGCCGGGGGGACGGAATAGTTATCCGCCCCCTTCTCCTAAGTACGCCGCTTTTTGCTATTCGATTATTAAGTTTTCGGTTACAATACCTAACGCCTCAAGTTTTGCTTTTGCCTTACGGAGCTGGTTAGCTAACTCCTTGTCTTTATCCTCCGCTTTTGCTGTTTAATTTTTATAAGAAATTTTCAGTCTAAGGGTTTCACCTGCAGTCTGTATATTCTCCTCAACAGGATTGTGGACAATATCATAGATGCTATCTCCGCAATGGGGAAGGACCACCATACTGCGGACAGCCCGAATATTTTTGCGAATATAAATGCCACCGGAAGCAGGACAGCAAGCTGTCTTGCGGCGGAAACAATCAGGCTGTAAACCCCATTTCCCAGCGCCTGGAACACACTTCCGGCAATGATGCAGAAACCGGCAACCGGGAACGGAATACTGATAACCCGAAGAGCCGGGACGCCGATCTCAAGCATATGGTCTGAAGCGTCAAACAGGTTCTTAAGGAGAAATTCTGCGCCAAACTGGAAAAGGAGCAGTCCCAGTATCATAATGGACACGGAAATCAGGACACTCAGCTTAACGGTATCTGTAATCCGCTTTTTCTTCCGCGCGCCGTAGTTGTAGGCAATGATAGGTGTCATGCCGTTATTGAGGCCGAAAATCGGCATGAAAATAAAGCTCTGGAGCTTGAAATATACGCCGAATACTGCCGCCGCAGTGGAAGAAAACATAAGCAGGATCTTATTCATTCCAAAAGTCATGACAGAACCTATGGACTGCATGACAATGGAAGGAAGCCCTACCTTATAAATGGTAAGTATGGTCTGCCTGTGAGGCCGGAAATGTCTGAAGCTTATATTGATTTCTTTATTTTTTGTCTGGTTAAAAAATATGGAGAGACAGACAGCGATGATCTGCCCGGTAATGGTTGCTATGGCAGCGCCTGCCACTTCAAGCCTGGGGAAACCAAACAGTCCGAAAATCATAATGGGGTCTAAAATAATATTGATAATTGCCCCCAGTCCCTGAGTGACCATATTATAAAAGGTTTTTCCAGTGGACTGCATCAGTCTTTCAAAGGTGATCTGCAAAAAGATTCCGGCGCAGAAAATCGTAATAATGGACATATATTCTGTCCCGTATTTTACAATTACCGGGTTATCCGTCTGAAGGGTAAAAAACAGTCTGGAACCGAATCCCCCCAGTACGGCAAAGATCATACAGCTTACAATCGTAAGAAAGAGTCCGTTTCTTGCAGCCCTGTTGGCGCCTTCAAAATTCTTTTCCCCCAGGTTTCTTGAAAGCAGGGCGTTGATGCCCACGCCGGTACCGGAGGCTATGGAAATCATCAGGGTCTGTACCGGGAATGCAAGGGAAACCGCAGTCAGTGCATCCTCGCTTAACTTCGCGACAAACATGCTGTCTACAATGTTATAAAGGGCCTGCACTAGCATGGACAGCATCATGGGCAGGGACATGGTAATTAATAATTTCGGTACGGGCATAATGCCCATCTTATTTTCCGGCTGCATTTCAGATTGTTCTATTACTTTTGTCATATATGTAAACCTCCTGTCATCATTAGAACATAAGGGCTATTATATCATGCAAATTTAGGCAGTGCAATATAGTATTTAAAAGATCAGATCTGTCATATATATAGAGGAAAAGAACAAAAAGGGGCCATGTGGTTTGAATGGACGAAGGCGATACCATGAAATAAAGGTTTTGTGCCTGATACTTATGTTTGGAAGTCTTATATATGGAGGAATATTTTCTAAGAACAGTTATCAGGATGTAGAGAGCAGTACAATTATAAAAGAGGAGAAACAGGCAAAGAAGGAAAAGGGAAATGAAAAAGAGGAGATAGAACCGCCGAAGATTGCCATTACATTTGATGACGGCCCCAGCGCCGCATGTACGGGCAGGCTTCTTGACGGCCTTAAGGAGCGGGGGATCAAGGCGACATTTTTCCTCATCGGCGAATATGCGGAGGCGAATCCTGATCTTGTGCAGCGGATTTATGAGGAGGGGCATGTAATTGGGAATCACACCTACCACCATGTGGATATCACGAGGCTGTCAGATGAGGAGGCCGCCTTTGAGATTAATGAGACAGATAGAATTGTCTTTGGAATTACGGGTGAGCATATCCGTTATGTAAGGCCGCCTTTTGGAGTGTGGCAGAAGGATTTGGAGCTTGAAATGGAGGTTCTGCCGGTTATGTGGACAATTGATCCTCTTGACTGGACGACAGAAAATATAGATGAAATTGTAAATAAGGTAGTGACGGAAGCAGAGGAAGGTGATATTATTCTATTACACGACTGCTACGATTCTTCAGTGGAGGCTGCCCTTCGGATTGTGGATATTCTTACGAAGGAGGGGTTCGAATTTGTGACAGTTGATGATATGATATTGGATTAGAAGAAGATGACGGACATGAATGAATTTGAAAGAACAGAATTACTGATAGGAAGGGAAGGACTTGAGAGGCTTAGGGCATCGAGAGTCCTTGTATTTGGCGTGGGAGGGGTTGGCTCTCACTGTATCGAAGCCCTTGCAAGATGCGGTGTGGGAAGTCTTGTCCTGGCAGATAACGACAAGGTTTCCCTTACCAATATTAACCGCCAGTCTATTGCTTACCACAGTACGCTGGGGCGTTTTAAGACAGAGGTGATGAAGGAGAGAATCGCAGATATATGCCCGGGGACGGAGGTTATTACCTATGAGACCTTTGTCCTGCCGGAGAATATAGAGGAGATACTTGCTGAAAGGCCCGATTATATAATAGACGCCATTGATACGGTGACAGCGAAGCTTGCAATTGCAGAAAAGGCGCAGGAGTACGGGATTCCCCTTATCAGCAGCATGGGCACGGGAAATAAGCTTCACGGGGAGCTTTTTGAGATCGCAGATATTTATGAAACAAGCGTGTGTCCCTTGTGCCGTGTGATGAGAAGGGAGCTTAAGAAAAGAGGCGTCAAACGCTTAAAGGTGCTGTATTCGAAGGAAAAGCCGCTGGAGATAGCAAGGCGGGATTTTGTATCCGGGGAGGAAGAGGGACGAAAGAGCCTGCCTCCGGGAAGTATTTCCTTTGTGCCGCCGGCAGCGGGGCTTTTGATTGCAGGTGAAGCGCTTCGGGATTTGATAGGAGGATAAGGGAAATGGATTTATTTGAATATGCCAGAGAAAAAAATATGGATAAGGAGGCCCCTCTGGCCTCAAGGCTTAGGCCGGTAACCCTTGAGGAGGTAGTAGGCCAGCAGCACATTATCGGGAAGGACAAGCTTCTCTACCGGGCTATCAAGGCGGATAAGCTTGGCTCTATTATTTTCTACGGGCCTCCGGGAACAGGTAAGACAACACTTGCCAGGGTGATAGCCCATACGACCAGCGCGGAGTTTACCCAGATTAATGCCACGGCGGCCGGGAAAAAGGACATGGAAGAGGTGGTAAAAAAAGCGAAGGATTCCCTTGGCATGTATCAGAAAAAAACCATTCTTTTTGTTGATGAGATTCACAGGTTTAATAAGGGTCAGCAGGACTATCTGCTTCCCTTTGTGGAGGATGGAACGATCACCCTGATTGGAGCAACGACAGAAAACCCATATTTTGAGGTGAACGGAGCGCTTATTTCACGCTCCAGCATCTTTGAGCTCTATCCTCTTGAGAAAGAAGAAATAAAAACCCTTCTCCTTAGGGCGGTATACGATGTGGAAAAGGGAATGGGAAGCTACGGCGCGGTGATTGATGACGAGGCTCTTGATTTCCTTGCAGATATCTCAGGGGGTGACGCAAGAAACGCGTTAAATGCCATAGAGCTTGGAATCCTTACGACAGAAAGAAGCCAGGACGGAAAGATTCATATTACGGTGGAGACAGCCTCACAGTGTATCCAGAAGCGGGTGGTGCGCTACGATAAGACGGGAGACAATCACTATGATACGATTTCCGCGTTCATTAAGAGTATGAGAGGGTCTGACCCGGATGCGGCAGTGTATTATCTGGCCAAGATGCTCTATGCAGGGGAGGATATTAAGTTTATTGCCAGAAGGATTATGATCTGTGCGTCCGAGGATGTGGGAAATGCGGATCCCATGGCTCTTACGGTGGCAGTTTCTGCGGCCCAGGCAGTGGAGAGAGTTGGGATGCCGGAGGCGCAGATCATTTTATCCCAGGCAGTGCTTTATGTGGCGTCAGCACCCAAGAGTAATTCGGCGGTAAACGCCATCAGCAGAGCCATGGAAAATGTAAGAAATTATAAGACGACAGTTCCGGTACATCTTCAGGATGCTCATTATAAAGGAGCTGGAAAGCTTGGACATGGCATCGTGTATAAATATGCACATGACTATCCCAACCATTATGTAAAACAGCAGTATATGCCGGAGGAGATAGAAGGGACTGTATTCTATGAACCGGGGGATAATGGGAAGGAGAGAGAAATTAAGGAGTGGCTTTCGTTTTTGCATCAGTAACCTTGCATATCATTTTTAGGAATGATACAATGAGCCTAACCCATCTGATGATGGAAAAAATTGTGCCGGAGGTAGATGTATGCCAGATATGTTAAAGCTTCCGATAGGAGAAGAGTTTTTCGGAAATATCAGGACAAAGGGTTTTTACTACGTGGACAAAACCAGATTTATTGCAGAGCTTCTGGAAACCAGAGGAAGCGTGAACCTGTTTACGAGACCACGGCGTTTTGGGAAAAGCCTTAATCTGGATATGCTCAAATCTTTTTTTGAAATTGGAGCGGATACTTCTTTATTCGATGGATTGGATATTGCGAAGGAAACAGAGATTTGCAGACAGTATATGGGCAGATATCCGGTGATTTCAATCAGCCTGAAGGATGTGGAAGGGTTAGATTTTCAGACAGCATATGATAGTTTAGGAATGATTGTCAGCGAAGAGGCAGAGCGGTATAGCTTTCTTTTAGAAAGTGACAGGCTGTCATTGTCCGAAAAGGAGCGGTTTTTACAATTACTGGACGGTAATTTCGAAAAAAGTGCGTTTCTTCAGGGAAGTTTAAAGCTACTAACCAGAATTCTTTGTAAACATTACGGACAGCCGGTGATTGTCCTGATAGATGAATACGATGTGCCTCTGGATAAAGCTTATCAAAACCACTATTATGCTCCAATGATCCAGCTAATCCGTTCACTATTCAGTCAGGCGCTTAAAACGAATAAAAACCTTGAGTTTGCAGTAATTACAGGCTGTCTTCGTATTGCAAGGGAAAGTATTTTTACAGGATTGAATAACTTTAAAATCCGGACAATTTCAGATGTGGAGTGTGCAGAGTATTTTGGCTTTACAGACGATGAAGTGAAAAAAATGCTGGAATATTACGGTATAGGGCAACGATATAAGGATATAAAAGAATGGTATGACGGTTATCATTTTGGATTTGTTGACGTTTATTGTCCATGGGATGTGATTAATCAATGTGATAAGCTTCGGGCATGGAAGGATGCACCGATGGAAGCACATTGGGAGAACAGTAGTAGTAATCGGATAGTGCAGGATATTATTGCGTCAGCCACAGAGACAACAAAGAGTCAGATAGAAGCCTTGATTTCCGGTGATTCTGTGGAAAAAATGCTGATTCCAGAATTGACCTATACAGATTTTGAAGACAAAGATGAGGATTTGCGTCAAACTTATTTGTGGAGTGTGCTTTTTGCAACAGGATATCTTACGGATGCCGGAAGACCTGAAAACGGAGTTCACAAACTTATAATTCCAAATAGAGAAGTTCTTGGGATCTATGAAAAGCGAGTCCGTTCCTGGTTTAAGCAGACTGGGCATGTCAGGAAGCAATGAATCAGATTGATGCAATGCAATATATGACTGCCCTTGAACAGGATGGATTACAGACCATTCATAAGTATGGGATTGCCTGTTATAAAAAGACCTGTAAAATTCTGTACAGGAAATGGGAAAAATGATAAGAACAGAAGCAGCCTAAAGGGCTGCTTCATATAGTCTGCCGAAAATATCTTTTTCTATGATGTAAATATCATGGAGATCATCCGGGCGAACTGCAAGAAAATCACCCCTTTTCCCCAGAAGGTATTTACTGTTATCCCACAGAGGAAATACCTTGACCGACCTTTCGAGAGGTTTTGCATAAATAAAGGCTTCATCAAGGCAGATACAGTTCTGCGCGTATTCGAGGAGGCTGTGCATCTCGCCGGTCTGCAGATTTTTAACTGTAGGAGTATAGGAGGCATCAATCTGGCAGGTTCCGCCAGCCGGCTTATAAGAGTATTCAAATTTTTCCCTGCTGATGGGATATATATCTCCGTAAAGTCCAATCATGATGTAGACATCATCAGAAACAGAGATGTCCACATCTCCCTTAAGAGTCCGTATGAGAAGGGGAGTTCCTTCAGGAAGGATGTCGCCGGATTTTACGAAGCCGGCAGGGATCCTTTTTTTTCTGTATTTTATCATGCCAGAGACGTCTGCCGGACTCTCTTCTGCGTAAATAATATCGAATTCTGCGAAATAGGCGTCCAGCCTTTGGGAGAGATAGGTTTCCACGCTGACTCCCGGATGGGTTTCATGATAACGGCGCTTACTGATAAAACCGCCGGCTTTTTCCATATGTCCGCCGCCGCTTCCCATTCCCTCTGTAAGAAAGCGGGCCAGTTCATCTGCCCGGACCTCCTTCACACAGCTTCGGACTGACAGCTTGATTCCGCCGGTAAGCTCGCTGAATACAACACTTTTGTCTACCATGTCTACCTGAAGAATCAGGTCATTGATAAGGCCGAGGATATTGGGATCACAGGGTCTTGCCTTTACAACGGCATAGCGGTTTGCTTCATTGAAGATATGGCGCAGAAGCGCCACGCCGGCAATTTCAAGCTCATCCAGGGAAAAATTGCAGTTTCTAAGCCTTGTGATGAGAGTCTTATCAAAGGGAAGCTCGTCCCGCATATCCTTATCATAGGGATTATCGATTTCACTTAGCTGGTTTGTATCAGTGTA
The DNA here is from genome assembly GCA_949502235.1 of uncultured Lachnospiraceae bacterium. GTDB lineage: Bacteria > Bacillota > Clostridia > Lachnospirales > Lachnospiraceae > CAPEBR01. The sequence continues at coordinate 81,413 of CATBDC010000008.1, read as the reverse complement.
TAGCCCGTAATAGAGGGCAGTTGCAAGCCTTTCATCTTCGCTGACGGGGAAATGGGCGTCTTTAAGAAGCCGCCATATAATGGTAGAACAGCTTCCGCAGCCAGAGTCAATCAGCGTAAGGGGAAGTGCGTCTGTTTCAGGCTGATGGTGGTCGATCACAGCAGCATTTTCTGCTGTGAGCTTTGTAACATTTCCAGCTCCGTACTGGCAGTCAACGGTAATCAAAAGCTCATCAGCCCCGAGGGGAGAAAGGGAATCCTTTTCTATGTATTCTACAGGTATCTCAAGCTCCTTTATCATGAGAACCAGGTTGCTTTTTTGGATACGGAAAGGCCCGCTGTACAGGAAGGTGACAGGGATTTTCTTCTGGTGAAAATAAACATACAGGCCAAAGCCTGATGCCAGAGCATCTGCGTCAGGGTTATCGTGGCATTGGATGACGATTTTTTTATAGGATTCAAGATCTTTTAGTTTCATGGATGCTGACCTCGCATTTTTGTATTTTTTCTAACTGTAAATATATTATCTCAAATCTTTTGCTAAAAAACAATTGCATTTTGAGAAAGAGTATAGTACACTTGTGTATAGTTTAGAAACTATACTTCAAAGGAGTTTATGTCTGACAAGAAGAAAGGGGAAAGAAGATATGAAATACGATTTTACTTCAATTATTGACCGGCACGGTAAAGACGCAATGGCAGTGGATGCGATTGGACAGAAGAAAGGTGTTTTTGACATTCCGGGGCCGAAGGAGGGCTTTGACGCGATTCCTATGTGGGTGGCGGATATGAATTTTCCTACGGTGCCTACAATCCCGGAGGCCATTAAAAACAGGGCAGATCATGCTTTGTATGGCTATTTTTCACCTTCCGCGGAATATCTGGATTCTATTATCAGATGGCAGGAGACCAGAAATGGGGTAGAGGGTCTTGAAAAAGAGGATATTGGATATGAGAACGGCGTGTTAGGCGGAGTTATGTCAGCACTGGCGTGTCTGGCGGCGCCGGGGGACGGGGTGCTTGTGCACAGCCCTACCTATATTGGCTTTACTGCCAGCCTTACAAATGGGGGGTATAAGATTGTACATAGTCCGCTTAAGCTGGATGAAGATGGGATCTGGCGTATGGATTACGAGGATATGGACGCAAAGCTTAAGGCAGAGAATATCCATGCGGCAATTTTCTGCAGCCCTCACAATCCCTGCGGCCGCGTGTGGGAGCGCTGGGAGATTGAAAAGGCAATGGAGGTTTATAAGTCCAATGACTGCTATGTGATATCAGACGAGATATGGTCTGATATTATTCTGAAAGGTCATAAGCACATACCGACCCAGTCTGTAAGCGAGGATGCGAGAAACCGCACGATGGCCTTTTATGCTCCGAGCAAAACCTTTAATCTGGCGGGACTTGTAGGAAGCTACCATATTATTTACAATAAATATCTCCGTGACCGTGTAAATGCCATGAGCAGCAAATGCCATTATAATAATATGAATGTCATATCCATGCATGCGCTGATTGGAGCCTACAGGCCGGAAGGGTATGAATGGGTGGATGAGCTGTGCGAAGTAATCGGAGGAAATGTGGATTATGCCTGCGATTTCATTAAAGAACATTTTGAGGGGGTAGAGCTTAGTAAACCCCAGGGAACCTATATGCTGTTTCTGGACTGCCGGAAGTGGTGCGAGGCCCATAACAGGACAATAGACGAGCTGCAAAAAGCAGGTACGGATGTGGGAGTTATCTGGCAGGACGGACGGATGTTCCACGGACCTTATGCAATCCGTATGAATCTGGCCCTGCCCTTAAGTAGGGTGAAAGAGGCTTTTGACAGGCTTGATAAATATGTATTTAATGCATAGGGGGAAATAGCGTTCGAAGGACGGCAGTGCGAAGATGTCATTCCTATAAGCGGACACATTAATTTTATACCGCTGTCGCAAACATCTTACGGGTGTGAAGGACAGCGGTTATTTTTATCCCCCCGGGAGGCTTGCCCACATTCTGCGCAGGCATGTATAATAAGGCAAATCTTAAGTTTTTCGGAGGATATGCTATGAAAAGAAAGAGTGTAATTGGCAGCCTTTGCTGCCTGCTAATATTATCTTTATCTGCATGCGGAAATTCCGGGGTGAAAAATACAGAGGCGGGCGCGGAGGATAAGGATTCTCTTGTCTGCTATGTGGGGCACGGCTTCTGGGAGAGCTCCCTTGATCCGGTAAAGGGAGGTTTCTCTTATGGGTGGAGCTTTATTAACAACGCCCTTCTTAAGGTGCAGCCGGATTCCACCTACGGGGGAGATTTGGCGGAGAGCTTTCACATATCGGAGGATGCCCTTACATACACCTTTCTTTTAAAGGAGGGGATTACCTTCCATGACGGATCGGAGCTTACGGCAGAGGATGTAGTGTTTACCTATGAGACGGTAAAGGAAAATCAGGGAAACAATGAGAAGGTGGATTTAAGCAAGATGGCTTTTATTGAGGCAGAGGATGAACGGACGGTAAAAATTACTTTGTCGGAGCCATATTCCCCCTTTCTGGATATGACGGCGCAGCTTGGGATTGTCCCCAGTGACGGATATGACAGTGACGCCTTTAATGAGCTGCCGGTGGGTACGGGGCCCTTTAAGGCTGTGCAGTATGACGAGGGGCAGCAGTTTCTCGTAGAGGCCAATGAGGATTATTTTGACGGAGCTCCCAAGATAAAAAAGGCGGCTTTTGTGAATATGGATAATGAAGCCGCATTTTCAAATGCCTGCTCCGGACAGCTTGACATTGTCATGGTGCAGCCAAACTATGCGGGGGAGGAGATACCGGGCATGCATGTGGAAAAGCTTGAGACAATGGACGTGCGCAATATCAGTCTTCCCTGCAGGCCTTTGCAGACGGTTGAAGCACCGGATGGCGAGGAGGTACTGGCCGGAAATGACGTGACTTCAGACAAAGCGGTGCGGGAAGCCTTAAATATCGGAATCGACAGGAAAAAAATCATAGAGCATGCCTTTAACGGCGTTGGCGTGCCGGCATACGGATTTACAGATAATCTTGAATGGGGCAACGCGCCGGAAATAACAGACTGCCTAAAAGAGGAGGCAGAGGCGCTCCTTCTGGAAGCAGGATGGAAGGACACGGACGGGGATGGCATCCGGGAAAAGGGAGACTTAAGGTGTTCCTTTGAGGTTTATACCCCTTCTGATGAGCAGGATCGCTACCAGCTTGCGGCAGCGCTTGCAGAGGAGGCAGGTGAGCTTGGTATAGAGATTCAAGTGAAGCAGACAACATGGGATGAGATTACAAAGGCCTCCTACAGCTCCGGAGTCGTGTGGGGCTTCGGGCAGTTTAATCCCATGGTGATTCACCAGCTGTTTTCTTCGGAGACATTCCTCACTGCCCAGTATTCCAACACACCGGGATATGAAAATCCACAGGTGGATGCGGGGATAAGGGAAGCAATAGAAAGCGCGGATCACGAGAAAGCTGTGGAAAAATGGAAGGAAGTACAGGAAGTATATGCGGAAGAAATTCCGTATTTGTATCTTGTCAATATAGAACACTGCTATTTTGTAAATGACAGGGTGGATATTTCCGTGTCCACCCAGGTGCCCCATCCTCACGGGCATGGGATTCCTATTATCTGCAATATGAAGGACTGGACATTTAAGTAGGAGGAAGATAAGGATGACCCGGCTAAAATATATGGGAAAAACAGTATTACGATTGCTTACACTTTTAATAGCCGTCAGCATTTTATCCTTTCTTCTCCTGGAGGCATCCCCGGTGGATCCTCTGACTGCTTATATCGGGACAGATTCTACCCTTTCAGAGGAGGCAAAGGAGGAGATCATAAGGCATTGGGGGTTAAAGGAACCGCCCGTAACCCGTTTCCTGAAGTGGGCAGGAAATTTTGTCTGCGGTGACTGGGGGGAATCCATTACTTACAAGAAGCCGGTGAAAACAGTGATTGCAGAAAGGCTTAAATATTCTCTGGCCCTTATGCTGGCGGCGTGGCTCTTTTCAGGAATACTGGGCTACGCTTTTGGCATGCTGGCAGCGGTCCGGCAGGGAAAGCTTACGGACAAGGTGATTAAGACCTTTAGCCTCACGCTTCAGTCTGCGCCTGTCTTCTGGATCGGGCTTTTGTTCCTAAGCTTTTTTGCGGTGCGGCTTGGGTGGTTTCCTATTGGACTTGCTACGCCTATGGGAAAGACGGCAGAGGAGGTTACGGTTTTTGACCGCATTTATCATATGATACTTCCGGCAGTTACCTTAAGTGTACTGGGAACTGGTAAGACTGCCCTTTATACAAGGCAGAAATTTATAGAGATTTTGAACAAAGAGTTTATTTTATATGCCAGGGCGAGAGGGGAAAGCACAGGACAGATCATCTGGCGCCACGGAATCCGAAATACGCTGATGCCGGCTGTAACGGTGCAGTTTGCCTCCTTTAGTGAGCTGTTCGGAGGAATCGCGCTGGCGGAGTCTGTATTTTCTTATCCGGGAATCGGAAGCGCCCTGACAGCGGCAGGGCTTGGAGGAGATGTGCCGCTGCTTCTTGGAATTGCTGTATGCAGCGCAGTGTTTGTGTTTGCCGGAAATCTGGCGGCGAATCTGTTATATCTGGTTCTGGAGCCCCGGGCAGGCAGTTTTGTATAACAGTACTAGAAATGGGGTATGGGACAGATGAAAAAATGCAACACGAGAACAAGGGTTATGATTTATATTGGACTTGCCGGGATCTATCTCCTGGGGATTTTTTTCTTGGGGATTTTTATGCCGGAGAGTGCTTATGAGGTAAATTACGCCGAGAAGCTGATTCCCCCATGTGCGGATCATCTGTTCGGAACTGATTTTATGGGCAGGGATATGCTGATGCGCTCTGTGAAGGGGCTGTCAGTCAGCATGGTAATTGCGCTTTTAGCCGCAGGGGTAAGCTCGGTGCTTGCCCTTGCGTTCGGGGTGGCGGCGGCAGTTTTCGGCGGTAAGCTTGACGCCATTGTGAACTGGTGTGTGGATCTTTTTATGGGGATTCCGCATCTGGTGCTCCTGATCCTGATTTCCTTTATGCTGGGAAGAGGGGCGAAGGGAGTTACGGCAGCGGTAGCCCTTACCCACTGGCCGGAGCTTACCCGGGTGGTGCGATCAGAAGTGCTTTCCGTGCGTTCGTCCCAGTATGTCCGGGCAGCGTACAAGATGGGGAAAAGCCATTTGCGTGTGGCGTGGGAGCATGTGATTCCCCATGTGCTGCCGGTTTATTTAGTAGGTGTGATTCTTTTGTTTCCCCATGCAATTATGCACGAGGCCTCTATTACCTTTTTAGGCTTTGGGCTTCCGGCGGAGAAACCGGCAGTGGGTGTGATTTTATCAGAATCTATGAAATATATTGCTATGGGGAAATGGTGGCTTATGCTTTTCCCGGGGCTTATGCTGCTTTTGGCGGTGATGCTTTTTGACGTGATTGGGGAAAATCTGAAGAAATTGTGGAACCCGGACAGCGGCAATGAATAGAATCATGCTTACAGGAGGTTACTATAAACAGAGTGAACAGTAACCAGAAGGGCAGTAATTGCAGGAGGAAAATATGGAGCAGAAAACAAAACAGGAAATTCTTTCAGTGGAGGAGCTTTCTGTTTCTTTCAGTATGTATCAGAAGGGCCTTCGTAAGGGAAATCTGGAGGTGCTGCATAAATTAAGCTTAAGCGTCCGTGCGGGAGAAATACTGGCGGTTGCAGGCTCAAGCGGTTCAGGGAAAAGTATACTTGCCCATGCCATTCTTGGGATTCTGCCCGGCAATGCGTGTATGGACGGAAGGATGCTTTACAAAGGGCAGCCCCTTACAGAAAAGGAGAAGAAAGGCCTAAGGGGAAGGGAGATTGCATTTATTCCCCAGTCTGTGGATTATTTAGACCCGCTGATGCGGGTGGGAAAGCAGGTAAGGGGTGTCAGGGGGACTAAGGAGCGCCAGAGAGAGCTTTTCAGGAAATATGGACTGGAGGAAGGGGTGGAGAGGAAATACCCCTTCATGCTTTCCGGAGGCATGGCAAGAAGGGTACTTATTGCGTCCGCGCTTATGGAGGACGCTTGTTTGATTGTGGCGGATGAGCCAACGCCGGGGCTTAGTGAGAGACTGACAGAAGAGACTCTTAAGAGCTTCCGGGAAATGGCGGATGCAGGATGTGCCGTCCTTCTTATTACCCACGATATTGATCTGGCATTTAAGGCGGCGGACAGGATCGCGGTTTTTTACGCGGGAACTGTGGTGGAAATCGCGCCTGCAGAAGATTTCAGAAAAGGGAAGGAAGCGCTTCGCCACCCTTACAGCCGGGCATTTTTAGAGGCCCTTCCCCAGAACGAATTTTGTCCGCTTCCCGGCTTTCAGCCCTACGCGGCAAAGCTTCCGAAAGGCTGCCTGTTTGCAGAAAGGTGCAGGGAAAGAAACGAAATGTGCATGGGAGAAATTCCTATGCGGAAGGTGCGGGGAGGAGAGGTGAGGTGCGTTCATGCAAGGTGACAGAGAAAAAGGACTTGAGGCAAGAGATGTGGGTTTCCGGTATGGGAAGAACGGCAGCTGGATTTTAAAGGGAGTAAATCTTACTGTAAGGCCGGGAGAGAGGGTAGGCCTAACCGGACCTTCCGGATGCGGGAAAAGCACCCTTGCCAAAATTCTTGCAGGCTATGAGAGCCCCCTGGAGGGGGAGGTGCTTTATGACGGCAGCCCCCTTCCGGAAAAAGGATACTGTCCGGTACAGATGATATACCAGAATCCAGAGCAGGCAGTAAATCCCAGGTGGAAGATGGAGGGAATCCTGTGTGAAGGATGGACGCCGGACGCAGAGCTTCTAAGGGACATGGGAATCGAAAGGGAATGGCTTAAGAGATGGCCCGCGGAGCTTTCCGGGGGTGAGCTTCAGCGTTTTTTAATTGCAAGGGTTCTGGGGCCGGAAACGAAGTTTCTTATATGCGATGAAATCAGCACAATGCTTGACGTTATCACCCAGGCGCAGGTGTGGGAGACTCTTTTGAGAGCGGCAGACAGGCAGAGACTCGGGATGCTTGTGGTGACTCATAGTACAGCATTGGCAAAGAGGGTTTGTACGCGGATTGTCAGCCTGCAGGAAATAAATCAATCATAAGTATTCTGCCTGCCGCTGTATTATTTCCTGTATTATTTCCCTGTATTTTTTTGTGTTTTGAAAGATTTTAATGATTGGCAAATGAAAAGAAATACGTTATAATATAATGGTCTAACGAAAGGCAGAAGGAGACAGATGAAAGATGACAGACCTAAGGGAGGAAACAGCGCAGATTCACCTTCATGAACATCCCCACAGTCATTCCCATACCCATTCCCACGGACATGTGCACAGTGAGGAGGAAAAGAGGGCAGTACTAAACCGGCTGTCTAAAGCAATCGGGCATCTAGACGCGGTCAGGCGCATGGTGCAGAAGGACGCGGACTGCAGCGATGTACTGATTCAGCTTGCGGCGGTACGCTCAGCGATTAATAATACGGGAAAGGTTGTGCTGAAAAATCATTTGAACCACTGCATTGTAGAGGCAGTGGAGGAACATGATACAGAGGCAATTGAAAAACTGAATCAGGCTATAGATAAATTTATGAAATAGTATATATAGAAAGAGTAATATGTGTAACAGGAGGAAGGAGATATGAATGTACAGATTGAAAATGCCATGCCCGGGGGCTTTGTGTATGAAAGGACACATAACGTTATACATGGGGCTGTCAATGGGACTGCATTTCTGATTGTTCCCGTAATGGCACAGAATCAGTTCCGTATACAGCTTCATGCAGATATAGAAAAGAGCAAAGGAAAAGAGAATTTTCTAAGTTACCTCCACACGCTGGAACAGAGACATCCATTTGTACAATATGCAGGATATAATGGAAGAAATACAGTTTCTATCAATGTAGAGTCCAGAGAGCAGGAGGATAAGGAGAATCTGACAATCCTAGTGTCAGAGCTGTCTTCAAAATGTATGGAGTCAGGGATACAAAACTGCTGTTCCCGGTGTAAAAATGTTCTGCCGCTGCGGGCAGCCTTTGTAGACGGGAATCCGGTGCTGCTCTGTGAGAACTGCTTTAAGCAGGAGATGAACGAGGCGGCCGGACAGGGTATGCGCAGGGAAAACATGCTTCTGGGTCTTATTGGCGCGTTTTTGGGAGCTTTAATAGGAACCGTTTTGTGGGTGGTTATCGGTATGGTTGGATTTATTGCTGGAATTGCCGGGTATGCCATTGTATTTTGTGCAATGAAGGGCTATGAGATGCTTGGAAGGAAGCTTTCAAGAAAGGGGATTGTAATCTGTATTCTTCTTTCCTGTCTGATGATAGTTGGGGCGGAATATGTTTCTCTGGGTATTGCGATATATAAGGAACTGGGCGATATGTATTTTCTGTCTGTAGGAGATTCCTTTTCTCTGGTTCCGGCATTTTTAGAGGAGAGTGAGGTCGCCGCAGGGGTTATGAAGGATTTAATTTTTGGATATGCGCTTGCAGTCTGGGCCAGCTTTTCGTCTGTAAAGGCCCGCTGGAAACAGGTGGAACAGGAGCAGAAGTCTCATACGGCAGCGCCGCTTTAAATCCAAAGAGATATTTATTCTAAACAGTAAAGAGAGGGAATAGAAATTGGAAGATAATGTTTTTTTAAAGGATAAAAAGGAGCTTAAGCTTGCGGATTATATGCAGGCACAGGAAAACGGCAGGGAGAACCTGGGAGGGGAGCTTCCGGTTGCTGTTTACAGACTTTTGGAGTACTCGCTTAGGGAGGAGTTAACAGAGCAGTTTGGAAAGGAGGAGCAGATCCGCCTTTTTAGAAACGCAGGATTTAGGGCAGGTACCTATTTTGCTAAAAAGTACCTGGATTCATCGCTGGAGCTGTCAGAGTTTACCGCGCAGCTTCAGAAGAGACTTGAGGAATTTAAGATGGGTGTACTTCGGATCGAGAAGTTCGATGAGGATACAGGAAGAGCTGTTCTTACTGTATCTGAGGATGCAGACTGCTCAGGACTTCCTCTTTTAGGAGAAACAGTCTGCAATTATGACGAGGGATTCCTTTCAGGAATTCTTACCTCCTACACGGGAAAAAGTTATACTGCGACAGAGGTGAACTGCTGGGCGACAGGCGACAGAGTATGCCGGTTCCGGGCGGACGTTGACGAATAAGGGGGATTGACAGAAGGATGGATACAAACAAGAACTGCGAAATGCTGTTTGAATATTTAAGAGGGATTCTTTATGATTCCTGGATAGAGCATTTTGATGTGGGCGAGTTAAGCGAGCCGTATAAAAATCTGGGACGGGGGCTTCAATATCTGGAGAATGCAGTAAGAGAGCTGGTTCTGTATTCGGCAGAGCTTTCAAAAGGAAACCTATCGGTGGAATTTCCAAAGGAATATAATTTTTTATGTGAGAATCTGAAAAATCTCCATGCTAATCTGAATCATCTGACCTGGCAGGCACAGCAGGTTACAAAGGGGGATTACTCCCAGCATGTAGCTTTTCTAGGGGAATTTTCCACTGCGTTTAATGAGATGACAAGGCAGCTTAAGGAGAGAGAAGCAAAGCTTCAGGAAGAGGCAGTGAAGGCCGAACGGCGCGCGGAGATGATTGAGGGATATAATGAGCTTTTAGTGGAGATGTTAAGCAAACGGAAGGAATGGCTCCTTGTTGTGGATAAGGACAGTAAGGAAATCATTTACTGCAATAAGAAAAAAAAGGTGGGAGAGATAGATAAGACCTTCTGCCAGACCTGTAAACGGCGTCTTTCCTTTCAGACGGAGCTCTTAGAGTGGGACAGCAATGAACAGTACAAGGTGTGGGAGATGGAGGGGGAGCTTGACAAGGCATATCGTGTTACTTCTTTCCAAATGGAGTGGAAGGAAAGATCTTCCTATGTCCATGTGGTTGTCGATATTACCGATGAGAAACGCAATGTCCGTAACCTTACCAGTAAGGCAAACCGGGATCCGTTAACAGGAATTAAAAACCGCTCCTTCTTTGAGGAATATATGGAAATCGTTCTCTGCGAGGAGCTGGAGGCAACACTGTGTTACTTAAAGCTTGACGGTCTGGAGGATGTAAATGAAACTCTAGGGCATCAGGAGGGAGACTCCTATATACAGAATGTTGTGGAGATTGTCAGAAAAAATTTCCGGGGCGGGGATACCTTCGCGCGGGTTAGCGGAGATGAGTTCTGCGTGGTTCTTACCGGCAATATGGTGGAGCTGATGAACCGGAAGCTTGCGGAAATTCTCCGTGAATTCAAGGAAGAGTTTTACGGGAAATACCAGTGCAGCTTTAACTATGGGATTGTGGAAGTAAAAGGGAAGGATAATGACATGTCCTTAGAGGAGATTTTAAAGAAGGCAGAAGACATCATGAATGAGCATATTCAGAGGGAGCTTCACAGAGCTTCTTCATCCGGTGCGGTCTAAAGACAAGGTTTGAAAGGAGGAAGTGACATGCAGAAATGTATTTTAGTAGTAGACGATGATGCAATGAATCTAAGAAGGACAAAAATTATTTTAGAGAAGCAGTACAGAGTAGTACTGGCAGAGTCAGGAGAAAAAGCTCTTGAGAAGCTTGAAAGCAATGAGATTGATTTGATTCTTCTTGATATTGAAATGCCGGGTATGAACGGCATGGAAACTTTTGAGCATATAAAGGAGCGTTATGATGAGATACCTGTGATTTTCCTGACAGCCTCGGGGTATGAGGATGATGTGAAGAGCGCTATCAGACTGGGAGCTGTGAATTATCTGAAAAAGCCGTTTCTCCCACAGGAGCTTATAAATAGGATTGCAAAGGAGTTTGAGAAGAAATGAGAGAGCAGGAGCAGACAAGTATCCATCTGCTTTTAGCGGTTACCTCCAGTACCTTCAGCATAATACTTATTGTATTAACACTGGCCATGTCCTGGGAGGCGTGGATGATACCACTGATTCTGGCCGGCTGTTTTTTTATATGGTGGTTTCATATCGGAAGAGACGGTTCAGAAATGCTGTATGAAAACCTGTGTGCCGGCCTGATGTTAACAGAATTTTTCTTTTTTGGAGCCCATAGGAATATTCTTTTTGACATGCCTGTTGTAGTATGTATGCTTCTGCTTATTTTCTCACTGAGGGATAGAAAGAGGCTTTTGTACATAACAGTCGGCCTGTATATTTTGGAGCTTTTGTATCATTTCTTTGTTCTTCATACAATTTCCCCTGACATGGGTGTACAGGAAACAGCGCGCCTGGCGCTTGGAGGGGCAGTGACGGCAGGTGCGTTTTTGATTGCGAGATACCGGCTTGACAGAAGAAGTATCGCAAGAAAGAGGCATGAGGTTACTCTTGCAGAGCTGGAGTCTGCGGGGTGGCAGAACGCAGAATTTCTGTCAAATGTGTCTCACGAGCTTCGGACGCCTATTAATATGGTTATCGGAATCAGCGAGGTTGCCCTTGGAAAGGATATTTCCCCGGAAATCAGGGAGGAAATGCAGTCTATTCAGATGGCGGGAAAAAGGCTGTCAAACCAGATCAATAATATGATTGATTATACGGAGATTGTGGAGGGCACTTTGACGGCAGAAAAGGAAAAATATATGCCTACGTCAGTAATCAATGATGTGATTACTCTGACCTCCATACAGAACAGCAGAAGGAAACTTGAAATGGTATTTGATGTTGAGCCAAAGCTTCCTTCGGTGTTAATAGGAGATGCGGAAAAAATTTCCCATGTACTTAAAATTCTTCTGGAGAATTCTATCAAATTTACAGAGGAAGGCGGCATTTATGTCTATGTCGGATTTCGGAGGGAAGATTACGGTGTTAACCTTCTGATAGATATTTATGATACTGGTATTGGCATGACCGCTTCCCAGCTCACACAGATTTGTGATGATTTTTATCAGGCAGATTCCGGCAGCAGCCGGTTTGTGGGCGGACTTGGACTTGGTATTCCCATAGCTAGGGGGCTTCTTCATGCGATGGGCGGTTTTGTGCATTTTGACAGCAGGGGAGAGCACGGATTGGAAGCACACATTATCATTCCCCAGGGCGTTGGGAATGACAGGCCGGGAATTGAGGTGGCTTCTGCTGATAAGATCTGCATCGCATGTTATTTCAGGCCGGAGAAATACATCTGTGACGATATCAGGATATATTATGACAATGTGATTCTCCATATGGTGGAGGGGCTTGGTATTGAAGGGTATCAGGCGCATAATTTTGAAGGACTTTTAAAGCTTTGCCGTGAGCATAGACTGTCGCATGTATTTACTGCGCAGGCGGAATATGAAGAGAATCCTTCTTATTATGAAGAGCTGGCAGAAGTAATGCCGGTTATAATTATTGCAGATAGGAACTTTATTCTGAAGGAAAACAGCAGCCTGCTGGTGCTGCGCAAACCGTTTTTTGCACTTTCTGTGGTGAACCTGCTGAACGGCGAGGCACAGAGAAACGGAACAGAAGAAAAGGGATTTGTTGTACGCAGGCCATTTTCCTGTAATGGGGTTCATGCGCTTGTTGTAGATGACGAGGAAATGAATCTGGTGGTAGCCAGAGGAGTCTTAGGAAGCTACGGTATGCAGGTAGATACCTGCCTGAGTGGAAAAGCGGCGATAGAACGGTGCCGGAATAACTCATATGATATTGTGTTTTTAGATCATATGATGCCGGGGTTTGACGGTGTGGAAACGTTAAAGCTTATCCGTGAGATGGAAAACGGGGCTTACAGGGAGCTGCCGGTGGTTGCACTGACAGCAAATACCATCAGCGGCGCGAGGGAGATGTTTAAGCATGAAGGCTTTACAGAGTTTATACCGAAGCCGATAGAGCGGTCTGTTCTGGAAAGAGTACTGAGGCGGATACTACCGGAGCGGTGCATACAATATGATAAAGAGTCTGTTTCATCTGATATGCCGAAGGAGGTATACAAGCCCTGCACAGAGGCAGATATGGAGGAAACGGTGGAAGAGGCGGCTTTGCCGGACGAGGCAGATATGGAGGAAACGGTGGAAGAGGCGGCTTTGCCGGACGATGATGTATCTGTAAAAACGGACAGGTATTCTCCGCTCTGGAAGGCGGGTATTAATGTGAAGATGGGGCTGGATTACTGCTGCGGGGAGGAGGATTTTTATGACGAAATGTTACAGATGTTCTGCTCCCAGAGCGAGGAAAAGAAAAACGAGATTATTGCTTATTATGAGGCGGATAACTGGGCGGATTATGCGGTTAAGGTTCACGCCTTAAAGAGCACCTCCCTTACCATCGGGGCGGAGGAGCTGTCGGCGTATGCTAAGGAGCTTGAGCTGGCGGGAAAGAGGGGAGACGCAGATTATATCAGAGAGCATCACTCCTTGCTTATTCATATGTACGAAGAGGTATGTGAGAGCATAGCTGGATTACAGGAGGAAGTATAGTGTGTTAAAAAAAAGGTTTGACAAAATTTTTGACCCTAAGCTCAGTCTGCGGGAGCGTATGTTTCGTCTGGTTACAGGCATCAGTATGATCGCTCTTGTCTTTATACTTCTGATGAGCAGGTATTCGGTTAATTTGTATGTATTGGCGGGAAGCCTTGTATACATGTTTGTGGCTTTGAAGGTCAGTATCCAGAAGAATTGCATTAATACCGGCGCAACGGCGATTGCAGTACTTTTGCTTCTGCTTTTTCCGGTCAGCTTTTTTACGGCGGGAGGTGCATACGGCGGAGCCCCCGAGTGGTTTGTGCTCTGCTTTATATATATAATCATTGCCCTTGAGGGCAGGCGGAAGGGGATCTTCTTCCTGATCTGCATGGCGGAGACAATTCTCTGTTATTATATTGCTTACTATTATCCTCAGTTTGTGGTACAGAATACTGCGGCAGAGGCGCACTTTGATTCTGTACGGTGCGTAATCCTGACAGGTATTCTGACCAGTGTGCTGCTTTTGTTTCAGAACAATCTCTATGAGGAGGAGAACAAGCTTTCTATACAGCAGAAGAAGGAAATTGAGGAGCTTAATCAGGCGGAAAATCATTTTTTCTCCAGTATGAGCCATGAAATCCGTACCCCGATTAATACGATTATCGGATTGAACGAGGTGATTCTTAGGGAGGCTGTAACGCCTGGAGTGGCTGAAAATGCAAGGAATATTCAGGGCGCCAGTAAAATGCTGCTTACGCTTATTAACGATATTCTGGATCTGTCTAAAATTAAATCCGGGAAAATGGAGATTATAAATGTGTCCTATGAAACAGGAGAACTTTTTTCAGAGATTGTCAATATGATCTGGATTAAGGCGAAGGAGAAGGGGTTGGACTTCCGGCTTAAGGTGGACGCTTCCATTCCCAGCATGCTCTGCGGGGACGAGGTACGTATCAAGCAGGTGCTTATTAATCTTCTTAATAATGCAGTGAAATATACAAGTGAGGGTTCCGTTACTCTTTCTGCCCGGTGCGAGCATCGGGGACTTAACAGGGTGCGCGTATGGTATTCTGTGGAGGATACCGGACAGGGAGTGAAAAAGGAAAATATTCCTTATCTTTTTAATGCATTCCGGCGGGTTGACGAAGAAAAAAACCGTCATATTGAAGGAACCGGTCTGGGCCTGAGTATTGTCCGCCAGCTGGTAGAGCTGATGGGCGGTGAGATTAGTGTGAACAGTGTGTACACAAAGGGTTCAAAATTTATTGTGACTCTGGAGCAGGATATTGTAGACGATAAAGAGCTTGGTACATTTACGCTGGAATCCCGCGTAAAAAGCCATGAGGGAGAACAGTACAGGCAGAGCTTTGAAGCGCCGGATGCACATCTACTTATAGTAGATGACAATGAGATGAATCTGATGGTTGCGCGGAAGCTTCTTTCAGATACGAAGATTCAGATAGATACAGCTTTAAGCGGTGAGGAATGTTTAAAGCTTACCCAACTTTACCATTATGACGGTATTTTAATGGATCATCTGATGCCGGAGATGGATGGAATAGAGTGTTTTCACGCACTCCGCACACAGCCTGGAGGCCTGTGCCAGGACGTGCCGGTTATTGCGCTGACTGCTAATGCAGGCAGTGATAATCAGTTTCTCTACCGCAAGGAAGGCTTCAGCGGATATTTGGCAAAGCCGGTAAGCGGCGCCCTTTTAGAGGCGGCAGTTCTAAGCATTCTGCCTAAAGAGCTGGTGAATTTAAGTGAGGAAGCGAGCCAGTCTGAAATCGGAAAGGATGTATTGATATTTGAAAAGTCCCAGAGAATATTGAATCTGGTCACAACGGACAGTGTGTGCGATCTTCCCGAATCTCTTAAAAGGGAATTCCGTATCTCGGTATGTCCTTATTATGTCTGTACAGACGAGGGCCGTTTCTTAGATGAGGTGGAGCTTAAGGCGGATGAGCTGCTCTCCCATATAGCGGAAGGCAAAAACGGCTTCTCCTGTCCGCCGGATGTGGAGGATTATGAAAGATTTTTTGCGGAGAAGCTGACGGAAGCCCAAAATGTGATTCATATTACGATGGCTAAGAATGTAAGCCAAGGGTATGAGAATGCAGTAGAGGCTGCGAAATCCTTTGAAAATGTGATAGTGCTTGATTCCGGACATCTTTCAAGCAGCATGGGGCTCTTGGTATTGTATGCTGCTTATATGGCGGAGCATCATGCTTCGAAGAAGGACATCGTGGAGACGGCGGCGAGGTTAAGGCGTTATATTTCCTCTGCCTTTATCATTAACAGTACACATATGATGTGCCGGGCTGGGAGAATTCCCAAGAGGATTCAGGCTGTCTGTGATTCCCTTCTTCTGCATCCGGTTCTTATGCTTAGGAAGAGCAGGATGGTAGTGGGCAGTATGGAGATGGGCGCTTTTGAGCGTGTTATAAAAAAATATGTCCGGAAGGTACTTTTAGATGCAAGAAATATTGACCGCCGAATCCTGTTTATTACTTATTCAGGCATGGATGAGAAGAGCCTTCAATATATCCAGGAACTGGTGCGGCAGTACTGCCCCTTTGAACGGGTTTACTTGCAGAAAGCGTCCTCGGCTATTTCCAGCAACTGTGGTCCGGGTTCCTTTGGCCTGTTATTTATGAAAAAGAATGCGGCGGTTATTTCTTATTCTGAGTCCTCAAAATCAGATACAGCTAATGTGGACAATTGATTTTTTCCATAGTATAATCAGAATACAGAGTTTTTATATAGGAGGGAATATACCAATGAAAGTTTATGATTCAGTAAAAAAAGAGGAGCTTGAGGTTGATGGTACAAAGGGACTGATTGACATTATGAGGAACGGACGTCAGGTCGATCTATATCTTAAAGAGAAGAAGTCTGACGCTGACGGCTATATGAGCTGGGATGTGGAGCACTGGTCAAGCATTGACGTGAAGAGATTCATTCGGTGCTATTCTCTGGAGGGCAGAGTTCTTGGAGAATCTACAGGACATAACATTTACGATTTGGAGAATGAGTTTAAACCAGAAGAGGCGGCGAAGGTAGAGCTTAGCTAAAAAGGCAGAAGGAGTTCAAAGCGAGCTCCTTTTTTGTGCGTAAAAACGGCAGCTTAAATTATAAAATAAAAAATGTATAAACTATGTTGACAAACGGGAAACGTAGTGTTAAATTAGTATTTGAAGATGTTAGCACTCAAAATCGAAGAGTGCTAACAGAGAAAATTAAAAAGGAGGCGGCCGATGGTTTCAGAGCATGAATTAAATGAACGGAAGCTTAAGATTCTTCATGCGATTATCAAGACATACTTAGAGACCGGTGAACCGGTAGGTTCAAGAACGATTTCCAAGTATACAGACCTTAATTTGAGCTCTGCCACAATCCGCAATGAAATGTCGGATTTAGAGGAACTGGGATACATCGTACAGCCTCATACATCGGCAGGACGTATTCCTTCGGATAAAGGCTACCGCCTCTATGTTGATATGCTGATGGAGGAAAAGGAGCAGGAGCTAAACGTAAGGGAGGAGCAGATGCTTGAGAAGGCTGACAAGATGGAGAAGCTTCTTAAGCAGGTAGCCAGAGTTCTTGCCACGAATACCAATTATGCGACGATGGTTTCCACTCCGGTAAACAGTGCGAATAAGTTAAAATTTATCCAGCTTTCCATGGTGGATGAGGAGCAGATTATCGCGGTGATTGTCCTTGGAGGCAATGTTATTAAGAATAGGATTATCAGCGTGGAGGAGCCTTTAAGCAATGAGAATCTGTTAAAGCTCAACATGCTTCTTAATACAACGCTCAACGGGATGTCTATTGAGGAGATTAATCTAGGACTGATTGCAAGGCTTAAGGAGCAGGCGGGCATACACAGTGAAGTAATTGGGAGTGTTCTTGATGCGGTGGCAGACGCGATTCAGCTCGAAGAGGATATGCAGATTTATACGAGCGGTACGACGAACATTTTCAAGTACCCGGAGCTTTCGGATAAACAGAGCGCACAGGAGATTATCAGTGCATTTGAAGAAAAGCAGCAGCTTACGGAGCTGGTAACACAGACGCTGTCAAAGGAAGAAAATACCGGGATTCAGGTGTATATTGGTGACGAAACGCCGGTACAGAATATGAAGGACTGCAGTGTTGTTACTGCAACATATGAATTAGGTGACGGCATGAAGGGAACGATAGGTATTATCGGACCGAAGAGAATGGATTATGAGCATGTGTTAAAATCAATGAAACGGCTGCAAAGTGAGCTGGATCAGATGTTTCATAAGAAAGAATAAGGAAGAAAGGTGGAATAACCCTTGGAAAATGGTAAGGAGAAAAGCCAGGAGGAAATGGTAAAGGAAGCCGTAGAGGAAGCAAAAAAGGCTGCTAAAGAGGCAGAAGACAGGAAGGAAGCTCCAGAGGAGGAGACGCAAAGCGCAGTCTGCGGGGAAGCTTCAGAGGATGAAGAACAGGATATAGACGGGGAACAGAAGGATGCCGTGGATGAGAAGGATGAAACTGACGGCGAGGACGATGGCGGTCAGGAAAACGGCGAAAAGTCCGGCAGAAAATTATTCGGCAAAAAAAACAAGAAGGATAAAAAGGACGAGAAGATAGAGGAGCTAACCGATAAGCTTACCCGTCAGATGGCAGAGTTTGATAACTTCCGCAAGCGTACGGAACGGGAAAAGTCCCAGATGTACGAGATAGGCGCGAAAGATATCATAGATAAAATACTTCCGGTAGTTGACAGCTTTGAACGGGGTCTTGACGCAGTGAAGGAGGAGCAGAAGGAGGATCCGTTTGTTCAGGGTATGGAAAAGGTGTATAAGCAGCTTATGACGACACTGGAAGGGGTTGGAGTGTCTCCTATCGAGGCGGTAGGAAAAGAGTTCAACCCGGATTTCCATAATGCAGTGATGCATGTGGAGGATGAGAACTTCGGCGAGAATATTATCGCGGAGGAGTTCCAGAAAGGTTATATGTACCGTGACTCTGTAGTGAGACACAGTATGGTAAAGGTAGCAAATTAGCTTTA
Organism: uncultured Lachnospiraceae bacterium; assembly: GCA_949502235.1. Taxonomy (GTDB): domain Bacteria; phylum Bacillota; class Clostridia; order Lachnospirales; family Lachnospiraceae; genus CAPEBR01. The sequence continues at coordinate 62,962 of CATBDC010000008.1, read as the reverse complement.
TTAAAAAAGGAGGAAATAAAAATGGGCAAGATCATAGGTATTGATTTAGGAACCACAAACAGCTGTGTAGCTGTTATGGAAGGCGGTCAGCCGACCGTCATCGCGAATACGGAAGGAGCAAGGACAACACCGTCTGTAGTAGCATTTACAAAGACAGGCGAGCGTCTGGTAGGAGAGCCGGCAAAACGTCAGGCAGTGACAAACGCGGAGAGAACTATTTCTTCGATTAAAAGGGAGATGGGTTCTGATTACAGAGTAACTATTGATGCAAAGAAGTTCTCTCCACAGGAGATTTCTGCAATGATTCTTCAAAAGCTTAAGGCTGATGCAGAAGGATATCTGGGAGAGAAGGTTACAGAGGCTGTTATTACTGTACCGGCTTATTTTAATGATGCACAGCGCCAGGCCACAAAGGATGCAGGCAAGATTGCGGGGCTTGATGTAAAGCGTATTATCAACGAGCCTACGGCAGCAGCCCTTGCATATGGTCTTGACAATGAGAAAGAGCAGAAGATTATGGTATACGACTTAGGCGGCGGTACTTTTGATGTATCTGTTATTGAGATCGGCGATGGCGTTATCGAGGTATTATCTACGGCAGGTAACAACAGGCTTGGCGGAGATGACTTTGACCAGAAGGTTACAGATTATATGATCGCTGAATTTAAGAAGCAGGAGGGTGTTGACTTATCTGTGGATAAGATGGCGCTTCAGAGATTGAAGGAAGCGGCAGAGAAGGCAAAGAAGGAGCTGTCTTCTGCTACAACTACAAACATCAACCTTCCGTTCATTACTGCAACAGCGGAAGGACCGAAGCATTTTGATATGAACCTTACAAGAGCAAAATTTGACGAGCTGACTCATGATCTTGTAATGAAGACATCTGAGCCTGTAACAAGAGCGCTTTCCGATGCCGGCATCTCTGCTTCCGAGCTGGGACAGGTGCTTTTAGTAGGCGGTTCTACACGTATCCCGGCCGTACAGGAGGAGGTTAAGCGTCTGACGGGCAAGGAGCCCAGCAAGTCTCTGAATCCAGACGAGTGTGTAGCTCTTGGCGCTTCTGTACAGGGCGGTAAGCTTGCAGGCGACACAGGCGCAGGAGATATCCTTCTTCTTGATGTAACTCCTCTTTCCCTGTCTATTGAGACAATGGGCGGCGTTGCAACAAGACTGATTGAGAGAAATACGACAATTCCTACAAAGAAGAGCCAGATTTTCTCTACAGCGGCTGACAACCAGACAGCAGTAGACATTAATGTCGTACAGGGTGAGAGACAGTTCGCAAGAGATAATAAGTCCTTAGGACAGTTCAGACTGGACGGAATTCCGCCGGCTCCGCGCGGAGTACCGCAGATTGAGGTTACCTTTGATATTGACGCGAACGGTATTGTAAATGTATCCGCTAAGGATTTAGGAACAGGAAAAGAGCAGCATATTACGATTACGGCAGGCTCCAACATGTCTGACGAGGATATTGATAAGGCTGTAAAGGAAGCGGCGGCATTTGAAGCACAGGATAAGAAGCGTAAGGAAGGCATTGACACAAAGAACGATGCGGATGCTCTTGTATTCCAGACCGAGAAGGCATTAGGCGAGGTGGGCGATAAGCTTGACGGAGCAGACAAGGCAGCGGTAGAAGCAGACTGTAAGGCACTTAAGGAGCTTCTTGAGAAGGTAAATATGGAAGATATGTCCGATGCCCAGATCGCGGAGATCAAAGCGGCAAAGGAGAAGCTTATGGAGGGCGCCCAGAAGCTCTTTACCAAGATGTATGAGCAGGCCGGTGCAGCGGCAGGTGCACAGGGAGCAGGTCCTGGGCCAGGTCCACAGCCGGGGCCGGCGCCAGACGGATTTGCTGGTGATGATGTAGTAGACGGAGACTATAAAGAGGTATAGATAGAAGGATAAATTATGGCAGAATCTAAAAGAGATTATTATGAAGTCCTCGGCGTCAGTAAAGACGCCGATGACGCTGCGTTAAAAAAGGCATACAGACAGGTTGCCAAAAAATATCATCCTGATATGAACCCCGGAGATGCGGAGGCCGAGAAGAAATTCAAGGAGGCCTCCGAGGCTTATGCTGTTCTTAGCGATCCGGAAAAACGCCGCCAGTATGACCAGTTCGGCCATGCGGCCTTTGAGGGAGGCGCAGGAGGAGGCGGTTTCGGAGGCTTCGATTTCGGCGGTGCGGATTTCAGTGATATATTCGGCGATATATTCGGCGATCTGTTCGGCGGCGGAAGAAGAAGCGGCCGTGCAGGCCAGGGGCCTATGAAGGGGGCAAATATCCGTAAAAGTGTAAGAATTACCTTTGAGGAGGCAGTATTCGGCTGTGAGAAGGAGCTGGACGTTATCTTAAAGGATCCATGTCCGAAGTGCGGCGGCAGCGGCGCAAAGCCGGGCACCTCCCCGGAAAACTGTCCGAAATGCGGCGGCAAGGGGCAGGTTGTCTACACCCAGCAGTCCTTTTTCGGAATGGTGCAGAATGTGCAGACCTGTCCGGACTGCCACGGAACCGGTAAGATTATTCGTGAGAAATGTTCGGACTGCGGCGGGACCGGATTTGTTTCCAACAGGAAAAAAATATCCGTTTCAATTCCGGCAGGGATTGACAATGGCCAGAGTGTACGCATCCGCGAAAAAGGAGAGCCGGGCGTAAACGGCGGCCCGAGAGGGGATCTGCTTGTGGAGGTTAATGTATCCAGGCATCCCATTTTCCAGCGCCAGGATATGCATATCTTTTCAACAGTGCCTATTTCCTTCGCCCAGGCGGCTCTCGGCGCAGATATTAAGATTAAGACAGTTGATGGCGAGGTTATTTATAATGTGAAGGCCGGGACGAAAACCGACACGAAGGTGCGCCTTAAGGGAAAAGGAGTTCCCTCTATCCGTAACTCACAGGTGCGGGGTGACCATTATGTGACCCTTGTGATTCAGACGCCGGAGAGATTAAGCGCAGAGGCAAAAGAGGCGCTTCGGAGGTTTGACGAGCTTTCCGGGAATACGCTTCACACAGTGTCCGGAGGGGATGGCGGCAGCGGAAGTACAGGAACCGGCGGGAAGAAGAAAAAAGGATTTATGAATAAAATGAAAGAAGCCTTTGATGATTAAGCATCAGAGGCTTTTTGTGTAACATGATTCAATATTTTGTAATCGTGGAAGAATAAGTAATAATTCATTGTCTGTCATGTTATCATCCTTTCGTTATCTTTGGAGTAAAAGGTGAAATAGGATTACTATGACTCAAATATCTTGACAAACCGACCGAAGGTATGATAATGTATAATACATACTAACGGTATGTTAAGGAGGTGAAAAGCAGTGGCGAGAAATAAGCAACCGGAGGAAACAGTCAATTTAATCTTAGATGTGTCCTTTCGTCTGTTTATGGAGAAAGGATATGAGCATACTTCCATTCAGGATATTATTGATCATTTAGGAGGGCTTAGTAAGGGCGCTATTTATCATCATTTTAAGTCAAAGGAGGATATTTTAGTTGCTGTTACGGACAGGATGACGGCTGAATCGAATCAGATGCTTGCCGAAATCCGTGACCGGGCAGACCTTGACGGGAAAGAGAAGCTGAAAAGAATTTTCAAGGACTCCATCAACCGTCCCGTACAAAATGACATTTTTACCATAGCGCCGGATTTTCACAGTAATTCGAAGCTTCTTTTCAGCCTTCTGCATGATACGATAGAGAATGTGGCGCCGAATTATATTCTGCCTATTCTTAGGCAGGGGATTGCGGACGGCTCTATTGAAACGGATTATCCAGAACAGCTGGCAGAGCTTATTTTACTTGCGGCCAATGTCTGGATGAATCCTATGATATTTGACAGCTCGGAAGAGGAATCCTTCCGTAAGTTTATGATATTAGGCCAGATGCTTAAGGGCTTCGGACTGGATATTATGGACAGTGAGATGTTAGAAAGACTGACGGAACTGACAGCGATTTACAGGAAGAATAAAGGCTAAAAATCTGCCCTGTAAAACGGGCAGATTTTATTTGGCCATTATACATACCGGCAGACGGTATTAAAATGGAGGATTAGAAAAAATGGAACGAAAATTGTTTTCCAAGGATTTTACATTAGTTGTTATCGGGCAGATTATATCACTGTTTGGCAATGCGGGAATTAGATTCGCGCTGCCGTTATACCTTTTAAATCTTACAGGCTCATCAGCCCTTTATGGAACGGTTACGGCGTGTGCTTTTATTCCCGCCATCCTGCTGTCACCTGTGGGCGGAATTGTAGCAGACAGGATTAATAAGAGAAACATTATGGTCATACTGGATTTTTTTACAGCGGCAGTTATTTTGACATTTTCCATGCTTATGAACAGGGTGGAGCTTATCCTGCTTCTGACAGTTACCCTGATGCTTTTATATGGTATTGCGGGGGCATATCAGCCCGCTGTGCAGGCAAGTATTCCTGTACTGGTGGGCCAGGAGCATTTTATGGCGGCAAATTCTGTTATTAATACCATAAGCTCTTTTGCATCCTTAACAGGGCCTGTGCTCGGCGGCATTTTATACAGTGCCTATGGATTAGAGCCTGTGCTGCGGGTCTGCATGGTATGTTTTATACTGTCGGCGGTTATGGAAATATTTATTATAATCCCTTTTGAAAAGCAGACTGCGGACGGGGGGATATTAAAGACAGCCAGAAGGGATATTGCGGAGAGTATCCATTTTATACGCAGAGAGAAGCCAGTCATAGGAAGAGTAGTTCTTGTGGTATGCGGGATTAATCTCTTTTTGTCTGCCATGATAATTGTGGCGCTGCCATATCTGATAACAGAGGTATTGAATTTAGAGGTCTCACAGGCGAACAGACTCTATGGCTTTGCACAGGGAGCACTGGCGGCGGGAGGGCTCTTCGGCGGTATTTGCGCGGGAGTTTTTGCAGATAAGCTGAAAATCTGTAAATCCGGCAGACTGATAGCAGCCTGCGCAGTATGTGTATTTCCTATCGGCGCCTCGCTTATTTTATTTTCGTCAGGGATGATAAATTTTATTGTTATTACGGTATGCTGTTTTATAGCCATGGTGTTTTCAACAATTTTTACTGTGCAGATGATGTCCCTCATCCAGAGGGAAACTCCGCAGAATTTAATCGGAAAGGTTATCTCTGTGGTACTTACTGTTTCCATGTGCGCACAGCCGCTTGGAAGCGCGCTGTACGGAGGTTTGTTTGAGATTTGTAAAGGAGCTGAGTATGTGGCTGTGTTATTTTCAGGGAGTGTTTCGCTGGGGATTGCTGTCAGCACGGGGAAGATTTTTAGAGAGTTAAAGTGAGTTTGACGGGGACGGGGTATTTTTCATTTGTCCCCGTCCCTGTTAACTTTTTTGTTTCTGGGGACGGAGACAAATGAAAAATACCCCGTCCCCAAGTTATCCTTCGGCCTGGGCTCTGTTTTTGCGGAGTACCAGGGCAGCGCCTAAGAGGGCGGCGGCGAAGAGAAGCTGTATGCCAAGTCCCTGATAAAGCTCTGTCATCTGTGAGGAGGAAAGGACTTTATTTCCGGCCAGAAGGTTGTTGACGATTTCATACCAGTAGACCGGAAGGAAGTGTGCCACGGTCAGTACACCCTTTCCCAAAACATCCATGGATACAAATACCCCGCACAGGAAGGACATGCCGAGAGACAGGACATTGACTACCGCGCTGATTAGCTCCTCTGACTTGAGGAACGAACCTACGAAAAATGCAAGTGTCAGCGCCACGATGGTAAGGATAAAACTGTTTAACAGATAAAAGGGCAGATTTGTGTCTGTCAGAAAATCATTCCTATATACAAAGATGGGCATAATACTTAAAATGCACCATACTGCAAATCCAACTACCACATACCCCAGGAAGATCTGGGAATTGAAGGCCCGGTCTGAAACAGCGGAGCAGCGCATCCGTTTCCGGACATCTGTCTTGTTAAATTCAATCATAATATATCCAAGCGTATAGCATAGAATGGAGATAATAATATATGGCATATACTGGTACATGAAGGCATGGGCAGGCATGGAGCCTCCGTGTCCGTTTTTGTCAATGAGAGTCACCTGCGGGGATTCTTTGGAATTCTCCTGCACTTTTGCGATTGCATCAGTAAGGGAGAAACCGCCGTCAGTCATCACCCGGACACTGTTTATAAAGGTGTTAATCTGCTGGTCTACATAGTAGCCGCTTGTACTGCCGGGCACCTTTGTGACGGGCAGGGTGTCTGTGCCCAGGAGGACCTTGTTTTCAAAATCTTCAGGAATCGTTACGATATAGTAAATTTCCCTGTAAAAAAGCCGGTCCTGAAGGATACTTTTATCATCTGGCATATCCTTGATGTTATGGTATGCAGAGAGATATTCGGTTAATCCCTTTGCAAGCGCGCCGCCGTCCCGGTCTATGACAGCAATATCAAGGCTTTCCCTCTCAAAGCTTATTCCCCCCTGGGGCCCCAGCATTTTCTGGGTCATAATGCTGATAGTCAGAAAAATAATAATGTACAGGAAAACCATTTTAAGGTTGCGTTTTGTAATTGTTAAAAAGCCTTTAAATACTGTCATAGCTATCCCTCCTTACACCTAAAAATGCACTAAACAGAAGCAGGATGCTCATAAAAGCCAGAATAAGGATGCATCTTCTGAAGCGCTCCATATCATTGTAGATGCCCAGACAGTAGAAGGCATCGCTAAGTACTGCGGCAGGGTTGATGCGGTTGATTAGGGGGCAGTGAAGCTCAATGATATTTTTCATGTTTCCGAACATAAGGCCGGATAAAAATCCGGGAAATAAGGTGAGGCCTACGGAAAATCCCATCTTCATGCCCAGATCCATTTTGCTTATGGAACCAAAGGCAAGCCCCATGCATACGCCGATAATGCTTCCCATCAGATCCACAACCAGGAGGGAGAAAATGTCGTCTCCCAGGCTGATTTTCAGAATCTGCGTGACATACAGATTCAGAATCAGGATATCCGCAAAATGGATGGTTACAAGCACCAGCATATCAACGATAACAAGCTTAAACCTGTGGGTAGGGGTCACGCTTCGTCTGGCTCCCAGAGCCGTTAAATTTGCCTGTGTATCAAAGCTTGCCCTTACTCCTAAAAATACACCGGACAGACAGGCATAGGCGATCAGTGCGAAGAAATACTGTACATTAGGGTTTAAAGTCTTTCCTCCCAGTGTTTCCTCCCGGACGCTCTGGCGGTAATCTCCGTAAGAGGCAAGGACAGCCGGAAGCCTGTCAGGATGCTCGGACAGGACGTCCCTTACCATGGCAGAATTCTGGTTAAAGCTGTCTAAGGCGCTGGTAAGGATACTTTCATCCAAACCATTTTTCCCTACAGTAAGAGAAGGGGCCTCCTTTACATAATAAATGCCTGTCACCTTATCCTCATTAAGCAGCTTTAGGGCCTCATCCCCGGAGGAGACTCTTGTAATTTCAAGCAGCTCCCCATCCATATTTTCAAGAAATATCTCAAAGGATTTTGCATTTTCACTTGAGGAATCCTCTGTAACAACAGCAGTTTTTATCTCATCCCACTCGGTCTCCCCGGCAGCCTCTATACTGGTGCCGAAGGAGAAATAGAACAGGGTTCCTAGTATAATCGGAAAGCCGAGAGCCCAGAACATAATGGAAAACTCCCGGATGGTCTGCAGAAACCGGTATTTAAACAGAAACAGCATATGTGTTCACCTCCTAATCCCTAAGCTCTTTTCCCGTGATTTCAAGAAAGACATCATTTAAGGTAGGCAGCTCTGAAAATACCCGTCCGAAGGCAATGTCGTGCTCCTGCATATAATTTAAAATGCGCACCAGATTATGCTTCGCGCTGCTTAAGCGCACTTTTAATGTCTGTTCCTCATAAGAAATGTCAAACACATGCGGAAGCTTACGGATTTGTGCTAATTGATCTTCATCTAATGCAATTGCCTCAATTGTGATAGTCTCGCCGGTTTTAATCATCTTTTTCAGCTCTTCGGTAGTGCCTGTGGCCAGTACCTGGCCGTGGTCGATGATGGCAATGCGGGAGCATATCTGTTCTACCTCCTCCATGTAGTGGGAGGTGTAAATAATGGTGGAGCCCTGCTGGTTCAGCTCAAGGATGCCCTCTAAAATCCGGTTGCGGCTCTGGGGGTCTACAGCCACGGTGGGCTCATCCATAATAATAAGCTTCGGCTTGTGGACGATGCCGCAGGCAATGTTAAGCCTCCGAAGGAGTCCGCCAGAGAGCTTTTTCGGCCGCATTTTTTTAAAGTCCTCAAGCCCGGTGAAGCGGATGGCTTCCTCCACAAGCTCCCGGCGTCTTTCCTTGTCCTTTACATACAGCCCGCAGAAATAATCAATATTTTCCCAGACGGACATCTGATCAAATACTGCCACATTCTGCATAACAACGCCGATATTCTGCTTGATGTCATAGCTGTCCGGGCGCATTTCCTTTCCGAAAATTGTAATGGTTCCCTTGTCATATTTAAGAAGAGCTAAAAGGCAGTTAATGGCCGTTGTCTTGCCAGAGCCGTTAGGCCCTAAAAGACCGAAGATTTCGCCCTCATGGATGTCTAAGCTTAAGTGGTCAAGGGCAACCAGGGTGCCGTAGCGTTTCACTAAATTGTCGATGTGTATCATATAGGGGTACCTCCTTTAAGGTGTGTGTGAATTAGGGAATGGGTATTGATGGGGGGACGCCGCCCGGGGAAAAAGCATATCCCACGTAAACGGGGCAGGGCTGCTGTGAACTAACTGTTAACTGCGACTAACAGCGTTCGGGAGAGCCCTCACGCCTAAGTCTCCGTAAACAGTGGATTTCCGGTTACTGTTCACTCCGTTCACAGTAACCTTCGCAAATCCATTTAAAATTCGCTTCGCGAATGGGATTTGCTCACTCCTGAATCACTTTCTTACAGACTTTGCAGTAAATGCAAAGTCCTGTGTGGACAGTAATCTATGCGTCCCCATTTTCCCATATCCCTCTTGTATTATACGGTTACTGCATATATAATGGTAGTGTCGCATGTCACAACTACTATGTGACAAATGTAATGAATGAAAAGGGGAGTTTATGAGAGCTATCGCCGGTCAGGGGCTTTTATTGATATATTGTTTTTTGGCGCTTTTTGCGGTTCCGGTGGATACGGAGCTTGTGGCGGCGTTTCTTGCGGCGGTAGTCTGTGTGTCAGCGGTACGGCTTAAGGTTCCGGCGGGGAGGGTCTGGGTGTTTATGTTTTTATTTTGTGCCATTGCCTGCTTTCTGCCAAAGCTTCTGCTTTTTACTCCGGTGATGCTATATAGTATGCTGGAATACAGAAAATACATAGCAGGAATCCTGCTTTTGGGATTGTGTGCTTTTTTTTATCGGGACACGTTAGAAAGCGCCCTGGTGATTCTTTTGATTGGGTGTCTGTTTACGTGTTTTTTGGTGTATCAGGCCAGGGAATATGAAAGGCTTGAGGAAATGTTCAGGAGAACCAGAGATGACGGAAGAGAGCTGAACCTTCTTCTGGAGGAAAGGAACAAAAGCCTTCTTAAAAAGCAGGATGATGAGGTCTACACAGCGAGGCTTAAAGAAAGAAACCGGATTGCCAGGGAGATTCATGACCATGTGGGACATATGCTTTCAAGGGCGATTTTAATGACGGGAGCTTTAAAGGCAGTAAACAGGGAGGAGAGCATGAGATGGCAGCTTGACCAGCTTGAGGATACCCTGAATCTGGCTATGACAAATGTGAGGGAGAGTGTCCATGATCTGCATGACGATTCGGTGAATCTTAAGGAGGTTCTTACGGGGCTTGCGGCGGAATATACCTTCTGCGAGGCGCACCTTACGTATGATATGGGGTACGTGCTTCCGAAGGAAGTAAAATACGGATTTATTGCGATTGTAAAGGAGGCCTTGAATAACGTTTCAAAGCACAGTAATGCCGGAAAGGTAGAGATTGTGGCAAGGGAGCACCCGGGCCTTTACCAGCTGATGATCGAGGATGACGGAACGGCGGGGGATATATCAAAGTATCAGGAAAAATATGAGTTTGGCGGGACGGAAGGCATGGGAATCCGGAATATGAAGGACCGGGTCAGCGCCCTGGGCGGAAATATGCAGATAAAGAAGGAAAAGGGATTCCGTATATATATTACGGTGCCGAAAAAGGAGGGAACTGCATGAGGATTGTTATTGTAGACGATGATGTGTTTGTGTCCGGAGCCCTTAAGACGATTCTGGAGGCGGACCGGGAGATTGTGGTTGCAGGCGTGGGGGCGGACGGAGACGATGCGGTTATGCTATATAAAAAGGAAAAGCCGGATGTGCTTCTTATGGATATCCGCATGAAGGAAAAAAGCGGGCTTGAGGCGGCGAAGGAGATTCTTTCCTTTGACCGGGAGGCAAGGATCCTTCTGCTGACTACATTTTCCGATGATGAATATATTGTGAAGGCGTTGAAATACGGGGTGAAGGGTTATCTTTTGAAGCAGGATTACCAGAGCATCCTTCCGGCTCTCAAGGCGGTGTACTTAGGGCAGAGCGTGTTTGGAACAGAGATTACGGCCAGGCTTCCGGAGCTTTTAAAGGAAAAGCAGGGATTTGATTACCGGGCCCACGGCTTAAGCGACAAGGAGCATGAGGTGGTAACTCTGGTAGCGGAAGGCCTAAGCAACAAGGAGATTGCCGGGGAAATGTTTTTGAGCGAGGGCACGGTGAGGAATTATATCAGCGATATACTGGAGAAGCTTTCGCTTCGGGACAGGACGCAGCTGGCGGTATATTATCTGACAGGAAGATAGAGGGGTTACTGTGAACAGTAAGGAAGGAGGAAAAGGATCATGAAGGAATTTGTACAATATATGCCTACAAAGGTAGTATTTGGAAGGAACACGGAAAATGAGACAGGAAGGCTCGTGAAAGAGAGAGGAGCTTCCAGAGTTCTGATTGTATATGGAGGAGGAAGTGCGGTAAAGAGCGGCCTTCTTTCCCGGGTGGAGGAATCCCTAAGGGAGGAGGGAATTGTCTATGAGGAGCTTTCCGGCGTAAGGCCGAATCCGCGTCTCTCTCTTGCCAGGGAAGGAGTTAAGAAGGCATTAGCTTTTGGGGCAGAGCTGATTCTGGCTGTGGGAGGCGGAAGCGCAATTGACACAGCCAAGGCGGCGGCTTTAGGCGCGGCGAATCCGGGCACGGACATCTGGGAGTTCTGGATGGGCCGGGCGCAGACAGAAAAGGCTCTTCCGGTGGGCGCGGTGCTTACCATTCCGGCGGCGGGAAGTGAGATGAGTGATTCGGCAGTACTGACAGACGAGGAAACGAAGAAAAAGGCAGGATATAATTCAGATATTGTGCGGCCGGGGTTCGCGGTTTTAAATCCAGAGCTTACGCGAACCCTTCCTAAATATCAGCTTGCCTGCGGGATTGTGGATATTCTTATGCACACATTGGAGCGGTATTTTACTCCTGTAAAGGGAAATGAGCTGACAGATGAGCTGGCGGAGGGGCTGATGCGCACAGTCATAAGGAACGGAAAGAAAGCGTATGAAAACCAGAAGGACTATGATGCCATGAGTGAGCTGATGTGGTGCGGAAGTCTCTCTCACAATGGGCTTACGGGGCTTGGAAGGCCTAAGGATTTTGCCTGCCACAAGCTGGGACATGAGCTTTCCGGAAGGTTTGACGAGGTACACGGCGCTACTCTTAGTGCCGTGTGGGGAAGCTGGGCTAAGTATGTGCACAGGCTGGATTTGGACAGATTTGCCCGTTTCGGGAAACAGGTATGGAATATTGAATCAGAGGATAAGGAGGAGGCGGCGCTTGCTTCTATCGAACAGACGGAGAGTTTTTTCCGGAGCCTTCATATGCCGGTCTGCCTTGGGGATTTGAGTATGGGCGTGCAGACGGATGAGGTGTTAAGGTCTCTGGCAGAAGCTGCCACAAAGGGGGACACGGTGAGACTTGGCTGTTTTAAGAAGCTTACGGCGCAGGATGCATATGAAATCTATCAGGCAGCGAACCACAGATAATTTAAATATTGACTGGAAAAGCTTTTACAGAAATGTATTTGCCCTGGTCATTCCCATGGCACTGCAGAACCTGATCAATGTAGGAGTTACGGCGACAGATGTATTTATGCTTGGCCGGGTCGGTGAGAAGGTGCTTTCAGGAGCCTCTCTTGCGGGGCAGATACAGTTTATTATGATGCTTATCTTTTTCGGGATTACGGCAGGCTCCACGGTGCTGACGGCCCAGTACTGGGGGAAACGGGACACGGATACCATAGAAAAAATTCTCGGCATGGGGCTTACGGCCGGAATACTTGTGGCAGCGGTTTTCACGGTACTTGCATTTTTCATACCGGAAACGCTGATGCGTATCTATACCTCAGATGCCGCGGTAGTTACGGAAGGGGCAAAGTATTTAAGGATTGTGGGTCTTTCCTACATGTTTATGGCAGTTACCCAGGTGTATTTAAATATCATGCGCAGCATTGAGCGGGTGGTAGTGGCTACAGTGGTATATTTTGTTTCGCTGTTTGTCAATATTATCATTAATGCGGTGCTGATCTTCGGCCTTTTCGGCGCGCCCAGGCTTGAGATTGTGGGCGCGGCTGTAGGCACCTTATGCGCCCGTATTACGGAGACTGCCCTGGTACTTCTGTACGCACGGTATAAAAATGATATTGTTAAAATACGAATCCGCAACCTGATACATATTGACCGGATCTTATTTCTGGATTATGTCCGCTATGCCATGCCGGTTGTGTTAAATGAGATGATGTGGGGCTTAGGGTCTTCCTGCAATACGGCCATTATCGGACATCTGGGCAGCGAGGCAGTAGCGGCGAATTCCGTAGCCCAGGTAGCGAGGCAATTAGCCCAGGTAGTGGTGTTCGGTATTTCCAATGCTACGGCAATCTGGCTTGGCAAAACTCTGGGGGAGAAGAAAAAGGAGCATGCAAGAGCGTATGCGGGGCGGTTTATTTTCCTGTCCCTTTTCCTGGGTGCTTTAGGAGGAGGAATGATTCTTCTGTCCGGCCCTGTGGTTATCCGGGTGCTGACCCTTTCCGGAAAGTCAAGGGAGTATCTCTCCTTTATGTTTTTCGTTATGTCGTACTTTGTGGTGGGACAGGCCTTTAATACAACCCTTGTGTGCGGCGTCTTCCGCTCCGGTGGGGATACAAGGTTCGGCCTTTACATGGATGTGCTGACCATGTGGGGGTGCTCGATATTACTTGGAGGCATAGCGGCATTTGTCTTCCACGCCAGTGTGCCGGTGGTGTATGTCATACTGATGAGTGATGAAATCATTAAGATGCCGATCTGTCTGTGGCGGTATCGGAAATATAAATGGTTAAATGATGTAACAAGAGAAAAAGAAGAACTGGAGGGAAGAGTATGATTGTTTTAGGAAAGAAAGAAATTGAAGAGCTTGTGGATCTTGAAGAAATGATGGATGAGATTGAAAAGGCCTACCGCATTTTCGGGAGCGGTGACTTTTATATGCCTGAACGTCCGGTGGTGGAGCATGAGAATAAGACGCTCATGTATATGCCCTGCTATACGAAGAATGTGATTGGTACGAAGATTCTGACCATTTTCCCGGAAAATGCGAAGCTTGGCCTGCCGTCTATTGACGGGGTAGTATTGTTAAATGACGCCGTGACAGGAGCGCCGGCGGCAGTGCTTGACGGCCAGAGTGTCACGGCCTGGCGGACTGGAGCAGTAGGCGGGGTTGCCATAAGGCACCTGTCAAGGAAGGACTGCCATACGGCCGGAATCGTGGGAGCCGGTGTCCAGGGCTTTCATCTGGCCCTGTATGCCTGCGCGGCCAGGGAGATTCATACAGTCTATGTGTATAACCACAGCGACAGGGATCTGACGGAATATCTTGCCCGTCTGGAAAAAGCTATTGATAATCCTGGGGTAAAGGTAGTACAATGTAAGACAGTGGAGGAACTGGTAAAAAACAGTGATATTATCTGTACCGCCACCCCTTCCGAGACACCGGTGCTGCCGGAGGATAAAGAGCTTTTAGAGGGGAAGTGTATCGTTGCCATCGGCTCCTACACCCCTAAGATGCGGGAGATTCCGGATGTTATCTGGGATCTTGTGGACAAGGTGTACATCGAGCTTCCCTACGCCTGCGAGGAAAGCGGGGATCTAAGCCAGCCTCTTTTGTCGGGACGGATTACAAAAGACAGGACTGTCCTGATGAATGAGTTTCTTGCATCTGGTGAATCCAAGGAAGAGATTACAAAAAAGACGACCTATTTTAAATCTGTAGGTATGGGTCTTTTTGATGTGTGCATTGCACAAAAATTATTAGAAAAAGCAAAGGAGAGGTAAATCATGAAAGTAGTAGCAACAGAAAAGGCGCCTAAGGCGTTAGGACCATATTCACAAGGGTATGTACACGGAGGAGTTTTTTATTCTGCGGGACAGCTGGGCATTAATCCGGAGATCGATGATATCGAGTTTGACACCATTGAGGGACAGACAGAGCAGGCATGTAAAAATATCGGAGAGGTGCTTAAGGAGGCCGGAACAGATTTTGACCATGTACTTAAGACCACCTGTTTCTTATCTGACATGGCGAATTTCGGTGCTTTTAACGAGGTATACGCAAAATATTTCACATCCAAGCCGGCGAGAAGCTGCTTTGCAGTGAAGGAGCTTCCGAAGGGTGCACTCTGTGAGATAGAAGTCATTGCGGCAGTGGAGTAAGGGACGTATAATTTTTAAGAAGATTTGGAGGATTGATTGATATGGCAGAGCAGCACAATGGCTGCAGCCCGTCAGACTGTGCGGGCTGCGCCCATGCGGACAGCTGCGGCAGCAAGCCGCAGGATTTCAGGAAACCGGCGAATGAATTGTCGAGTATCCGTAAGGTTATTGCAGTAGTGAGCGGCAAAGGCGGCGTTGGTAAATCCATGGTGACAGCGTCACTGGCACGTATGATGAGGGAGCAGGGCTTTTCCGTGGGAATTATGGACGCGGATATTACGGGGCCGTCTATTCCGAAGATGTACGGGATTCATGAGAAGGCAAGGGGAACAGAGGATGCCATCCTTCCCTGTGAGGCAAAGGATGGTACGAAGATTATGTCTATCAATCTTCTTCTTGAAAATGAATCGGATCCGGTTATCTGGAGAGGGCCTGTGATTGCCGGAGTGGTGACACAGTTCTGGACGGACGTTATCTGGGGTGACTTAGATTATCTCTTTGTAGACATGCCTCCGGGAACAGGGGACGTACCCCTTACCGTATTCCAGTCCCTTCCGGTTGACGGCGTGGTGATTGTGTCATCGCCTCAGGATCTGGTGAAGATGATAGTGAAAAAGGCCTATGGCATGGCAAGGCAGATGAATATCCCGGTGCTTGGTATCGTAGAGAACTACAGCTATCTCAAGTGTCCGGACTGCGGGAAGGAAATCGCGGTGTTCGGGGAAAGCCATATTGACGAGGCAGCGGCAGAGCTTCAGATTCCGGTGCTTGGGAAAATGCCTATTGATGCAAAGCTTGCCGAAGCAGTAGAGCAGGAGAGATTCCATGAAGTCAGCAATGAGTATCTGGCAGAGGCGGTAAATAAAATGTAAAGAGGAGTGTTTTTCCATGAAATCATTTAACATTAATGGCGGCTGCAGTCCGAAGCTGCATTATATGGTGAATCTTGACGCAAGGCTTCAGGCAATCGGAAATATGGTGCAAAAAGGGCAGTATTTTACGATTAACCGCGCCCGCCAATATGGAAAAACAACAACTCTGCAGGCGTTGGAAAAATATCTGCAAAAGGATTACACAGTTATCAGTCTGGACTTCCAGCTGCTTAGTTCCGGAGATTTTGAGAATGAATATACATTTGTGGAGGCATTTTCAGAGGAATTGCTTTCATCTAAGACAGCGGATTTCCCGGAGGAAATCAAAAGTGAGCTTAGGGAATTTGCCGGCGGCAGGGAAAATGTCAGGCTGTCCCGACTATTTCGCTGCCTAAGCAGGTGGTGTGCCGGTGCTGATAAAAAAATTGTCCTCATGATTGATGAGGTGGACAGTGCGGCAAATAATCAGGTGTTCCTTGACTTCCTCGCGCAGCTTCGCGGATATTATATCCAAAGAGATAAAAGGGCCGCTTTTCAGTCGGTTATTCTTACAGGGGTCTATGACATTAAGAATCTGAAACGAAAATTTGCCGGGGAAGATGAGCGTAAAGTAAATAGTCCGTGGAATATTGCTGCTGATTTTCTTGTTGACATGGATTTTTCAAAAGAAGATATCAGGGGGATGTTAGAGGAATATGAGCAGGATTATAAAACCGGAATGGACACTTGGGGGATGGCGGGACTGATTTATGATTATACCTCCGGCTATCCTTTTCTTGTTTCAAAACTGTGCAAAATTATAGATGAACAGATTTCGGGAAGCCCGGATTATCCTGATAAAAGAAGTTTCTGGACGAAAAATGGTTTTCTGGAGGTTGTGAAAATTTTGCTGGCTGAAAAGAATACGCTGTTGGAATCCCTTATTGGAAAGCTTGAGGCTTATCCAGAGCTAAAGTCTGTGCTATATTCACTTTTATTCTGCGGGCAGGATATTGCGTATAATCCGGATGACAGTCTGACGGATATGGCGCTCATGTTTGGCTTTATTAAGAAAGAGGGAGAAAAGATAGCAGTTGCCAACCGGATCTTTGAGACGCGGATATATAATTATTTTCTTACGGCAACAGCGATGAAATCTTTTATGCGGAAGACGAAAATTTTTCCACCTGTACGGTTGGAACATTATTCGAGGGACGGCCACTCGGGGCGGTTCTTCCCCACACAGACTTAGGTGAGGCTCCAGTGAGCTAAGGGCGCCTCTTAAATATCTGCTTAAGGGGAAGGATCGCCCCGAACTGCCTGTGCACTGGAAAGTCTACATCTGTGCTGTTGGAACGTCATTTTCGATGCACAGGAAGGGCATCTGAAAACTTCCGTCCCTTGAATAACAATCCAATAATCTCTTCTGCATCATGTATCGGATTTTGATCCTTTCTTGTCGTAGAAGAGATTTTGCGTTATACTTAAAATATGTTTGAGGGTTGGAGGTATAGAGATGGAATATGAAGGACAAATCTGCCGGGCCCCTATGGAGCGGTCCGCGTTCATGCTGCCGATCATGGTGGGATGTTCCTACAACCGGTGCAGGTTCTGCAACCTGTTCCGGCATCTTAAGTATAGGGAGCTTCCATTTGAGAAGATTGAAAAAGAACTGGTACGGGTTAAGAATGCGGGCGGGAATCCCAGGCGGATCTTTCTGGGGGATGGGAATGCATTTGCCCAGGAGAGCGGACGGCTGATAGATATCCTTAAGATGATAAAGCGGTATTTCCCGGGCTGCGAAGAGATTAATATGGATGCGACAGTAACAAGTATCCTGAAGCGTTCAGATGCCGAGCTGGAAGAATTCTATAAACTTGGAGTAAGGCATCTGTACCTTGGTATCGAGAGCGGGCTTGATGATGTGCTTGCGTTCATGGAGAAGGATCATGACCAGGGGCAGGCTTACGAGGCCATCGGGCGGCTCCATCAGGCCAATCTGATCTATGACGCCCATATTATGACGGGCGTGGCAGGGAAAGGAAGAGGAATGGAGAACGCCTGTGCGCTGGCAGAGTTCCTGAACCAGACGAGACCGGCGCATGTGGTGAATTTCTCCATGTTTCTGCACAAAGAGGTGCCGCTGTATCAGAATATACTGGACGGCAGCTTTATCCCCGCCTCTGAGAAGGAGAATCTTGAGGAGGAGCGGCGCCTGATAGAGCTTATGACTGCGGCTCTTTTGTATGACGGATTCCATGATTTTATAGAATTCCGGGTGCGGGGGAGGCTTCCGAAGGATAAAGAGAAGATGCTGGCGCGGCTGGAGCATGTGATCAAAGAGATGCCGGAGACGGAAACTTATTCCTATGTACAGGGAGAATGCCCGGATTTGGAAAGATGTGGCGGCGGGAGTGTGTGGCAGAATAATTGAAATAAGGAAAGAGGCAGAATGGAGAAGATAAGATGGATAAGAGGTTTTGCGTTGCAGGCGCCTGTATTCCCGGGAAAAATTATATGGTCGATATCACATCCCGAATAGAGAAGATCAGAAAGGATTATATTGAGAAAGGTGAATATTTTACCATAGACCGGGCGCGTCAGTATGGTAAGACGACAACCTTATATCTGCTAGAACAAAAACTTCAGGAGGAATACATCGTACTCAGTCTCAGTTTTGAGGCGGCAGATGAATATTTTCAGTCGGCCTCCCGTCTGGCAGAGGGGCTGGCTCTGGATATCGGCGACTGTCTTAAGGAACAGGATGCAGGTAATGACATTATAGAAGCATGGGAATCACCGATATCAGAAAGATTTCCGATGCGCTCGTTTGGAAGAAAGATCAGTTCTCTGTGTCAGATGAGTAAGAAGAAGGTTGTACTTATGATTGACGAGGTGGATAAAAGCTCTGATAATCAGATATTTTTATCCTTCCTTGGCCTGCTTAGAGAAAAGTACCTGAAAAAACAGCAGGGAAAAGACAGTACGTTTCAGTCGGTAATTCTCGCAGGGGTATACGATGTAAAAACATTAAAGATAAAACTACATCCGGAAGAGGAAGCGAAATATAACAGCCCGTGGAACATTGCAGCAAATTTTTCGAT
This sequence comes from uncultured Lachnospiraceae bacterium, assembly GCA_949502235.1. Taxonomy (GTDB): domain Bacteria; phylum Bacillota; class Clostridia; order Lachnospirales; family Lachnospiraceae; genus CAPEBR01. The sequence goes on along the minus strand of CATBDC010000008.1, from coordinate 44,304 downwards.
TAATATGAGTTTTTCGCCAGAGGATATTGGTACAATGCTTGAAGATTATGAGCAGGATTACCATACTGGCATGGATATACATCTTATGAGCCGGCAATTGTATGAGTACACGGCGGGATATCCTTTCCTTGTTTCGAAGCTCTGTCAGCTGTTGGATGAGAGAGTAAGTGGAACGAAACCGTTTTTTACAAGATCCTGTGCATGGACCAAAGAAGGACTTCTGGCGGCTGTGAAGCTGCTTCTGACGGAACGGAATACGCTGTTTGATGATACGGCAAAGAAGCTGCTGGATTATCCGAAGCTTAAGGAATTGTTACAGAACATTCTGTTTGGCGGAAGCAGTATTCCCTTCAAGAGAGAGTCTCCAATCATCGACCTTGGAGTTACGTTTGGTTTTCTAAAAGACAGGGATGGACTGGTTGCTGTAGCGAACAGGATTTTCGAGACGCAGATGTACGATTTGTTCTTATCAGATATTGCGGTGGATAATGAACTATATAGAGAAGCGGTGTCTGAACGGAATCGTTTTATTGTAAATGGAATGCTTCAGATGGATTTGGTGATGAAGAAGTTTTATGAGTATTATGAAGAGATTTATTCCGATAATGATCAGAAATTTATAGAAGAAAATGGGAGAAAATTGTTCCTGTTATATCTGAAACCGATTATTAACGGAAAGGGAAATTATTACGTAGAAGCACAGACAAGAGATAATAAAAGAACCGATATTATCGTAGATTATCAAGGGAAACAATTTGTCATCGAGTTAAAACTGTGGCGGGGAGACGCATACAATATGCGGGGAGAAAAGCAGATATTTGAGTATCTGGATTTCTATAAGCAGGATAAAGGATATATGCTTAGTTTCAACTTTAACAGGAACAAGAAGACGGGAATACAGGAACTGAATTACAGAGGGAAAAAGATTTTGGAAGTGGTTGTGTAGGCATGGTGGTGAAAGATGATGGATATGTTGCGTAAAATGTTGCATATCGAGACAATTTGTGATATACTGACTGCATGTACAAAAAAATTTATGCGGGAGGCTTAAAGATTTGAAATTTGAGATAGAGATATTTGCAGAGAATCTAAGCTTTGCCAGGCGGGCCAGAGGCTACAGCCAGGCATATATGGCAGATTGTCTCGGAATTGCCCGTTCTACCTATGCGGGCTATGAGACAGGGAAGCGTTCACCGGATATAAAGATGTTTGCGGAGATATCGAAGACACTTTTTGTATCAGCGGATGAGCTGCTTGGAAGATATGATTACGGTACGCCTAATCTGATCAGGGAGGCAAAGGCCGAATATTTCGTGGAGCCGGAATATTCAGTGGAGGATTACTTTGCACTGCCTGACTGCGTGGATTATGAGCTGATAGAAGGACAGCTTATTAAGAAAAATGCTCCGGGATACAGTCATCAGATTATTGTAGGACAGATATTTATGAATTTTTATCAGCATACGAAGAATAAATGCAGAAAGTGTGAGGTCATACCGGCGCCTTTCTGTGTGGTTCTTAGTGAGCGTAACGGGGTGGTGGTTCAGCCGGATATTTCCGTGATCTGTAACAGGGAGCTGATACAGGACGGGGTCTGTATGGGAGCGCCGGATTTGCTTGTGGAGGTGGTGTCAAAGAGCACCAGGAAATATGATTACCATGAAAAGTACCGTGTTTATTCAAAATACGGAGTCAGGGAATACTGGGTTGTGGATACGGAAAAGGAGTATATTACGGTCTATGTTCTGGAGGAAGGAGAGCCGCCCCTTGCCGTGCCCTTTACGGCGGCTGTGTCATCGCGGGTAATAAAGGGGCTTACGCTGAACCTCGGAAAGCTCCTTAAGGAGCATGATGAGCAGTTTGAGCTTTCCTGATTCCCGCGAAGGTCAAATGCCCCACAGCTTGCTGCGGGGCATTTGGCTTCTATGAAACAAGATAATATACTCCGCTGTAAGCGCCAAGCGTTACACAGGCCGTCCCATTTTCTAAGGCAATCGTTTCGGTCTTATAGTGCTTTTTACCTGCATACTGATCCATATCGCTGGCAATAAGGAGCTTTAATGTACACGCATTTTTCAAAGTAAAGGTATAATCCTTTTGCACCTTATCCGAGAAGTTGAAGAGGGCAGCGATTCTCTGTGATTTGCCCATGCGTTCAAAGGCATAGATGCAGCGTTCCTCCTGATGGCAGTCAATCCACAGGAAGCCTTCGTTTTCATAATCCTTTTCATAGAGCGCCGGATGCTTTAAGTAAATCTGGTTTAAATTCTTCATGAACCGGTGGAAGGCATCATGGAGGGGATATTTTAATATCTCCCAGTCCTGCTCTCTTTTTTCGTCCCATTCCCTAAGCTGTCCCAGCTCATTTCCCATAAAGTTCAGTTTCTTTCCGGGGTGTGCGTACATATACATGTAAAGTGCCCGGGCCTGGGGAAACTTATCCTCGTATTCTCCGTTCATTTTCTGTAGAATCGTTGCTTTTCCGTGTACCGTCTCATCGTGGGAAAAGGGCAGGAGATAAGCATCGTTATAGTAATACATCATGGAAAAGGTAAGCTTATGGTAATCCCTGCTTCTGTATTCGGGTGCGGTGCGGAAATAATCTAATGTATCATTCATCCATCCCATGTCCCACTTATAGTCAAAACCAAGGCCGCCTTCCCCGGCAGAGCGTGTAACGCCCGGATAAGAGGTGGAATCCTCGGCAGATAAAATGGCGGAGGGGTGCAGGGCTTTGAGCCCCCGGTTCATTTCCCGGATGAAGGCCACGGCGTTGTTATTTACCCCTCTGGCGGGTTCGCCCTGCCAGTAGATGATACGGCTGATGGCGTCCATGCGGATGCCGTCAGCATGGTACTCTGTCAGCCAGTAATTGGCGGCGGACTGCAGGAAGCTTCGTACCTCGCCCCTTGAATGCATGAAGTTTTTGCTTCCCCACTCGCTTACGCCTACATCAGAATGAGGGTATTCATAGAGAGGGGTTCCGTCATAGTCTGCCAGAGCGTAGCCGTCCACGGCAAAATGAACCGGAACAAAGTCCATGAGTACGCCTATGTCGTTCTGGTGGCACATATCAATAAACTCTATCAGCTCCCCGGCAGTTCCATAGCGGGCAGTGGGGCTGAAAAATCCGGTATTCTGATATCCCCAGGATTCATCGCAGGGATGCTCGGACAGGGGCATGATTTCAATATAATTGTATCCATATTCTTTCAGATAAGGGATGAGGATTTCTGCAAGCTCCGTGTAGGAATACCAGTCGTCAGCCTTGCCGGACGGCTTTTTAAAGGAGCCGAAGTGGAGCTCATATATATTGAGGGGGCTTTCTTTGCAGTCTGTCCGCTGCTTCATCCATTTTTCATCATGAAAGGTGAAGGATGACAAATCCCGTATAATGGAAGCAGTATTGGGTCGAAGCTCCATCCCGAAGCCGTAAGGATCGCAGTGGTCCGTAAAGGAGCCGTCACGTTTGTAGATGCGGTACTTGTACATCTGACCGGGTTTCGCGGTTTTAGCATAACACTCCCAGAAATTTCCATCGTGGGTCCGGTTCATGGTCCACTCCTCCCAGTCTGAAAATTCACCGATAAGGGAAATCCGCGCGGCGGCCGGGGCAAAGGTACGGAAGGTGACGCCCTCCTTTTCCGTGTGCGCGCCTAAGAAACGGTATGCGTCAAATATTTTTCCGGTATAGAATCCATAAAAATCCATTTTTCATCCTCCTGTTGATGCTGTATCCATCCGGTTTATGAAGAGTATGCGCATATCCGGGTGGATAGATAATAGACAGTAGTTGTTTTTTTGCTATTATAAAGAATGAAAGAAGAAACGTCTACCAACAATATAGACAATTGGGTGGATAAGCAACTTTTAAGGAGATATGTTGGGAAAAATCACCGCCTGGCGGTGGAGCGAAGGTAAACAGTAACAGTAAATGGGTTTTTACGCTTGCTTTGAAATAAGGCTGGTGATAAAATAGGAGCAATAAAAAGGTTGAAGGGAGACAGGTATGGGAATCTATGTAAATCCGGGCAATATCTCATTTCAGAGAGCTCGTTTTTCAAATCTGTATATTGATAAAAGTATGCTGATTTCTAAGTTGAATGATGTATATGGGACAGAAAAAGGATTTTTATATGTCAGCCGTCCGCGCCGTTTTGGCAAATCAATGGCTGCAAATATGCTGACAGCTTATTACAGCTGCGGATGTGATTCTTCACAGCTGTTTGCAGGTTTAAAGATAGAAAAGGATAAAAGCTTTAAGGTACATCTGAATCAACATTCTGTAATCAGAATTGATGTACAGCGTTTTATTGAATCAGAAGATGAGCTTGATTCATTTATCAGCAATATAGAGAAAAGTGTAATATCGGAACTGCTCAAAGAGTTTCCGGAATGTGAGGGCTTTGATTCAGACAGCAGATTAAAAACGGCTTTTGATCAGATCTTCATTCAGACAGGAAAGGGATTTATCTTTATTATTGATGAATGGGACTGCATATTCCGGATTGCGAAAAACTGTAAGGAAAAACAGAAGGAATATCTGGATTTTATGCGGGGGCTTTTTAAGGGGGCTGATTATGCGGAGCTTGTCTACATGACCGGGATTCTGCCGATTAAGAAATACGGGGAACATTCTGCGATCAATATTTTTGATGAGTATTCTATGATTTCACCAAAGAATCTGGGGGAATACTTTGGATTTACGGAAGCGGAGATACGTGCGGAATGTGAGCAGCAGGGAATGGATTTTGCAGAGGTGGAAAGATGGTATGACGGATACCGTGTGGGAAAGCTTCATATCTATAATCCAAAATCTGTTGCAGATGCCCTGACGTGGGATGAAATCCAAAGCTATTGGACTGGGACGGAGACTTATGAAGCATTGAAAGCATATATAGATCTGAATTTTGATGGATTGAAGGAGGCTATCCTGGCGATGCTTGGAAATGGGCACTGTGTGATTGACCCTTCCACATTCCAGAATGATATGACAGTGTTTAGGACAAGAGATGATGTGCTGACACTGCTGGTCCATCTCGGTTATCTGACCTATGACAGAGAGACGGGTGAGGTGTTCATTCCTAACCAGGAGATTCAACAGGAGTTTATGCGGGCGGTGAAGGTCGGAGGCTGGGATGGAGTGATCCAGTCGCTTGAGCGTTCCCGGAAGCTTCTGGAGTGCACATGGGCTTTGGATGGGGACGCAGTAGCGGAAGGAATGTCTGCTATTCGTAATGAAACCTCTTCTGTCCTGAAATACAATCATGAAAGTTCACTTACCAGTGCTGTGCTTATGGCATACTATAGTGCGAAAGCGTACTATGTAAATCCAATTATGGAATTTCCCTCGGGGAAAGGCTTCGCGGATGTGGTTTATCTGCCGAAGCGGAATGTGGATCGTCCGGCACTGGTGATAGAGCTAAAATGGGATAAGACGGCCGATGGCGCAATCCGGCAGATAAAAGAGAAGGAGTATGCTTCCTGGATTGAGGGTTACACGGGAGATATCCTTTTGGTGGGAATCAACTATGATAAAGAAGAGAAGACTCATGAATGTTTGATTGAAAAATATGTAAAAATGGATTAGAAATAAAAAGCGGGCTGCCGGGAAATCGTGTAGATTGTTTCCGGCAGTTTTTTTGCACTATATTTTTGAAAATATATTAAATATAGTATATTGATATTTAATATGAAAGATGATAATATAAAAATATATTATATATAGTATATTTTTGAAAGGAGGAAAGAATACATCAAAAAGACTTGAAAACAGGGGGGATAAGAGGTGAAGGATAATCATAACAGTGAATTTGATATCGGTACAAAGATACGTGCGCTGCGCAAAATCCGTGGCATCACATTAAAGCAGATGTCCGAGGATACGGGGATGAGCTATTCCTATCTGTCGGAGCTGGAGAATAACAAACATTCGGTCACGGTAGACAATCTTAAGAAGCTGGCAGTATATTTTGGCATTGATATGATTCATTTTCTGGAGAAGACAGAGCAGAAAAGTGTTTTAGTCCGGAAGGAGGACAGGAGCAGCCTGAAGACGAAGGACGGAATGGTATTTCAGACCATACCGTCCGAGAATGTGTGTTCCATGCAGATCACGTTTGTAACACTTCCGCCCGATTCTCCGGACAAAAGTAAAAGAAATATACACAAACATCCGCAGGGAGAAGAGTTTATCACAGTTACTAAGGGAGAAGTAATTGTAGTGGTTGAGGAAGAAAAGTATTTGCTTAAGGAAGGGGATTCCCTGGTGTTTCCGGCTGACAGGGAGCATATTATCTACAGCGGCGAAAAGGGAGGCGAGTTTATACTCATCGGCGCGCCGCCCTATGGACGGGAATACCTTGCACATCTTTGATTTTTTTGGAGTGAACAATAACGTAATGTTTTCCGGATGCGGACAGACTAGGAGGTTTATATGAGCAGCAATAAAAAAGGATTGTCGCCAAAGGCGTGTATTATGATGGCAATTGGCGGTATGGTGGGAAGTTCTATTTTTACTCTTTCGGGAGTTACCTATGGCATGGCAGGGTCTGCCGCAATTGTCACATGGTTTCTGGCAGGAATGATTCTTCTGCTTTATGCGCTAAATGTTGCAGAGCTTGCCACAACATTTCCAAAATCAGGAGGTGTCTATGTATATCCCCATGAGGTTCTTGGAAAGACACAGAAGGGGAAAGATTTTGCCGGGTGGATTGCGGCGTGGTTCTGGCTTAATACAAGTATTTTCGGGACTACATTTTCCGCAATCTGCGTGAGCACATATATGGAAAGCTTTTTTCCAGCGGTTTCAGAAAGCAGGCTGCTTCGGATGCTGATTCCGCTTCTGTGGATATTTCTCACATGGTTTTTAAATGCCAGGAGCGCGGATGCATTTGGGAAGATTCACAATAAAATTACCATGACGCTGTTGTGTGTTCTGGGCATTTATGTTATTCTTGGAATCATAAATGGGGATGGCGCCAATATGCGTCCCTTCGTATCCGGCAGTATGGGTTCGGCAGGTATTATTGCAGGGATTCCTCTTGCTATGCTTGGGTACGGCGCAATTATTGCCGTGGCGTCCTTTGGGGGAGAGATCGAAAATCCGAAGAAAAATATTCCGAGGATTATTGTAACAGCAATTATATGTACGGTTACGGTTAACTGTCTCATTTTGTTTTCTACCTTCCGTATGGCCCCCGTAGGCGAGCTTGTAGCTGCTGATGCCCAGTATTATCCGCTGGCATTTGCCCTTGGGCGCGTGATGACTGGAAAATGGGGATGGGTTGTATCTATTGTTCCTCTGGCCGCCCTTCTGGCTCTTACGGGGAATATGAGTATTCTTATTATGGATGCCAGCCGCACGGTTATGGCAACGGCCCAGTCAGGCTTCCTCCCGGCAAAGCTTGGAGAGATTCATCCCCGGAAAAATACGCCTATTGCCGCATTGTCCGTGGTGGCGGTTATCTGCGGGTTTTTGTCTCTGCGGCCGGACTGGATAAATATTATTATAAATGCAGGCTCTATCTGCTCGGCTGTTACAGTCGCCATTATCTCTGTTACGCTTATGGTACTTAGGAAAAAGCAGAAGACAGGGGTGATTGCGGAGAAAGGGGAATTCAGGGTTCCGGGAGGCATACTGATGCCTTCAGTGACACTTGTAGTTATTCTGATTACCTTGATGCTTCTTTATTTCGGCGAGGGAGGAACCACGGCGTATCTGATGGCGGGAATATGGTTTGCCGCGGGGCTTATTATATTTGCAGTGAAAGAACGGATAAAGAAATAGGAGGGGAGTGTCATGGACCTTCGCACATTAAAAACGGAACGGGCAATTAAAAATGCTTTTATGCTGCTCCGCTCTAAAAAGGAGCTGGAAAAGATAACAGTTAAGGAGCTGTGTGAAGAGGCGTGCATTAATAAATCCACGTTTTACGCCCACTACAGGGATATTTATGAGCTGTCGGACGTTTTGTGCGGGGAGGTCGTGACCTCCATTACAAAGGGAGTTCTCCATCCGGAGTATTTCGAGGAAAATCCGGCGGAATTTACAAGGGAGCTTTTCTATGCGTATTTTGCACAGAACTCCCTTATTACCATACTGTTTTCGGGAAAGCAGAGAAATCATCTGGCGGACAGGATCGAGCGGGGCATTAAGGAGCTGATATTTGAGAAATATCCCCAGTACAGGGAGGATGTGGAGAAGAATGTGATCCTTACCTACTGCATACAGGGCGGATATCACGCCTATGCCCAGAATCCGGACTGCGATGTGAACCAGCTGGTGGATATTATCGGGACGCTGGCCGGGAGTGTGAAGGATTTATTCCTGCGAAGTGTTTGACCTAAGCTTTTGCTGGGAGCGGAGTTTTTCTTAAAAAGTGTCCGATTTAATGGGCGCTTTTTTTGAATTACAAAAACAGTAATGATGATATTTAATGATATAAATGAATTTTCTGAAAATATATTGACAAAAGATATTATTTGTAGTAATATTAGAAACAAGATTAGCGCGCTAAATTTTTTTACATACCCTGGTATTATTACAAATATTATTAAGAAAGGAAAAGAAAATGAATGCAAAGAAAAGGGTAATTGCGGCTATTAAAGGGGAGGAGCTTACGGAACTTCCCTCTGGTTTTTCTCTCCATTTTCCAAAAGGCTGTGAGAATGGAGAGGCAGGAGTGGAGGCGCACCTTAAGTTTTTTAAGGAAACGGATACGGATATCTGTAAGATTATGAATGAGAATCTTATCCCCTATTGTGAAGGGATTACATGCGGCGAGGATTATAGTAAGCTGCCTTCGTTCAGCCTTGAGAGCGGCTTTATGAAAAAGCAGACGGAGCTTACAAAGCGGATTCTTGATGCCTGGGGGCCGGACAGATTTATGATGGGGACACTGCACGGCGTTGTGGCATGCGGAATTCATTTCATTGAAAAGAAATACGGCTATGATGACAGCAGGCTGGCCATGGCAGAGCATTTCAGGCAGGACAGGAACACAGTGCTGGATGTATACAGGCGGATCACAGAAGTAATGTGCCGCCTGGCGGAAAAATACATAGAGATTGGCCTGGATGCCGTTTACTATGCGGCCCTTGGAGGGGAGTACAGATACTATACAGACGAAGAGTTCACGGAGTATATTGAACCTCTTGATAAGCAGATTCTTCAGACCATCCGGGATACAAAGGGATACTGTTTCCTTCATATCTGTAAGGACAGGCTGAATATGGAGAGGTATAGGGATTACGGCGCGTATGCGGATGTGGTGAACTGGGGAGTTTATGAGGCTCCCTGTAGCCTTAAGGAGGGGAGAGACCTTTTCCCCGGAAAAACGATTATGGGCGGCCTGGCAAACAGAAGCGGTGTTCTTGTGGACGGAACAGATGAAGAGATAGAGCTGGCAGTAAAGGATGTGGTTAAGGAATCCGGAAGGAAAGGCTTTATTCTCGGGGCAGATTGTACGCTTCCCACGGAAATTAATTACAGGAGGATCCGCACGGCCGTGGAAGCGGCAAGAAAATGCTGATAACAGATATATAGATATGAAGGAAGGAAAGGGTGAAAGATGTCATATAGATTAGCAGCAGATGTAGGCGGAACATTTACAGATGTGGTGCTTTTTAATGAAGAGACAGGAAAATACGATACCACAAAGGTCCTGACAACGCCGGACGCTTTAGAGAGGGGTATACTGAAAGGCTTTGACGAGCTGATGGGAGAGGAGTACTCCCAGGTTACAAGCATTGTACACGGAACTACGGCAGGGCTTAACTCGGTGATTGAGAGGCGGGGAGCACGCTGTGCGCTGATTACTACAAAGGGATTTCGCGATGTATATGAGATAGCCAGGGCAAACAGGCCGGAAATATATAATATCCATTATCATAAGCCGAAGCCTCTGATTCCCAGAAAGGATATTTTTGAGATTGATGAGAGGGTAAGCTTCTCTGGCATCATAGAAAAAGAAGTAACAGAGGACATGATGGAGGAGGTGATTTTACGCCTTAAGGGGAATTATGAATCGGCTGCCGTATGCTTTATCAACAGCTATGCCAATGCAGAAAATGAAAAGAAGGCCAGTGAAATTTTAAGGAGAAGGCTGGGAGAGGATATGATCGTGACAGCATCCTTCCAGATTGCAAAGGAATCGAAGGAATATGAACGGGTCAGTACGGCAGTTATGAATGCATATGTAGCTCCGAGTACAAGAAATCATGTATACGCTCTGTCAAGGGAGCTTGAAAAAAGAGGCTTTAAAGGGACTCTGTATATGATGCAGTCAAGCGGCGGAGTGATCCGGGCAGAGCTGGCAGCATACACGGCGGTGTATACTCTCATGTCCGGGCCCGTAGGAGGGGCCATAGGTGCCAGTGTCATAAATAGAAATAATCTTATCGGTTTTGATATCGGCGGGACAAGCTTTGATGTAAGCATTGTAGTTAATAAGAAGATAGAAACAACAGTAGAAGCCCGGATAGAAGGCTTTCCCATACTGGCGCCTACCGTAAATGTATTCAGCATCGGGGCCGGCGGCGGAAGCATTGCCTGGGAGGAGGCCGGCGGGATGCGGGTAGGGCCAAAGAGCGCGGGGGCAGTCCCGGGACCTGTCTGCTACGGGAGGGGAGGAAAGCTCCCCACACTTACAGACGCCAATCTTGTGCTTGGGCATCTGTCCCCGGGACATTTTCTCGGAGGAAGAATGGACATTCATTCAGAGGAAACAATGGAAGCCTTTGAAGCCTACGGAAATAAATTTGGCCTGAAGGCGGCAGAGGCGGCGGAGGGAGTATGCGCCATAGCCAACCATAAGATGGCAGACGCCATTCGGGAATTAACCGTAAAGAGGGGGATCGATCCGAGAGGCTTTTCTATTCTTGCCTTTGGAGGAGCGGGTCCCATGCATGCAGCTCTTATCGCAGAGGAGCTTCAAATCCGGGAGGTAATCGTCCCGGCGAATCCGGGAGTATTTTCCGCGTGGGGCATGCTGCAGGCAGATATCCGGCATGACGTGGGAAAAACATGTATTACACTTCTTAAGGATCTGCGGGAAGAGGTTTTCGAATATCACTTTGCAGGACTTAGAAAGGAGCTGGATGAGATTCTAAAAAAGGAACAGATAACAGAGGCAGAGAAGAAATTTATATATGTCCTTGATATGAGATATCTGGGACAGGAATATACGATTTCTGTTCAGGTTTCCGGAGAAAGCTTTTCAAGGACAGAGATTGAAGAACAGTTTAATGATATATATAAGCGTTTATATGGACATCATTCACCGGAGGATGTAATTGAGGTAGTGAATTATCGTATGACAGTGCTTGTTCCGGTAAGCAAAACAACCGCAAGAGAGAGAAAGAGTGGAAGACAGGTACAAATTCTGGAAAAGCTTCCGGGGTACTTTGACGGAAAGAAATATGAGATGAATGTTTACGCCAGGGAGTGTCTTTCAGAAGGTGCAGAAATCTGTGGCCCTGCAATTGTAGCCGAGCTCACGTCAACTACCGTAGTTCCTCCGGGCTGGCTCCTTAAAGCAGACGCGGCAGACAATATGATTATGACGAAAAGATGAGGAGGGATAAGGATGCAGACGAAGGTAAATCCCATTGTGGTTGAAATTATCAGAAACGCAGTGAATTCCGCTGCAAGAGAAATGAATGAATGTCTGATAAAAAGTGCGTTCGGACCAGGCATTTTTGAGATGAAGGATTGCAGTGTAGGAATCTTTGACCGGCAGGCAAGGCTTTTAGGACAGTCCTCGGGGCTTCCTATCTTTCTGGGGAACCTGGAAGTGTGTATTAATATTGTTACAGATAAAATCGGGCTTAAGGGATATCATAAGGGAGACGTCTATGTTATGAACGATCCTTATCTGCAGGGGACCCATGCGGCGGATATTACTGTTTTCGCGCCGATTTTTTACAAGGATTGTTTATACGGTTTTTCAGCCGTGCGGGAGGCCATGCATGATATGGGAGGAAAGAATCCCATTGGAAATGCAGACTCTACGGATGTTTATCAGGAGGGCCTAAGAATTCCCCCTGTCCGCCTTGTAAGAGAAGGAGAGTTTAATGAGGACGTGGCGGCGCTTCTGGCAATAAACAGCCGTTACCATACAATTATGAGGGGTGATCTCCACGCATGCGCTGCGGCATGTTATACCGGGGAGACCCGCATGGGAGAGCTGTTTGACAGGTATGGGACAGATGGAGTTTATGCGGCCGCGGAAGAGATCTTCCGTCAGTCAGAGCAGTTAGACAGGGAGGCGGTAAGGCAGATTCCGGACGGGGAATATACGGCAGAAGGGTGTCTTGACAATGACGGCATTACAGACGAGAAAAGACCTGTGAAAGTAAAGATCACAGTAAAAAATGATGAAATGACCATTGATTTAAGCGGAAGCGCCAGAATGGGGAAAGGGCCGATTAACTGCGGCGAGGCCCAGACTATTGCCGCCTGCCGCGTGGGATTTAAGGAAATGATTCACCCGGAGGCGAAGGTATCAGGGGGAACCTTCCGTAATCTTAAGGTGATTGTAGAGAAAGGAAGCTTTCTGGCGGCCGAAGAGCCGGCGCCCTGCGGATGGTATTTTACGGGCCTGGGGCTTCTAATTGATCTGATAGTAAAAGCTCTTGCGCCGGTTATGCCGGAAAGGGCGGCAGCAGCCCATTACGGGGATTCCAGTGTCATTCTCTTTTCCGGAATTGACACGAAAAAAGGAGAGCAGTTTGGAATCTGCGAGGCTACGGCTGGCGGCTGGGGAGCCTTTGAGGGCGGAGACGGACAGAATGGCATGATTAATGTGGTAAATGGTGATCTGAAAAACTGGGGTGTTGAGTTTGTGGAAAGTAAATACCCCCTTAGGATTCTTTCATATAAGATACGTCCTGATTCAGAAGGTGCGGGGAAATTCCGGGGAGGAATGGGGCTTGAGAGAACCTACCGGGTCGAAAATGAAGACGGCTGTAATCTGATGCTTTGGGTAGAACGGTCGGAAACGCCAGCCTGGGGCCTGTTCGGGGGTTTATCGGCACAGGAGCCGGATGTAGTTATAAATCCGGGAACGAAAGAAGAAAAGCACTATTTAAAAACAAATATGCTGCCCCTTAAGAGGGGAGACATTGTGAGAATCGGCACCGGGGGCGGCGGAGGATTCGGGGAACCGTTACAGAGGGACCCCGGGGCTGTCGCAGAGGATATTGAAAATGGCTACATGACAGAAGAACATGCAAAAAAGGTATATGGATACCAGTTATAGTAAGGAGGAAACCAGATGAAAAAGAAAGCAATGTACAGATGGATGTCAGTGATATTAATATCAGTGTTACTTTTACTTACAGCATGTGGAAAGACAGAGGAAAATAAAGAGGAAAAAAAGGAAACCTCTTCGGAGGAAAGAACCTTTACGGCAGCGCTGGGAGTTATGCCGGCGAATTTTGACCCTACAAATCTTGTGGGAGCCGGTGACATGAATGCAACAAGAAATTGTTACGAGCCTCTGGTGGAGGAGGTGCGGGGTACAACGGATCTGGAACCGTGGCTGGCAGAAAGCTACGAGATACCAGATGCAAGGACCTATGTTTTTAAGATTCGTGACGGGGTAAAATTTGCAGACGGGACGGATCTGAATGCAGACGCAGTTGTCTATTCCTATGAAAGAGCCATGGCATTTGTAAGCTCAATTTCCACCCTTGTAGAGGAAATTGAAAGTGTTGAAAAAACGGATGAGATGACAGTTACCATCAAGCTAAAGAATGACAATTCCGGCTTTCTCTATAATGTGGCAAAGATAGGGATTATTTCCCCGTCCTGGTGCAGGGAAAATGAAAAGGACGGCGACTGGGCACAGGAATACTGCGCGAGGCATACATGCGGAACAGGCCCTTACCAGGTGTCAGAGTTTGAGGAGGATCAGTATTATACCATGACAAAATATGGGGATTACTGGAAAGGGTGGAAGGAGAACCAGATTGATGTGATTCAGACCTTAATTGTAAAGGATAATGCCACACAGATTCAGATGCTGAACTCCGGAGAAGTAGATAAGCTTCAGATCCCGATTACCGAAAACCTGGATATTCTGGAGGCAAATGAAAATATCGATGTGCTGACCCAGGGCTCCTTACAGACGAACATATTTACCTTTAATACACAGAAGGCGCCTTTCACTGATCCTTTAGTCCGGGAGGCGGTGACACTGGCTATGGACTATGAAGGGGTAAAGAATAATGTATATAATGGAAAGGCAACTATTCCCACCGGCTTTATGCCTGCCCTATTTGCAGAGCATAACGGAGAAATAAAGGAGCAGGCCCAGGATCTTGAAAAAGCAAAGGAGCTTATGAAACAGTCCGGCATAGGGGAATGCAGCATAACAGTCCACCTCTGCGAAGGCAGCGATGATCAGGTACAGATGGCGCAGATCCTGCAGTCTAATCTGGCGGAAATCGGCATCACACTGGAAATTAAAGTTATGCCATGGCTTTCCATGGTAGAGGAGAACTCATCTCCGGAGACAGCGCCGGAAATGTCGGCCCTAAATATGGGAGCATTTACGGGAGACGGCGTATTTTTCCTGAAACAGAATTTTCACAGCATGTACAGCGGACAGCCGTATAACTGGAGCTTTTATGAAAATCCAGAATTTGACAGAGTAATTGATGAGGCGGCGGCTACGGTAGATGAAGAAGAAAAGCAGGAGCTTTTAAATCAGGCTCAGCAGATACTGGCAGATGACTGCGCGGCGCTTTATATCGTTTCACCGGATTCTGTAGAGGCGATTAATAACCATTACAAAGGATTTAAGATTCACCCGTTAGATTACTATTATTCCATCCGGTTCTATCAGCTGACAGCTGGCGAGTAGATAACAGGGTATTAAGGGAGGCAGCCTATGGCTAAATTTTTAACGAAACGTATCGCATCTTTGATATTTGTGATAATAGGAATTACGTTTATTGTATTTATTGCCACACATTGTCTTCCGGCGGACCCGGCCCGGGCGGCGGCCGGGCCCGCTGCTTCGGCAGAGCAGGTGGAACAGAAAAGGACAGAATTAGGACTTGATAAACCGGTTTACGAGCAGTATCTGGACTACATGAAAGGACTTCTTAAGCTTGATATGGGGAAATCCTATAAAAGCAAGCAGCCGGTTATGACGGAAATATCAGGAAGGTTTGCCGCAACAATGGAGCTCACATTTTTGTCTTTGATTATATTTTTTGTTCTGGCGCTTCTTTTGGGAAGTATGGCGGCTTTAAAGAGAAACAGCTGGTTAGATCAGGTAATCCGCTTTTTCTCTGTGGGGAGCATGGCAGTGCCGCCTTACTGGCTGGCGCTGGTTCTCCAGTATATTCTCTACTACAAATGCCAGCTTTTCCCTGCGGGATACCGGCTTCCCGCAGGTACTGCGCCGCCGGATGCGGTGACGGGATTTTACCTGGCAGACAGCCTTCTCATGGGAGACGTAAGTTTATTTCTACTGTCAGCCAGACATCTTTTTCTGCCGGTGCTAAGCCTGGTTCTGGGTTACTGCGGAATCACCACAAGGATGATGCGCACCCAGCTTTTACAGGAGCTCCGCCAGGATTATGTACGCACAGCCAGATCCAAGGGAATACCGGAACATGTCGTTGTAGGAAGGCATGCCATGAAAAACGCCATTTCTCCTGTATTAACCATGCTGGGCATGCAGGCAGGCGGGATGATAGGCGGAACCGTGCTGATTGAGAAAATATTCAGCTGGCCGGGGCTGGGATCCTATGCCCTGGAGGCGATTCTTTCCATGGACCTGCTTGTAATTGCAGGAATTACAACGGTGATGGCGGTTATATTTATACTGATTAACCTGGCAGTAGATATTTCTTATGTGCTGATTGATTCAAGGGTGAGGTTGTCATGATGAAAAATTTTTTAAAGAAATATTTTTTTAGGGATATTCCATCTGCAATAGGTACGCTCATTTCCCTGGGAATCCTGCTTTTTATGCGTGCAGGTCCCCCTGGTATCCCGGTATGACCCGCTGTCGGTTGACATGGGGGCAAAGCTGGTTTTTCCATGTAAGGAGCACATCTTCGGTACGGATGAGATGGGCAGGGATATTTTTACACGTCTGGCATATGGGGCGTGGTATTCCATGGGAACCGCGCTTGCAGTGGTACTTATTGCGGCAGCCGCAGGAATTGTGATTGGGGGCATTGCCGGATATGCGGGGGGATGGTTTGACAACGCGGTAATGAGAGTATGCGACATCTTTTTAGCATTTCCCCAGATCTTTCTTGCTATGATCATTGCGGCCGCTGCAGGAGCGGGGATCGGACCTACTATATTTGCCCTGGCGGTTTCCTGGTGGCCAAATTATGCAAGGATGGTGCGGGGGATGGTAATAGTAATTAAGGAAAAATTGTATGTGGAATCTGCAAAATCCATCGGCATGCATCCTGTGAGGATTGTTTTTACAATTATAATTCCCCAGACTATGTCCATGGTAGTACCTCAGATTACAATGGGGATTGGAAATGCCCTGATTGCGGCATCCGGCTTCTCTTTTATCGGGCTGGGGGCCCAGATGCCGATGCCGGAGTGGGGAGCCATGATTTCGCAGGGCAGCCGTTTTATTTTCAACGCGCCTTATTATGTTATGATTCCGGGAATTTTTATATTTTTGTCAGTGCTTGGATTTAGTCTTTTAGGGGATGCCCTTCAGGAGGCGACAAATCCGGAATTGAAAAATATATAGAGCTTGTGAGAGGGTAAAAAAGGATGAATATTAAAAACAATTTGGAAAGAGCAAGAGAGCAGATGGCAAAAGAGAGGATAGATTGTCTGGTGCTCGCACCGTCCGCGGATCTGCAATATATGACGGGATTTAACGGGATTTCTATGGAGCGTCCCATTTTTCTTATGCTGACCCGGGAAAAGGCATTATTTGCAGTGCCCGAGTTTGAGCTTCACGGACTTCCAGAAGAATTTAAAAGAGATCTGTGCTGCATTGGATGGAAGGAAAATGAGGATCCCTATGAGAAAATGAAAAAATGTGCAGATGACAAAAGAATGTATGCGGCGGCCGGGAACAGGATGACAGCGGAAATGTTCTATCACCTGCAAATCGCGTTTACCGGCTGGGAGTGGTGTCTGGGAGATAAAATAATGGTTCCTTTAAGGAAGCAGAAGACAGAGAGGGAATACCAGTGCTTAAAAACAGCCCAGGTTCTTGCAGGAAGGGCGCTTAAGTCTATGCTGAAAGGAGGACTTTCTGGTAAGACAGAAAAGGAAGCAGCCGTGCTTTTGAATACATGTATGGAGAAGGAGGGGCTGGCGGTAAATGGGTATCCTCTGGTGGCAGCAGGAAAAAACAGCGCGGACGTCCATCACGCGGCAGGCGATACGGTAATCCAGAGGGGTGATGTGGTAGTCATTGACTTTGGGGGCTGCTATGGGGGATATTATTCTGATATTACAAGAACAGTTGTCGTGGGGGAAGAACCAGAAGAATTTGAGAAAATATATGAGATTGTCCGCCGGGCAAATGAAGCCGTATACCGTGCGGCAGAGCCTGGCATGACGGCGGAGGAATTGGACCGGACGGCAAGGGCAGTCATTGAAAAGAGCGGGTATGGAAAGTATTTCACCCACAGGCTGGGACACGGCATCGGAAGAGACATCCACGAGCCGCCCTATATTGTGGAAGGGAATCAGGAAAGGCTTGCAGAGGGAAATGTGTTTTCTAATGAGCCTGGCATTTATCTTCCGGGTAAGTTTGGAATCAGGTTGGAGGATGTCCTTATAATCAGGGAATCCGGGGCAGAGTGTCTGACAGAGCTTGGGCATGACTATCTGGTGGTGGATTAGGCGGGGAGGAAGACTATGGAAAAGGAATTGCTTCGCGTAGAAAACCTTGTTACGGAATTTTATGGAAAGGAATATCCCATCAGGGCAGTTGATCATGTATCCTTCCATGTAAACCGGGGAGAAATACTGGGAATTGTAGGAGAGTCAGGCTGCGGGAAAAGTGTTACCTCCATGTCTGTTATGCGCCTGATTCCGGAGAAGGCAGGAAGGGTGGCAGAGGGAAAAATATTTTTTGACGGCAGGGATATACTTGCAATGAGCAGGAAGGAATTTTCAAGTATTCAGGGAAAAGAGATGTCCATGATTTTTCAGGAGCCCTTATCCTCCCTGAACCCTCTGCAGAAATGCGGGTATCAGATTGTGGAGTCCCTTTTATACCACGAGCACATGAAGAAAAAGGAAGCGTGGAAAAAAGCGGCAGAGCTTCTTGAGCTGGTGGGGATTCCCCTGCCGGAAAAGAGAGTGAAGGAATATCCCCATCAATTGTCAGGGGGGATGCGCCAGAGGGTCATGATTGCTATGGCAATTGCCTGTAATCCAAGGCTTTTGATTGCGGATGAGCCTACAACAGCCCTGGACGTAACGATTCAGGCTCAGATTCTTGATATTATGAAACGGCTTAGAGCGGAAATGGGAATGGCTGTCATGTTTATTACCCATGATATGGGAGTGATTGCAGATATTTCAGACAGGGTGCTGGTGATGTATGCAGGCAATACGGTGGAGGAAGCCCCCGTAAAAGAGTTCTTTAAAAATCCTCTTCATCCCTACACAAGAGGGCTTCTTAAGGCTGTTCCCAGGCCGGATGAAAAAAAGGAAAAGCTTTATATGATACCCGGGAGTGTTCCCGGACCGGATGAACAGTATAAAATGAAGGGCTGCAAATTCTGCGGCAGGTGTTCTCTGGCAATGGAAATATGTAAGGAAGTAAGGCCGGTTATGACAGAGGTGGAAAAGGGACATAAGACGGCGTGCCATCTGTACGGCCAAGAAACAGGCAGGTGATAAAATGGATACGTTATTTGAGATTAGGCATGTATCAAAATACTATGAATCGAAATCAGGAATTTTTTCCGGAAGACGCAGGCCGGTGAAAGCCGTAGAGGATGTTTCGTTCTCTATATATCCCGGTGAGACAATTGGGGTTGTAGGAGAGTCCGGGTGTGGGAAGACGACTCTGGGAAAGGCCATACTGCATCTTCTGCCAGAGGCAGAGGGTGAAGTGATTTTTCAGGGAAAGGATATTCTGAAGCTAAAGGGGAAGGAGCTTCGGGAATTCAGAAAGCATGCACAGATCGTGTATCAGGATCCATATACCTCACTAAATCCCCGCAGTACCATTGGAAAGATTATCGGCGAGCCTCTTAAGGTTCAAAGGATGGCAGAAAAGAGTGAAATTAAGGAACAGGTAATGAACATGCTCCGTGTGGTGGGGCTTTCAGAAGATTTTTATGGCAGATATCCCTTTGAGTGTTCCGGAGGGCAGAGGCAGAGAGTGGGGATTGCCAGGGCAATGATCATGAAACCGGAGCTTATTGTCTGCGATGAGGCAGTTTCTGCGCTGGATGTGTCTACACAGTCCCAGATTATAAATCTGCTGGCCGGGCTGCAAAAGGAATATAACCTGACATACCTGTTTATTTCCCACGGCCTGTCTGTGGTGCGGCATATATGCAGCAGAGTCCTGGTGATGTACTTGGGAAGGGTAGTAGAGGCGGCAGAGTGCGAAGAATTATATAAGAATCCAAAGCATCCTTATACACAGGCACTGTTTTCCTCGATTCCCCTTCCGGATCCGGAAAATAAAAAAGAACGGATTATGTTAGAAGGGGATGTCCCAAGTCCGGTCAATGTTCCGGCGGGCTGCCCCTTTCATACGAGATGCAGATTCACGAAAGAGAGCTGCCGTCAGGAGATGCCTCCCTTTTATGATACAGGCGGCGGACATCATGTGGCGTGTCATATGTTGAATAATTAATTTTACTTTTTGGAAGAATTTGGTATACTAGAACTGCAGGGACATAAATGGTTCTGTATATAAAAAACAGAGTGAGGGCGTGAAAATGGCTGAAACAGTTATGAAACTAAAGGATCAGGTTTATGAAAAAATTCTGGACGAGATAACGGAAGGAAGGTATCATCAAAATGACATTATAACAGAGCGTGAGCTGATAGAAAAATATGGAGTAAGCAAATCGCCGGTCAGGGAAGCCCTCATTGAGCTGTGTAAGGAAGAGGTCTTAGAGAGCCGGCCAAGAATGGGGTATCAGATACGGCCCATTACAATCCGGGAGATCACGGATATTGTGGAGCTGCGTACGATCCTGGAGACGGCGGCGCTTAGGAAGACCTTTAAAAATCTTACGGATGAAAAGATAGATATGCTGTGGGGAAGTATTCATGAGTCAGATAAAATGCACAGCGAGAAGAATATTATCAAGCACTGGACAGGCAATATTGAATTTCATCTGCTGCTTTGCAGCTTCTGCGGGAATAATAAGATCTATTCAGAAGTGAAGAGGGCGCTTCAGTTTTCCTATAGAAGCGCCATACAGTACTTCAGTGCGTCCTGGAATAAGGGACATGCCACAGAGGCCCAGAGGCATAAAATGCTTCTGGAGGCGATGGAGAGAAGAGCTCTGGAGGAGTCGCTTAAGATACTGGAGGAGGATATCGGGGATTTGAAGAGGGAGCTTCTGGAGGAGGTCGCGGGGTAATAGCAGGAGGCCTTGTATAATGAGAAATATAAATCAGATTTGCGGAGGAGATATTATGCTTGAAAAAATACCATCTCAATCTATTATGACTGAATTACTTGGGCAACCCTTGTATGAAGTCTGGCAAGAGTTATGTTCGGCTATTGATGAAAAATACGATATGGAACAGTTATGGAATACTGGTGGTAAGAATTGGACTTACGAGTATAAGTATCGCAGAGGTGGAAAAACCCTCTGCAGCTTATATGCAAAAAGTAATTGCGTTGGCTTTATGATTATTTTTGGGAAAGATGAGAGGGCAAAATTTGAAACTATAAGGGATACCCTTTCTAGTGCTGTTTGCAGGCAGTATGATGAGGCAAAAACCTACCGTGACGGGAAATGGGTTATGTTCGAACCAACCAATACGGCTGATTTTGATGATTATATGAAATTGCTGGCTATCAAAAGAAAACCGAACCGGAAATAACAATTCCTGTTAATAAAACGGGCAGAATTGTACGGTTTTGATGGTGGCGTCCGGGCAGTGAGGGCATTATAATCAGGGCATATCATATTTTAGGAGGAATGTCATGGGTTTAGGGAATCATTTATTTCATGCACGGAAGAAAAAAGGGTTGTCACAGGAAGAGGTTGCTGAAAGGCTTGGGATAAGCAGGCAGACCGTTTCAAAATGGGAGACGGATGAAACGCTCCCCGATATCTGCCAGTCAAAGAGGCTGGCGGTTCTGTACGGACTGTCACTAGATGAGCTGGTGGAGTTTGATATTGACATCAAAGAGATACAGGAAGTGATCGACAGGACCAGTGAGGAAGTATCGGATAAAATTGACTGGACGAAGGCATGGAGCAGAAAATATCCGGTTCTGTCCCGTTATCAGGCGGAAGTGGATACGGCCTTTTATGCGGCAAAGCTGGATAAGCTGCTAAAGGATCTGGAGAAGAAATACGGGTACAATGAACTGGATGCAATGCTTGTCCTGAAGGATATCCTGGCATCCGTCTGGAAGGACAGGAAGAAAAACAGCAGATAGTTTCCGGTGCTTACGGGGTAAGCAGGTATTTATACAGGGCATCAGTCTGAAAGGGGCTGGTGCTTTTTGCATGGAGGGGTTAATGCATTGTATGTGCGGGAGAGTTTGCTGATTTGAGTAGACATTAAAAATTTCGTTGACATGTGTAAATAAAAATGCAATAATATGTGTAACAAAAAATGCAATTTATACAATTGGAGTGTAAAATGAAAAAGTTAGTGGTTAAAAATACAGAAGTATCCATGAAAAAAATTGATGATAGAGATTATATATCATTGACAGATATGCTGAAAGCAAAAGATGGAGATTTTTTTATTTCGGATTGGCTCCGAAATAGAAATACTCTGGAATTTTTGGGAATTTGGGAAAGAATTTATAATCCGGCTTTTAATTATGGCGAATTCGCCATAATTAAAAGCCGGGCGGGGCTTAATCGATTTAAAATAAGTGTAAAAGAATGGGTGGCAAAGACAAATGCAATTGGTTTGAAAGCAGCTACAGGACGATATGGTGGAACATTTGCTTACAAAGATATTGCCTTTGAATTTGGAATGTGGATAAGTCCTGAGTTTAAAATATATTTGATTCAGGAATTTGAACGGTTAAAAGAGCTTGAATTGAAACAATATGGCTGGGATATAAAACGAAATTTAACAAAGATTAATTATGGGATTCATACAGATGCGATAAAACAGAATTTAATTCCAAAAGAATTGTCGAAAGAAATGATTAGCAGAATTTATGCATCTGAAGCGGACATACTGAATGTAGCATTATTTGGAGTAACTGCAAAAGAGTGGAAACTTGCGAATCCAAAATCGAAGGGGAATATTAGAGATTATGCAAGCGGGGCGCAGTTAGTCTGCCTGACAAATTTAGAAAGCTTAAATTCTGTTATGATAAAAGAAGGGAAAACACAAAAAGAAAGAATAGAAAAGCTGAATGAGATTGCGATTCATCAAATGATAATTCTGACAGAAGACAAACGAATAGAAGATATGAATTTAATAGTACAGGATGAATATAAATCATGAGAGATAATACATATATAAAATTAGAAGGTATTTGTAAAAAATATAAAGGCTATGTAGGAACGCAGAAGTTGCGTGAAGAAGGATTTTCAAATCGCCAGATAGCATCTCTGACAAAGGAAGGGTATCTGGAAAAAATATGTTATGGAGTCTATTGGCTAAACGGAAGAGGGTATGATAAGCCGCTGGATTATAAATGTATCGAAGTATGCCTCAGTGCTCCAAGAGCTGTTATTTGCATGGACAGTGCGCTTTATTATCAGGGAGCGATTGAAGCAGAGCCGGGTTGTTTATCAGTAGCTACAGAGAGAACAGACCGAAGTATGTTGAATATGAACTTTCCTGTAAAGCGGCATTATTTCTCCAAAAGTAATTTTGAGATTGGCCTGAAAAAAATAGAAACGGAATATGGCGGCTATTTTATTTATGATATTGGACGTAGTGCTTGTGATATTATGCGCCTGGAATCAAGAGATATTGCTGAAATTGTGAGCGAAATATACAAAAATGAAGAACAACAAAAACGATTATTAAAATATGCAAAACTTTTGAGAGTTAAGTACATAGGTGTTACTGTGACGGAGTGAACAGTAAATGCGCCCAAATAGATTGAGAGGGAGTTTAAAAACTTTAATTTCCGGTTGACAGAACGCGCGTTCGTGTGGTAATATAATCATATCGAACAAATGTTTTTAAAAACGGAGAGTGAAGTTTATATGCGGATTCAGGAATCTATGTCTATGTATGAGAAACTGAACATACTGACAGACGCTGCTAAGTATGATGTTGCATGCACCTCCAGCGGCACCTCCCGCAAGGGAGACGGGACCGGCATGGGGAGCTGTGAACAGACAGGCATCTGCCATAGCTTTTCGGCAGACGGCAGATGTATTTCCCTTCTTAAAATCCTGTTTACCAATGAGTGCATCTATGACTGCAAATACTGCATTAACAGAAGAAGCAATGATGTAATCCGTGCGTCCTTTACGCCGGATGAGATCTGCACGCTTACGATGGAGTTTTACCGGAGAAATTATATTGAAGGACTGTTTTTAAGTTCAGGTATCCTGAAGAGTCCGGACTACACCATGGAACTGATCTATGCGGCTCTTTTTAAGCTTCGCAGGGAATGTAACTTTCAGGGATATATCCATGTGAAGGCCATTCCCGGGGCGAATCCGGAGCTGATACAAAGGGTGGGTTTTCTGGCGGACAGGATGAGTGTGAATCTGGAGCTTCCCACGGCAGAAAGCTTAAGGCTTTTAGCGCCTCATAAGACAAGGAAGAATATCTTAACTCCTATGCGCCTTGTACAGAACAGGATGGAGGAGAATAAGCAGGAGCTTGCCCTGTACCGGGGTGCGCCCAGATTTGTTCCGGCAGGGCAGAGTACCCAGATGATTATAGGAGCCACTCCTGAGACGGATTATCAGATTATTCAGGTGGCGGAATCCCTGTATCAGAAGTTTGAGCTTAAGAGGGTGTTTTACTCTGCCTTTGTCCATGTGAATGAGGATAAGGCGCTGCCGGCAAGGACGGACGAGGGGCCTCCCCTTCTTCGGGAGCACAGGCTTTACCAGGCAGACTGGCTTCTTCGGTATTATCATTTTCAGGCATCGGAGCTTTTGTCAGAGGAGAATCCGAATTTTAATGTGATGTTTGACCCGAAGTGTAACTGGGCCCTTAAGCATCTGGAACAGTTTCCAGTGGAGATTAACCGGGCAGATTATAAGATGCTGCTCCGGGTGCCGGGGCTTGGGTATAAGTCGGCGGTGCGGATTGTGAAGGCAAGAAGGCTGGGGGTCTTAAGCTTTTCGGATCTGAAGAAGATGGGAGTCGTGCTGAAACGGGCCATGTATTTTATTACCTGCAGCGGAAGGATGATGTATCCTACGAAGCTTGAGGAGGACTATATTACCAGGAATCTTCTGAATGTGAAGGAACGGATTCCGGAAGAGGTAAGAAATATGGGCTACCGGCAGCTGTCGCTTTTTGATGATGTGAGATTTGGGAGAGGACTTTATGAAAAAGGAGGCAGTGCAGTGTGAAAACAGTCTATGTATGCAGTGATACGATAACCGGGATATATTCTGCGATTTATGACGCATGGAAGGACAGACAGAGTGAAGAGACCTGCAAGGTTGCCCTTAAACATGCTTTGGAGCAGGAGCTTTTCTGCGAATACCGGCAGGTGGAGGAGACAGAGCATAAGGCGCAGGCTGTAGAAAATCTGATAAAAAAGCATCTTGGAAGGCGGGTCTACTGGGAACTGTATCATGCCGCCCTTTCCCATGACGCACAGAAGGGAGATGCCATTCTCGGAACCATGCTTGCGGCCAGAAGGATACCGGACAGTACGAAAATCATGGAGCATTTAAGCCACCCGAAGGTGGAGAAGGTGTTTGAGTTAAGCAGAAGCGTAGGGGGTGAGGCTCACAGCTACAAGGGATTTTTAAGATTCAAGGAGCTTGCAAACGGCGTGCTGTATTCGGAGATTACGCCGAAGAACCAGGTGCTTACCTGTCTTGCGCCTCATTTTGCAGACAGGCTGCCTCTTGAGAACTGGATGATTTACGACAAGACACACCAGATGTTTGTAGTACATGAGAAGGAAAAGAAATGGGTGCTGGTGTGGGATGAGCAGATCGACCGGTCATTTGCGTCATGTGTTTCGGATAAAGAGAAGGAATACGCAAAGCTTTGGAAAAGCTTTGCCAAAACAATTGCCATTGAGTCAAGGACAAATCCGAAGTGTCAGCTTAACCATCTGCCTTACCGCTACAGAGGGGATATGTTAGAGATGGAAAATGTGATATAATAAGATGTCTTTCATTACTATCTTTAAAGATCGGAGAAAAGATATCATGGACATAAAGGAGCCGGTAATACGGATATCTGTGCGCAGTCTAGTGGAGTTTATTCTGCGCTCGGGAGATATAGATAACAGAATTGCCGCGGCGGATAAGGACGCCATGCAGCTTGGAAGCAGGATACACAGGAAGATCCAGCGCAGGATGGGAGCTGACTACCGGGCGGAGGTGCCTCTAAAATATGAGATTCTCTGCAGAGGCTACGTGATCCTCCTTGAGGGACGTGCGGACGGAATTATTGAGACAAAGAAGGGAACCGTCATTGATGAAATAAAGGGAGTTTTTAAGGATATCCATGTTTTGGAGAAGCCGGCGGAGGTCCATCTTGCCCAGGCAAGGTGCTATGCTTATATTTACGCGTCCCAGCACGGCCTTAGTGAGATAGGGGTTCAGATGACCTACTGCAATATGGAGAATGAGGACATTAAGAGATTTCAGAGCGTATATTCCTTTGAGGAGCTGAAAGCCTGGTTTGAGGAGCTTGTGGGGAAATATGAAAAATGGGCCAGATACCAGGTTCAGTGGAAAGAAAAGAGAAACCTTTCTATTAAAGCTGTGGAATTCCCGTTCCCTTACAGAGAGGGGCAGAAACATCTGGTGTCTTCCGTGTACCGGACGATTTTGAGAAAAAAGAAGTTGTTTATACAGGCTCCTACCGGAGTGGGTAAGACCATTGCCGCCGTGTTTCCCGCAGTAAAGGCAGTAGGGGAAGGGCTTGGGGAGAAGATTTTTTACCTGACAGCAAAAACCATAACCCGTACAGCCGCCCTGCAGGCCTTTGACAAATTAAAGGAGCAGGCTCTCCGCATGAAGGTGATTGTATTAACAGCAAAGGAGAAAATCTGCTTCTGTGAAGAGACAAATTGCAATCCTGAATACTGTCCCTATGCAAAGGGACATTATGACCGGGTAAATGACGCGGTATATGAGCTGCTCACCACATCTGATGAGATGAGCCGGGAGATCTTAGAGGAGCAGGCAAGGAAATGGAGGGTCTGCCCCCATGAGATGAGCCTGGACGTGTCTACATGGGTGGATGCGGTCATCTGCGATTACAATTATGTATTTGACCCCAATGCCCATCTGCGCAGGTTTTTCGGAGAGGGTGTTAAGGGGGAGTACCTTTTTCTGATTGACGAGGCCCATAATCTTGTAGAGCGTGGAAGGGAGATGTACAGCGCCCATATTTACAAGGAGGATGTTCTAAGGATAAGGAGGCTTGTGAAGGCAGAGGATGAAAAGCTTGCGAAAGAGCTTGGGGACTGCAACCAGGGACTTCTTATGCTTAAGAGGGAGTGTGAAGGCTGCAGGGTGCTTAACAGTGTGTCCCATATCTATCTTAAGCTTCTGCGTATTATGGCAGAGCTTGAGCGTTTCCTGGAAGAATGCAGGAAGGAGGAGGTTCGAAAGGAGGTTCTGGACTTTTATTTTGATGTGCGTATGTTCATCGGGATCCATGAATGTCTGGATGAAAATTATGTCATCTATTCCGAGCTTGAGGAGAATGGGTATTTTAAGCTCCGCCTGTTCTGCGTGAACCCGGCGGCAGGCCTTAAGAAATTCCTGGATAAGGGAAACAGCGCCGTCTTTTTTTCGGCAACACTCCTTCCGATTCACTATTATAAAAAGCTTCTAAGTACTGGGACAGAAGACTATGCCATCTATGCAAAATCCCCTTTCGATCCCGGGAAAAGGCTTATTCTTACGGGGAATGATGTGAGTACGAAATACACAAGGCGGGGAGAGGAGATGTATAAGAGATATGCCAGATATCTTCTTGCGGCCGCAGAGGCAAAGACAGGAAACTATATCGCTTTTTTCCCTTCCTATTCTTTTATGGAGAAGGTCTATGATGCGTTTGTGCTGCTTCTTTCCGAAGAAAAGGACGTGGAAAAAAAGAGAGAGATCGAGTATGTGATGCAGTCCCAGTATATGTCTGAAGAGTCAAGGGAGATTTTTCTGGAGAATTTTGAGGAGACGAGAGATAAGAGCTTTATTGGCTTCTGTGTGATGGGAGGTATTTTTTCAGAGGGCATTGATCTGACGGCAGACAGGCTTATCGGCGCTGTGATTGCGGGCACGGGACTGCCCCAGGTATGTAAGGAGCGGGAGCTTCTTAAGAATTATTTTGATTCCCAGGGGCTTCCGGGCTTTGACTATGCATATCTGTATCCGGGAATGAACAAGGTGCTCCAGTCAGCGGGAAGGGTTATCCGCACAGAGGATGACAGGGGCGTGGTGCTTCTTTTAGATGAAAGATTTAGGGAAACAAGAGTACGGGAGATATTTCCAAGGGAATGGGAAAATATTTCCTATTGTACTATAAAGAATGTGGCGGAAAAGATCAGGCTGTTCTGGGAGGAAGCATAGATAAAATTTCTGTATCCGGCATGGCCGCAAAGCATTACAGTTTACAGGTCTGCGCAGTTACTGCGCAGACCATGGAATATCAGTCCAGATTGACTTTCTTCTTCATGATCCAGTAAATGACAGGATATAAGATGACAGTCTGCAGGAAAGAAAAGCTTCCGTTTACTATAAGGGAATCTCTTAAATATTTCATAGAGTCAACAGCGGATGACAGCTCCATAGAGGCTCCTAAAAGACCGGTAAGTGCTGAAAGGATTAGTGCAGCAACAGAGGCTATGGTGCTTATGCAAAAGTAGGCTGCAATAGCGCCGAGTATCTTATGGCCGGATACGAGCTGGCCTATGGCAATGGATGCATAGAACAGGACGACATTTGAGACTGCGCCCACAAGGCATACTCCCATATAAAGGAGAAGGAGCCCATGAAAGGAACCGGAAGGGCGGCTGCCCGTAAAGCCAAGGGTATCCATGATTTCCATTTTATTTTCCGTGATGGAACGGATAACATATGGAGTCGCGGCAACAATCCATATTGCGATGTGGAAGGAAATCACATTGATGACTGCCCAGATGCTTCCGGATATGGTTTTAGCTAACAGGTGCTGTCCGCTTGTGACCGGAAGGGTGTGTGTTAAGTAGCCTTCACTGGAAAACAGGTTCTTGTAAAACCGTACGGCTATTACCAGCTGCACGGCAAAGGCCAGCATGCTGATAAGTATGATAAACAGCGTAAAAAACAGAACAAGAGGAAGGAAGTATTTCCTGTTGTTAAAATCTACGCCTTCTGTAAATAAGTGTCCGGTTAAAAATATACGCATTAAAATGCAGGCAGAAAGCATAAAAACATGAATAATAATCAGGTAACGGTTCATAGCTTTTAAGTCATATTTTATAAGTTTTCCTAACATCTGTATACCTCCCGGAACAGTATATCTACAGATTTTTTCTGCTCCATGCGGATCTCATCCACTGTGGCGTTTAAAACAGCGCGGCCATTCTGAAGGAAAATGACACGGTCAAGTACATTTTCAATATCCTGAATCAGGTGGGTGGACAAAAGTATGGTGGCATTTTCACTGTAGTTCATAAGAATCGTACGCAAAATATATTCTCTTGCCGCAGGGTCAACGCCGCCGATGGGCTCGTCTAAAAGATAGAGCATGGCGTCACGGCTCATGACAAGAATGAGCTGTACCTTTTCCTTTGCGCCCTTTGATAATATTTTAAAACGTGCGTTTATATCAATATCCAGATCCTTAAGCATCTTGAGGGCACGATCCGGCCGGAAATCCTTATAAAAATCTGTAAAATAGGAAATGGCATCCTTTACCTTCATGGAGGGGCTAAGATAAGTCTGTTCAGGAAGGTAAGAGATTATACTTTTTGTTTCAACGCCCGGAAGCATGCCGTCTATGAGGACAGTCCCGGCGGTGGGGGTAAGCAAGCCGTTTATAAGCTTAATCAAGGTGCTTTTTCCGCTTCCGTTGGGGCCTAAAAGTCCCACAATCTGTCCGCGTTCTAAGGAAAGGCTTAAATTATCCACGGCACACTGGGTATTGCCGTATCTTTTGGAAAGTCCTTTACATTCTAAGATGATGGGGTTCATAATTAAGGTTCCTCCTTTAGGGCTTCCTGAATTAAGGAAAGAATCTCTTCCTTTTTAAAGCCAAGCTGCTTCATTGTTTCAAGAAATTGTCTGATATGCTGCATGGCTAGTTCGGCTTTTAATTGATTTAACATTGTCTCATCCTCCGTAATATAACGTCCGCTTGTGCGCTTTGAATATACCAGTCCGTCCCGTTCAAGCTCGGAGAGAGCTTTCTGCATGGTGTTGGGGTTCACTGCGGCATCAAGAGCGAGATCCCTGACGGAGGGCAGTTTATCCCCGGGCTTATAAACACCGGCGACAATGTCCTGCCGGATGCGTTCCATAAGCTGTAAGTAGATGGGGCGGTCATTATCTAAGTCCCACGGCATAAATGCACTTCCTTTCTATAGATACTATGGTAACATTTTAGAAAAACTCTGTCAACAAGATTGTACTATCTAAGTAATACAATAATACATTAGTCGGATTCTGTCAATACTGAAAAAAATCGAATTATGGTATATAATGGTTACTGGAGCACCCGCAGGGTGTGAACAGTAGCATATAATCAGGTATGCAACCTGAAGTTTACATATGTAAAGAGAAAAGCAACATGAATTATCTGGATTTTACACTGATGTTTGTGTACCATATAGAAGACCCTAAGGAGGCGCCGGGGGAATTTTTTAGAAAGAAAGGTGAAGGGTATGAGCTTATTTGGAGAGAATCTGCAGTTTTATAGAAGGAGGGAAAATATGACTCAGGAACAGCTGGCAGAAAGGCTTGAAGTTTCCAGACAGACAGTTTCAAAATGGGAGGCAGGAAACTCTTTTGCGGAGATGGATAAAATCCTGCAGCTCTGTGATCTGTTTTCCTGTGATATGGACACGCTTTTAAGACGTGACGCAAGTGTGTTGGCGGCAGGGGATGACACGGTGCACAGAGATCATATGAGAAGGCTTAGAAAGGGCATTGTGACCGGAGTGGTGACACTTATCCTTTCCTGCGCGGTTTATGAGCTATGCGCAGGCTTTATGGTAAAGGAGGTGTTTCTTGACACTATCTTCTGGGTGATTATTATTATCGGTATTCTGATTCTTATTACACACGGGATGCAGGATGACAGCTATAAGAAGAAGCACCCGGTTATCCAGGATTTTTACACAAAAGAGGAGAAAGAGCAGTTTGAAAAGAAATTTCCGGTGTACATTGCAACAGCGGTAGGAATCATCCTGGTGGGCATGCTCCTCTTTGGCATGAATGCGGAATATCTGCCCCTTTTTGATGGCATGACAGAGGATTTTTATTATGGGCTTTTCATGGTGTGCGTGGCTGTTTCGGTGGGAATCCTAATTTACAGCGGACTTAAAAAGGATGAGTATGACGTGGACAAATATAATAAAAGTAATTCTGCGGATACGGAAAAGAAAAACAATATAGTTTCCGTATGGTGCGGGTGCATCATGCTGGTGGCGGCAATGGTGTTTCTGGTGGCGGGACTGGTGTTTAACCTGTGGGAAATCTGCTGGATTGCCTTTGTTATCGGAGGGCTTCTGTGCGGCATCGTGTCGCTGATACTGAACCGGGAGAAATAAAGCTTTACACCTGAAATACCAGTTAATGAGGCTGTTGCAGCAAAACAACAGCCTCATATTATATAAGTTATCATAACGGTTCATTTTCTCTGATAATCTTCTCCTGCACGTCCGGGTCAAACCGTTTCCTGCGCAGCATTTCAATTTCATATTTATATGGCGCGTACGAGGCCTTCTCTTTTGTGGGCGATGGCACATAAGGTGTCTCCAGTATTTTTGGAACCTGTGTAAAATCGGGATGATGGACGATATAGGACAGTGCGTCAAAGCCAATTTCGCCGAAGCCTAAGTTTGCGTGGCGGTCTTTTCTGGCGCCCCGCACATTTTTACTGTCATTGATGTGAAAGACCGCTATCTGGTCTTTTCCCAGAAGCCTGTCAAACTGCCCGATTACACCGTCAAAATCATGGATAATATCATATCCGCTGTCGTGGGTGTGACAGGTATCAAAGCAGACCCGAAGCTTGTCCGGGTAAGTGACGCCGTCATAAATGCGTGCCAGTTCCTCGAAGGAACGGCCGATTTCAGAGCCCTTTCCGGCCATTGTCTCAAGGGCGATATAAAGCTCCATATCTTTTGTGATGACCTCATTTAATCCCTTTATTATCTGGCGGATTCCGGCATCTGTGCCTGCCCCTACATGGGCTCCGGGATGGAGGATGAGGACGCGGCTTTTTAAGGCTGTGGTTCTTTCAGCCTCCAGCGCGAGGAAATCAACGGCCAGTCTGAAGGTTTCGGGCTTTACAGTGTTTCCAAGATTGATGATATAGGGCGCATGCACAAGGATATCGTCAATCTTATGCTCCCGCATATATTCCCAGGCAGGCTCTATATTCAGCTCGCTTATGTCTTTTCGTTTTGTGTTCTGGGGTGCTCCTGTATAAAACATGAAGGTATCAGCGCCGTAGGAGTGTGCTTCCTTTGCAGAGCCAAGAAGCATGTCCCTGCCGCTCATACCCACATGTGAGCCTATTTTTAGCATAAAATACCTCCCTAGAGTCTTACGAACTTGCTCTTTGGCTGTCTGCAGACCGGGCAGACATAAGAATCAGGAAGCTCCTCAAAGGGAATGTCACCGTCATATTCGTACCTGCAGACACTGCATACCCATTTTTCCTTTGCGGCAGAAGGGGTGTTTTCCTCCTCCGGGATATAGGTGGGAGCATTTTTCGGACTTTTTCCCTTTACAACATTGTGATAATAAGCATAGGTCATGGCAGGGGAATCTCCCTTTGTATCACCTTCTACGGCCTCGCCTAAAAATATGGTGTGGGTTGAGGTCTCAAGCTTTCCGGTAACCTTACATACAATATATCCGCAGCAGTCGTCAAGGACAGCCAAGCCTTCGCTTATGTGGTGGCTTACGGCAGCAAATTTGTCCGTATCCTTTCCGGACTGGAAGCCGAAGGTCCCGATGATGCCGGGGTCTGTGCCCTCGGAAAGAATGGATACTGCAAATTTCCCGCACTTTTCTATACAGGAATTGGTATAGTTGTCATGATTGATGCTTATGGCAATGGATGCAGGGGAGGATGTAATCTGCATGGCGCTGTTTGCGACACATCCGGTATGTCTTTCGCCGTCTAAGGTGGAGATTACATAAACTCCATAGGATAAATTGCGAAATACGTTTCTGTTCATAAATACCTCCTAAATTTTAATAATAGTAATAATTACTGATATGATAACACGCATTTCCATTTTTTGCAATAAGAGTTTTAAGAAGCTGTTGTTGAACCAGTGTTCTTGTGGTAAAATACTATTGCTGTTCACTTTGTTTACAGCAGCATTATATTCTCCATACAGCAACATAGAAAGGACGAAAAAAATGAAGAAGATAGTTGATTTGATTGCAGAAGAGCTTGCAGGAGCCTTCGAGAACGCAGGGTATGACCGGAGTCTGGCGCGGGTGACGTTATCGAACCGTCCGGATTTATGTGAATATCAGTGTAACGGGGCCATGGCAGGGGCAAAGGCTTATAAGAAAGCCCCCCTTATGATTGCAGAGGATGTGGTGAAAGGCCTTTCTGACAGTGAGTATATAGAGGATGTTCAGGCCGTAAAGCCGGGATTTATTAATATGAAGCTTCGAAAGGAAAAGCTTGCGGCATATCTGAACGAGATGCAGGAGGATGAAAGCCTTGGCGCGGAGAAGGCGAAAGAGCCCCGGACAATTATCGTGGATTACGGCGGGCCGAATGTGGCAAAGCCCCTCCATGTAGGGCATCTGCGCTCTGCCATTATCGGGGAGAGTGTAAAAAGAATGATAAGGAGAATGGGACATCAGGTATTGGGGGATATCCACCTGGGTGACTGGGGTTACCAGATGGGACTTATTATTACGGAGCTTAAGGAAAGGAAAGGAGATCTTCCCTATTTTGACGAAGCGTATGAAGGAGAATATCCGAAGGAGGCGCCTTTTACTATCGGGGAGCTGGAGGAGATTTATCCGGCGGCCAGCGCAAGGGCAAAGGAAGACGCGGCGTACCGGGAGGAGGCCCTTCATGCTACTTATCTGCTGCAGAATGGGCACAGGGGATACACGGCGGTGTGGAGACATATTATGAATGTATCTGTCTCGGACCTTAAGAAGAATTACAGAAACCTGAATGTGGATTTTGATTTGTGGAAGGGCGAGGCAGACGCACAGGAATTTATTCCGGATATGATTGAGCGGCTGAAACGGGAGGGCTACGCCCATGTAGACGATGGGGCTCTTGTGATTGATGTGCAGGAGGAAAGCGATACCAAGGAGATTCCTCCCTGCATGATACAGAAGTCGGACGGGGCATCGCTTTACGGAACAACGGATCTTGCCACTCTGGTGCAGAGGGAGAGGGATTATAAGCCGGATGAAATCGTCTATGTGGTGGACAAGCGTCAGGAGCTGCATTTTGTCCAGGTGTTCAGGGCAGCGAAGAAAACCGGGATCGTCCCGGAGGAGACGAAGCTTAGATTTTTAGGCTTCGGAACAATGAACGGAAAGGACGGAAAACCCTTTAAGACAAGGGAAGGCGGGATTATGCGTCTGGAGAACCTGATTGCCGATATTGAGGACGAAATGTATAAAAAGATTTCGGATAACCGTACCGCAGGAGAGGAGGAAGCCAGGCAGACGGCAAAAATTGTAGGGCTTTCTGCTATTAAGTACGGCGATCTTTCTAACCAGGCGGCTAAGGATTATGTGTTTGACGTGGACAGATTTACCTCCTTTGAAGGGAATACAGGCCCGTATATTCTCTATACCATTGTCCGGATTAAATCTATTTTAAACAAATACACAGAAGATGAAGCTTCTCTGTCCGGGCTTAAAGTAAAGGGCGCAGAAGGAGAGAGCGAAAAGGCCCTTATGCTTGAGGCGGTGAAGTATAATGAGGTGATGGAAACTGCCTGTGAGGAGCTTGCGCCTCATAAAATCTGTGCGTATATTTATGACCTGGCAAATGCATTTAACCGGTTTTATCACGAGACAAAGATTCTTACGGAGGAGAATGAGGAGAGGAAAGAGAGCTATATTGCTCTTCTGATTCTTACAAAGAGGATATTGGAGTCCTGCATTGATCTGCTTGGCTTTGAGGCGCCGGAGAGGATGTAGGTATGACGGAAAAATTATTTTATCATGACAGCCACAGGAAGGAATTTGACGGGACGGTGCTTTCCTGCGAGCCCTCAGGGGAGGAATACAAGGTGGTACTGGACAGAACCGCCTTTTTCCCGGAGGGCGGCGGACAGTATGCTGATACAGGGATGCTTGGGGAAGCCTCTGTAAGAGACGTACAGGAAAAGGAGAATGTGATTTACCATATGACAGATAAGCCTCTGCCTGTGGGGGAAGCCGTGCACGGAGAGATAGACTGGGAGAAAAGGTTTGAGAGCATGCAGCAGCATACAGGGGAGCATATTATTTCGGGGCTGGTGCATGGAAGGTTCGGGTATAATAATGTAGGCTTTCATCTGGGTGCAGATTATTGTACCATGGATTTTGACGGTCCCATTACAAAGGAGGAGCTTAAGGAAATTGAGCTTGAGGCAAATAAAATTGTCTATCAGAATCTTGATATTGGGATTCTTTACCCTTCGAAGGAGGAGCTTAAGGACTTAGAGTACAGAAGCAAAATCGAGATTGAAGGACAGGTGCGTATTGTAAAGATTCCGGGTGTGGATATCTGCGCCTGCTGTGCGCCCCATGTAAAAAAGACAGGGGAAATCGGAAATATCAAGCTTGTGAATATGATGAATTATAAGGGCGGGGAAAGAATCTTTATGCTCTGCGGGTTCAGGGCCCTTATGGATCACCGGGAGAAGGAAGAAAGCGTGAAGGCTGTTTCCGCCCTTTTGTGTGCGAAGGAGGGGGGAATTAAGGAAGCGGTGGAGCATTTGAAGGAGGAGCAGTTAGCCCTCAAAGGAAAGCTTGCGGGGCTAAAACAGAAGCTCCTTACCGTTAAGGCACAGGAAATCCAAATCACAGAGAATGTGACGGCGGTGTTTGATAAGGAATTATCAGGAAATGAGCCAAGAGAGCTTATGAACCTCCTTCTTGGGAGGGGAGCTCATGTCTGCGCGGTATTTGCAGGGAGTGATGAAGGCACTTACCGCTATGTAATCGGAAGCCGCAAGGAGGATGTACGGCCCCTTTGCAAGAGGCTGAATGAGGCTTTTGGCGGGCGGGGCGGAGGGAAGCCTGAGATGGTGCAGGGCTCCCTTACAGGAACGGAAGAAGAAATTTATAGGTTACTGTTCACACAGTGATAGACTTTGTTATCCGGTTATGCTATACTAAAGCTGATACAGGAATGTGTTTCATGATTGGGAGGTGATCGAATGCCTAATGGTTTGGAGATAACTCAAAAAGCAATAGAAGATTTTGCAAAAGTCCAAAAAAACATGATGTTGGCAAGAAAGGAAAATGCAGTTGAAACATATGCTAATTTAAAAGAAGATTATATTTCTTTGAAAGCATTATTAACAGTCGCAGGTGTTAATCTTACAGAGCTGGACAGGATCAAAGAGTAGAACTAAATAGTAATAAATAGCAAGGGTGCAAAATCTGTCAGTGAAGCACCCTTTTCTTAATTAAACTACGGAGGCAGAGGTTAAGGATGAAAAAAACACAGACGGTTTTAGCGGCGGCAGCCATGCTTTTTATTATTATTGCTGCCCTTCTTACTAGCTTTCAGCTTGCAATCTACGGGGATCCCCGGTATGGATTTTATGAAAAGCTGTACGAAAAATATGATGTTACAGAGGACCTTCATATGGAGCTTTCTGATGTTATGGAAGTGACGGACTATATGATGTCGTACCTGATAGGGGAAGAAGAGGAGCTTTCTATCGTGACGGAGGTGGACGGACATAAGCAGGATTTTTTTAATGAGCAGGACCGCCTCCATATGGCGGATGTGAGGAATCTTTTTTTAGGGGGACTCCGGCTTAGAACCGTTCTTCTGGTTCTGGCGGCGGGAGTGATTCTTCTCTTGTATTTTTGGAAAACAGATTTAAGGCTTTATTTGTCGAAGGCGTACAAATGGGCGCTGGCGGTGTTCCTTATGGCCGCCGCGTTTCTGGGAATTGCTTTTTCCATAGATTTTACGGCCTGCTTCCGTATCTTTCACGAAATCTTTTTTACAAATGATTTGTGGATGTTTGACCCGGCAGAGGACTATATGATCCGCATGCTTCCGGAGGGTTTCTTCTCGGATATGGTGATTCGGATAGGAATTATTTTTCTTGGGTTTCTTTTTGCCATCTGGCTCATCTTCCGGGTGTGGAAAATATTTGCAGAAAAAGGACAGGAAATGTGATATAATGAGTTTTAGCAGTTTATAGATTCTTTCATGGAGGGAAACGTATGAGTAAGGTAAGACGAGTGTATGTAGAGAAGAAGGATGGCTTTGGAATACAGGCCCGGGATCTGGCGCATGAAATCAGCAGTTATCTCGGCATAACGGATGTGGAGGGTGTACGTGTGCTGATTCGTTATGATGTGGAGAATGTCTCTGACGAAACATTCATAAAGGCGTGTAACGGGATTTTTGCCGAGCCGCCGGTAGACATGCTGTATGAGGAGGAATTTCCTGTTACGAAAAGCTCCAGGGTATTTTCCGTAGAATTCCTTCCGGGGCAGTTTGACCAGCGGGCGGATTCGGCGGTTCAGTGTATTCAGTTTATTAAAGAGGATGAAAAACCGGTGATACGCACAGCAGTAACCTATGTGATATGCGGAAAAAACGGCCCTGTTTCAGACGAAGAGTTCGAGGCAGTGAAGAAGCACTGTATTAATCCGGTAGACTCAAGGGAAACGGGCATGGAGAAGCCAGAGACTCTTGTGGAGGAATTTCCGGAGCCGGAGGATGTGGTGATCTTTGAGGGCTTTCAGGATATGGAGGAGGAGAAGCTTAAGGAGCTTTACAATTCCCTGGGACTTGCCATGACCTTTAAGGATTTTCTTCATATCCAGAATTATTTTCAGACGGAGGAGCACAGGGATCCGTCCATGACGGAGATCAGGGTGTTAGACACCTACTGGTCGGATCACTGCCGCCATACGACATTTTCTACAGAGCTTACGGATGTGGCCTTT
Organism: uncultured Lachnospiraceae bacterium; assembly: GCA_949502235.1. GTDB lineage: Bacteria > Bacillota > Clostridia > Lachnospirales > Lachnospiraceae > CAPEBR01. The sequence goes on along the minus strand of CATBDC010000008.1, from coordinate 6,666 downwards.
GGAGAGGGCGATTACCGCAGGCCCATTGAGGATACATATAAGCAGTACCTTGCGGATCACAGCGAGATCTTTAAGGGGCAGGAGGATAAGTTTGTCTGCCTGATGGATCTGGCTCTTATGGCTATGCGGAAACTTAAAAAGGAAGGGAAGCTTGCGGATCAGGAGGAATCGGACGAGATTAATGCCTGCAGTATTGTTGTGCCTGTGAAGGTGGACGGTATAGAGGAGGAGTGGCTGGTTAATTTTAAAAATGAGACTCACAACCATCCTACGGAGATTGAGCCCTTCGGCGGGGCGGCCACCTGTCTTGGAGGGGCTATCAGGGATCCTCTCTCCGGGCGTACCTATGTATACCAGGCAATGCGTGTGACAGGAGCGGCAGATCCGACAGTTTCCGTGAAGGATACTATGCGGGGCAAGCTTCCGCAGAAGAAGCTGGTGCGTGAGGCTGCCCACGGCTACAGCTCCTATGGAAACCAGATAGGGCTTGCAACGGGCGCGGTTAAGGAGATCTATCATCCGAACTATGTGGCAAAACGTATGGAGATCGGCGCAGTATTAGGCGCGGCCCCCAGGCGCGCCGTTATTCGTGAGACTTCGGATCCGGGAGATATTATTATTCTTTTAGGAGGACGTACCGGAAGGGACGGCTGCGGCGGCGCCACCGGTTCATCCAAGGTGCATACGGAGGAGTCCACCCGTGTCTGCGGTGCGGAGGTACAGAAGGGAAATCCTCCTACGGAGCGCAAGATTCAGCGTTTGTTCAGAAGGGAAGAGGTGAGCAGGCTGATTAAGAAATGTAATGATTTCGGTGCCGGCGGCGTATCTGTTGCTATCGGTGAGCTGGCAGACGGCCTTCGGGTAAATCTTGATATGGTGCCGAAAAAGTACGCGGGCCTTGACGGGACGGAGATCGCGATTTCCGAGTCCCAGGAGAGAATGGCGGTTGTTGTGGATCCAAAGGATGTAGAAGAGTTTATGGGATATGCCCATGAGGAAAATCTGGAGGCCACAAAGGTCGCGGTTGTGACAGAGGAGCCAAGGCTTGTTCTTTCCTGGAGAGGCAAAGAGATTGTGAATCTTTCCCGGGCCTTCCTTGATACCAATGGCGCTCACCAGGAAACAACGGTTGCCGTAGATATTCCGAACAGGAAAGACAGTATTCTTACAAGAGAAGAGATTCCTGATGTAAGGGAAAAATGGCTTGCTGTTCTAAGTGATTTAAATGTCTGCTCACAAAAGGGTCTTGTGGAAATGTTTGACGGCTCTATCGGAGCGGCTTCTGTATTTATGCCTCACGGGGGGAAATACCAGAAAACAGAGACGCAGGCAATGGTGGCAAAGCTTCCGGTTCTTACAGGGGACTGCGATACAGTGACCATGATGAGCTATGGCTTTGATCCGTATCTGTCTACCTGGAGCCCGTATCACGGGGCTGTTTATGCGGTGACTGAATCTGTGGCAAAGATTGTGGCGGCAGGTGGAGATCATAGTAAGATCCGGTTTACCTTCCAAGAGTATTTTAGAAGGATGACAGAGGACCCTCACAGATGGAGCCAGCCCTTTGCGGCACTTCTCGGCGCCTACAATGCCCAGCTTGGCTTCGGCCTTCCGTCCATTGGCGGCAAGGACAGCATGTCGGGAACCTTTGAGGATATTGACGTGCCGCCGACCCTTGTTTCTTTTGCGGTAGATGTGGCATCTGAAAAGGATATTATTACGCCTGAGCTTAAAAAAGCCGGGAATAAGCTGGTATGGCTGCGAACACTGACAGACGAGTACGACATTCCGGTATATGAAAAGGTGATGGAGCAGTACGGGAAATTTACTTTTGATATCAGGGCCGGGAGAATTGTATCTGCCTATGCCCTTGACAGACACGGAATTATCGCGGCAGTCAGCAAGATGGCTTTCGGCAATGCAAAGGGCGTGAAGCTGGAGCATAATATAGATGAAAGGGATCTCTTTGCACCGGCCTTTGGGGATATCATTGCAGAGGTTCCTGCGGACAAGGTTGGAGAGCTTTCCATTACCTATACAGTGATCGGAGAGGTAACGGATGAACCGGAATTTTCATATAAAAATGTGGAAATCAGCATGCAGGAGGCAGTAAGCGCCTGGGAGAAACCATTAGAGGGCGTTTTTGCCACCAATTCCGGTGCCAAAGGGCAGGAGAAAAAGGTGGAGACCGGCGTTTATGAGGCCAAGGAGGTTCATATCTGTACCCATAAGCTGGCCCAGCCGACAGTGTTTATCCCGGCGTTTCCGGGGACAAACTGTGAGTATGACAGTGCAAAGGCTTTTGAAAGGGCAGGAGCAAAGACGATTGTAAAGGTTTTCCGGAATTTGAGTGCTTCGGATATTCTTGACTCTGTAAATGTATTTGAGGAGGCAATCGGCCAGTCCCAGATCATTATGTTCCCAGGAGGCTTCAGCGCCGGGGATGAGCCGGACGGCTCTGCAAAATTCTTCGCAACAGCCTTCCAGAACGCAAAGATGAAGGAAGCGGTGGAGAAGCTTTTAAATGAACGTGACGGACTGGTGCTAGGCGTATGCAACGGTTTCCAGACACTGGTAAAGCTGGGGCTTGTTCCAAACGGCCGTATTACAGGCCAGACAGAGGATTCGCCGACCCTGACCTACAATACTATCGGACGGCATATTTCCAAGATGGTATATACGAAGGTTGTGTCGAATAAATCGCCCTGGCTTGCAGGCGCTAAGCCCGGCGGCGTGTATACGAATCCGGCGTCCCACGGGGAAGGAAGATTTGTGGCAAACGAAGAGTGGCTTAAGAAGCTCTTTGAAAATGGACAGGTGGCAACACAGTACTGTGACATTGACGGAAATATAACCATGAATGAGGAGTGGAATGTAAATGGTTCCTACTGTGCGATTGAGGGTATTACGAGCCCGGACGGACGGGTATTCGGAAAGATGGCACATTCCGAGAGAAGAGGACGGTCGGTAGCCGTGAATATTTACGGGGAGCAGGATATGAAGATATTTGAGTCGGGGGTGGCGTATTTTAAATAAGCTTTCTGTCTGTACGAGTAAAATGTTGTTCAGGGGACGGCAGTCCGGGGCGGTTCTTCCCCACACAGACTTGGGCAACGCTGCGGTGAGCTAACGACTAACTGCGACTAAGGAATTCAGGAGAGCCTTCATTCCTAAGTCTTACGTAAGTCGTGGATCTCACCTCCGCTAAGGACGCCCCTAATGTCTGCTTAGGGAAAGAACCACCCCGGACTGCCTGTGCACTGGAAAAATCTTCTGTCTGTGCTGTTGGAACGTCATTTTCGATGCACAGGAAGTTAACGAGCCCTTGGAAGAAATCTTGAGGCAGGGGTATGATCTCTGCGGCCATTGTATGGATTAGTGTGGTCTATACTGGAATTGGAATTTCCTGAATTTGCAGATGTCCCGTCCTAAAATCTCATAATCCGCACCTGCTTCCCGCCGTTTTATTGGTTTTTATGACCAAAACAGCATATGAAATGCAGGAAACAAAAGTGAAAGTTGCAAAAAGATTTACAAAGTGTAAAAAAATTCTTGTGTTCCCCGCCGAAATGCTTTACAATGTTAAAGGATAAAAGTATTAGGAGGTAGAGAGCATGTCATATGTTGATGAAGTGTTAGAGCGGGTTGTAGCGAAAAACCCGGCAGAACCGGAATTCCATCAGGCAGTGAAGGAGGTTCTTGAGTCACTGCGGGTCGTTGTAGAGGCTAATGAGGAGAAGTACCGTAAGGACGCCCTGCTTGAAAGGCTGGTAGAACCGGAGAGACAGATTAAGTTCCGTGTACCGTGGGTAGATGATAAGGGTCAGGTTCAGGTAAATACAGGATACCGCGTACAGTTTAACAGCGCAATCGGACCATATAAGGGAGGCTTAAGGCTTCACCCGTCCGTAAATTTAGGTATTATTAAGTTCCTTGGCTTTGAACAGATTTTTAAGAATTCACTGACAGGTCTTCCTATCGGCGGTGGAAAAGGCGGTTCTGACTTTGATCCCAAGGGAAAATCAGACAGAGAAGTTATGGCTTTCTGCCAGAGCTTTATGACAGAGCTTTGTAAATATATAGGCGCAGATACAGATGTTCCGGCCGGTGATATTGGAACAGGCGCAAGAGAGATTGGTTACATGTTCGGCCAGTATAAGAGAATCCGCGGATTATATGAGGGTGTACTTACAGGAAAGGGCTTAAGCTACGGCGGTTCCCTTGCAAGGACAGAGGCTACGGGCTATGGTCTTTTGTACCTGACAGAGGAGATGCTTAAGCTTAATGGAATAGAGCTTGCAGGCAAGACTGTTGCTGTGTCAGGCTCTGGAAATGTAGCGATTTACGCCATTAAGAAGGCACAGGAGTTAGGTGCAAAGGTAGTGACTGCCAGTGATTCCACAGGCTGGGTATATGATGAAGAGGGTATTGACGTAGCAGCTCTTAAGGAGATCAAGGAAGTAAACCGTGCAAGGCTTACAGAATATAAGAAATATCGTCCAAATTCCGAGTATCACGAGGGACGGGGAGTATGGTCCGTAAAGGTGGATATTGCCCTTCCATGTGCGACCCAGAATGAACTTCATCTTGAGGATGCAAAGCTTCTGGTGGAGAATGGCTGCATCGCAGTAGCAGAAGGCGCAAATATGCCTACTACATTAGAGGCTACGGAGTATATTCAGGAGCACGGTGTTTTATTTGCGCCTGGCAAGGCGGCAAATGCAGGCGGCGTTGCAACCTCTGCTCTTGAGATGTCTCAGAACAGCGAACGTTTAAGCTGGACCTTCGAGGAGGTAGACGCAAAGCTTAAGAATATCATGGTAAATATCTGCCATAACATGGCTGACGCGGCAAAGCGTTACGGCATGGAAGGCAACTATGTGGCAGGTGCCAATATTGCTGGTTTTGAAAAGGTTGTTGATGCTATGACGGCTCAGGGAATTGTATAGATTTGTATGAGATGAGTAATCTGTATGCGTGTTTTCGTGTACAGATTACTTTTTTTGTATGGAAAATACTGTAACGGATAATGACAGATTGTCTAAAAAATGGTATGATAGTATTAACGAAATATAGAGGGGGATACTGCCTTGAACAATTGTAAGAATATGGACAGCAATACAGCGCAAAATATATTTGCTATGCTGACACCTGTGGAGGATGGCAGTGTATATCCGTCTGACGGAGAATTGAATATGCAGGAATTAACACTTTTGAAAAAAATTATGGATGAGATGCCGGGAGGCTTTTTCATTTATCATGCAGAGGGTAATGAAGAGATTATCTATGCAAATAAAGCGTTGCTTCGGATTTTCGGTTGCAGTACGATAGAAGAATTCAGGGCACTTACCGGGAATTCTTTCCGGGGAATCGTACACCCAGATGATTACGAGAGGGTGGAAGAGAGTATACGTATACAGATTGAGGACAGTCAGTATGATCTGGATTATGTAGAATACCGGATTATCAGAAAAGACGGTGAGATCCGCTGGATTGAGGATTATGGGCATTTTATCCACAGCGGTGCCGGAGATATTTTTTATGTCTTTGCCGGGGATGCCACCGAGAAGCGCATGGAAAAGGAAAGAGAGCTTGAGGAGGTGCGCCAGGAGCAGTTCCGCCGCCAGGTGGTGATAGAAGCCTTAAGTATTGATTATGAATCTATTTTTTATGTGGATTTAGATAAAAACTGGGTTCGGGCGTACCGTTTCAGCGACCGGATTGAATACCAGTTCGGTGACGGGCAGATGACATGCGAATTCCAGAATTTTAATAAGCGGTATATTGATACCTGGGTTCATCCGGAGGATCGTGAGGCGCTTTTAAGAGCCTGCAGCCCGGAGTATATTAAGAAAAGATTTTTAAAGGGCAGGATGTTCCACATTAATTACCGGATTGTTAAGGGAGTGAGGACGGAGTACCTGCAGCTTAGAGTTGTAAATGTAGGGGATAAGGACGATATCTCCCGCATTGTTATGGGATACCGGAGTGTGGATGACGAGATTATGCATGAGATGGAGCAGAAGGATATTATGGAGGATACGCTCCGCCATGCCAAGCTTGCAAACGCCGCAAAGAGCACCTTCCTTGCCAATATGTCCCATGACATGAGAACCCCCATGAATGCGATTATGGGCTTCAATGAGCTGGCCAAAAAGCATATGGAGGATGAGGACAGGCTTCAGAAATATCTGGAAAGGACAAAGGAGGCGGGAGAGCAGCTTCTTGTTCTTATTAATGATGTGCTGGAGATATCCCGGATGGAAACCGGAGGCTCTAAGATAGAAGAGACGAAGTGCAACATTTTTGAGGTTGTGAGAACAGTGCAGGAAATTATAGCACCGGAGGCTGAGGCAAAATCTATTACGTATTTTCCTGATTTGTCAGGGGTACGGCATAAGCATGTCTACAGTGATTCACAGAAGCTTCTGCAGGTGCTTTTAAAGCTTCTTTCTAATGCGGTCAAATATACAAAGGAGGGCGGATGGGTCTCCCTTCGTGTCACGGAGAAGAAAGAGGCATCTGTAGATTATGCGTGCTATCAGTTTATTGTAGAGGATAACGGGATTGGTATCGGAAAGGATTTTAAGGAGCATATCTTCGAGCCCTTTGAGCGGGAAAAGAATACCACTATGAGCGGTGTTCCGGGTACGGGACTGGGACTTG
>CATBDC010000007.1 GCA_949502235.1 uncultured Lachnospiraceae bacterium | reverse complement strand
ATATAGGAATAAGAAAACTCCCAACAAAAAAAGTGGGAGTTTTTCAGTGCCCTCGAATTTATAAGGTTTGTAACAAAAAATATAGTGGTAGATTTGACACTACCAATCCCCTTAAGGAGGTACAGATGATGAAGCGGGCTCAGTTAAAATTTATGGTATATTATTTTTGTTTTTTCGCAGGGCTTTCCTGTATTCTTTCCTATATCAACGTATATCTGGAAAAGGTGCAGGGCTTTACCGGCACACAGCTTGGCATCTACACAAGCCTTACCGGACTCTTCCCTGCATTCCTCATACCGGCAGTGGGCTATCTGGCAGATAAGACTGGGCGGCACAGTCTATTTTTGTCCGCCGCCCTGGGGGTTCAGATCACCTGCCTGGCATTACTGCCCCTCCAGAAATACGCCGCAGTCATTATCATCTTCGGCATTATGGCAGAGGTTGCCCGCCTCTCTATCATGTCCCTTGCAGATACCCGCGCCACAGAATTCTGCGCAGAAACAAAGAATAACTACGGAATCCTCCGGGGCACCGGTTCCTTCGGATGGCTGCTTTTTGGAATCCTTACTGGCATAATCGTAGAATATTCCGGAAGCTGGAGCTCTATTTTTCCTCTGGCCTGTGGGATTACTCTGCCTGCCTTTTTTGCTGCCCTTACCTTCCCAAAGAAAAAGAAGACAGTTTCATCCGCCTCCTTTATAAGTCTTCATGATGTAAAGCTCCTCCTAAAAAGCCGCTCCTACCTGCTGATTATCCTTTTATCCATCCAGGCAACTGTCACCACAGACACGATTTTATCCTACATCGGAAATCATCTGGCTGTCACCTTAAATGCCGGAGCTTCCAGCATCAGCCTCCATACTGTTTTCTGCATTATACCGGAAATTATTACTTTGCCTCTCGCTTCCCATTTTCTTCCGAAGCTGGGGCACAGAAAATGCTATCTCATTTCCTGCATCTGTCTGATTGTCCGGTTTTTCATTTACGCTGCGGCTCCAAACGCAGGTCTTTTCATGCTGGGTTCCCTCTTTCAGGGCATTACTCTATGCTGCTTTACAGTGGTAAATCTGTCCTTTCTTAAAAAGACGGTCATGCCTTCCCTTTTTAATACCGCAGTCACCCTGTCCCTGTCTGCCTCCGCACTTGGCCGCGCTCTTCTGGCATTTTTATTCGGACAGCTCTATGAATATGCAGGAAGCTATTCCATCTTCTGGTTTGTGCTTATCCTGCAGATTCCCATCACCCTTATTGTATGGCGGACAAAGCTTTTGGATTAAAAAACGAGCCTCATCTGATACCAGACCGCGCTGCCATGGCTGGAAACAGACAGCCCTTCGTTTACAAAGCCGAATTTTTCATAATACTGCACCAGTTTATCCTTACAGGTAAGGACAAGTCCCTTCCTGCCCTGCCGCCTTGCATCGGAAACAGCCCGGCGGATAAGCTCTCCGGCGTACCCTTTTCCCCTGTACCCCGGAAGCGTATTGACCCCAAAGATCATCTGCCAGGCCCCCTCTTCATTGTGCATATCCGCTCTTTCAAACATCTCATCCGTAAGATCCGGCTCATCGGTAACAAAGCCATCCACAAAGGAAATAAGCCTTTCCCCCTCAAACATAAGCCAGAAATGATTACCGTAGGCCTTAAGCCTCTTTTCAAATTCTTCCCTTCCAGCAGCCTCCGCGGCAGGAAAGCACTCTGCCTCCACCGCTGTTACTGCTTCAAGATCCTCTGCTCCTGCTGTTCTGATTAACATAATTACACCTCAATCATATGTATATTTTTAGAAAACCCCTGTAACAAATATCTCTATCCCTATGACGATCAAAATTGAGCCGCCAAGAACCTGCGCCCTATCTGACAGCTTTGTGCCAAATTTCCTTCCAATCACCAGTCCGCACATACAGATAATAAATGTGACGGCGGCAATAATCATGGAAGCCGTAAACGCCATCAATAAATGATATCCCGCAATCGTAAAGCCCACAGACAGTGCGTCTATAGAGGTTGCGACTCCCTGAACAAGAAGTGTGGGAAGCTCCGCGCCAGAGTGTTCCTTTTCAGAACCACTCCCTTTTCTTCCCTCCCAGAGCATTTTCCCTCCGATAAATCCGAGAAGCACAAGGGCAATCCAGGGAATGAATTGTTCAAACATCTTAAAATACCGTGAAACCGTGTGGACAAAAAACCATCCAGCCATAGGCATAAGAGCTTGAAATACAGCAAATATACCTGCAATCTCACACATTTTTCCTTTCCCCATTCCCGGTTCATTCAGGCCATCTGCCATAGATACGGAAAAAGCATCCATCGCAAGCCCTGCCCCTAAAAGAATATTGTTAAAAAGAAACATAAATCCCCAGCTCATACTGGCTTCCTCCTAATGTAAATGTACCTGGTTCTATTGGCGGGATTTTAGGAGGTGCTGCCGTTCACAAAACATGATAATGGGGCTTCTCCTCCCCATACACCCAGTGGAGCAGATAGCCGCTAAGCAGTATCCCCACCGCGCACAGCCCGGAAAAAATTACCGCAAACTGCAGACACACCTGCCCGAATATTTGAAAGGGCAGATTACTGTAATCCCACACGCCAAGCCGCAGCCATTTATTTACAATAATTCCGGTAATAAATTCCATGCTGGTCACAAAAATGGTGCAGCGCAGGATCTGCTTCCACAATGGGTCCTCCCAATGGACCATGCGTCCCTGGACTGTAAAAAAAATCAGGCAGATTCCTCCCAGCACAAACATAGACCAGTGGGAAAATCCCCGGAACAGAATTTCAAATCCATAATATATGCAGCCGCCAAGCGCCCACAAAAATAAATACTCGCTTAGTTTCTTCATGTAAAAAAGCCCTCACTATATGTTCTTACTGTGTTACTTGTCCGCTATATTTACAGTAACCTTGTTGTTCATAGTTTAGGCATTTTTGCAAAATAATATATGTGGTAGATATTTGAAAGTACCACAATTGGGAAATGATCAAGCAGCATGCGCTGGCAGGTTTATCTGCAGGAAGGCTAACGCCCCATCATTTCTCCGATATAATAGAACCCTTTACATTCTGTCAGCTTAACATCCACATACCTTCCCAAAAGCTTACGCTCCCCGGGAAAATGTACTAACAGATTATTGCTTAACCGGCCTGTTAGCATTGTGCTGTCATGTCCGCTTATCTCCTCTGCAAGCGCCTCCTGAACAGAACCTTCGTGCACCGCGCAGGCCTCGGCAGCGATCTTCTGAACCTCTGTTAAAAGCCTGTCAAAACGCTCCTTGATTACCTCGTCCGGCACCTGGTTTTCCATAACAGCGGCAGGCGTCCCGGTACGTTTGGAATAGATAAAGGTAAAGGCGCTGTCATAGCGGACCTGTCTTACAATATCCAGAGTTTCCAGGAAATCCTCTTCCGTTTCTCCCGGAAAGCCTACAATAATATCTGTCGTAAGAGAAATATCCGGCACTGCCGCGCGTATTTTTCTTACGAGCTCAAGATACTGCTCCTTTGTGTAACGGCGGTTCATTTTTTTCAGGATATCCGTACTTCCGGACTGCACCGGAAGGTGAAGGTGCTTACAGATTTTTTTCGACCTTCCCATTACTTCAATAAGCTCGTCCGAAAGATCCTTGGGATGGGACGTCATGAAACGGATTCTTCGCACTCCATCTATCTTTTCAATCTCCTCTAAAAGCCCGGCAAAGGTTACAGGCTGTTCAAGCGTTTTTCCGTAAGAATTTACATTCTGGCCAAGCAGCATGATCTCGCTTACACCGTCAGCACAGAGCCTCTCAATTTCCCTGATAATTGCCTTCGGCTCCCTGCTTCTCTCCCGTCCTCTCACATAAGGCACGATACAATAGCTGCAGAAATTATTGCAGCCAAACATAATGTTTACTCCTGATTTAAACGGGTATTTCCTCTCATTGGGAAGATCCTCCACAATTTTATCCGTATCCTTCCAGATATCAATCACCATCCGCTCTGACTCAAGGCGGGTAAAAAGAAGCTCCGCGAATTTATAAATATTGTGGGTTCCAAAAATAATATCTACAAACCGGTAGCTCTTTTTCAGCTTTTCCACCACCTCCGGCTCCTGCATCATACAGCCGCAAAGCCCTATCATCATGTGGGAATTTTTCTTTTTCGCCGGCTTAAGCTGCCCTAACCGCCCATATACCCTTGTATTGGCGTTTTCCCGGACCGTACAGGTATTATAGATGACAAAATCCGCTTTCTCTTCTGTCCCTTCCCTGTAACCGATTTCCCGCAGCACTCCCCGCAGCTTCTCGGAATCTCTTGCATTCATCTGGCAGCCGAAGGTTGTCACGCAGGCCTTTGGCAGACGGCCATTTTCTTGTTCAAAGCGCCTTACCCACTCCCGGCATTTTGCCATAAAATAATACTGCCTGGCCGGTTCCTCTGTTGGCGGCTCTGCAGCTATATCTATTTTATCTAAATCAATTTCGTTATACATTTCTCTTGACTTTTATCCCTTTCTATCATATAATCATCAAAAAGAAACGGGTTTTTTACCGTACAGCTTTATGGCTCAAGCGGGGTGCTCGTTTCTTTTTTTATATTTATAATATCATACAAATATAGCTTCTTGTTCTCTGAATGTCTTATTACCAACTCTGCATGAAACACATTATACCTTAAAACATCATTATTTTCATCAAAAACAGGGATTGCAAATCTAGAATCATATCGATACCAGCCAAATTTTGCATTTTTGTCATGTTTTCTTTCCAGATTTTCCTGAAATCTTCTATTTCCCGCAATTTCTATCATTTCTGGGATTCCCTGTGCGGCATTTGCTTTTGCCTTTGCCAACGCTCCTTTTAGTTTTGCAGTATATTTCGAGCCTGAATATTCGTCAGGCAGGTCACTGCCGATATATATAATTTCTTTACTTTCGGCAATTTCTATAAACTCGCCAATATATTGTTTTAAATACTGCTCAACCTCATCCCAATCTATATTTCTTTTTCCTTTAAAGCGAATATCGTTTACAACAACAATCTGATTTCTGTTTACGTCTTTAATAACACTTATGTTTCTTTCCATAATTCACCTTTATTCTTCCTTCGCCATATGCACCTTCATCTGCGGATAGGCAATCTCAATCCCCTCATCATCAAAGGAAAGCTTGATTTCCTCAAGGAGCCTCCACTGGGTCGGCCAGAATTCCTCATTCTTCACCCATCCTCTTGCGCCGATCACAACTGCATGATCTGCAAGATCATCCACAAATACCGCAATCTCCTTATCCTTCATGACGCAGGCGTCCTCACGGAGCAGCTTCTCCATAATCCTTTTAGCTTTTTTCAAATCCGCCTCATAGGTAATCCCAATCTTTATATTCAGGCGCCGTTCCGGCTGTGTTGTCATATTCGTAAGGCTGCTGTTCGTCAGGATCCCGTTTGGAATCACAATTGTCTTATTATCAATGGTACTAAGCTTTGTATAGAAAATCTGGATTTCCTTTACCGTGCCCTCATTGTGGTTTGTATCCTCCACAATATAGTCTCCCACCTCAAAGGGCTTAAGAAGAAGAATCAAAACTCCCCCTGCAAAATTAGACAGGCTCCCCTGCAGGGCTAGGCCTGCGGCAACGCCTCCTGATGCAATAAGAGCCGCCACAGATGCCGTATCCACGCCGAATTTTGTTGCTATAGAAAATATAAGCAGAAAATACAGTAAAAATTTAAGGAGTGAATCAACAAACTGCTCCACACCCTTGTCCGCATGGGAATGTTCTATAGACCTTCTCACAATTTTGCGGATCCATTTAATCACAACTCTTCCGATCCAGAAGAAAACAAAGGCCAGCAGCACCTTGACACCAAACTGTATCAAATCTGGTATATGATCCTGAATATATGCCGTAAATCTGCCCATCTCCTGAGCCGCATCCCCGGCGGTCTCCACTGCAGCGGCCGCCGCTTCCTCTGCAACTGTTGTTTCCGCGCGTAATACCATATGAATCCTCCTTATTTTGTTATAACCTTATTTTTTCAGCGCAAGAAATGCACTTAAGTTCCCCCTGCTGTTTCCCTGCGTCCTGTGAGAAAATAAAAGCTCTGGATTGCAATGGGTGCACAGATTTGTCACCGCCATATGCTCACCTTTAATTCCCGCCTCCAGAAATATCTGCCGGTTAGCCTCCCACAGGTTGAGCTGATACTTTCCATTCTCTTTCTCATAAAACAGCTTTCCCCATAGATTAGCGTCAAATGCATCCTTAAACCTGTCAATTACATCACTGCTTACCTCATAGCAGTCCTGGCAGACAGACGGGCCCACGGCCGCAAGAATATCCTCCGGATTAGATCCATATTCCCTCCTCATCCTTTCCACAGTAACCTTTCCTATTTTCCCCACAGTTCCACGCCATCCGGAATGGCTTAAGCCCACAGCCTTTTTTACCGGGTCAACAAAATAAAGGGGTACACAGTCCGCAAAAAAAGTAACAAGACATATCCCCGGAACATTAGTTACCATACCGTCTGTCTCTTCAAAGGAGGTTCCTCTGTCCTCTTTTTTCACAACCGCCACATTTGTTGTATGAGTCTGGCGCGTATAGGTAAAATCTTCCGGCTTTACGCCGATTGCCCGGGCAATCAGCTCCTTATTTTTCTCCACATGCAAGGGATCGTCCCCTCTCGTCTGGCTGATATTCATGGTAGAAAAACAGCCAGTGCTCACACCGCCGAGCCTTGTAGAAAATCCATGCCTTACAAGCCCCGTATTCTCAAAAAGAGGATAGGAAAGATAGGGAACCCCATTGCTTTCCTTCTCCTCAAATATATGTTCATCATTTTTATATTTTAACCCAAGCTCCATCTTCTTTATACCTTTCCCTTACTTTATAAGATGCAGTCAAAGGCATCCTTTATCAGCGTGATCTCTCCGTCCATAATGCTTACAACGTCAAATCTGCAGGGTATATCCATCCTTCCCTTTGTCATAAGATAATACTGGGCGCACTGGGAGATAATTCTCTGCTTTTTTACATTAACCGCCTCCGAAGGATAGCCCTTTCCAGCGTTTTTTCTGTATTTCACCTCGCAGAACACCAGATACTCTCCGTCCTTTGCAATAAGATCAATTTCTCCTTTTTTACAGCGGTAATTATATTCCAGTATCTGGAAGCCCTGCTGTTTTAAATATTCCCCCGCATCTTTTTCATACTCTGCACCGATTTTCCGTCTGTTATAGCTCATACTGCCCTCTAAACAAAATTCTTAATAAATGTTTTCCTGTGGATAGGCGAGGGACCAAGCTCCATAAGCGCCTGAATGTGCGCCCTCGTGCCGTATCCCTTATGGGCCGCGAACCCATATCCCGGATACTGCTTATCGTATTCCTCCATCATCCGGTCCCTGGTCACCTTTGCGATAATGCTTGCTGCGGCAATGGACACGCTTTTTGCATCCCCCTTAATAATAGGAACCTGTAAAATATCCAGATCCGGAATCGTCACCGCGTCATTAAGAAGAACCTCCGGCCTTACCGGAAGCTTCCCTACGGCCTCCCGCATGGCCTCATAGGTCGCCTGAAGGATATTAATCTCATCAATCCGGCCTGCATCAGTCATTCCCACTCCTACATATGCCCCTGAAGACATAATTTCATCATAAAGCGCTTCCCTCTTTTTCTCTGAGAGCTTTTTCGAATCATTCAGATAGAGAATCTGACTGTCCTTCGGAAGAATCACCGCCCCTGCCACTATCGGTCCTGCAAGGGGGCCGCGGCCTGCCTCATCAATCCCGCATATGTACCGGCAATGCTTATATTCCTCTTCATACATGCTCATAGCCTTTAAGCGAAGAAGCTCCTTTTCAAGCCTTTCCTCTGCCCTTCTTAGCTTCTCTTCCTCACGCTTATTCATGCTTAATAACTCCTATATGGTTAAAGGGATAGATCCGCACCCATGCCTTTCCCATAATATTTTCTCTTTTGATTACGCCAACGCTTGGATCCCGGCTGTCGGAGCTGTGATTTCTGTTATCCCCCAGCACAAAATACTCATCTGTCCCAAGAATAATTGGATCTGCCGCCATATTTGCCGATTCCATAACCTCGGCCCCATAAATATCACTTTCCAGAAGCTCGCCGTTAATATAGGTGTATCCGTCAATTACCTGGACAGTCTCTCCCGGAAGCCCGATAATGCGCTTAATATAATATGTATTTTCAGCGTGAAGATAAGGGAACACAATAATATCATACCTCTCCGGCTCGTGAAAACGATAGGATATCTTATCTACCAGAAGATGATCCCCGTGGCTTAGTGTTGTCTCCATAGACGAGCCGTCCACCCTTGTTCTCTGTCCAATATAGGTTATGATAAGATATGTCAGGCCAATAATGATTAAAATATAGAAAAGCCATCCTAGAAGCTCCCTTAAAATCCCTCCTGATTCACTTTTTTCTTCAAAATCTAAAGCCATGAAAATCAGCCTCCTTTTATCTGTTACTGTTCACTCCGTCCGGCCTGTGGACAGTAACTTTATCTTCATAGTGTATCATATTTTTGCCGGATATTCCAGCGTAAGCCTTCCAAGCCTTCCTCCTCTGAAATCATCCAGCATAAGAAGGGCAGCCTTTTCCGTATAAGGCTCATTGCCCTGCGCAAGGCAGTGTCTGCTTCTTGCAATCTGAAGAAGCATGCCGTATGCGTCCTCCTGGGTTTCTATATCATATTTTTCTTCCAGAATCCCGGGATAAGCTGCCATAAGGAAGCGGATAAGCTCTACACAGAGCTCCTCTGTGTTTAGAATCTCATCCCTGATAGAGCCGATAAAGGCAAGCCTAAGCCCCACTGCCTGATCATCAAATTTGGGCCAGAGAATCCCGGGAGTATCTAAAAGCTCTACCTTCTTATTCAGCCGGATCCACTGCTTACCCTTCGTGACTCCCGGCTTATTTCCAGTTTTTGTGCAGGCTTTTCCGGCAAGCGTATTGATAAATGTTGACTTTCCTACATTGGGAATTCCCACTACCATAGCCCGGACCGGGCGGTTAAGGATTCCCCGTTTCCTGTCCCTTTCTATCTTCTCTTTACACGCCTCTTCAATTACCTTCTGAATTGTCTTTAAGCCCCCGCCCTTTTTTGAGTTGATTTTTACGGCAGAATAACCCTTCTCTTTAAAATACTGAATCCACGCATCATTCCACTTATCCTCCGAAAGATCCGACTTATTAAGCAAAATCAGCCTGGATTTATTTTTTCCCAGCTCGTCAATGTCCGGATTGCGGCTGGACTGTGGAATTCTGGCATCCACAAGCTCAATCACCAGATCAATCAGCTTTATATTTTCCTGCATCATACGTTTGGCCTTCGTCATATGACCCGGATACCACTGAAAATTCATGCTGCCTACTCCTTTATAAATCCAAAATTTTCATACGGTGAGATTACAAACCAGGCTTTTCCGTAAATATAGGCCCGTTTTACACTGCCAACCTCCGGATTGCGGCTGTCCTCACTGCTTTCCCTGTCATCGCCCAGAACGAAATATTCATCCTCCTTAAGCTTCATTTCTCCTGATACAAGACCGACATAATCAATATTCGTTGTCTCATAGGGCTCATCGAGCTTTTCACCGTCTATATAGATACGATTTTCTATAATTTCCACCGTCTCGCCGGGAAGCGCAATGACACGTTTTATATAATAGTGGGAATTTTCATTCCCCTTTGGTTTGAAAACAATAATATCGCCCCGCCTCGGCCTTCTTGCATTGTAGACGAGCCTGTTTACCAGAACCACATCTCCGTTTTCCAGCACCGGCCTCATAGAATCACCGATACTACTGACTCTCTGTCCGAAATTCCATACAAAAATAAATGCCAGAAGACACACAAACGCCACCTTAAGCACCCATCTGACAATAGGCGGAATATACGATATAAAATAGCTTACGGCCGCCTTTAGCTCCTGTAAAAAGTGAAGCCGCCTGATTCTCATCCAGCGTTTGGAATGAGGCTTCCTTCTCCTGGCCTTCCTTCTTCTTCTGATTCTTCTCATAGAAATCTTCACCTGTTTAAACGCTCATATAGAGAAAAAGGACAACTACAACTGCTGTACTTGTCCCCTTTTACCATACTTATTTTACTAATTCTTTTACCTTAGCCCTCTTACCTACACGGTCTCTTAAATAGTAAAGCTTAGCTCTTCTTACCTTACCTCTTCTTACCACCTCAACCTTTTCTACATTAGGTGAATGAAGGGGCCATGTCTTCTCTACGCCTACGCCATTCGAGAACTTTCTTACGGTAAATGTGGCTCTCGCGCTGCCGCCCTGTTTCTTAATAACAGTGCCTTCGAATATCTGAATTCTCTCGCGGTTACCCTCTTTGATCTTTCCGTATACCTTTACGGTGTCACCTACGCGGAACTGCGGCTCATTCTCTTTAAGCTGCGCAGCCTCAATATTCCTTATAATATCATTCATAGTTGTGCGACCTCCTTTATCAAATTGGACGTTCTTAATACTTTTTGTACCAGAGGACCATCTCGTTTTTTCTCACAACGTATAACAGTTTAGCATATTTAACGGGGAATAGCAAGGTTTTTATGAAATTTTATTGGTTTTTACGGATTCTATAAAAGACTTTTCCTCCTCCGTAAGATCAGCCTTTTCAAGGAGATCCGGACGCAGCTTCGCCGTGCGCAGCACGGACTGCCTCCGCCTCCATTTTTCCACATTGGCATGATGTCCGGAAAGCAGTACCTCCGGCACCCTTTTTTCATGCCACACCTCCGGCCTTGAATACTGGGGATACTCCAGAAGATGACCCTGAAAGCTCTCAAACTCCGCAGATACATCATTGTGGAGGACGCCCGGCACAAGCCTTGCTATGGCGTCCACCAGTACCATAGCCGGGAGCTCCCCTCCTGTCAGCACATAGTCGCCGACAGACACATAATCTGTCACAATCTCCTCAAGCACCCGCTCGTCAATTCCCTCGTAATGGCCGCAGAGAAGAACAAGCTCCTGCTCCTTTGCAAACTCCTCTGCCATCTGCTGGTTAAAGGTCCTGCCCTGGGGGGACAGATAAACCACCCGGGGGCTTTTTTGCTCCCGGCCTTTCTTATCCTCCGTGCCTCTTATCTTCTCCCTTACAGCCTCATACGCCTGATACACCGGCTCCGCCTGCATCAGCATCCCGGCTCCGCCGCCGTAAGGATAGTCATCCACACTGTTATGCTTATTAAAAGCATAATCCCTGATATTTACCGCATCAATAGATAAGAGCCCTTTTTCTGCGGCTCTTCCTATAATACTTGTACTAAGGCCTCCCATTACCATTTCCGGAAACAGGGTCATAATATAGAAACGCATCATGATATCAGTCCTTCCAGAAGGTGTACCTTCATTTTCTGATTTTCAATGTCAACCTCAAGAATACATTCCTTAATAGCCGGAATCAGGACATCTCCATATTCTCTGCTTGCAACCACATATACATCATTTGCCCCTGTGCTGATAACATCCTTAAGGGTTCCAAATTCCTCCCCTTTCTCTGTCACCACACCCATGCCAAGCATGTCAGCGATAAAATACTCGTCCTTCTCAAGGGGCACCGCATCCTCTCTTTTCACTAACAGGGGGCACCTCTTATATTTTTCTATCTCATTTATATTGTCAATCTCCCTGAACTTAAGGATTACATACTGTTTAAAAAACTTAACCCCCTGAACCTCAAGGGTCAAAAGCTCCTTTCCCGTATCAAGAAGAACTGTTTTAAGCTTCTTAAAACGCGCACTGTCATCTGTGGTCGGAAACACCTTAACCTCCCCGTGCACGCCGTGGGTGGACGTAATCACCCCGATCTGCAGCATTTCTTCCATAATAAATACTTCTTATCTCCCTTTCTGAATCATGTTTTTAAAACTATGATAGAAATAGAGACAGGCCTTTCATCTTAGGTCTGTCCCTTCACATCCCAGTAAATAATGTTAATCCATAATATCTACAATAACTTTTCTGTCTTCCTTTGCGGCTGCGGCCTTCACGACAGAACGGATTGCCTTGGCAATCCGCCCCTGCTTTCCAATCACCTTTCCCATATCGGAATCAGCAACACGTACCTCAAGAATCGTTGTCTTCTTGTCCGTACGCTCATTTACCACAACACTGTCCGGATTGTCAACCAAAGCCCTTGTAATTACTTCAACTAACTCTTTCATAGCTATCGCACCTCCGAAGTTTTCTGCTTATTTCTCAATGCCCGCTGCCTTGAAAATCTTGCTTACAACTTCTGTGGGCTGTGCGCCGTTATTTAACCATTTCTTTGCTGCTTCCTCGTCTACGGAAATTGCGCTTGGCTCCAGATTCGGATCATAAGTACCAATCTCAGCGATACATTTTCCGTCTCTTGGTGATCTGGAATCAGCTACAACGATTCTATAGAAAGGAGCTTTTTTTTGTCCCATTCTTCTTAATCTGATTTTTACTGCCATGTCTTTCACCTCCATAAATAATTAGATAAAATTTATATACAGTGCCAAATGCACAATATACCTTATGAAATGCTTGAAGCCTAATCTCTGCTCCCGTCATCAGAAGGGCATCTTAAACCGTCCCTTCCTGCCGCCCTTTACAAACTGCTTCATGAGCTTTTTCATCTCTCCAAACTGCTTCACCATGCGGTTCACCTCGCTGATGTCAACACCTGCGCCTCTCGCGATCCTGTGCTTCCTTGACGGATTCAGAATATCGGGGTTCTGCCGCTCTTTGGGAGTCATGGAATAGATAATCGCCTCCATGCGCGCCATATTCTTTTCGGCCTGGCTTGTCTGTTCCTCGCTTAAGCCCTTCATCTTACCCAGACCGCCCATGCCGCCGAGACCGGGGAGCATACCCATAATACTTCCAAGGCCGCCCATGTTCCTCATCTGCTTTATACTTTCAAGATAGTCCTCAAAATCAAACTGGTTCTTCTTCATCTTCTGGGACATCTGGCGGGCCTTTTCCTCGTCAATCTCTGCCTCCGCCTTCTCAATCAGCGTAAGCACATCCCCCATGCCCAGAATCCTTGAGGCCATCCTTTCGGGATAAAACTGCTCAAGATCCGAGAGCTTTTCTCCCATACCTGTATAGAGAATGGGCTTTCCGGTCACTGCCTTGACAGACAGAGCGGCACCGCCTCTCGTATCGCCGTCAAGCTTTGTGACAATCACGCCGTCAACGCCCACCTTGTCATTAAACTCCTTGGCCACATTTACGGCATCCTGGCCGGTCATGGCGTCAATCACAAGAATCGTCTGGTGAACCTCCACCGTCTCCTTAATCTCTGAAAGCTCGGCCATCATATCCTCATCTATGTGGAGACGTCCTGCCGTATCAAGAATGAGGGGAGTATTCCCGTTCTTCCTGGCATGCTCATAAGCCGCTTTCGCAATATCAGCAGGCTTGTGGTTCTCCCCCATGGAAAACACTTCCACGCCCTGCTTCTCCCCGTTCACCTGCAGCTGCTTAATCGCCGCCGGGCGGTACACATCACAGGCCGCAAGGAGGGGCTTCTTGCCCTTTAATTTATATTTGCCTGCAAGCTTTGCAGTCGTTGTCGTCTTACCTGCGCCCTGGAGTCCCGCCATCAAAATAACCGTGACAGCACTTCCTGGCTGGAGCTTAATCTCTGTAGTCTCGGAGCCCATAAGCTTTACAAGCTCCTCATTTACAATCTTAATCACCATCTGCCCGGGGTTCAGGCCGTTCATCACATCCTGCCCCACAGCTCTCTCCTGGACATTCTTTATAAAATCCTTAACCACCTTAAAGTTGACGTCAGCCGCAAGGAGCGCCCGCTTAATCTCTTTCAGGGCCTCCTTTACGTCATCCTCCGTAAGACGTCCCTTACTTCTTAAGTTCTTAAATACATTCTGAAGTTTTTCTGTCAAACTGTCAAATGCCATATGATAACCCCTCTATCATCTATAATTCATCTATAATCCTGCCGGATATCTCACGGACTTCCCTAAGCACTGCTGCATCCTTTTCCTTCTCATATCCGTCTAACAGCTTATCTATCTGCTCCACCTTCTTTTTTACCGACATAAATCTCTCTACAAGATGAAGCTTCTCCTCATAGCCGGAAAGCGCTGCGGAGCACCGCTTTATAATATCGTGAACGCCCTGGCGGCTGATGCCCGCCTCCTTCGCAATCTCACCGAGGGATAAATCCTCCGTAACAAACCGGCCGTATATCTCCTTCTGATGCTCGGTCAGAAGCTCGCCGTAAAAATCATATAATAATGTCTGCTTTAATATCTCGTTCACCCTTATCACCTGTGCTATCATACAACAAAAAAAGAGGAGTGTCAAGTATTTTTTCTTGTCAAACTAATGTTCTATCCGTTACCTTAGTTGCTCTTTTTCAATCTATTTTATCGTGAAGTACCTCTATTTTACAGGAATGATTCTTCGTTTTTTTACTATAACTGATTCCTACTGCCAAAATCCTCCCGGTATATATTGGTTTTTCTCCCAGCTTTCCTTTAAATCTAAGCGCATATCCCTTATCTTTGATCTGTCTGATTGCCTCCTCTGGCGTACTGTCAATCTTCAATTCAAGAATCAAGGCATCCGCAGTTTTCCGTTCTGGATAAAAAATGAAATCCACATAGCCCCTGCCTGCTTTATCCTCGCGTTCCACACGGTATTTATCCCTTGCAGACAGATAGACCAGATTCACAACTGCCGACAGTTCAATCTCATTATTATAGGAAAAAACAGGTGATTCCGTATTATGAGCAAATTCCAGAATTTCCGTCATGGTATCTGTATCACCGCAAAGAGTCGCTGCCAACATTCTTTTTGACTCATTGGCCAAACGGTATACATACCCCATGGATTCTTTATTCATGAGAAGCTCCTGAAACTTATTCATTAATTCCTTGTTAGGGATAAAGACCTCCCCATCCACATAAGTAAGCAGTCCATAAACCACCATAGCCGAATATATTTCGTCTTTTGTGTTCAGTTCCATAGAAACTGCCGCATAGTTCTGAATTTCTGCCTCCACCCTTTCCCTGGCAGCCATCAGAACAAGATCGTCCCGGACATCATCAATATTATTTTTTACATAGAAGAAAATCTCATCATATGGCCCTGAGCTGGTCCAATAATCAGCTAATTGATTATTAGACAGCGCGCACACAACTGAACGGGGATTATACAATCTTTCACCTGACGCTGTATAATAACCATCATACCATATCTGCAGTTCCTTTCGTGAAATCTTTACATTCTTTGTTGTTTCAAGGTAGACATTAAAAAGGCGGTCAACCTCTCCTTCTGTAAAACCAAAATAATTACAAAAGCGCTCCATTACAGTCATGTCGTATTCCACGAACATATTCAGTTCAGACCCACTTGAATACTTTTCAATCGGAAGCACTCCTGTCATGTACGTAAGTTCAACATAAATCTGATCCTTCAGAAGATTTTTGAGGAAAACCAGATATTCCTGCTGCTTATTCTTTGAAACAAAAGACATGTGAAAAACTGCGTCCCATTCATCTATGACGAAAACAAATTTTTCCTTTGTTTTCTCAAATACTGTCAAAAGATTATCCCAGACAGTACCTGACACATGAACATTTATCTCAGGATAAGCCTCCTTCAGATCCTGATTGATACCGTCCTGAATACGATTGATGTATTGCTCATAAGAACTGCAGCCTCTTGGTACTCTGCTAAAATCAATAAAGATCACATTATGCTGATTAAGATGCTTTCTGCAGTTTTCATTCTTCATAACTGCAAGATTACTGAACATGCTGCCGCTGTTTGACGCCTTTCCCAAAAAAGCTCCAACCATGTTTGCCATCACACTTTTTCCAAAGCGGCGAGGCCTTGTTATGCACAAAAATCTCTGTCCGTCTATTTCAGCTGTATTTAAAATATCTTCCAACAGTGGTGTTTTATCAACAAAAAAACGTGTTCTGGCGATCTGTTTCCATGTTTCAAAAGAAAACATACTGTTCAAATATTTGCCCATATTCTATTCCTCTTTTCTGCGTTTCACTTCCATACATCTAATAACTGCTGTATCAATAGCGGCGTTCTTTCGTGGATTTCAACTATCTTCATGTTTAATTCCACCTCCAGACTAAAAACGATTCAAAACGCAATATCCTCTTCCCTGTATGGTCGTATCATAATATTTTTAACCGCTTTTGTAAAGTACTTTTTAACCGTTGCTAATTTGCTTTATGCGGATGGAATTATAAAAATTCCAAAAACACATAAGCGCGGCCAAACACTGAATAGTTTGGCCGCGCTGCCAGATAGACATGCCTTCCTGGCAGAAATCAAGCTTCAAGAAGTCTGTCCATCCGAAGCATCCCCCATCCGGTTCCTGCCCTTTTCTCTTCTATTTTTTCACATGTTTCCCAGAGCTTGAGCTTGAGCTCCACATTGGTCATATCCGGAAATTTGGACAAAAGAACCGCGGCTGCTCCCGAAACGACCGGCGTTGCCATAGAGGAACCGCTTTTTACCGTATAAGGCTTCTTTGCCCTTGGTGAAACATTATTGCAGGATATAATCTGATATCCCGGTGCCACCAGATCCGGCTTCACCACACACTCCCTGGTAGGCCCTGTCCCTGAACAGCCGGGCTCCTCGCCCTCCTTCAGCGCCCCCACAGTAATAACCTTTCTACTCGTACCCGGCACCGCTATGGTTCCCTCCCCTGGCCCGTAATTCCCCGCAGAGACAACTACTACAAGCCCCATATCCCAGAGCCTGTCAACTGCCTCAAGAAGCCGGGCCTCCTTCTCCTCATCAAGCCCTATCTTCGCACCCGCCGAAATATTCACCACACGGATACCAAATTTCCCCGCATTCTCCCCCGTCCACCAGAGACCCTTTAAAATATGGTCAACATTCCCTTCTCCTTTTTCATCCAGCACCTTAATGACACAAAGCCGCGCCTCCGGCGCCATTCCGGCAAGAGTTCCTTTAGACATCCTTCCGTCCCCCGCCAGAATTCCCGCCACATGGGTTCCATGCCCGCTGTCATCATACAAAAGCTTCCTTCCGTTCACACAATCCACAAAGGATACAATCCTTCCCTTAAAGTCCGGATGAGGCGCAATTCCTGTATCAAGGACAGCTGCCGTAATCTTCCCTCCCTTATAATTTCCCTGCACTATATCATCGCACCAATAATGAATCTGCTGCTTTACTCTATCCATCAAAAAATCCTTTTTTATATCAGGATATTCTATTTACGCTCCACTTGTGCATTTCTGGCTACTGTTCACTCCGTTTACAACCGTTACATTAAACTACACTACCGCTTCAATAATTGTTTTCCCATCTATTTGAATCGTTTTCACACCAATCTGCTTATTTTTATTAAAATTAAAGCTTAGCATATATCCCTTTTGAATATGATAGTAATCCAGATATTCAGAGAGCTGCTTTTCCCCGCGGATATTGTATTCCTCTCCATGCCAGAGCTTCATCTCCAGAATAAATTGCTCGCCATGATAATCTACAATCACATCTGTACGCCGTTGATCTCTGGTTTGTGCTTCGATATAATAATTCCCTGCGCCATTAATAATCGGCCGAAGATATAGCAGGAAAAAACGCCTTCCATCTGCTTCTAAGAAACCTTCCGTTCTACCGCCATATAAATCATTAAAATGTTCAGCAAATTTCCTGAGAATCAATTCCATATCCAAGTGTCCGCTTTGAATAAATTGATTCTTCTCTAAAGCGCCCGCTTTTGATATATCACTCTCTGTGATTTCCTGCGATAGAAACCAGTCACAGAGCATGGTTTCAAATGTTCGGTTTGCAACCGCAGCAATACCTTCCTTATTTTTCAAAAATCCATATATAACTGCCGAATGAATCGAGGCATCATATGGATTATAGGGAATATTCTGTCCATTAAATAAAAGCGAAAATAATAATCTGCATAGCTTCTCATCGTCTTCCAGCTTATTTATCATACTCTCAAACAACGGAATTCTATCTGCCAGAATCCTTTTTTCAGCCTCTAAAATCCCATCCTTTGTCCATGCGTCTGACCTTGTCGGATAATCCTCTGCGCCAGCTATCTCTTCGTCAACCAGCTTACATATATTAGAGACTAAAACCGGATATCCTGAAGTGTAATCATAGATTAACCCGGAAATTTCGGCAACATTCATCCCTGTATGATAGTCTTCTTCATACTCACTTAACATACCTGTAATATCTTCCGCCGAAAAGCTCATATCTATATCAAAACGAGATGCAATATTCCATGGGCTGTTATGCTTATGCTCTGTATCTGGACGGAGTTTCAGCCGGAGGTTCCGAATATCATGCACTCCCGCAAGAATGACTGACTGAAACGCCGGACGTTTATCCCGATGAATGTAATAGCCTCTAAGCTGTGCCAGAAAATCCAGAAATACCTGATTGTTACTGGCGCTGTCCACTTCATCAATCATCAAAACAATCCCTTTTTCGGACTCACCACACCAGTCGCTTAGACATTCAAACAGGTCTGCAAGTACATACTCTTTTTCCCGGCTGCTCCTCAAGCTTTTCAGGCGCTCCTGTATCTCGCTGCTCATATCTAAACGGCAGATTCTCAGCTGCCGCAGTTCGCGTGCAAACGCAGCTATAAAGCTTGAAGCATCCAGAAAATCCTCATGACTAAAAAACTGAAAATCTAAATTCACTGCAATATAATCATTACTTAGAAATTTTTCCAACGCATTCAGCATTGTAGTTTTTCCATACTGTCTGGCACGGCTGATCACAAAATACTGCCCATCATCAATCATGTCCTTTATATCAGAAAGTCTGGAAGAAAGATCTACCATATAATGAATATTCGGATTACACGCCGCGGTTATATTAAACTTACGCATCTCATAATATCTCCTTTGCGGTTTTCTCTTATAAACGGTATATCATAAATAAAACTGAATTACAAGCTCATATCGGAATATAAGGCCTTCCCATCCCTTTTCCTTTATGCTATACTATAACCCGTAAGGGGAGAATATCATGGAAACAAAAAATTATTACGACATACTGGGCGTGTCAGTAAAGGCATCTGACGATGAGATAACCGCCGCGAAAAATACGCTTGCGAAAAAATACCACCCTGATGCCAATATAAAAAACGGAATCGACACAACAGAACAGATGCAGGAGATATTAGAGGCCTATGCCATTCTTTCCGATCCGGCAAAGCGAAGGGAATATGACAGGGAGATATCCGGCAGAAAGCATGTCATGCAGACCTTTGATCTTAAAAATGAGGAGGAAAATACAGAGGATACTGGCTTTGTCGCCTACTGGAAGGCCTCGGGAAGGCTCTATGACATCATCGCCGAGAGCGATGAGCTAATCCGGAAAAAAGAAGCGGAAGGCCGTCTGGCACAGCTTGCCGTACAGGCCCTTCCTTATATCCTTTTATTAAGGCAGGCACAGATTCCTGAACGGTACTGGCTTCCTGACATTATGAACTGGCTTTTATTTACCTGGTTTAAAAACCGCAATTATACGACCTCCTATCTACTGTCGCTCTATGACGAGCACACAAGAAAGGATATGACCATGTCCGCGGGGCTTAAGCTTAAGAGCCGTTCAAAGAAGTACGAGCATTCCGTAAAAAGACTTATGAAATATTAGCATTTTCTTTTCACACATCTATGGTTCACACATATTATGTAGTGTAAATAACCTATATGGAGGACTTTAGTATGAGTGATTTAAGTGCTACAAACTGTGGATGCGGATGTGATTCAGCAATGGGAAGAGGCGACTGCGGCTGCGGTTTTGGCGGCAATAACAGCTGCCTGTGGATCATCCTTCTTCTTATCTTCTGCGGCGGATGCGGCGGCGGATTTGACAGAGGCGGATGCGGATGCGGCGGAAACGACAGCTGCCTGTGGATCATCCTTCTTCTCATCTTCTGCGGCGGATGTAATTTCGGCGGCGGATGCGGATGCGACTGCTAAGTTACTGTTCACACCCTACGGGTGCTCCAGTAACGGCATCCGGCCATTGAAATTCACCTTCGGTGAGGGGCCGGATGCAAGACAGCCACTACTTCTTTGGCCGGACACCGTGCAGCGTGGTGCACGGTGCCGTGTGAACAGTTACACTGTTAATCCTATTTTATAACTTTCGTAATAACAAGGACGGGGTAAATCACTCCGTCCTTCTCATTGCCTTCTTATATTCATCCATATAGACATTTCTCTCTGGTTCTTTTTTCTCATCCTCCGTACTTCTTCTTTTCAGCATGCAGTCCTCATCTACCTCATATACCGCGCTTCCGTCAATGATCAATTTTCTGCTCATTTTATATCTCCCTTCTACTTCTTACATAATTAAAGTATGAACATTTCTCATAATTTCCATTCCTCTTTCATATATATTTACAACGTTAATATGAGGAATCTCCAAGGAGTACTTATGGAACATAAACCGCCAAGACCAATGACCCCCTTTGACAATCTTACTACACCCTCCCATCTATACACCTTAAAGCTGATGCTTCCATACACTCCCTCATCCATCCAGCGTACACTGGGCATTTATATCAAATTTTCGGAGCTGCGCTACACACTCGAACACTTTCACGGCTTCGGAAATCCTGATTCCTCGAAATTATTTGACACTCTTAAGGACTATATGGGACCAGAAGAAAAAGAAATGATGGAACAAATGGAGATGATGATGAATATGATGGAAATGACAAAAGGCCAGTCAGATATGCCGGATATGTCAGATATGTTCAGCGGCATGTTCGGCGATATGTTTCAGATGCCGGAGGCAGACCGGCAGGAATATAATGAGAAAGGAGACAGTATAGATGAATGAATGGCTGAACCACCCCTCTATGAAGGATATGGATCCGCTCAAGTTGGAGCTTATTAAAAACGCGGCAAAAAGGACCGAAGGAAAAAGCGGAAAATCACTTGCGCCCATTATGATGTCCTTAATTACCGGGGCCCAGAAAAATGGCATCCGCTTTACTCCTGATGAAATGACCATGGTCATTTCGATTTTAAAGGAAGGAAAATCCAAAGAAGAGCAGGAACAGATCGAAAATATGGTAAATATGGTCATGGCCTATGCAAGGCGCAAATAAGACGGGAACACTTCCCGTCTTTTTAAATTATTCTTCTACCTATTATCAAACTGTCATAAAAAGTCGATATATTATTATAATTTTGCAAAAAACATATAAAAGGAGACAAGTAACATGATACACTACATACGTAATTTAAGAATCCGGTTAAAGCTCTACATTCTTATTGGCGTTGCGCTTCTTGGCATGCTCATTATCGGGGGAATGTCATTTAGTTTAATGGGAAGGTTAAATGAAAAGACAAGCGATATTTCAACGGGCTGGCTTCCAAGTGTCGATACCGGAAGAGACATGGCAGCTACACTTTCCAATATCCGGCTTAACGAACTGGGCTATCTTACCGCCATTTCCGATGAGGTAGAAGCTTCCAGCCTCCAGTATCTTGAAAAAGAAAAGGAAGAGATGAATGCTCTTCTGGCAAAATATGAAGACATGATTGACGAAGAAGAAAGAGGATTTTACGATTCCGCCTTAAATTTCTGGTCACAGTACAGTCAGGCAGACGAAGAATTAATCTCACTTGCAAAACAGGGACAGACAGAGAAAGCCCGGGCTATCCTGGAGGGTGAGTGCGTAGAGCTTTATAATTCCCTGAACGGTGCCTTCAATGATATCATCACCTACAATACAGAGGGCAGTACAGAAGAAACTGCCGAAAGTGCTTCCCTTTACAAAAAGGCGACCCTTATTTTAAGCGCAATCATCGTTGCAATCATTCTGGTGGGAGTCTTTTTCTCATTTGTTATTATAAGGCTGATTAAGCTTCCCATCTCGGAAATTGAAAATGCGGCTAAGAAAATGGCGCAGGGAGATCTGGATATTGAGATTTCCTATACTTCCAGGGACGAGCTTGGAGTCCTCTCCGAGCAGATGCGTAAGCTTGTATGCAAGCTTCAGGTAATCATTGATGATGAGAATAAATTCCTTGCAAAAATGGCCGCCGGCGATTTTACTGTTGATTCTGTCTGTGAGGAGGAGTACACCGGAGGCTTTTACCCTCTGCTCGTTTCCTTCCGTTCTATTGCGGCAAAGCTCAATGACACTCTGCTTCAGATAAGTGACAGCAGCGCACAGGTTGCCAATGGCTCTGAACAGGTGTCAAGCGGCGCACAGGCCCTCTCCCAGGGTGCCGCCGAGCAGGCAAGCTCCGTTGAAGAATTAGCCGCTACGATTAATGAAATCTCTGACAGAGTAAATCAGAATGCTGAAAGTGCGCAGAAGGCAAATGCAATGGCTGCCTCTGTAAGTAATGAGATGAATGTGAGCAATCAGAAAATGCAGGATATGATACAGGCAATGAATGAAATAAGCAAAAGCTCCAGTGAAATCGGCAAAATCATTAAAACCATTGAGGACATTGCATTCCAGACAAATATTCTGGCTCTTAACGCTGCTGTTGAGGCTGCCCGCGCAGGCTCTGCCGGAAAGGGATTTGCCGTAGTAGCTGATGAAGTCCGTAATCTGGCAAGCAAAAGTGCAGAGGCATCGAAAAATACCTCCGCGTTAATTGAAAATTCACTGAAATCTGTAGAAAACGGCGCACAAATTGCTGATGAGACAGCCCAGTCCCTGCGTGAGACAGTAGACGGCGTCAGTCAGATGACCAGTATTATCAGTCAAATCTCAGAGGCAAGCAGCAATCAGGCGTCTGCCATATCACAAGTTACCATGGGGATTGACCAGATTTCAAGTGTTGTACAGACAAACTCCGCAACTGCACAGGAAAGTGCGGCTGCAAGCGAGG
Organism: uncultured Lachnospiraceae bacterium; assembly: GCA_949502235.1. Classification (GTDB taxonomy): domain Bacteria; phylum Bacillota; class Clostridia; order Lachnospirales; family Lachnospiraceae; genus CAPEBR01. The sequence goes on along the minus strand of CATBDC010000007.1, from coordinate 99,582 downwards.
AACTATCCAATCAGTCACAGCTTATGAGGAACCTTGCTGCAAGATTCAAATTGAAGGTTACTGCCAGATAGCTCTGTGAGGCGGGCGGATTTTCTCATTTTCGCCCGCTCCCACTTCCCTCTTTCCTCTTCTGACTCAAGGATAAGCCCTGGTATGGGCGTAGGCTTGTCCTCTTCGTCCAGGGCAACCATTGTAAAATAAGCATGGTTAATATGGGTTCTTTTCCCCTCCAGTGATTCCACAAAGCTGTCCACCTCTACCTCCATAGAGGTTCTTCCTGTGTAGGTTACCCGACCTACAATCACAATCACATCATTCTGATAGGCTCCCTTTAAAAATCTTAAATTATCCACGGAAACCGTGACTACATTTTTATGTGTATGTCGCTTTGCCGCCAGAGCCGCCACTTCATCAATCCACTGCATAAGGATTCCCCCGAACAGGCGTCCCGCCGAATTCAAATGATTCGGCCTTACAATATGAACCGTCTCTACTACAGATTCTGCTGCTCTTCTTTTTTCCATTCTATCCTCCCTGCTCTCGGTTTGTTACTGTTTACATTATGTTACTCTGGAATTATACCACAAAATTTGGTATACTGATAATGGTTTAAAATAAGAGGAGTGATTTTATGAGAAATATCTTATTTATTATAGAATATGATGGAAGCCGTTACCAGGGGCTTACCCGGCCCGGTAATTCGGAAACAGGCACTGTGTCCGCAAAGATTCTGGACGTGCTTAAGAAGATGACCGGAGAAGATTCTATCGAAATTCACTATGGCTGCCGCACGGAGCCCGGAGTCCACGCCTATGCGCAGGTGGCAAATTTTAAGACAGAATCCGATATGGACACAGCAGACATGAAGCATTACCTGAACCGCTATCTCCCCATGGATATTGCCGTCACGGCTGTCCGCGAAGCAGCCACACGTTTCCATGCCCAGCTGGCTGCCACTGCCAAGACATACGTATACCGTATGTCTATTTCTGATGTCCCGAGCATATTTACCCGCAGGCATACCTATCACTGCTTTAAGAGGCCTGATAAAAAAGCCATGCAGGAGGCCGCCGCTCTTCTGACCGGCAGCCACGATTTTAAGAACTTTTCTGATTCCAAAAGCTCCAAATCAACTGTACGTGAGATCTACGGCATAGACATTTACAGCAGCGCGGAAGAAATGCAGATACTCCTTGATGCTGACGACTTTCTCTACAATATGGCAAGAATCATTATCGGAACCCTTTTGGAAATTGGACTGGGGATCCGCAAAAAAGAAGACATTGCCGGAATCTTCAACGGCACTTTAGAGCCGAGCCCTCCGTGCGATCCGAAGGGACTTTATCTTCAGGAGATTTCGTATTAGCCTATCCTTCCAGAATCTTCACATAAAATCTCCTGTTTCTAGGCCCGTCAAACTCGCAGAAATACAAGTCCTGCCAGATGCCCAGAACCAGCTCACCCCCGCTTAATATCATAGTCTGGGAGGGCCCGAAGCAGCTTGTCTTTATATGGGCGTGGGAGTTTCCCTCCGCGTGGCGGTATCTCGCGTGATGAGTGGGAAAAACCTCTTCCATCTCCATCAGAATATCATGAACCACATCCGGATCCGCATTTTCATTAATCGTAAATCCTGCTGTCGTATGGGGCGAGAACACTACCACAATCCCGTCCTTTACCCCGCTCTTATCAATATCCTCCCGCACCATGTTCGTCACCTTTGACATCTGCTGGGCGCTCCTTGTAGAAATATGATGTTCATACAGATACATGATTCTCCTCCTTTTACTTACTTCCAATTCCGTAAGCGTTTTTCTTTCTTAGCTTTCCAGATACTTCATAAGCCCGTCATATTCCCGCTTCATCAGGCAGTATCCATGTTCATAAAAATTCATCAGCATGTCATAATCCTTCTCAAGCCTTGACACAGTAGGAATCAGAGGCCTTAAAACAAAAATCTTCCCTTCCCTTTCTAAACGCTCCACCTGATTCATCTGCCAGTTATATTTTGCATTTCTCCTAAGGGTTGTCTTTACAAGCTCCGGATAGGAACGGTACGCTCTGCGGTACATTCTTGCTACTACCCCTTTCACCGGTTTTTTACGGTATCCAGGGTTTCTTGTAAGGATCAGTACTATCTTTTTATTTCCCTTTTTAAGGGCACGTCCCATTGGAACAGAGTCCGCAAGTCCGCCGTCCAGATAAAGCACCCCATCAATATTGACCATGGGCGATACAAGAGGCATGCTGCTGGATGCCCTGCACAGCTTCATAAGTCTTTCCGAATCCTTATCTTCCATCATGTACTCTGCTTTCCCTGTCTCACAGTTGGTGGTCACAATTTCACACTCAATCTCCGATGCAAAATACGTGTCAAAATCAAAAGGGAAGATTTCTTTGGGATACTTGTCAAAAACCATATCCATATCCAGAATACTTTTCTCCCTGACAAACTTTCTGAATCCATAATAATAGCTGTACTCCTTCTCCTTATGGATCATGCAGTCCCTCGTTCTTCCGATCTGCTTTGAGACATAGTCCACGCCATTACATGAGCCTGCAGACACTCCGATCACATGAGAAAAATAGATATCCCTCTCCATCAGATAGTCCAGCGCTCCGGACGTAAAAACTCCTCTCGTAGCACCGCCTTCAAGCACCAGTGTTGCCTTTATCATGATACCATATCCCCTTTCTAAAAAAACACAGACGGCTGCCGCACTTTGGTTTTCATTCGTGACACGGCAGCCCCCCTTACATAACCTCTAATATTTACTTATTATTTATTTAAAAATAATCATATAAACAATCTGGAAGGTAATCATAATCAATGCGATTACAAACTGATTGCGTATAACCGTAAAGCGCTTCTTCATGTCAAGAAGGGCTACCGGCACCATATTAAAGTTGGCCGCCATAGGAGTGATAAGCGTGCCGCAGTAACCGCATGTAAGCGCCAGCATGCCGATTAAAACAGGATCTGTGCCGTATGCAAGAACAAACGGGGCTCCTATACCCACTGTCATAACCGTAATAGCTGCAAAAGCATTACCCATAATAGCCGTAAACAGCATCATACCAATAGCATATATGATAATTCCCACATTTACATTGCCCTTCGGGATAATGCCGCCTACAATCTTGGCAATTACTTCCCCGACTCCTGCTGCAGTAAAGATTGCGCCAAGACATGCAAGAAGCATGGACAGCATACTTAATGGTCCTACCGTGGAAATCATCCGCTCTGCATCATTTAAAATTACCTTTGGCTTATTTGACGGCAGAAGTATCATTAAAAGAATTGCTGCCGCCAGCACGCCTGCGCCTACTCCTACCAGTGCTCCCAGATCCGTAAGAAGGGCAAACAAAAGGGCGCCCACACCGATTGCAAAAGCAGGAAGGAAAACCTTCATTCCGATCTTATCAAAATTCGCCTGGGTTTCCTCTGCCGTTATCTTCTGCACATTTCCCATCTTCACCTTCTTAAGGACGGCAGGAATACACATAATGATGATAAGCAGTCCAGTAACTGTCGTAGGAAGCCATCTTCCAAAAGATATAATGGAACCCAGTATGACCCAGAATACCGCAGTACCGACACGGGACGGATTCTTTTCATCTAACAAGTTCTTAATTCCTGTATAAATAGTAACAAAGCCCGTAAGCATAAATATGATTTCAAGTATCTTTGTTCCTAATGTAACCTCTGCATCCATAAAAAATGCCATATGTATCCCTCCCCTCTATTTATTTCCTGATTCATAGTATTTCTTCATCAGCCGCTTATCCCGGACAATATAATAGACAATTGCCACAACAAGCGCAACGATTGCCACCGGAATCTCTGCCTTGGCAAGATCTACAAGCTCTACCTCATATCCCAGCCCGGCAAGAGTTCCCTGTACAAGGAGAGCGCCGCTTCCGCCGACAAACAGTACCTGGAAGAAGAAGTTCCCTACATTCTCCGCACTGGATGCCATACCCTTGATCTGCTCCTCATGCTCCTCATTTATCTCTCCGTATTTGTTCTTTACAGCCGCTGTTGACATAGGCATAATAAGCGGCCTTACAAAGCCTGCAACACCGCCGAAGCTGATATTAAATGCAGCAAAGACAGCTCTCATGATTGCGTATGCAGAAACGATTACGCCTGCCGATGCGTTTTTCACCTTTCCGATAAGCGCTGCGGCAGCCTCCTTCAATCCGCTTCGTTCCAGCGTCCCCGTAACAATCAGAACCGTAATAAAAATGGTGATATTCCTGTTTGCAACAAAGCTGGATCCGAGTGTATCCAGAAGGCCCTTAACTCCCATTCCTCCTGCCAGTGCAGTCACGATTGCGGCTGCGATAACCGTAAGAATGTTGTCAAGCTTCAGGGCAAAGCCCAGAATAACGACCACAATTCCTATTAATGTGATATACTCCATATCCCATTCCTCCTCCATCATTTTTATAATTTCTATATAATCATAATATTTTCTATAGAATTCTGTCAATATTTTTCTGTGATAAAGTAATAAATTAACCTATGAAAACAACGGCACTCCCGGTATAATCCGCTCCGGCTCCGTGTAATTCCAGTCATTAAGCTCTACACGGATCCTTTCTGTTATAACAGGCGTAAGGGGCGGATTATTCTTCCCCGGAGTCTCGTCAGTCGGCCTGAAGCCTAATTCCTCCACAACCTCCTGCCCCTCCGTCACTTTTCCAAACGCCGCATATTTGCCGTCCAGCCTCTCTGCCGGGCGGTGCATAATAAACCACTGGGTAGCTGCACTGTCAAAATGGTTTCCTCTTGCCATAGAAATCACTCCCGTCTCATGCTTAAGGGAATTTTCAAAACCGTTTTCTGAAAATTCTCCCTTAATGGAAAACTCATCATTTTCCTGGCGGCAGTCTCCCGTAAAGGAGCCCCCCTGCAGCACAAATTCCTTCACAATGCGGTGTATAGTCAGCCCATCGTACCGACCGCTGTTTGCGAGCTGTATAAAATTGTTGACCGTATTCGGCGCAATATCAGGATACAGCTCTACTGTGATGGTACGTCCATCATCGAGTAAAATTGTAGCAACTGGATTTTTCATATGATTTCCTCCTCATACTTGTAATAAATATTAACATCATTATAACGAAACATAAAAGGGGTGTCAAAGGAAAAGAATCTCTTGCCTTTTCCCAGCTTATTTGCTAATATAAGCCATGTATTTAACAATCACCTTAAAGGAGTCTTAAAATATGATCAGTACAAGCAATATTACTTTACGTGTGGGAAAGAAAGCACTTTTTGAAGATGTGAATATTAAATTTACAGAAGGAAACTGCTACGGCCTTATCGGCGCTAACGGCGCGGGCAAATCCACCTTCCTTCGGATTCTGTCCGGCCAGCTTGAGCCTACGGGCGGGGAGGTTATCATTACCCCGGGCAGCCGCCTCTCCTTTTTACAGCAAGATCATTTTAAATATGACGAATACCCTGTTCTTGATACAGTTATGCTGGGAAATGCGCGTCTTTACGAAATTATGAAGGAAAAAGAGGCCATCTACGCCAAGGAGGATTTTACGGACGAGGACGGCATTAAGGCCAGCGAACTGGAAGCTGAATTTGCCGCCATGAACGGCTGGGAGGCCGAATCTGATGCTGCCTCCCTTCTAAACGGCCTCGGCATTGAGACGGAGCTTCACTACAGCCTGATGAAGGATTTGGCAGGCCCTGAAAAGGTCAAAGTTCTTCTCGCCCAGGCGCTCTTTGGCAACCCGGACATCCTGCTTCTCGATGAGCCTACAAACCACCTGGATCTTGACGCCATTGCATGGCTTGAAGAGTTTTTAATCGGCTTTAACAATACGGTCATCGTAGTATCCCATGACCGCTATTTCTTAAATAAGGTATGTACCCAGATTGCGGATATTGACTACGGAAAGATCAAGCTTTATGCTGGAAACTATGACTTCTGGTATGAATCCAGCCAGCTTTTAATCCGCCAGATGAAGGAGGCAAACAAGAAAAAGGAAGAAAAGATTAAGGAGCTTCAGGAGTTCATCTCCCGCTTCAGCGCCAACGCTTCCAAATCCAAGCAGGCCACCTCAAGAAAGCGGGCCTTAGAAAAGATTCAGTTAGACGAGATTCAGCCCTCCAGCCGGAAATATCCTTACATTCATTTTAAACCTGACCGCGCCATCGGAAATGAGGTGCTGACCGTAGAAAGTTTAAGCAAAACCATCGATGGGGAAAAGGTGTTGGATCATATTTCCTTTACCTTAAACCACGATGATAAGGTTGCCTTTGTGGGAGGAAATGAGCTTGCAAAGACTACACTTTTTCAGATTCTCACGGGAGAAATAGAGCCGGATACCGGAACCTACAAATGGGGCATCACCACCTCCCAGGCCTATTTCCCTCAGGATAACGGCGCGGAATTTGACAATGACAGCACTATCGTTGAATGGCTGACCCAGTATTCCGAGGAAAAGGATGTCACCTATGTGCGCGGTTTCTTAGGCCGCATGCTTTTCGGCGGCGATGACGGACTTAAGAGGGTACGGGTTCTCTCCGGAGGTGAAAAGGTTCGCTGCATGCTGTCCAAAATGATGATATCTGGCGCTAATGTGCTGATTTTTGACGAGCCTACTAACCACTTAGACATGGAAGCAATCACTGCCTTAAATAACGGCATGACAAAATTTCCGGGCGTAATTCTCTTCACCTCAAGAGACCACCAGATCGTACAGACCACCGCAAACCGTATTATGGAGATCGTGCCGGGCGGAAAGCTGATCGATAAGATCACCACCTATGATGAATATCTGGAAAACGATGAAATGGCGAGAAAACGCCAGACCTACAGCATACAGACAGAGGAAGATGATTAATTATGAGTATAGAATTTGCCGGATTCCTGTTCCTCCTTTTAGGCGTCATATTATTTGCCGCCGCAAAAACAAGCGGGGCATATGATTCAAAGGCCGGTTATGGTATTTCCGCCTTTTTCATAGTCTATGCCCTGCTTTTTGAGATCGCCGGATACCTGGACTCTGACCTTATGCTTGTCCTTATCATGCCGCTTCCAATCGGAATCGGCATGACTTTGTTTGGCTTCTGGCTGATTATCAAAGGTTTCTTCTACAGCCTGAAAATGGAAGGAACCTACATAGGCTGCAAGTACCGCGGTAAACCTCTTTTCAGGAGAAGGAAATATTACACACTGATCTTTAAATATCAGGCAAATAACCGTACCATAAAGAGTTGCTCAGAGGACATTCATCTCCTGCACAATATAGAAACCCACTATGAACCGCAGCAGGTCTATACTATCTGGGTAAATCCGAAGAACCTGCAGGGCTTCCGGGTGAAGCGGTTTTCCGGAGCCTTTGGCGGTTTTCTCGCAATAGCCGTCTTTGGGATTGGGCTTTTATCCGTAATCGTTCCGTTGCTGGTGAAAATGCTGGGAACTGGATAAAATTCCACCTGTACGATTGGGGTATCGTTCGAGGGACGGAAGTTTTAAGATGATAATCCAACAGCACAGATAAAAAATTTTCCAGTACCAAATAAAACAGGACGGTATTTTTACACCGTCCCAAATTACTACCGCACTTTTACACATTTCTCAATTATACATTCATGAACCTTTTTTTCTTTATCATAATTAATCCCAACAAGCAGTATATCTCCTGTATATTGTTGAATCCACGCAGCATACTCCTTATCTTTAATCTGTCTGACTGCGCCTTCTGCAGATTTATCCCACTTAAGCTCTACTACCAGAGCCGGACGGTCTACATTTTGCCTTGGAAGATAAACTACATCTGCAAAGCCTTTTCCAGACGGAAGCTCAAGAACCGGATTCAGATAATATGTCTTGGCACTGTAATATGACATCAAAACTGTACAGGTGAGAGAATTTTCATCATTATATTTTAATATTGAAGCAGTTTCATTATGAATTAAGGCAATACCGTCCGCTACTGCTTTTCCATCCAGCTCCCATGTACGATTAAGCAATTCCTCTGAACGGTTCAGTGCCTGTATCAACCCATCCCACCCCGGCTCATCCACGGCATTTAGAAATTCCTGTTCTATCTCCCGGTTAGGGATAAATGCCTCTTCCTCTTCCTCGTCATAAGCCAGATATCCAAGATGAATTAAAAGTGTAAGCACATCGTCCTTTGTTTTAAATGTCGTCATGTCATTCTGGAATTTCCGCGTATTTATTTTACATCTGCGATTTCCCAGCATTTCCACAACAGACTCCTTAAGACCATCAAAATTTTTATCAATATAAATCTTCAAAGCCTCATATGTTTCTGTTCCGGTCCAGTAGCTTTTAATCTTTCTCCGCCGCATAACATCCACAACAGACTTGGGATTATAGATATGCATTCCGCTTAAAAGGTATCCGTCATACCATTTCTGCACTTCTGAAAACTCCACATGATTCTCACTGCACAAATCTGCAACCTCTTTCTCTGTAAAACCGAAATATTCCGACAAGCCTGCGGAATCAATCATAGAGTATTCGTCAAAAATATTGATGGCAGAATGATCGCCATATTTTTTTATAGGAAGAATCCCTGTCATATATGCCAGTTCCACATAATCGGAGCCCTTCAAGAGTCCTCTTAAAAAATTGAGATACTTCTGCTGGCAGTCTTCCCGTTCTTTTGCAAGCCGGAACACACAATCCCACTCATCGATAACAAAAACAAACCCTTCTCCTGTATTTGCATAGATCTGCTCCAAAACACTGGGCAGCCCATACTGATCCATATGAAAGCAGCCGTCATAGATGAACTGTAACTCTTTGATCACCACTTCCTGAATTCTGTCAACCAGAATATCAATATGCGATTCATCAAACAAAAAACGCTGTATATCCAGACGGATTACATTATGCTGATTCAAATGTGTTTTAAAAGCCTCATCTTTCTTGGCTTTCCGCCCGGCAAACAGTTCAGAAGAATCGCAGCCCTTGCTGTAGTATGCAGACAGCATGTCCGCCGCCATGGATTTTCCAAAACGGCGCGGCCTGCTGACACAAACATTCTTTTCTCTTGTATTCATCACACGATTCATGCATGAAACCAAGCCTGTTTTATCTACATAAATCATTGAATTTACAGCCTCTTTAAATGCTGTATTCCCCGGATTTACATAAATGCCCATAATACTCCCTTCCTTTTTACCGCACCCGTTCCGGAAAACCTACCTTCTTCTGCACCTTTCTAAGTGTCTTATTTGCAAAATATCCTGCCTTTTCTGCATTATTCTTTATGACGCCGTCAAGATAGGCCTTATCCTTCTCAAGACGCGCTGCCTCATCCTGCAGCGGCTTAAGCACCGAGACGACCGCCTCTCCTACCGCTGCCTTAAAGTCTCCGTAGCCCTTTCCGTCAAATTCCCTTACGACCTCCTCCGGTTTCTTTCCTGTGCATGCGCTGTAAATATCGATCAGGTTCTTCACTCCCAGCTGCTCCTCCCGGTATAGAATCTGCGCCTCGGAATCTGTCACCGCGCGCTTACATTTCCGCATAACAGTATCCGGATCATCCATAAGATAAATACTTGCATTTGGATTCTCATCTGACTTTGACATCTTCTTTGACGGATCCTGAAGGCTCATGATTTTTGCGCCCACCTTCCCGATATACGCCTCGGGAATGGTAAATACATCCCCGTATATATTGTTAAAACGCTCTGCAATATCCCTCGTGATCTCCAGATGCTGCATCTGGTCTATACCCACCGGAACCACATCCGCCTGATAGAGAAGGATATCCGCAGCCATCAGTACCGGATAGGTAAAAAGTCCCGCATTAATATTATCCGCATGCTTTGCGGACTTATCCTTAAACTGGGTCATCCGGTTCAGCTCACCCATATAGGTAAAGCAGTTAAGAATCCACGCAAGCTCCGCGTGTCCTGACACATGGGACTGATAATAAATACAGTTCTTCTCCGGGTCAAGCCCTGCGGCAATGTAAAGAGTAAGAAGAGCCCTTGCCCTCTTTCTTAAAACTGCCGGATCCTGACGGACTGTTATGGAATGCATATCTACCACGCTGTAAAAACATTCGTACTCATCGCTTAAAGTCACCCAGTTCTTAAGGGCCCCCAGATAATTTCCCAGAGTCAGATTCCCTGTAGCCTGCATTCCGCTGAATAATACCTTTTTATCACCTATCATGTTCTTATCCTCCAATTCCTGCTCCTTAAGCATAGTTATTCATTTACCGTATGACGGGTATGCTGCATAGACAATAATGAATTTTTTATGCGTTCATATAAATTTCCATGTCCTATGGCAGCCAGAACCTTACGGTCAAATTCTTCTCTTACACTATCTCTTAATTCATTCTCCGTATCCATCACATTGCGGTCTTTCATCTTATTAAACAAATTAACAATTTCTTCCGCGTCTTTTTCTGATATAAGCCGCGGGTTTATCATATACATTTTTTTCAGCTTTGTGCTGCTTGCATCCAGCACTCCCAGACCACGTCCAAAACCAATTGCCTCAATTGCAAACATACCATACAGCGAATTAAGTAATGCATGTAATAAATCTGCTGACACATCCGTATCCTTAAACAGCATTCTTGTAAATCGCTGGTCAACAAATGTACTCTTATCAAATTTTGCCACAAACAAGCGCTTATCCGGATTAAGAGCTGTCACAAAATCAGCCTTTGTGGCATCATCCATTTCATACCAGTAGCAGCCGGATCTTTTTAAAGCGGCCGGTAACGCTTTTCCCGCTCCATTTTTTATATTCTCAAATTTTTCAATCCAGCGCAGTGCTCCCGTATGTCCTGCCTCTCTTAACTCCTCTTTCGATTTATGGCAGCAAAACGCGGTAATATCAGTCCGCGCTGTAAATGACTTTAGAAATGATGGGTTTTTCAATACCGGCTTTATATATTCGCTTTCAATTCCGCTTTCAGGTCCGGGATAAAATAATTCATTCCATCCTCTTCGCTCGCCTCTTTTCACTGTAAAGATCTCTCCGATTGGTATCAGGCAGTCCCGCAGCTCATTTATCCATGACACATCATGAAAAAGGGTGTTCATTGTAAGACCATTACTCAAAATTCTTTCAATCATTTCAATGGAATACTTTTTCATTGCCGCCGTCTCACGATCTATTTCCTCTCCAAGCACGATACTGTTAATAACTGTCTCTCTTCCGTCTGCTTCAATATTCCCCAGATCTTTATTTACCAGCCAGAATCTCACCTCTCCATTTGAATCCGGTATGTCAATTTTCTTTTTCTCCAATATAAGCATAACCGCAACAACATCTGCATTGTGAAACCATCGTTTACGATTACTCATTACGACTGCATGTATATGATAGTAGTACTCCAGGGCATTAAAAAACTTTTTTCCAATATCCGTACCCAGCCATGAATTTGATAAAATAACACCCAGCCTGCCATTGTCTGCCAATAGCTCATGCAATTTAAAAGGAATAAAGTTGTATAAATCTGTCTTACCGGAATTAAAGGTTATGCCCGTATTGCTTTTTATCTCCTGTTTATATTCCAAAATAAAATCTATCTCATCCAAAGCAATTTTGTTATACTCAACAAATGGCAAATTAGAGACAATAGCTCCAAAAGCAGGAATCTCTTTCTCAATTTTGCTGCCGTCAACCGGACTCCTTATTTCCACTTTATCCCCGGTATCCACAGAAAATACATCTGACTGGAAAATATTTAATGGAATATTAAGTGCCTCTATATTTGTCACAGCAATATTGGCAATTTGCAATGGATATGCAAATTTATCTGCTATCCATGTAGTTTCGAACGCCTTCTTTGGATGATGCAGCCTTTCCGTCTTATTTTTAATTACTGCTTTTGCAATCGTGCCGGTTCCTGCACACAAATCCGCGCACTCATCATTCCAGCTGCGGACTGTTATCTGACAAAGCAAATCTGCCAGATAATAAGGCGTAGCAAACTGTCCTCTTATCTCCCTCTTTGCCGTATGAACTGTCTTTTCCAGAATTTCCTGCAAAGCTGTCTGATCAATTTTTTCTATCTTATTTTCAATCAAAAACTGATTATAATCTACAATATCTATCCATGTCTCTTCCGGCAGAACATCATTATATTCTAATTTCTTGAATACATTATAGAAATCTCCCTCTTTTATGATTTCATCTATAATCATGTTCCCGTCCCCCGGAGTAGTCCTATTATCAATCAGCTCTATCCTGCGGGCACAGTTATGGTATTTTTTTATCGTATTGGCAAACATGATTCTGTTTATCCAGTTCAGTAAAATAGATTTGGCGTAAGCCAGATACATACTGCTTTCATCTTTGTCATATTCCTCGTGAAAGGTCTTCCACCATACTTTAAGACGGCTTTCCATCTCCATATTGCGGCTTACCTCAAAAGCGAGCTTTTCTGCCACCATCTCCTTATTTCTCTGAATGATTTCTGTCATGAGCCCGTCAGATATTGTTGCTTCAATGGATGAAGTGCATATTGTTCCGCTTACTAAGAAATCATTTACTGTAAGCACAATATCCTTTATAACAGGAAGCCATTCTGTTTTATATAAAGCCACGTCATCACGGCTTTTTATATGATTTGTTCCGCTCCATACTTTGGCTTCTTCAAAAGCTCCCTCCCCGTTTTTCACATACAATTTTCCATATGTAAAATTCCAGATTACAAAACTATTTAACCCTAAAGCCTCTGCCTTTCTGGCAGCATCCTTTATGAGGGCTTCATCTGTAATTGAAACATCAGGCATTTTAAGCTCCCAGCCCTGCAGTATCTTATTCTGTGCCTCATCCTCATATAGCAGAACATCCGGGAACATACTCTTTTTATTTACAGAAAGTGTACTTTCCCCGCCTGCGCTTTTAATTCTTAAGTCCAGCTTTCCAAGCATTGCCCTTATTTCTGAAATAATAACAATCGCCCAGCTTCTCTCATTACGCCTGATAATTGTGCCCATACTCCTTCTCCCCTTAAATTCAGAGATGAGATTTATCTCCTTGATATACTTACGAGTCGCTTGATCCAACTGCTCCCAGGCTGAAAACAATCTTTTTTTTGCAACATCTATATAATCAATCTCTTCTTTCTTAAATAATGCGACATTTTCATTCTTCTCGATTCCGATAAAATTTCTTCCTTCCATCAGGGCCGCAACTAAAAAAGAACCGCTGCCAAATGTGTTATCCAACACTATATCCCCCGGATTGGTATAAGTCCGTATCATGTATCTTCCCAGCTCTATCGGCTTCTGTGTCGGATGAAGCACGGCCCCCTCTGATTCAGCTGTCTTAACATATATGATATCTGTCGGATACCGCTCTCCGCCGCTCGCCACATGGACCGGTTCGAAATCTCCGTAGCTGCCGCTTAACTGATTCTTTCTTATTCCTTTATCATAAGGCTCGCCCTTGGTCATCTGCGGGTGATAGACAGGCTGCTTTTTATAAAATACACACACATCCTCATGTTTCCTAAGGGGCTGTTTTTTCGCATTGAGAAAATTCGTTGGCTTTGATTTTTCCCATACCCACTTATATTTATAGATACCAGGCTGGCTTAAAATCAATTTTGCGGTAAAAACTCCATTTGACGTTAATACAATCGCTCCATTTGGTTTGATAACCCGGTTATACTGCTTCCACAATTCCTCTAACGGAATATAACAGTCCCATTGATTTTGTGTCATTCCATATGGCAGATCGCAAAGAATCATGTCTACACTTCCATCAGGTATCCTGTTCATATACTCAAGACAGTCACCTTCAAAAAGCTGGTTTACCACTTTATCCAGATCTGCCGCTGTCTTTTCGGCTTTTTTCATGCGGTTACTCCTTTTTCTACCATGGCTTTACGACATCGTCATAATAAACCTTATTCTCCGACAATATCCGAAATCTTCCGTCCAAAACCTCTGCCTCTGTCACGGCACAGTTCTTATGTACACCCTGCCCCCAGTACTCACTAAGGGGCTTACCCTTTATATAATTAAGCATCCCGGAAAGTGCCGCCCCGTGGGTTGTGATCAGCACATTTTTATCTTCATACTGCTTCTGGCCTTTAAGCCACTCAAGAAACTCCCCCGTCCTTGTCCGGACCTCTAAGAAATTCTCTCCGCCTTCAGCTGGCTCATAATGCGCCGGATCGTCAAAAAATGCCTGAAAACGCCTGGGAAGCTCCCACCCTTCTTTAGAACAGCATTTCCCCTCCCACTGGCCGAAAGCCATCTCTTCAATCCTTTTATCGGTAATCACAGGCACGTCCCGCCCGGCAAGAATCAGCTCTGCCGTCTTAAGAGCCCTCCCTAAGGGGCTGCTGAAGCATACCGCAAACGGGATATCCTTAAGCCCGGCTCCTGTCTTTTCTGCCAGTCGCCTGCCAAACTCATTTAACGGAATATCCGCCTGTCCCTGAATCCTTCGTTCCTTATTCCAATCTGTCTCTCCGTGTCTCACAAGATATAGCTTCATTTTCTCTTCCTTCCTCCCTTACCATGGACAAAAATAATTTCCACCCGTAAAGTTTTGCGTGAACACTAACAAGTATAACATATCTTTTACTGCTTTTCATTTCTTTTTGTGGTATAATAGAAAAAACATTAAAAACAAAGTTACTGTGAACGAAGTGAGCAGTAACAAAGCAAAAGGAGTCATATTATGGAAAAAATCACAAGCTTCACCATAGACCATTTAAAGCTTAAGCCCGGCGTCTATGTATCCCGTATCGACTATGTAGAGGGACATCCTGTCACCACCTTTGATCTGCGCATGACAAGCCCCAATGATGAGCCTGTCATGAATACTGCAGAGATGCACACCATCGAGCATCTTGCCGCAACCTTCCTCCGCAATCATGCGGAGTATAGCGCAAAAACTGTTTACTTCGGGCCCATGGGCTGCCGCACCGGCTTTTATCTTCTCCTTGCCGGAGAATACACCTCCCGGGATATCGTGCCCCTGATGCAGGAAATGTACACCTTCATCGCAGATTTTGAGGGCGAGGTTCCCGGCGCGTGCGCAAAGGACTGCGGAAATTACCTGGACATGAATCTTCCCATGGCAAAATATCTTGCCAGGAAATTCTTATCCGAAGTACTTCATAACATTACGGATGACAGGCTGAATTACCCAGAATAATCAGACGAAAAGCAATACAAAAACATAGAAAAAGGAGATTCCCATGAACAAAAAATTATACTTTGGAAGCAATTTAAAAATGTACAAAACTATCGAAGAAACCGTCAGCTATCTCCAGGCGCTGGTAGAGAACACAAAGGACATCAGCCGGGACGAAATAGAGTTATTCATCATCCCCTCCTACACCACCCTGGAGAGCGCCACAAAGAAAGTGGACAGAAGCTTTGTAAAGCTGGGCGCACAGAATATGTGCTGGGAGGACGAGGGTCAGTTTACCGGAGAGATATCCCCGGTTATGCTAAAGGAATTAGGCCTTGACCTTGTTATGATCGGTCATTCAGAGAGAAGACATGTATTCGGTGAGACTGACGCAGAGGAAAATAAAAAGGTAAAGGCTGCTTTAAATCACGGCTTTACCACCCTTCTGTGTATCGGAGAGACTGCAGAGGAAAAAAATTTCGGCATCAGCCCGGAGGTTCTGCGCACCCAGTTAAAGGTAGGCTTCCATGACGTACCTGTATCACAGGTTCCGAATATCTGGGTTGCCTATGAGCCGGTATGGTCTATCGGCGTAAACGGAACTCCCGCTTCCGCAGATTATGCAGAGGAGATGCACAAGGTAATTAAGAACTGCCTCCACGAGATTTTCGGCGATGCCTCCGAGACAATTCCCGTATTATACGGCGGAAGCGTTAACCCGGGAAATGCAAACGAGCTTATTGTACAGCCTTCTATCGATGGGCTGTTTACCGGACGCGCCGCATGGCAGGCAGACAAATTCGATAAGCTTATCCGGGATGCGAAAGCTGCGCACGAGGCAAAGTAAGGGTAAAAGCATCTATCAGACAGACGGCAGGCGATTATTCCGCCTGCCGTCTTCTCACACCATATTTCCATCAGGCTGAATTCCAACCATACAGATAGAAATTTTTGTTTTACAGCTACAGCTTTGTTACTGCAAATACTACCTTCACAGGCTTTGCCTCGAAGTTCACCAGCTGATATTTTGTTCCTGCCGGGAGGAAGAAGGTATCTTCCGGCTCCAGGACGAAGCTTTCCTCAAGCTCCGTAAGATTTACCGTAACCGGACCATCGATACAGTAAAGAGCGCCGTCTCCCTCATGGGAATCCGGGTCAGAGCACCTCGGGCCATATCCGCCTGCCGGGAGAATCATTTCTCCGAAATGGCCGTAATCATTGCTTGTAATGAATCTTAACAGCATGGGATGTGTTGTACCATGGACATTGTTAAGCTTTTCAAAATCACGCACCGCATATACAGCGCCTGTCTCTCTCGCCTCTTTTGGATCTACCGGCCAGCAGCCAATATCGTCTGTGCAGCCCTGTCTGGAAATGTCTTTGATAGCGCCGCGCATATCCGGAAGCTTGTCATTATTTGACCCTTTATAAAACTTCGTCTCCTCCTCTGTAGGAATCACCGCCGGAGGAATCGATTCACTCCATGCCTTGGGAGTAATAAAATAGAGGATTCTTGCCTTCTTGTCCGAGAAATTATGACAGCAGTGCCATGCTCCCTCCGGCATAAATAAGCCCTCTCCTGTCTCAAGATAAGCGAACTGTCCGTTTCCGCTTCTCTGCACAACCGGCCCGTTTAAAATATAGTAGGACTCATCTCCCGGATGGATGTCAAGAGGAGCGAATACGCCGCCCGGCCCTAATTCATAGATTCCAAGCATAAATGTATCTGTCGTGATCATGGTAAATGTATTATCCGAAGTAAATGCATTATTCGGAGGATACAGGGCTGTGGAATAATCCTGTTTCCGGATTAGCATTGGTTTTTTCTGGTCTGGTTCAAACGGGAATTTTCCCATAATATCAAATAATTTTGCCATAATAAATCTCCTTTTTTCTTTAAATCGCTTCTTTTACTGTTTACTGTTCACTCCGTTCACAGTAACCTTTTACTTCCTCTGCCGAGGATGCTTTTAGTACGTTTTCCGCAAGCTCTCGCGCCTCCTTAAAGGTAGTGCCGCGAAGCCGGTATTTTACCGCCTTAATAGAGCCTGCCGACATGCTGAACTCATCAAGCCCCATGCCAAGAAGAATTGCACAGGCCTTTTCATTGCTTGCGAATTCCCCGCACATACCCGCCTTTATGCCGTGGGCGTGGGCACAGCTTATAACACGCCGGATAGCCCGAAGCACCGCCGGATGGAAGGAATCATAAGACCCTGCGATTGCCTCATTCCCCCGGTCAACTGCAAGAAGGTACTGGGTCAAATCATTTGTCCCGATGCTGAAGAAATCCACTCTCTTAGCGAACTCGTCCGCCATAAGCACAGAAGCCGGCGTCTCGATCATCATTCCTACCTCAATGTCCCTGCGGTAGGGAATATTTTTCTCCTCAAGCTCCCTTTTACACTCCTCAAGAAGCTCATTTGCCCGCTCAAGCTCCTCCACGGAAATAAGCATGGGATACATGATACGGATATTTCCGTAAACGCCCGCCCGAAGAAGCGCCCGAAGCTGATTCTTAAACATTTCCGGCATCTTAAGGCACAGACGTATGGCGCGGCATCCAAGGAAAGGATTCTCTTCCTTTTCAAAAGTATAATAATCTAACTCCTTGTCCCCGCCGATATCCAGCGTCCGGATAGTAAGCTCCTTCTCCTTTGTCAGGAGCGCCGCCTCCTTATAGATCTGAAACTGCTCCTCCTCCGTGGGAAAATCGTCTTTCTTCATCATATATACAAACTCGCTTCTGAAAAGTCCGATACCCTCCATCTGGCTCTTAAGAGCTTCCTTAATATCCTCAATATTTCCTACATTCGCACAGAGCATGAATTTATGTCCGTCCATCGTTTCCGAAGGCTTCTTACTCTCCTCTTCCATCATCTGCTCCATCATTTCGAACCTGTGCTTCTTTTCCTCAAATTCAGCAAGCACCTCTTCCGTGGGCTCAAGAAAAATCTCGCCGCTGCCCGCATCCATTGCCGCCGTCATGCCGTCTTTTACCCTGCCGCAGATTCCCTTTACACCCGTCAGGCAGGGGATCCCCCTTCCCTTGGCAATAATGGACACATGACTTGTAACCCCGCCTATCTCCGTAAGAAATCCCAGCACATTTTCAAAATCCATATCCGCCGTATCCGATGGCGTCAGCTCCTCTGCAACGATAATGGAAGGAACCTTAAGCTCCTCAAAGGGATTCTCCGTAATCCCCGCAAGAGCATACAAAAGACGCTTCTTAATATCCTTAAGATCCGCTGCCCGCTCCTTCATATAAGCGTCCTCCATGCTGTCAAACATCAGGATAAACTCATCGGCCGTATCCTCCACCGCCGCCTCAGCGTTATTTCCCCCTTTAATCTTAGAAATCACGCCTTCCATAAGAGCCTCATCCTGCACAAGCTGAATATAAGCCTCAAAAATATCCGAATCCCCGGCGATTTTCTCAAGCTGCTCCTTTGCCGTCTTAACCGAAGCTCTGTACCTTCCGATTTCCTCTTCCACATCACTTTCTTCTATTGTTCTCCGGGGGGTTATAACCTCCTGCCTCTTCACCAGATACACCGGCCCCGCCGCATACCCCTTTGAGGCTGTCTGCAATACCTTCATCCTTTCCATACTGCACTCCCTTTCAGTTACCTGTGAACAGTTTTTACTCCGTGCCTTCCCCGAGCCCGCTCTCGATAGCCTCCACAAGCCTCTCAAGATCCTCTGCCTCATTCTCTCCCTCGCAGATAATCTCAATCTCCGTCCCCTTCGTGATAGCCGCACTCATAAGAATCAGTACACTCTTAGGATTCACCCTCTTCTCACCTGCCACAATCGTGATCTCCGAACTCATAGAAGAAGCAAGCTTCGACAAATCCGCGGCCGGCCTAAGATGCAGGCCAGACCTATTCACAACCACCGTTCTCTTACTCACCATATGTTTTTTACCTCTCTTTTTGTTTTAAATTTGGGGCTTTGCCGGACGGCGGTGAGGGCTATCCCGAACGTCTTAGTATCCGTTAACAGTTAGTTCACTGGAATGTTGTCCCGTTTGTGTGGGACATATTGCAATCCATAACTGCGTCCCCACCCCACACAAAAACCCTTAACCTCCGAAGCCTTTATTTATTCATCAGCTTCCGGCTCTTTTTTGAATGCGATTATCAAACCTGCACTTACTGCCGCGCCTGCAAGAAGCGCTACAAGAAGCAGAAGCACATTGTTACACAGCATTGCCACAAACAATCCGCCGTGAGGCGCCTGCATAGTCAGTCCGAATACATAGGACAGAGCCGCGCTTACCGCGCCTCCTGCCACGAAGCATGGCACATAGAGCTGGGGACGCCCTGCCGCGAAAGGAATCGCGAACTCGGAAATCATAGCAAATGCTCCCACAATACAGCCTGCCGTTGAGCTTCTTTCTTCCTCTGTGAATTTTTTCTTTGCTACAATCATTGCAATACCGATTGCAAGCGGCGGAACCATGGAAGCCACAAAGTTTGCAGCCATAGGAGCATAATTTCCCGCCTCCATTGTAGCAAGGGCAAAGGCATATGCAGCCTTATTGACAGGACCGCCCAGGTCAAAGGCAAGCATTGCGCCCTGGATGATTCCAAGAAGGATCAAACTGCTGCCGCTCATACCGCTTAACATATCAAGCATTGCCTGGTTAAGAACCGCAAATGGCCCTCCGATTACAATATCCATAATAAAGCCCATGACCAGCACAGAAATAACCGGTATGATGACTGTAGGCATCAGGGATTTCAGCATAATCGGTATAGGAAGCTTCTTTAAAGCCTTTACAACATAGCCGGCAAGAATACCGCCTACCAAGGCCGCCAGGAACCCGCCGCCGATAGAATCTGCAATCACACCGGAAACCATACCTGCGGCAAGGGCCGGCTTATCGCCGATAGAATAGGCCACAAATGCCGCAAATATTGGGATCATAAGCCCGAACGCATCCTTGCCCCACCAGAAGATTCTGGACCAGAAGCCTGTTTCAGACTCTGTTACTGCTACGGCGCCGCCGCCTGCAAAACCAATTGCTACAAGAATACCGCCTGCCACTACGAAAGGCAACATATAAGACACGCCGCTAAGAAGTGCGCTTTTTATTTCTTTTCCTGTTTCTTTCATTCTTCTTTCGTCCTCTCTTTCATCCTTTTAACATACTCTACTGTCCGATAAGCTGTAAGATAATTTCAGGGTTTTTAATGACTTCATGGGGAGAAGTCTGTTTAATCTTATCCTTGTAAGCATCAAAACGTTCTGCTTTGGTTATTTTTACATCATTAGCAAAAATAATGCAGTCTGCCGCTTCAAGATCCTTTGAGGACAGCTGGTTTTCAAGCCCCATAGCCCCCTGTGTTTCTACCTTCGCCTTATGGCCGTTCTTCTTGCAGATTTTTTTAATCGCCTCCGCCGCCATATAGGTATGTGCAATCCCCGTTGCACATGATGTTACGCCAACAATATACATACCTACACCTCCTCTTTCACTTTGTTTATTTCGTCTATGATCTCCTCATAGCTTTCCACTTTCCCCAGTGCTTCTATAAATTCATCATGAGCCAGAATTCCCGCGAGAGATGCCAGAATCCTTAAATGCTCCATCTTCCCCTCCTCACCGACAACCGCCAGCGTGAAGATATACTTTACCTCTCCCTCTTCTCCGTGGGAGCGGTAGATAAAAGGAGTATTCACCCTGCAAAAGCCGATTCCCGGCCTTACAACCTCGTCACAGATCCCGTGGGGTATAGCTAGAAGATTCCCGATATAGGTAGGACCTTCCTCCTCCCTTTTATAGAGGGCCTCCTCAAACTTTTTCGCATCTGTCACGATTTTATTTTCCGCAAATTTTTCAGACATAAAGGCAAACACCTCTTCCTTGCCTGAAAATGTCTCCCTGTCAAGTATTGTCATTTCCGGAAGCATGACTTCCGTTATGTCTACCTTTTCCATACTCTTCTCCTATTTGCCGTTTCTAAATGCCGTCAGGACGTCTCTTGCATAGCCCCGCATATACTCATACGCCGCCTCAGCAAGCTCATGATACGCAATGGCTCCCTTTGTCTCAGCAATCTTATCTGCGCAGAACTGTGTCGCGCCCTTTGCCATATAGGAATAGTAATTTACCTTTGAGCAGCCCGCGTCAATGGCTTTTTGTACCTGTGAAAACTCTACGCCGGAGGCTCCATGCATAACGATGCGGCAGTCATCCTTTACAGCGCTTCTGATTTCTTTTACTCTGTCAATATCAAGCACGGGCGGCTCCGCGTAAATACCGTGCATAGTACCAAAGCATACCGCAAGCGCGTCACAGCCTGTTCTCTCTGCAAATTCGCCTGCCTCCCCCGGGTCTGTGAAGAATTTGCGGATGTCTGCATTTGTAAGAACACGTTTTTCCGCATCCTCTCCTGCATGGGTATCCTCCATGGCAGACGCCATGACTCCAAGCTCTGCCTCCACAGTGATTCCTCTGGAATGAGCAAACTCTGTAAACTCCTTTACCCGCTTTACATTTTCCTCAAAGGGCAGAGCGCTGCAGTCAAACATAATAGAAGAAAATCCCGCCTCCAGCGCTTTCATAAGAAAGGTATAGCTTACGCCGTGGTCCAGGTGTACACATACCGGAACCTTTGCCGCCTTTGCTGCCTTTACCATCTCCGGACCCATACGCTCAATAGGAATCAGGGAATTATGTACCTCCGCATGGTCGATGATAATCGGTGTATTTAAGTCCTCCGCCGCTCCGATAAGCGCCCTTAAGGTTTCCATATTAGGCGTGTTCATACATGGAATGGCATATCCTTTTTGTTCTGCCTCTGAAAGCATATCCTTTAAATTTACTAACATAATTTCTTTTGCTCCTCCTTCATAGCTTGTGGTTTATTTATATCAATGGTGCGCACCATTTTCACAAATTAATATAAGCCTTAGAATCTCTTCCCTGCTCTGTGCGTTTCTGATTTTACTCATAAGCTCGTCATCCTTTAAAACATGGTACATATGGTTAAATATCTTTTTCACATCCCCGCTTTTTTCATCGCCGACAGCAAACAGAAAAATCAGATCCACCCGCTCCTCCTCCGACCATTCCACATTGTTTTTCAGCCGGATAACCGAAACGCCGCTTGCTAAAACATGTTTTTTATATACATGGGGAATGGCCACCTTATTTCCGATTGACGTAGTAAGAATTTTTTCTCTTGCCAGCACCTCTTCTAAAAAGCCTTCCTCCACATAGCCCTGCCTCATCAGGCCGTTCACCGCTTTTTTTAGCGCATCCTCCTTATTCCAGGCAGTCATATCATAAATCAGCTCTTTATCAAATACCTTATGAAGTATCTCCTGACGGAGCATGCCGTCCTTTGCAAGCTTTCCCTTAATTGCCTCAATGTCAGAGCGGTTCACATGCTTCGTAATACAGATCAGATTCGGCGCCTCTTTTTTGAGAACTACCGTGGATACCACAAAGGCCCTCTCATAATCCTCTATTCTGAACCTCCTGTAATTTACCACTTCTCCAAAATGCAGATGTGGAAATTCATCCTTAAGCTTCTTGAGGTTATAGTAGCTTTCCTCCTCGGTAGCCGCTGTCACAAAAATAGCTTCTCTGCGTCTCTTCTTCATATAGTTCTGTACAAGAAGGACAATCCTCGCGATATCATCCTCCTGAAAATTAAGCCCCGATGCTTCTTCCAGAATATAAATCTGGGTCATACAGACTGCGTAAAGCCCCGGAAGATGCTCCTTAACATCCTTGCTCAAGTCTGTCCAGTCGTAAATGCGGTAAATATCCCTGTAGCGCATTGCCATAACCAGATCCTCTACATTGCTTACAAGCTCCTTGTCATCCCCGTCATAGTAAAATCCCACAACATGCTCTACTTCTTTTAAATATTTTCTGATATCTCCGCCGTATCCGCTTAATCTTCCCCGGCACTCTACTGTATATGCCTCACAGAGCCTTGCCGCCAGATATGTTCTTTCAAACTTCCAGCAGGCATCCTCTTCACTTATGTAAAGTGACAAAAAAACCTCTGCCGCATCCAGATATTTCTTTTCGATCAGAAGGCGTTCCTTACGGATATAAGATACAATAAATTTACCGTGCTTCATCCTCTCCCTTGTTATGGCCAGATACTCCATCAGCCTCCCGAAAGAGATATCTGTAAAAACAAGGTCTGTCTTTTTCTCCATCTCAAGCAGCGCATTTTGTATATCCCAGATTTCTTCCATGCACTCCGGATAAAAGTTAGAAATGAAGGTCCACGCCCGTGAGCTCAGCCTCACATCCAGCTCCTTTGGCGGCTTTAGATAAGTCTCCTTCCACCATTTCTGGTTATTATATAAAATCAGTGCCTGACGGATTTCAAATTCATGTCCTTCTATCACAATCCCTTTGTTCTTCTTGGCAGTAATCCTGACATGAAACATTTCCAGAAATTCATTTAGATACTGCAGGTCTCTCGATATGGCGCTCCTGCTTACATACAGCTCCTCCGCCAGAAGCTGCAGGGTATAATTTTCCGCCCCCTGGTAGCGGAACACAGTCTGGAATATATAGTCCCTGCGGAATCCCTCTGAAACCGGATCGTGGTTCGCAAACTGCCTTAGCATATTGTCAAGCTCTTCCCTCTGCTCTTCTGTAGCCTCAATATACATCCCCTTCTGGGGAACGCTCATTAGATTAACTCCCTGCTCCCTTAAAAGCCCCCTGACAGAAGCAAGATTATGCTTAATACTGCTTGTTGAGACACCTATCCGTTCCGCAAGCTCCTGTGTAGATATAGTCCCGTGAATAACTACAAGTTCTTTTGCAATTTTTTCAACAATACCCTCTATTTTTATCTACTCCTTCCATTGTCTCCCAGATGTCTGTCTCCTGTGCTGTTTAAAATGATAAACTAAATCTACACAAAAGTACACCTTCGAAAAATTCATCTTTTGCACGTTCATCCAACATTTCCGTGCATTTTATAAACATATACCCATTATTTTGTATATTTTATCAATATATTACCCTCTGTTTTTGTATATTTTTCACAAACAATATATGACGAACGGTCATAAAAAGAAGACTGCCATATTTTTTACGCAGTCTTCTCATCCTTTACACATGTATGATTCCTAATTATAGGTCTATAAGCTTATCCTCCACAAACTCCCTCATTCCCTGGATGATGAGCCATACAGAGGTAGCGCCTGCATCCTGATAGCCGATTGCACGCTCCATAAGCGATTTTGCACGCCCGAATTTTGCCTGGTATTTCTTAGTATCCTCTACCCCCTGCTTTGCCGCTGCTTCCGCGTTCTTAAGCATCTCAAGAAGTCCGTCCGCGCAGGAGCTCTCCATTGCCTCCACTGCCGGGACAAGGGCATCAACCATAGTTTTATCCCCAGGGGCTGCCTTTCCCCTTTCCTGTATTGCCGCAAGGCTCTTTCTTTCCATCTGCGCAAGATCCTCTGCCGTGAGCACAGGCTTTAGCTCCATTCCCTTTGCGCCTGCAAGATACAGGCTGCCGAAAATGACTCCTGATGCGCCGCCCATGGAAAGAAGCATAGCTTTTCCGGCCGCCTCAAATACGGCGTAAGCATTGTTGTCTTCTTCCATGGAGAGAAGCTTTCTTTTCGCCTTCTGCATGCCTCCTGCCATTCCGATTCCATGGTCTCCGTCTCCGATTGCACTGTCTATCTCCGTTAGGTAGGGCTTTTTCGCAATAATCTTGTCCGCGATATAAAGAAGCATATTCCTTGCATCTGCGGCATTAAGCTCCTTAAGCTCCCCTTCTTTGCTTCTTACAATCCGGGCTGCCTCCACGTCTGTCTCATCAAATTCCGGCTCCTCTTCCTCTTCTTTAGAAGAATCCTCATCTGGGGCAATTCCTGCCCCCGTAAGCTCTCCTTTTGCATAAAACGGGCAGTAGCACGGCATATCGTAATATTTCTTAAGCTCCTCGTCAAGCTTAAACAGGGTAATAGAAAATCCGCCCATCTCCTGGCTGGTGCAGTAGCTGTTCAGATCCGTGTCGTGTATCCTGATGCCGTCCCTCACGAGAAGCTCTCTCACCTTACGGAATACGATTGCAAGCTCTGTGATGGTCGTAGAGCCAAGGCCGTTTACCAGTACGCAGACCTCATCTCCTGCTTTCAGATCAGCATCCTCCATAATCTGATCGTACATCTTCTCTGCGAGTACATCTGCTTCCTGCCATTCAGTGCGAAGGACGCCCCTCTCGCCGTGAAGCCCCATACCGTACTCTATCTCTCCCTCCGGAAGCTCAAAGATAGGCTTGTCAATTCCCGGAAGCTGCGCAGGGGCTGTGGCAACTCCTACTGTTTTCGTGTTATCCCTTGCTTTTTCTGTAACTCTTGTAACCTCCTCAAGGCCTAGTCCTGCGTCACAGGCAGCCCCTGCGGTCTTTATGACAAACACATCTCCCGCGATTCCCCTCCGGTCCTCTATCCGCTCCTTCGGCGCGGAAGCCACGTCATCCCAGACGCGCACATGGGAAGTCTTTATTCCCTCGTCATTCAAGAATTCCTCTCCCATGTCAAAATTCAGGTTATCCCCGGCATAGCAGCCATACACAAAGATAACTCCCTTTCCCTGGTTTACAGCCTTCGCCGTCTCATAAACCGTATTTGGATCCGGGGAGGCAAAGATATTTCCGCAGGCAGCTGCATCTGCAAGTCCCTTTCCTACAAAACCGGAAAACATAGGCTCATGGCCGCTGCCTCCGCCGATAACAAGCGCCACCTTGTTCTTCCGGTGCTCTTTTAAAAGGACGCCGTTTACCCTCGGGTGCTTCTTGTAATACCTGCTGTAAGCGCTGATATAGCCCTCCATCATCTCCTCAACAACTCTGTCAGGAGAATTAATAATTTTTCTCATCGTACAACCTCTTTTCTCCTGCCCTTATGCCTCCCGGGAATTGTCATATGCCACAAAAGCATCCACCTTCGGCTGTGAGGAGCAGCCCGGAACAAACTCATTCGTAAGGAAAGCCTCCGTCATAAGCTCCCTCTCCTTCACGCCTGTCGTAAAGGCACCCATACATGCAATGTTTGCGTCATTGCTTAAACGTGCCCTCTGGGCAGAATATACGTCTGATATCAGCGCCGCATAAGCGCCCTTCACCTTATTTGCAGCGATAGATACGCCGATTCCTGTACCGCACACAAGAATTCCACGGTCATATTCCTTAGAAGCAACTGCCTCCCCAACCTTAAATGCAACATTCGCGTAAATCGGATCCTCGCTTCCAAAATCCGTAACCTCGCCGTACCCCTTTGCCTCAATAAATTTAATAAGTTCCAGTTTAGCCTCCTGTGCATTCGGATCACAGCCAATTGCTATTTTCATATTTGTTTCCTCCTTGGACTATTATTTTTATCCACATTCTAACATTTGCATCCGTATTTGTCTACTTTCGTTTTCTTTCGATCTTAATCTGGCACATCTCCATAGCCTTAAGCGCGTTCTCATGGCTTTCCTTCGTAACCCCCGCACAGCAGGAAGCGTCCACAATCACCGGGACCTCCGGAAACATAGCCTTTAAAATCATGGCGTTTGAGATCACGCAAATATCCGTACAAAGCCCTATGAGCGTGACAGATTCCAGTGCATTTTCCCCTAAAACCATCTGCTCCATCAGATATTCCCTGATGGCATACCCAAGCTCAATACTTCCGAAAGCCTGCTTATTTACAATCCCGTCCTTTGCCAGCTTATCAATCTCCGGATGAAGCTCCCAGCCATTAGTCCCCCTGACACAGTGCACCACCGGAAGGTTCTTCCCTTCCTGTGTCTCCAGATAATTTCCCTCATGGGTGTCCCGTGTGTAGAACACCTTCCCGTCAAAGGCCTTAATCTTTTCCGCCACCTTAGGGACAATCATTTCCGCTTCCTTTGTCCCGAGAGCCCCGTCAATAAAATCATTCTGCATATCCACAACAACAAGTATCTTCATTTTCCTACATCTCCTTTATCTTAACCAACTCATAACTATCAATAATAATATCTGCAAGTATATACTATTAAATTATTACCTTCTACCTGATACACCAGCCTGTGTTCATCCGTTATTCTCCTGCTCCACTTTCCAGCCAAATCATATTTTAACGGTTCTGGTTTCCCAATTCCTTCAAACGGATTTCTTTTTATATCTTTCATCAGTTCATTGATTCTTTTAACAGCTTTCTTATCCATTTTCTGCCAGTAAAGATAATCCTCCCAGGCATTTTCCGTGAAAGATACATTCATAAACTAATCCTCCGCTTCAAAACTCACAAGTTTTCCATCTTCAGCCTGCTTAATGGATTCTTTTAACCATTCATAATTTGCCTTGCTTTCTCTTATATGAAGATTTTCTATCAGGTTATCATACTGTACCTGGGACATAAGCACGACGTTTTCATCATTTTTTCTCGTGATAATGGCAATGTCAGAATCATGTACAACCCGATCACAAACCTCTTTGAAGTTATTCCTCACATTTGAAAAATTAGTTGCTATCATATGATCACACTCCTTCTAATACAGTATATTCCATATCTATAGTATTGTTAATATTTTGTACAATATTCTGTACTTCTAATTTGTTATTGTGAACGGGAGTAAACAGTAACTCTAATTGGAAATTTTTCTGGTGAAAGCATAAAAAAGCTGTTAATGTGTGAAGAGATGCTCCCTACATTAACAGCTTAGGATTAAACAGCCTGTTTCCCAAACATATTAAAATATTCCCGGGCTTTTTGAAGAGAGACACCCAGTTTCCGCTGCAGGCGGCTTAGAATATCCTCTTCTGACAGGCCAAACTCAAAGCCTGAATCTATAATTTCTTCAGCCTTACCCTCAGCCCTGCCTTCCTCTGCAATTTCGTCAAATAAAGTACACATACGCCCATCTCCTTTCTCAAAAGCATGATAATCAATGTTACTGTCAGTGGCACCGGCAACAGCCATTACGACAGATTTGCCGGTTTTATGTTCTTCACTGTATTGTATAGCCTTTTCTCTGGCTTCTTTCTTAGAAATGTGTCTGTCCAAAATAATTTCCATGAGCTTGAAGAAATCAATATTCTCCATATTATGGAAAACAAAGTTATTTTCCCGTGCTTCCACCAATAGAATTCTGTAGTCATTCACATATGCCGCAAACTCTTCCGGTATATGCAGCATCTCATGTAAGGTTGTGGCTCCGTCCCAGGGCGTTTCAGAATAATAGACCACCACAGTCACAACTGGGGAAAACCGGTCTGTACGCTTCATTCCTGATAAATACTCGTCTGCATCCATGCCGTGTGATGAAGTATATTTTGCGGCATTATCGTTATACTGCTTTTTATAGGTGCCGTAGTCATATCCCATAACCCTGAGAGGCATTGCATAATCAATATATTTTTGAGATTCCTTTCCCAGCATGACAAATTCTATGCCGGTTTTAGAGGATTTCTTCCTGATTTTGATATTATCTCTGGAGGCTTTAATCGCCTCGGCATATTTCTTATGTTCCAGTATAGAGGATTCCTCTGTGTCAAGATCCATTAATTCGTCTGGTTTAATTATCTGTTGGCCTTTAAATAGTACAGCATTAAAAAAAT
This sequence comes from uncultured Lachnospiraceae bacterium, assembly GCA_949502235.1. Classification (GTDB taxonomy): domain Bacteria; phylum Bacillota; class Clostridia; order Lachnospirales; family Lachnospiraceae; genus CAPEBR01. The sequence goes on along the minus strand of CATBDC010000007.1, from coordinate 70,859 downwards.
CTGCAAAGTGTACATTGTTTCGCCAGTAATTTTTTAAAACAGTATCCGGGTTTAAAGCCTGTGTTTTTTGTGACATTTTCCTGTCCTTTCTTTTGTTATTTATAGTGTACTATAGAGTTAGTAAGGAGTGCAATAAAAATCAACCTTGATAAATCAATTACTTGTTGTTCACAGCAACCTTCGCAAATCCATTCAAAATTTGCTTTGCGAATGGATATATATCATAATCATAAAAGGATTTATTTTCAGAACAAACTTCATAAGAAGCTTCCTGACGATTATCCGAAATTCAGATACAAATGATTAAGATTTATAAATAGAATTCTATGCTGATACTTTAGCACACCCTTTTGCAAAATACAACTTAATTTTTCCTTAAAATTTTTCCATGTGAACAGTAACAACAGAAGCACTCCTGTCCCAGATTTTTTTGCAAAACCATCTAGCCTATTTTCTCTGAATGTGCGATAATATACTTATCCAGGTTACTATTCGCTACATTCACAGTAACCTTATTCAAATTCAGGGGAAAGGGGTTTTTAATATGCCAGCAGCACATGTACACTATCGTTTCGGAAAGGAAGTCTTAGACTGCCTTCCCTTCGTATACAGAAAAACAATTGAAAAATACCGGGAACTGTACGACATCGGCCTGCATGGACCTGACATCCTCTTCTACAACAAACCGTTATCTTCTAATGAAATCAACCGGACAGGCTATTCCATGCATGACCGCCCGGCTGCGGAATTTTTTGAAAAGACAGCGGCCCTCTACGGCTCCTTCCAGAACAAGGAAGCGCTGAAGTCCTATTTGTACGGCTTTATCTGTCACTTCACCCTTGACAGCACCTGCCATCCCTACATTGAGAAGATGACACACGAATCCCATATAAGCCATGCTGAACTAGAGACAGAGCTTGAGCGCTATTTTATGGAGCTGGACGGCCTTAATCCGGCAGAGCATATCCCCACGGGGCATATTCACGCCACGGACGAAAACGCCTCTGTCATAGCGCCCTGCTTCTCCCCCATTACAGCGGATGAGATAAAAGCATCCCTCAAGGGAATGATAAGATGCCACCAGCTCCTCCATGCCCCAAAGGAGGGCAAACGAAAATTTCTTTATTTTGCCCTTAAGCTGGCCGGTAAATATGATTCCATGCAGGGACTTATCATGAAGCCTGAAGCAAATGAAGCATGCCGCAGATACTGCGTTCTTTTGAATAATATGTATACGGAGGCCGTCACCATAGCCTCCTCCTTAATCCAGCAATATGCAAATGTGCTTGATCACGATGCTGCTCTTTCCTCCCGGTTTCTTCTTACGTTTGGCGCCGGAGAAAGCTGGGAAGAATTATATATATAAAACCAAAAAGGAGACTGTATTATGAAGTTCAAATTAACCTCTCTTGAAAAGCAATGGATTTTATATGATGTGGGAAACTCTGCCTTTGTGCTACTTGTGTCCACAATTCTGCCTATTTATTTTAACTATCTGGCAGATTCCGCAAATATAGAGTCTTCTGTCTACCTGGCATACTGGGGATACGCCATTTCTATCTCCACCCTGATTGTGGCAGTTTTAGGACCCACCCTCGGCACTGTTGCCGATACAAAAAATTTCAAAAAAAAGCTGTTTACCGCGGCGCTCGTTTTAGGGGTTGTCTCCTGCGTTCTTCTGGGCGCTGCACCCTCATGGCTTATTTTTCTTATTATATTTGTAATTGCCAAAACCGCTTTTTCCACCAGTCTTGTCTTTTACGATTCCATGCTGACCGATGTGACAACAGAAGAACGTATGGACACCGTTTCATCCCACGGGTATGCCTGGGGTTATATCGGAAGCTGCATCCCCTTCGCCCTATGCCTCCTTATTGTATTAAATGCCGGAAAAATCGGAATTTCCATGAAGACTGCCATGCTGTCGGCTTTCATCATTACGGCAGCATGGTGGCTTTTCACCTCTCTTCCGCTGCTTAAAAACTACCGCCAGATTTATTACGCAGATGCCGGTACACATGTAATGAGGAACAGCTTTTCCCGCCTGGGGAGATCCTTAAAGGAAATCTACGGGGAGAAAAAAATATTCTTTTTCCTCCTTGCGTTTTTCTTTTACATTGACGGTGTGTACACAATTATTGATATGGCTACTGCCTACGGCACCTCTTTAGGACTTGACAGCACCGGCCTTCTTCTGGCTCTGCTTCTGACACAGATTGTTGCATTTCCATGTGCCCTCATCTTCGGAAGGCTCTCTAAGAAGCTTCCCTCCGCCAGACTTATCAGGATATGCATCGGGGCGTATTTCTTCATTGCCATCTATGCCATAGGCCTTGACACCCAGTTTGATTTCTGGGTTCTCGCTGTGCTGGTGGGTATGTTCCAGGGTGCCATACAGGCTCTATCCCGCTCCTATTTTGCCAAGATTATCCCGGCGGAAAAGTCCGGCGAATATTTCGGGCTTTTAGACATATGCGGAAAAGGAGCATCCTTTTTCGGAACATTTCTTGTGTCCTTTATCAGCCAGACAACGAAAAGTCCAAGCGCGGGAGTCGGCTCCCTTGCAGTTATGTTTTTGGCAGGTTTCCTGTTATTTGGCAAAGCAGAACGCCTGACGGAAAGGTAATCCTAATATTCCGAACAAATATTAACATTCCGAGTATTTTTATTACAGCAAAATTTTTACTTATGGTATTCTTAAATTAGAAATGAAGTAGAGAAATATAAAGAACAAAAGGAGTGGTAAGTATGAAACAGCCTATGCACTTGTTTTCCGCTCACCATGCCGATAAGAATTTTATAAGCAGGAATTGTGACCACTATTATTGTGATGTACTCTCGATTGTTTCTTTTATCGACTCTGCGGAGCGTACCTCTCTTCCTTACCGACACAGACATTATGCATACGAATTTCTTATCCCTTACGGTCCGATTCCACTTGCCATGTGTGCCGATACGGTGTTCTTTGGAGAAGCCGGCTATGTGTATCCCATACAAAGCGGGGAGGAACACGGCTTCAAGTCTCTTGTAACAAATATTGCCTATGACAATATTATCGTTGACAAGGATTTTTTTGAGGATATTTTAAGGCAGAAAGGATATATGGGCAGAGAATTCGGCTGGCGGTTTGAGCTTACAAAGGATCAAAAGGCGTATATTCAATTATTTAAGAATGAATTTAACAACGGGACAGCCTGTAATAAGGATAATCTTCTTCATCTTGCGGCCCTTATTACCGCCTCATTTATAGAGGCTGAGTTTCAGAAAAAAGGTACGCGTACAGGCCAGCCTTCCCACTATCAGCAGGGAATTCTTCAAGTTGTCACTTACATCAACCAGCATTACACAGAACCTGTGAATCTTGAAGATCTTGCCCGGATGTGCCATCTTTCAAAAACATATTTTATATCTGCCTTCAAGAAGGTTGTGGGCGAAACACCTTACAGTTATCTTTTAAAGCTTCGGATCTCCAAAGCAAGGATACTTCTTGAAACAACAGATTACACTATCAAAGAGGTTGCCAATACGTGCGGTTTTCAAAAAACAAATACGTTCACCTCTCATTTTTGTACAGTCATGCATATGACGCCTACTGAATATCGGGAAAATGCGCGTAATTAAAAGGCCGGATTCTAAAAGAATCTGGCCTTTTTTATAAAATGCATCACATTCAAAATACATCTCTTTCTGCCGTTTACGCAAGCTTGCTCTTTGCAAGCTCTGCTACTTCCTTAAAGCCTTCTGCGTCATTTACTGCCATCTCTGCCAGCATCTTTCTGTTCATGTCAACATTCGCCAGCTTAAGGCCGTGCATAAATTTGCTGTAGGATAAACCGTTCATCCTTGCCGCCGCGTTAATACGCGCAATCCACAGCTGGCGCATCTGGCGCTTACGCTGCTTTCTTCCTGCGTAGGAAGAAGCCAGTGCCCTCATAACAGACTGCTTTGCAACTCTGTACTGCTTAGAACGCGCTCCTCTGTATCCCTTTGCTAATTTTAAAGTTCTATTATGTCTTTTTTTAGCGTTAAGTCCGCCTTTAATTCTTGCCATGTCTTATCTCCTCCTTCATATTCCTATCTTACAGATAAGGTAATACTTTCTTCATATTCTTTACATTAGTTGCATCTGTAATTGCAGCCTTCCTAAGATTTCTCTTTCTCTTGGTAGACTTCTTCGTTAAGATATGGCTTTTATAAGCTTTATTTCTTTTTAATTTTCCTGTACCTGTCTTTTTGAAGCGCTTTGCAGCAGCTCTATTGGTCTTAATTTTTGGCATGATATGCTCCTCCTTCAATGTTTTAATGTATTTTTAACGTTTTTCAGTTAAAACCATGCTCATGTTCCTGCCTTCCAGCTTTGCCGGCTTTTCAACAGACGCCACATCTTTAAGCAGCTCTGCGAAGTCATCCAGAATATGCTTCGTCTGCTGCACATGCGCCATCTCACGCCCTCTGAAACGCAGGGTAACCTTTACCTTATTTCCCTTTGAAAGGAATTTTCTGGCATTATTAACCTTGGTGTTAAGGTCATTTGTGTCAATATTTGGTGAAAGACGCACTTCCTTCACTTCTACAATCTTCTGCTTTTTCCTTGCCTCTTTTTCTTTTCTGGCAAGCTCATACCTGTATTTGCCGTAGTCAATAATCTTACATACCGGCGGCTGGGCCTTCGGAGCAATCTTCACCAAATCAAGCTCAGCCTCCTGGGCTAAGCGCATGGCCTCCCTTATCGGCATAATACCTAACTGGTCTCCGTTCTCTCCGATAACTCTTACTTCCTTGTCCCTGATCTGCCCGTTAATCATTAAATCGCTAATTGTCGTGCACCCCCATCAAATAAAATAAGTGAATAGCGCGCAGGCTATCCACTTATATATATCCGCATTACAAGACTCTACACTACTGTTCACTTTGTTCACAGTAATCTTTCAAATCCCGTCTGTCCGGTATTGAACCAATAGTCACCCGATTGTGCTATGGTGAGAGTGGATACTCTGCTTTATTTTTCGCTTTCCGCAACTAATAATCTACCACATCCAGACAGCCTTTGTCAATCAAAATTTGATTTTTTTAACTTTTTTACTATGACCACTTAATTTCACCTTCAACCAGCCTTGCGTTACATGAGCTGGTTTCTCTTGTTAGCTGCGCTTTTTCATCGCCGATAGAAAGCACAATGCCCGGATACGCGATCTGGCAGCGGAGCCTTACGCCCCCCTGTTTTTCAAGCGCTGCCTTTATCCGTTCCATATCCTGTTCAAACCGGCCCATCTTCATGCCGTTAACGGAAAGATCCAGCCGTATCTTATTCATACGCTTTGTCTTCGACGGGCTTTCCGGCTGTTTTTCCAGCTTTGCCATCTCCTTTTCCAGATCCTCTTTTTCCTTAATAAGAAGCTTTTTTTCAAACTCTGCACAGGGCTGTCCCCCCAGCTTCACAGCTGTCGGGCTTCCAGACTTAGAGCCTACGATCTTTGCCTCCATTCCGCGGGCGGCCCTTAGCTTTCCTCCGATTACCACTCCTTTTCCAGTGCATACCTTGATCTCCCCATCGCAGTACACGTCACTGTGGAGTATACAGTCTGTATGCAGGTTCCCCTTAGCGTGGACAATGCTGCTCTCCAGATATTTCGCATAGATGTCCCTGTGTGCCTTGACCACCGAGGACCGGTCTCCTACAATGCCCTTTACTACGATCAGATCTCCGCCAGCCTCCACATTTCCCGATTCCACAACGCCGTCCACGGTAATATCTCCCACGGCCCGCACCGTAAAACCGCTGCAGACATCGCCCCGGATATGGACATCCCCAAGAAAATTAATATTTCCTGTAGTGTAATCCACATTGCTGTCAATTTCCATTACGGTTTTTACCTGAAAGCTTCCGTTATTAAATTCCACATGTCCTGCCTGCAGGGCCAGGAGCTTTGTTCCGTCTTCACTTATCTCTGTATTGCGTCCCTTTGGCAGCTTAACCGCCTTCCCGTCCTTGGCAGAAAGCTTCTGCCCCAGAACCGTTCTTCCTGTGACTCCCATTGTAGGCGGAACTGCTTCGCAGATAACATCCCCCTTATCAGCGTTCTGAATCAAATTCAAAGAAGCATAATCCACACGGTCGTGCTCATCTACCTCAAATTTGCGTTCAATAACACGGGGATACAAATCTACAATATAGCCGTCCTTACCCTGAATGGCAGCTTCCCCTTTTGCTGCCATAAATATGTGGAAATATTTTTCGGAAGCATCTATAATTCCGGCAATAAGCTCCTCTTCAATGCCAAATGTGATTCCCTTCCCCGCAAGAGCCTCTTCAAGCATCTCTTTGTCTGCTTCCTTCCCCTGTCCCACTGGGGGAAATATCAAAAGCCACGCCTCCATCTTATCCGCCGAAATAAATACATAGGGCAAAGCATCAAGCGCCGGCTCCTGCGTATCCTCCGGTTTGGCAGCCTCCTGCTCTTTAGGACTTTCCTGATTCCATAAAGTCTCCTGATCTATATTGCCGTCCAAGGCTTCTAAAGCCGCCATGACATCCAGCTCATATTCCACCCCGGATTTCTCCGGCTCCCCGGAGGTTTCCGGTTTCCGGGGAAGTGCTTCCAAAAGCCGCTTTTTTGCCTCCTGCTCCAGCTCCTTTTCCAGCCTCTTAAGCTCCTTATCCTCCTTATCCGGGGATATTCCCTCAAGGTACAGACTAAGCGCCGGATGCTCTCCGGTCTGGTCTGTCCATAAGTCATAAAGCCTTATCAATGCATGATCCCACGGAAGCTCCAGCTCTTTCCTGCCCGGCAAAGGAGGTGAAACTTCTTCTTTCATTAACTGCTCAGCCTCGCGCCTCTCTGCCTCCGCAACCCTCTCTACGACATCCCCGATTACTTTTTCCGCTGACTGTCCCTGGCCCTCTGCTTCCTGCACAGAATTAAACAGCCGGAACAAAAATGATTCTCTGATTCCCATGCACATCCCACCTCCTTTAATATTTATATTATTATTGTATCCTGTAATGGTACTCTTTAGCAAGAACTAAATTTTCCCTGTTCGAAAAATATTTGTTGAAAATTCTGCTTTTTTGTGGGATAATATATTAAATTTGTACTTTTTTTGGAATGTAATAATATGAGGAGGAATTTATTCTATGAAGAAAAGAAGTAGTTTTACCAGCAAGCTGGGCTTTGTTCTGGCAGCTTCCGGTTCGGCTGTCGGTCTGGGAAATATCTGGAGATTCCCGTACCTTGCGGCAAAATATGGCGGCGGAACATTTTTACTTATTTACCTGATTTTGGCAGTCACTTTTGGCTTTACACTTATGACAGCAGAGATTGCCCTGGGAAGAAAGACAGGCCTAAGCGCAATAGGCGCCTTTAAATCTCTGGACAGGAGGTTCGGCTTTGTAGGTGTCCTGGCCTCGGCTGTTCCGATTATTATTTTCCCATATTACTCTGTTATCGGAGGATGGGTAATTAAATATTTTGCCGTATTTGTAACAGGAGGCGTAAAGGACGCGGCAGGCGATACGTATTTTACGGATTTTATAAGCGGAACCTTTGAGCCTATCGGCTGGTTCTTTGTTTTCATGGCATTTACAGCTGTTATTGTATTATGCGGCGTGGAAAAGGGAATCGAGAAGGTAAGTAAGATTATGATGCCGATCCTTGTTGTCCTTACAATTATTATCGCCGTATACGGCCTGACCTTGGACGGAGCCATGGAGGGTGTTGCCTATTATCTGAAGCCCCACATGTCCGATGTGTCTGCCGTGACAATTCTTTCTGCTATGGGACAGCTCTTTTATTCCATGTCCCTTGCGATGGGAATTATGATTACTTATGGCTCTTATATGAAGAAGGATACGAACCTGGAAAGCTCTGTCCGCCAGATTGAGATCTTTGATACAGGCATTGCATTTCTTGCGGGACTTATGATTATTCCGGCTGTGTTTGCATTTTCGGGAGGAGACAGAAGCGCTCTTAATGCAGGGCCCGGGCTTATGTTTATGACCCTTCCAAAAGTATTTAACAGCATGAAGCTTGGCGGAATCATCGGGACTATCTTCTTTGTGCTTGTATTTTTTGCAGCCCTTAGCTCAGCCATTTCACTGATGGAGACGATTGTGTCCATCTTCCGGGATAAATTCGGCTGGAGCCGCAAAGGTGCCAGTATCTTTGTAACCGTGCTTTCGCTGGCTCTGGGAATTCCGGCCTCTCTGGGCTTCGGACCTCTGTCCTTCATAAGCTGGATGAATCTGTCCGTCCTTGATATTATGGACTTTATAAGCAACAGTGTACTGATGCCGATTGTGGCCTTCTTTACCTGTATCTTTATCGGATTTATCATCAGGCCGAAGACACTGGCGGATGAAGTGAAGGCAACAGACGGAACCTTTAAGGCAGAAGGCATGTATACAGTTGTCATCAAATGGGTAGCGCCCATCTTCCTTGTGCTGATACTTGCAAGCTCGATAGCAAGCGGGCTTGGATTTATAACAATTTAGCATTATCTCCCTGCAGTTTTTACTGCAAAAAAATCAGCCCGAAAGACAGTCGGCATATATGCCTTCTGCCTTCCGGGCTGATTTCTTTACTCTGCTATCCAAACCTCTATACCAGCAGCGCCGGCATATTTTATCATATATTCTTTCCCATATTCCAGTGCTCTTTCCAGATCTTTATTATTAGAAAAGGAATAGATAAGTGTCAGGACTTCGGTTGTTTTTTCGGTGATCATGGCGCGTTCTGAGTCGCTGGTGGAGCTTCCTATAGGGCCGTTTTTATCAGCTATTACGGGAAGTGCGTTTATTTTAATTTCTTCTTTTCCGATCCCTTTATAGGACTCTCCTTCCCGGCCTATGCGTAAGGTCAGGTTATCTTCTATACATGCCGTATCGTAGGATCCGGCGGAGAAGCCGGATTCTATGGATATGAGATTGTTTGTGTCTACAACCGTATTTACCTCGTAGAGGCCCTTTCCCTGGCCGATTCTGCGAATCAGGGCTTCGGAGGAGACGCGGTATCTTCCTGGATCCTTTCCAAAGGCTTTGTAGGCTGCCCTTGATTCCTTTATGTTGGGAATTTCATTTATGCCGAAGTCGAAGATGGCATCCTTTGTCTTTTTATAGATATCCTTTTTCAGGTAATCCCACATTGCTTCATTTTTCTTTTCTACTCTTACTTTATACTGAAGACAGCCTACACGTACGGCAGGCCATTTTTCTTTCATATTCTTATCTATGATGATGCTTTTTCTCATACTGTTTTCTTTGCCTCCTGCTACCTCATATCTCCCATGCAGAATACGGCCACGACTCCTGGTCCTGTATGGCTGCCGATTACCGTGCCGATATTGTTGATTAAAATATTTGTGATTCCCATCTTCCTTCGTACCATCTCTGCTACATACTCTGCATCCTCAATACAATCGCCGTGGGTAATCATGACAAGATCATTTTCATATCCCTTAGACTGCTCGGCGGAGCGTTCCACAATCTTCTGAAGAGACTTCTTTCTGCCCCGCTCCTTTCCGATCACCTGGAGCTTTCCTTCATTATCCATATGAATCATAGGCTTAATCTGCACCATAGTTCCAAAAACTGCCGCAGTCTTTGACACACGGCCGCCTCTTTGCAGGTGGTGGAGATCATCAATGGTTACATTGTGGCAGATATTAAGCTTATGCTCCTCTGCCCATTCCGCGGCCTCCTTAATGGTCAGCCCCTCGCTTTTTCGTTTTAACACATAGTATAAAAGCAGCGCCTCTCCCATGCAGGCACATAAAGTATCCACCACAATAATCTCCCTCTCCTGATATTTCTCCTTAAGCTCCTCTGCCGCCAGCCTCATACTGGCACAGGTCCCGCTAAGTCCAGAGGAAAATGCAAGATGGAGGACATCCTTTCCTTCTTTTAAAAAAGGCTCAAGCGCCTCCTTTGCCTCCTGGGGATTTACCTGGGAGGTCACTGACATCTTCCCTTCCCGCAGCTTATCAAAAAATTCTCTGGCTGAAAGACCCATCATATCCTGATAGGTCTCTCCGTCAATGGTATATTTTAAAGGAATAAAAGGAACGCCGCGTTCCTTAAGCCATTCCTTCGGTACATCTACTGTGCTGTTTACTGTAACAATATAATCCTTCATACTCCTTACATCTCCTTTCTATCTTCACCTATCTTACCACTTTTATCCATTTTACGCAAAATCTTTTTAAAAGTAATAGCAAATAATGTCCCGGCAGTTGTAACGGATATAAAATCTGCGATAGGCTCTGCCCGGTAAATGCCCATAACTCCCATAAATTTAGGCAGGATGATGGCAAGGGGTATAAGCAGGATCACTTTCCTTAAAAGAGCGATAAACACCGACACTTTCGCCTGTCCAAGAGCCACAAAGGTATTCTGGCAGGCTGTCTGGATACCAAAAAACATGTATCCAAGAAAATAAACCGGCATCACCTGGGCTGTAAGTTTGGCAAGCTCCTCATTACTGGTAAATATTCCTGCATAAAGCTTTGGACAAAAGACAGCAATTCCGCCCAGAATAAACATTGTCGTAAAGGTAGTAATTACAAGCCTTAAAAATGTCCCCTTTACTCTGTCCTTATTTCCCGCGCCGTAATTATAGCTAATGATTGGCTGCACACCCTGGGTAATCCCCTGGGATGGTATGCCGATAAATTGCATGACACTGCTTAAAATCGCCATGGTTCCCACATACAAATCACCGCCGTATTTCTGAAGCCCTGTATTAAGAGTAATGCTTACAAGACTCTCCGTGCTCTGCATAATAAACGGGGACACCCCAAGGGCGCCGATCTTCTTAATATGCTCTGCCTTAAGCGCAATATTCTTTCTTTTCAGACAAATCACACTTTTTTCAGAGGTCAGAAACTTAAGCACCCACGCTGCACTTACCGCCTGGGATATGACGGTTGCAATAGCCGCCCCCTTTACTCCCAGTCCCAGCACGAAGATAAATACCGGATCAAGACAGATATTAAGCACCGCGCCTATAATCACCGAGAGCATGGCAGTACCGGCCGCTCCCTGGCCGCTGATAAATGTATTAAGCCCGAGAGCCGCCTGTACAAATATGGTCCCCGCAAGATAGATTCCTATATAACCGCTGGCATAGGGAATCGTTACATCGCTTGCTCCAAAGGCATATAAAATCGGTGTCTTAAAGACAGAAAAAAACAGCGTCAGAACAACCGAGAAAAACAAAATAAGGCCTGCTGAATTTCCAAGTATCTGTTCTGCTCTGTCATAATCCTTTCTCCCCAGCTCAATAGAGGCAAGGGGGGCTCCGCCCATTCCTGCAAATGCGCTGAAAGCCGATATGAGCATGATAATCGGGAATGTTACCCCCACTCCTGTAAGTGCAATATCCCCGTATCCCGCAATATGTCCGATATAAATCCTGTCCACAATATTATATAGTATATTAATAAGCTGGGCCGCCACCGAAGGAAGCGCCAGAGAAACCATAAGTCTCCCTAAAGGCGCACTCCCCAGACGGTTCTCCCGGGTTTCAATTTCCTGCATAAAATTCCTCCTAACTGCATCTTAGCCGGTTCATGGTCCTGAACATTCTGCGCATATCCACCGGCTTTGCCAGATGCTCATTCATTCCCGCATCCTTTGCCAGCGCTATGTCCTCTTCAAATGCATTCGCTGACAGCGCTATAATAGGCACATCCCGGGCATCCTCCCGATCCAGGGCGCGAATCACCCGCGCCGCCTCATATCCGCTCATGACCGGCATCATTAAGTCCATAAGTATACAGTCAAACGTCCACGGAGCAGATGCCGCGAATGCATCCACAGCAGCCTTGCCGTCATTTGCGGTCACAACCTCCGCACCCGCTTCCCCAAGAATATACTCTACGATTTCACAGTTAATCTCATTGTCTTCCACCAGAAGAACACACATCCCGGCAATATTTTCCTTTATATTACAGTCCTCATCCGCAGGCTGGCCATTCCATGTATCATCAATCCTGAAGGGCAGGGTAACCTTGACCACGCTTCCCTTTCCAATCTGACTGTCTACCGAAACAGTACCGTTCATCTGGTCTGTGAGTTTCTTTACAATGGACATGCCAAGCCCAATGCCGTCATAGTCGGTTCTCGCACCCTGATGCTCCTGCGTAAACGGCTCAAAAATATGCTCCATAAAGTCCTCTCCAATACCTATTCCGGTATCTTCGACTACAAAGCAGCAGACTGCAGTCCCCTCGTTAAAGGAAATCTCCTCCGCCCGGACTAATACAAACCCCTGAGGCCGGTTATACTTAAGCGCGTTGTCAATGACATTCACCAGAATTTGTTTTAAGTGGAGCGGATTCCCGATCACCCTTCCATGCTTAAGGCCGGACTCCTTAAGCTCCAGCCGGATTCCCCGTCTCTTTGCCTCCGAAAACAAAATCGTAATACAGTCTTCAAGTACAGCAGACAGTTCAAAGGGCTCCTCAACCGCCGCCGTTCTTCCGCTCTCCAGTTTGCTCACCTGAAGAACATCGTTCACCAGGGACAGAAGATGCTCTGTTGACACGCGGATTTTCTTTTGACATTCTCTTTGCTTCCCGGGATCGTTCTGGCTTTTTTCCAAAATCTCCAACATCCCCATAATCCCGTTAATTGGTGTGCGCAGATCGTGGGACATGCTGGAAAGAAATTCGCTTTTCGCCGAATTTGCCCTTCTTACCCTCTCCAGAAGCTCCATGATGGACTGCTCCTGCTTCTTCCTCGTCACCATAGTTTCTGTGATATCCTGATGATATCCGTTCAGACAGACGCCCGGTTTCTTAAATGTTTTATCCGGCACACCGCCGCAGCGGACATAAATCTTCCCTAGCTTCGGGTGATTCCAGGGATAGATCACCTCGTTGCGGCCGGTTTTCAATATTTCCTGCACCGCTTCCTGTACTATTTCAACATAATCCGGCTCAATATGTTCAAACCAGTGCCGGTAACACTCCTCCGGCTCAATATCATCCGATACGCCCAGGAGAATCCGCATCGTACGGTCTGCATACATCCTCGGCAGGCAGCCTTCCTCCATCTCAATTGTCCAGATGCCTGTCCTGGCTCCCTCCAGAATATCCTCCAGGCTCTGCCTGGCCTCCAGCTTATACTTCTCCTCCTGTTCCACCACAGCATTGACATCCCTCTGTGCAAAAATTGCGCAGTTCTTCTCCTTTGTCTTATCCGTGGCTGAAAAATGCATCTCCAGATGCTTCAGTCCAAAGCGGCTGTCCTTCACCTGATACCGGACGGAGAACTTTTTCTTGTTTCTAAGCTGATCAAGCACATAATCTTTTTTTGTGGCTGCACGCAGCCGTTCCTGATCCCGGGGGACTATGTATTCAGAAATATACTGCTCCATGGCTGCCTGATAGCCGTTCTTAAAATGGGCAGCCCAATCCATACCTATCTGTTCACTATTCCTGAATATTTCACAATCACCTGTATCAAAGTCTACCTGACAGATGCTTAGGTAGTCTACACTTAAAGCATGGAGAACCTTATCGCTTCTTTTTTGAAGCTCACGGAACAAATTTCTCTGTTTTATGGAAGATACAATAAAATATGCAGCTGTCTGGAGCATATTCGATGCGTATTCCAGCGACTTCGCAGGAGGATTGTCTACGCCGTAAAAACCAATGATTTTTTCACAGTCATACAGGGGGACTACCACAAGGGAGTGAATACCCTGCCCCATAAGCTTCTCATACTGAAGGGGTTCTGTTTCACGGATATCCTCCAGCTTTTCAATCACAATATGCCTGCCGATGCTGAAATTTTGATACCAGCTGGCGCACACTTCAGGAGGGACATTCTGAAGGTTCTCCTTTTCCGGCTCTATTCCATCGGCCGCCCACTCATAGGTATTGTCATCGCCGCCGGATTCATTCTGCTCAAATATATAGGTCCGTTCTCCGCTTAATGCTATCCCCAAATGCTCCAGCAGCACCTCCAGCGACTGATCCGGCGTTTCCTCTAAAAGAGCAACGCGAAGGCCCTCATTGATAACTGCTTCCAGGTTTTGGACACTCTGTATGCCGCTGTGCTGCGTACCTTTTTCTGTCCTTTTCTTAAGTCCCTCTAAACGATTCATACGCTTTTCCTCCATTAAAGCCCAAAATCTTTGTCATAATATCACATGCTCCAAATCATGTCAATAATAAGAAGCCTCTGCGCTTAATTCAGCTTCACATTCAGGTAATTCCTTCCTGACAGCGTCTTATTGAAGCACAGACTTATGATAATCACTGCACATCCTGCCGCAAAACCAAACCAATTAAACAGCGCCGTCAATATAAGAAGCTGCAGGCGCATAAATTTAAGCGCATACCCCAGTTCAAAATTCGGCTGGGTATAGTTTGCCACCGCTACAAAGGCCATATAAAGCATGACCTCACTGTTAAACCACCCGGACTGCACCGAAAACTCTCCCATAACAAGACCTGCAATGACACTAAGCGGCGTGCTTAGCATACTCGGAGTATTCATAGCCGCAAGCCTTAATCCGTCAATCGCAATTTCCAAAATCAAAAGCTGAAAAATAAGAGGTATATTTACCATATCCTTCACAGCCACAAAAGCAAATACCTCTGGAAGCCAGTTCAGATTCTGCATAAACAAGAGAAAAACCGGCGTTAAGAACACTGTCATGACCGTAATCAGCACCCTTGCGATTTTCAGATAAACATTTGTAAGTGTCGGAAAATAATAATCATTGGCCTCCTCAATCATATCAAAAATAGAGGTCGGCAGTATCATGGCTGACGGTGAATTGTCCACCAGAATTACAACCTTTCCCTCAAGAAGGCATGCTGTCGCTGTATCTGGTCTTTCTGTAAATTTAAATTTAGGAAAAGGATTGTACCATTTCCGCTTAAACAGGCACTCTGCAAGACTCTGCTGGTTCATGCGCAGCGCGTCTGTCTGAGTACTCTTAATCCGCTTTGAAACCGTATCAAGAAGCGCCTTATCTACCCGATCCTTCATATAGCAGATAGCCACATCTGTCCGGGAGCTGTCACCGATTTCCACCATCTCCATGATTAGATGTGGATCCCGGATTCTCCTTCTCATCATGGCCGTATTAAATACAATTGTCTCCACAAACCCGTCTCTGGAACCTCTAAGAGATTTATCCTTATCCGGTTCCTCCACACTTCTGGCCGGATAAGTGCGGCAGTCAATGGTAATACATGCCTCATAACCATCAACAAAAAGACAGGTTACCCCAGAAAGAAGATTCTTTAGTACCTGGTCAAAGTCGCCATATACATCTACCTCCGCATAAGGAATACATTCTCTCGCAAATCCCGTGGCATCCTTCGGCATATCCTCCTTTGTCACCTTCAGAAAAGAGTCCATAATCTTAAGCAGAACCTCGTCCTTCGTAAACCCGTCTATAAAATAAAACGTTGCCACTCTGCCTCCAATATAAATATCCCTCTGGATAATATCAAAGCTTTCCTGAACCGGAACGATCTGGTTCATGTAAGCAACGCTTTCTTCCCTTAAAGCTGTTATTTTTTTTATCTCCGGCATATCTATTCCTCCATTTTCCTAAATTCCAAAATCTGCTTAGGAATAGAATATCCGATTTTACGGAAAATATGTTGGGGACGGGGTATTTTTCATTTTTCCCCGTCCCTGATGCTTCCCGCTACGATGTACTTCCGAATCCCCCGTTTCGCACGTCCGTTACATCATCATCCATGGTAATCCCGTATTCTACAAAGATTCCCTGCATAAAGCCCTGCCCGGCATCAATCTCCAGCACCTTTTTCTCATTGCTGTCATTGGTAATCTTCGCAAATATATGGCCTTCATTATCTGAATAAAAATAATCGCTGTCTATAATCCCTACCGTATTATTAAGCTGAAGACGGTACTTAAATCCAAGCCCGCTTCTCGGGTAACACTTGAGTACCCAGTTCTCCTGCATCTCTACCCTGACCCCCGTAGGCACCTTCACTGTCTTTCCAGGCGCAAGCACAATAGGAAAGGGTGTAAAAAAATCATATCCTGCCGATCCCTTCGTTGCCCTCTTAGGCAGCTTAATCTCATGGTAAATCTCCCGGATCTCCTCCTCCCCCAGAGGCTCAAAGGTATCAAGAAACGCCTTCTTAAATTCTTTATAGCTCACCTTATGAAACTGTGCAACTCTCTTAGCCATGCAGCACCAACTCTCCTATCTTCAATGTATTTTTAACATCAATCACAAACTGATTCGCACTGCCCTTCCAGTGAAGGGAATTGTCCATCTTATCCTTCTCGAATCTTCCGTCCACTACTACATCAAGGTACTTTACGATCTCAAGCTCCTTTATCTCCTTCCAAACATATCCTGTATAAAGCCAGATGGTCTTATCCGGATATTTTTCCCGGATCTCCTTTGCGAGGCAGGTCACCTCCGTCCTGTTCGCCTCGTGAAGCGGATCTCCGCCCGAAAAAGTAATGCCGCTCACATAATCCTTATCAAGCTCTGCAAATATCTCCTGCTTTGCCTCCTCATCAAAAGGAAGACCCCCTTTGGGATCCCAGGTAATCGGATTCTGACAGCCCGGGCAGGCGTGGGGGCAGCCTGCCACCCACAGAACCACCCGAAGCCCATCGCCGTTCAGCATATCATCCTTCGTAATATTGTGATAACGCATGATTACATACTTTTCCTTTCTGCAATCTCTGCCATCTTCGCTTCATTTAAGCGTGTATCTCCCTTCACTCTGGAATAGGACAGATAGCCGTTCATCCGATCTATCTTCGTCAGATTCTTGCTTCCGCATACTGGGCATACATCCATGGAAAGCTCCTCATGCCCGCAATTGTCGCAATAAGCAAGGGACAGATTTACGCCTTCATAATATCCCCTGTCCATAGCGCGCCTTACCAGAGACTTTATCGCCTCTCTGTTATAATTAATCGGATATTTTACATACTGAATCTTTCCGCCATTGCTTAAATTCCAGAACCGTCCTTCCAGATCCTGTTTCTCTATGGGCGTAATATCCTCTGTCACATGGCAGTGAAAGCTGTTGCTTACATACTCCCTGTCCGACACATTTTCAATAATTCCATATTTCTTTCTGAACTGCTGAACCTGGACGCCGCACAGGTTCTCAGCCGGCGTCCCGTAAATGGCATAGAGACGTCCGTCTTCCTTTTTAAATTCATTTATCTTATCATTAATATGCTGGAGCGTATCAATGGCAAACTGGCCGTCCTCCACTAAAGACTTCTTATTATGAAGCTGCTGAAGCTCATTTAAGGCTGTAATACCAAAAGAGGCTGTAGCTGCCTTAAGAAGCGGCTTAATCTTGTCATACAGTCCCAGATGGCCGCCGTAAAAGCCGCCCTCGCAGTAGGCAAGGGGATTTGTGGACGCCTTTAATTCTCCCAGGTAATCATAGGTTCTAAGATGCAGCTGGCGGATAAGCTCCAGATAATAGTCAAGCACGTCATAAAACCTTTTGCTCTCCTGCCTTGCCTTCGCGTAAATCATGGGAAGATGGAGGCTGATAGCACCGATATTGAACCTACCTACAAACACCGGCTCATCCTTTTCATCTGCCGGCTCCATACCGCCTCTTTCATACCACGGAGAAAGAAACGCACGGCATCCCATAGGGCTTATAATCTTTCCATACTTTTTATATATACCTGACACATACCCTTCTCCTGTAAGGCTTAGCCAGTCCGGATACATGGTCTTAGCGGAGCAGTCGATTCCCGCTTCAAATACATCCTCCAAAGGACCTCCCGGCCCGTGAAGCTTTTCGTCATATAAGAACACAATCTTCGGGAAAAGCACCGGCTTTTTATGATCCTTCTTCCCCTGTCCGTTCTTACGCACCTCCAGCATCTTAAGGGTCACAAGCTTCCCATATTCACTTGTCACTGTTCCGGCCGTAACTGTGATAAACGGATAATCTCCCCTGCTTGAGGAAACAGAATTAAACTTATACTCCCAGCCCTGGAAGCCCTGCTCCATCTCCTTTTCAAGGTCTGCCCACGCCACACGCTGCACAGTCTCTTCATCAAGCCCTAAGTCACGGTACTTTTTAATTAATTTTTTATGGGATTTCTCCGCATAGGGTTCAAGAATATCATCCACGCTTGGCACGGTAAAACCGCCGTACTGCTGGCTTGCCGCGCTTAAAACAATATCCCCGATAACGTCAAAGGCCGTATCTAGTGTCTTCGGCTCATTATACCAGAGATTTCCCATCTCAAAACCGCCGCTTAACACTTCCTTTACATCAAAAAGACAGCAGTTCATAGTATCTCTTCTTGCCGACATATCATGAATGTAAATATAGCCGTCCCGGATTGCCTGAATCTCCTCCACCGTCAGGAAAAATTTCTTATACAGCTCCTTATTCAGCTCATTAAAAATAAGACTTCTCTTGGTAGATACAAGAGCGCTGTCTGTATTGCTGTTCTCCTTGTCCCCGATATACATGATAGACTGGCTCTTTTTATAAACATCATCCAGCATCTGTACAAAATCCTGCTTATAATTCCGGTAATCCTTGTAGCTCTTGGCAACCGCCGCATTGACTCTCTCAAGAGCGCCTTCCACTACATTGTGCATCTCCGCAATGGGAATCTCCGTAATGCCAAGCTCTTCCACCTTCTCCTCTACAAATTTGCAGATAAATCCTATCTCCTCATCCGTGAACTTAATAAGCGCCCGGTACGCGGACTTATTTACCGCCACAACTACCTTCTGGACGTTAAAATCTTCCTTGGTTCCATCCTTTTTTACTACTTTTACATCTCTTGTCAGCATATAACTCTTTTTCTTCCCTTCATCTATATTTAGTGCAAACATTGCACCGTACCACTATATCATGTGTTTTATAGAGGCTACTTGAGTATAATCTTATCACTATAACCATAGCACCGTCAACGGATTTGACCCGAAAATATTTCACAAAAATAGAGCCTTACACGGCTCTATTAATTGTATAATATTATTTTTGCAATTTCCATATTCTATACGGATTTCGACAAAAAATTTCCAAGTTATTATTCACTCCGTTCACAGTAACATTTCCAGACTACTCCTTCACCACAGGAACTGGTGTATAATCCTTCGCATCCAGATTGTGGATGTATTTCTTTGTTTCTTTCACAATCACATTTGACAAAAGAAGCACTGCCACCAGGTTTGGAATGGACATCAGGGCATTTAGAATATCCGCCACTGTCCACACCACATTAAGACTGATGATCGGAGCAATCACGGCAACTGCTATGTAAAGGGCACGGTAAGGCATAAGCCCCTTGCTGCCTGCAAAATATTCCACACACCGCTCCCCATAATAAGCCCATCCAAGAATGGTAGAGTACGCAAAGGTAACGATTCCAAGGGTCAGCACTATGGGACCGAATACCGGAATCTGGCCAAATGCCAGAGTGGAAAGAACACCGCCGTCCCCGATCTGATCCGCGTTAATATTCGGATTTTTCATAATCGTTGTCACAAGCACCAGACCTGTCATCAGGCAGACAACTACCGTATCCCAGAAGGTTCCCGTAGAAGAAACAAGAGCCTGGCGGACCGGATTCCTTGTCTGTGCCGCAGCAGCCGCAATAGGCGCCGAGCCCATGCCCGACTCATTGGAAAAAAGTCCCCTTGCCACTCCGTACTGGATAGCCAGGCGGATACCGGAGCCCACAAGGCCGCCTGCCGCCGCTCCCGGCGTAAACGCTAGTCTGCAGATCGTGACAACAGCCGGAAGAATAAAGTCATAGTTAATACAAAGGATAATGATACATCCCAGTACATAGAACAGCGCCATAAAAGGAACCAGCCTTTCACATACTCTGGCAATGGACTTGATGCCTCCGAAAATTACAATTGCCGTCAAAATACCGACAACAAGACCTACCGTCCATTTCGGAATTCCGAAATTCCCCTGGGCAATATTCGCTATTGCATTTACCTGCGTCGCGCAGCCGATTCCAAAGGAGGCAAACGCAGCAAAAAAAGCAAAAATCATGGCAAGCCACTTCATATGAAGACCCCTCTCAAGGGCATACATAGCTCCCCCCTGCATACGGCCGTCCTTTGTTTTCACCCGGTATTTTACTGCAATTAAGGATTCCGAATACTTTGTGGCAATTCCAAATACGCCGGTAAGCCAGCACCAGAGCACTGCCCCCGGCCCGCCAAGAGCAATGGCTGTACCTACCCCCACGATATTTCCCGTCCCGATAGTAGCCGCAAGGGCTGTGGCCAGGGCGCCGAACTGGGAGACCTCTCCCTCTCCGTCCGTATCCTTCGTTACGGAAAGCTTAATCCCCTTTGTTATCGTATACTTCTGGATAAAGCCTGTGCGGATCGTCATAAAAAGATGTGTGCCGAAAAGCAGAACAATCATCCACCATCCCCATACCCATCCGTCAATTTTATTAATCATATCTGTAATCTGTTCCATAAAAAGCTCCCTTCTCTTTTCCTTCTTTCATTATATTATAAATGACATGGGGACATTATAGCTTATTTGAAAGAAAATATCAAGAATTGTTATGAAATAGACATAATTTTATTTTTTCTCCTTCCATACATTCTTCAAAATAATATTATATTATATGATTAAGTTAGACTGCTAATTGTAAAACCGCATGTCCTGACGCGCCCTCCATGGCAGCAAAACATCATCATTATATCTATATATGAAGGATTAAACAAAAAACATCAATATATTATTTGTCATTTTTCAGAAAATTTCTTAAGGCATAATAAAAGGGAGCTTAATTAATAGATTTTGCTCCCTTATTATTACTATTTAATTTTACTCTTTGAGCTTGTCGAACTCTGTAAGATTAAAAGTTATCTTAACTGCATCTGGCATTACCTTTGATTAGTGTAAGTGGTTACTCTTTTTTTATTATATTCATCGCTTCATCTTCAGATGGTCTGTGCGTTTCAATAAATACTATAAACTCATTTATTTTCTTTGCATCCCATCCCTCTTGTGTCAACCTTATAATAATATTTGTTGCTTCTGGTGCTGTCATATTATCACCTCACTTTTTATATAAGTACCGTTTATTTGGTACTTTTATTATAGCAATCGGTGATTATGGTGTAAAGCCTTTATTGAGTTATCATATCCCTTGAAAATACCGGCTTAAAACGGCGTCCCGTAAAGGTCGTACGGTGTCACCTGATACACATAATAATTGAGCCAGTTGGTATACAGATTATTCGCATGAGACCGCCAGGTAAGAAGCGGCTTTTTCTGCGGATCATCCCCTTCATAATAATTCTTGGGAATCTCAATCGGAAGGCCTTTGGAAAGATCCCGCTTATATTCCCCGTCAAGCGTCACCCTGTCATATTCCGGATGGCCCATGACAAAAATCTGCCTTCCGTCTTCTGCCATGGCAAGGAAAAGCCCTGCTTCTTCCGATTCTGCCAGAACCGTCAGACGCTTTTCCGCCCGGATCTTATCCATGGACACCTCCGTATGCCTTGAATGGGGCGCCAGAAATACATCGTCAAAGCCCCTCACAAGAGGAATCTTCCGGTTCATCACCTTATGCCTGAACACGCCGAACATCTTACCTGGGAGCTGTACCTTATCAATTCCATAGTGATAATAGATTCCCGCCTGGGCTCCCCAGCATAAATGGAGGGTGGAGGTCACATTGGTTTTGCTCCACTCCATAATCTCCTTTAGCTCCTCCCAGTAATCCACCTCCTCAAAAGGTATCTGCTCCACCGGGGCTCCGGTGATGATAAAGCCGTCAAATTTCTGCTTCTTAATGTCACAGAATTTCTGATAAAACTTATTCAGGTGGCTGGTAGGCGTATTTTTTGATTCATGGCTTGACACCGTGATAAAAGACACGTCCACCTGCAGGGGCGTATTGGACATGGAGCGCAGTATCTGAAGCTCTGTATCCTCCTTAAGGGGCATCAGATTCAGAAGCCCGATTGTAATAGGCCGGATATCCTGATGGGCCGCCCTGTGCTCGTCCATAACAAATATGTTTTCCTTCTCCAGTATTTCCTTTACCGGGAGGTCATTCTGTACCCGTATCGGCATAGTCTACTCCTCTTTTCCTTCTATATTTTCTATTTCCATATCCGGGCTGATAAAATTCCCCCCGGAATCCACATAGCTTTTCTTATCATAGCATCCTGTATCTGTCGGAAGCTTCTTGCGCTTCAGCCGGTTGTCCACAAGCATCTCGGCAATATAGTAAAGCACCGCAAAGGTAGGTACTCCCATCACCATTCCCACAAAGCCGAAAAGCCCTCCTCCTAAAAGAATGGCTACAATAACCCAGAAGGCCGAAAGTCCGGTAGAATTTCCCAAAATCTTCGGACCCAGTATATTTCCGTCAAACTGCTGCAAAAGCAGGATGAATATTACAAAATAAAGCCCCTTCATGGGATCGCTTAATAAAATAAGAATCGTGCTCGGAACTGCACCGATATAAGGCCCGAAAAACGGAATTACATTTGTGACCCCCACGATCACACTTACCAGCATTACATAAGGCATATTCAATAGAGAAAGTCCGAAAAAGCACAGCACGCCGATAATAGCAGAATCGATAATTTTTCCGATAATAAAACCGCCGAAAATCTCATTGCTCTTTGTAGTAAGATGCAGAATCATGTTTGCATGATCCGCGCTAAATATAGCATATACAGCCTTTTTGGTCTGGCGCACAAACAGCTCCTTGCTGAACAGTATGTATATGGATACAATAACTCCGATTAGAATATTGAAAATCTCACTTAAAACGTTGATAACGCCCACTGTCAGGTTCGACATCAGTTCATTGGTCTTATCCAGAAGATCCGTCCGCATCCAGTTCATGAACATATCCGTTCCTTCCTCAAGGGCAGTTTTAATAAAGGTTCCGGTAGTGGAATCGTCAAGCCTCGCCTCATTGAGCGTATCCAGCGCATTTCCAATCTGCCTTGGAAGAGTAAATACCAGATTCCTGATACTTACATAGAGCTCCGGAATCAGAAGGTTAAATAACGCCGCTACCAAAAGAACCAGTAAAATCAAGGCTATAAAAATCCCCGCTGCCCGGGACAGTTTCCGGGCTTTCTCACCCTGCACTGTCCTTTTTTCCAGAAGGGGTACAAGCAGCATGTCTACCTTATTCACAATCGGATTGAGAAGATAGGCGATAACAAAGCCGTACACCACTGGCTTTAAGACGATAAATACACGGGAAAGCCCTTCTGAAATATTTGTCATCCTAAGCAGGGCAAAATAAAACAAAATACTGGCGGCTACAACGAGAAAATATGTCATGCCCCGGCTGAACTGCTGCCGGATCTTTGAGGGGCCTCTCTTTCCCAGAACAGGCCTCTCCTCATAATATGCCTGCTCTTGTATCTTTTCTCCTTTTTCCGGTTCTTCTTTTCTATCCTTGTTATCCATCAAAACATTTCGACCTTTCCTGAACAATAACTCTATTATAACCTCTCCCCAAATTCCAGTCAACTAAAAAGGGAAAGCTCTTTCCCGCTTTCCCTTGTAAATAATATTTACGCACATCCGCACTTAAATGTGGCGCACTCTGTCTGCTCGCAATGGCATGCATTTCCACCTTCTACGCTGATTTTACCCGCATGGCAGTGACACTCGTCATTGTATACGCAGTCTGTTGCCTTACAGTCGATTTTACTTGTAGCTGTTGCTTCCTTCATGTCATTGCTGTAAGAATTTCCATCCTTTTTTTCCTGGAAGCTGTCACAGCAGGTATCCGAAGCATACTTTGCGGAGCTTCCTCCCACCTCAATCTTGTCCAAATCACAGTAATAGTCTTTATTGTGCAGGCATGTCTGTACAGTACATCTTAAATCCGGCATAATCTGACCTCCTTTATAAAAATAATATCAAGGTTATTATGCCCGGATTTTTTATTTTTACTTATACAAGATTACTCTTCTTTTACCGTTTCACGGATTTTCTTTTCAGCGATTTCTTTTTTAATATCAGAAATAAATTCATCAAGTCCTTTTTGTCCCTCATCGCCTGCGAAACGGCTCCTTACGGATACAACGCCTGTCTCCTCTTCTTTTGCGCCCACAACAAGCATATATGGAATCTTATTCATCTGGGCTTCCCGGATTTTATAACCGATTTTCTCTGCCCTTGTGTCAATTTCCGCCCGGATTCCTGACTCGTCAAGGGATGCGCGCACCTTCTGTGCGTACTCCATATATTTATCAGAAATCGGAAGCACCTTCACCTGCACCGGTGAAAGCCAGGTCGGAAACGCACCCGCAAAATGCTCGATTAAAATGCCGATGAAGCGCTCAATGGAGCCAAATGCAACGCGGTGTATCATAATCGGACGATGCTTTTCGCCATCAGCTCCCGTGTATTCCAGTTCAAACCTCTGGGGCATCTGCATATCAAGCTGAATGGTTCCGCACTGCCACGTTCTTCCGATGGAATCCTCCAGATGGAAATCAATCTTCGGACCATAGAAGGCGCCGTCACCTTCATTTACCACATAATCCATGCCGAGATCCTCTAAGGCACCGCGAAGTCCCTCTGTTGCCATCTCCCAGTCCTCGTCACTTCCCATGCTGTCCTCGGGCCTTGTAGAAAGCTCCACATGGTATTTAAACCCAAACAGACTGTACACCTCGTCAATGAGGCCTACAACTCCTTTAATCTCTCCCCGGATCTGCTCCGGTGTCATGAAGATATGGGCATCATCCTGTGAAAAGCAGCGCACACGCATGAGTCCGTGAAGCTGTCCGGATTTTTCATGTCTGTGAACAAGACCTATCTCTCCTGCACGTAAGGGAAGATCCTTATAGGAGCGGGGCTCGGATTTATAAACCAACATTCCTCCCGGACAGTTCATAGGCTTTACGGCAAAATCCTCATCATCAATCACTGTTGTATACATATTGTCCTTATAATGATCCCAGTGCCCGGAGTTCTCCCACAGATGCCTGCTTAAAATAATGGGCGTAGAGATCTCCACATATCCTTTTTTCCTGTGAAGCTCTCTCCAGTAATCAAGAAGCGTATTCTTAAGCACCATGCCCTTAGGCAGGAAGAACGGAAAGCCCGGCCCCTCCTCGCACATCATAAAAAGCCCAAGCTCCCTTCCTAATTTTCTGTGGTCACGCTTCTTTGCCTCCTCCATCATGTGAAGGTACTCGTCAAGCTCTGCCTTCTTCGGATAGGAAACCCCGTAGATTCTGGTAAGCATCTTATTCTTTTCACTTCCGCGCCAGTAAGCCCCTGCAAGGCTGGTAAGCTTAAAGGCCTTCACTGGCTTTGTAGTCATAAGATGGGGGCCTGCGCAGAGATCCGTAAACTCTCCCTGGCTGTAGAAGCTGATTTCCTCATCCTCCGGCAGATCCTCTATAAGCTCCACCTTATAAGGCTCATCCTTCTCCTTAAAATATGCTATTGCGTCCTCTCTTGATTTGGTAAATCTTACAATCGGCAGATTTTCCTTTACGATCTTCTTCATCTCAGCCTCGATCTTCTCCAGATCCTCCGCCGCAAATGGTGTCTCCCTGTCCAGGTCATAATAAAATCCATTCTCAATAGACGGCCCGATTGCAAGCTTTGTCTCCGGGTACAGTCTCTTTACTGCCTGTGCCATAATATGGGAGGTTGTATGGAAAAACGCACCCTTCCCGTCTTCGCTGTCAAAGGTCAGAATTTCAAGCTCACTGTCCTCGTCAACCACAGTACGAAGATCCACAAGCTCCCCATTTACCTTTGCGGCAGTCGCCGCTCTTGCAAGCCCCTCGCTTAAATCTCTGGCAATGTCAATCGCCGCCATTTTGCCCTCATACTCTTTTACGGAGCCATCCTTTAGTGTGATTCTCATCATCTTTCCCTCTCTTTTCTATTTTTTCTTTTTATGGTCTTCTAAACCTTTATTAAACATGTCATGAAACTCGATGCACGCCTGCTTTAACGACAAAGGCCTTCCTTCCCGGTTGATAAAGCAGTGTTTGGAAGTTCCCCTGCAGTGCACCATATCTGTACGGTCGCTGAATATCTCATAGCCTACTGTCAGCTTGATTCCGTTATATTCCTTGATATAGGCTTCAATTGTCACTGTTTCCCCAAAATGTACCATCCTCAGATAATCCGCCTCCACGGATAGCACCGGGCTTAAAATTCCTTTCTCCTCCATCTGCTCATAGCCAAGCCCCATCTGCTCCATAAGATCTGTTCTTGCCTCTTCAAACCAGCGGATATAGTTGGAATGATGCACAATCCCCATCTGGTCTGTTTCATAATACTGTACCTTATGTGTGTACTTCTTAAAATCACTCATTTATTCTCACCTCATTTTATCCTGAAACACCGTGGACAGTAACTAAAAACGTACCCTCTCAAAATCAGGATGCTCCCCCGACCACCCCGCAGGCGGCATAGAGCTTATCCGGTACATATCCTCCCGGCTGATTTCAAAACCGAACACATCCTGATTCTCCTTCATCCTCTCCGGCGAAGATGCCTTCGGAAGAGGAAGCACGCCGCGCTCAAGTGCATAGCGGATGCAAAGCTGCGCCGGAGATACATGATATTTCTCCGAGAGCTCAAGAACCAGCGGGTGCTCCAGTACCCGTCTCCTTCCAAGGGGGCTCCATGCCTGCACAAGAATCCCCTTTTCCTTACAGTAATTCACCGTAAACTCCTGGGTATACCCCGGGTGGAACTCAATCTGATTCACCGCCGGGCAAAGCTCTGCCGCATCAAACAGCACCTCCAGATGATGGGGCATAAAATTGCTGACCCCGGCGGCCCTTATCCTGCCTTCCCGGTACAGCTCCTCCATCACCTTCCACGTCTCCGTAAGAATCTCTTTCCAGTCTCCTGTTTCAAGATCCGGTCTGGGCCAGTGGATCAGATACAGATCAAGGTAATCCGTCTTAAGCTTCCTAAGAGACTCCTCAAAGGCTGCCCTCGTCCCCTTCGCGCCCATATCATCCTTCCACACCTTAGAGACAAGAAACAGCTCCTCCCTCTTTATTCCCGATGCCCTGACCGCTTCGCTTATCTCCTCTTCATTATCATAAAATGCCGCTGTATCCAGATAACGGTATCCGGATCTTAGTGCCTCTTCAATCACTCCGGCGCCATTCCCGGCCGCCTTATAGGTTCCAAAACCGATACATGGAATCCTTACCCCATTATTCAGTTCAAAACAATCTCCTATTGATTTCATATTTTTCTCCATTTCCACTACAATACATAAATACATAGAAAATCCCTTACAGCACTTAGTATGCTGCAAGGGACGAGTCATCTGTTACTCGCGGTTCCACCCCGCTTGAACCGGCCAAAGCCGGAACCACTTCATTCATGATGATAACGGAATCACCGGACTGCTTTACAGCCGCTCAGAGGTAGTTTTCAGAAGGTTCCGGGATAAGAAGCTTTCAGCCTCCGGCTTCTCTCTCTTTCATCACTTTCCCAACCTACTCGTCTCGTCAGCGCGTTTTCAGTATGCTACTATTATATCACCCTCTGCTTCTTTGTCAACCTCATTATTTCACACTCTTAGCAAGAACCTTCCCCCGGCGCCCACCCAGAAGTAACTTATCCTCCAGGACAATACTGCCGTTTACAAGCACGTACTCTATTCCCTCCGGATTCTGCAGCGGCTGCGGTTCCATATCATAGCTTTTTAATGAATCATAATCAAGAATTACAATATCAGCATAATACCCTTCTGCGAGCTTCCCCCTTTCTTCTATTCCAAACCGTTCTGCCACATATCCACTTGCATGATAAACTGACCAGGCAAGCTTCTCTTTTCCCTGTCTTTTAAGAAATCTTGGGATAAAGCTGACTGTCGTTGCATTAGGATACAGGGGCATTTCCTCATTTCCCGTCAGGTTTGTTTCCTTCGAGAAAGTAAAACTGTCCGAGCATGGCATTGCCCATTTATGGCTGCAGAGGAAATCATTTGCTTCTGTAAAATCAGGAGTCACCATATTTGCCGACATATCCGGATCTCTTGAAAATAACTCCATCATACATTCCAGGGGATCTGTCTTAAGCTCTGCCGCACATTCCGTGAATGTTTTTCCTGTAAACCGTTTCTCCTTATGTCCAAGAATACAAAATGCGCTAAACCAGTTTGAAGGAGAATCTGGATTAAAAAAGGACATCATCCCCGCTTTTATAATATGACGTACCATAACACGGAAATCCGGATAGCGGAAATTCTCTGCCAGATGTTTTCTGGATCCGGATATCAGTACCAAAGGCTTCAGATAAAAGGCGAAATAAGGCACAGTAAAATCAGCGACAAATGGACTCGGAATTATATCATAAGAGAGATCAAGTCCCTCCCTGGCCACTTGTTCAAATAACTCAATCGTTTTTTTTGCCGCCTTTAGGGCTCCTTTATCGTTATCTGCCATCCGAAGCACGTGGACATGGGATACGTGTGTTCTAATGTCCGCTCTCCTTCCAAGTTCAAACATTTCCTTATAACCTCCCATACGATCCTGACGGCCTTCCCTGTTAAAATTATATGTATGGCTTGCGAATATTCCTCCATATCTTGCTGTAATCTTCAGCATACGCTCCATCTCGTCTGTACTTGCATAAAATCCTGGAATATAATTTGGATCTCTTCCCGTGGTAAGGCCAAAGGCACCCTGTCTCATACATTCTTCTGTAAGCTCCTCTAATCTTTTAAGCTCATCTGGTGCTGCCTCTCGCATACAGTCCCTTCCCATAACTGCGTTTCGGATCGCGCTGTATCCTGCCAGCGGCACCAGATTACACCCCGGCCTGCACTTTTCACATTTCCGGTTAAAAGACGCAAAGTCTGTCCAGTCAAGCTCAATCCCGTAGATTTTCTCAAGCGCACGTGCCGAGGCTTCTTTAGGCAGATACATAGGGAATAAATCAAAATAGCTTGGCGAGACTTCATTAATAAACTCCATGTTCATAAAAGGGCCCCTTAAAACCTCTGTCCCGATTGGCGCCATGCCATGTCCGCAGTTTCCTGTCACAGCTGTGGTTACCCCTTGTCTTAACTGTGCTTCCATTTCCGGTGCATAGAGAACTGTAATGTCTGCATGTGTGTGAGGATCAATAAATCCGGGGGTCACATATTTTCCTTTCGCATCAATTACCTTACCAGCCGTCTTGTCCTCCAGACTGCCGATCTTTATAATCTTTTCTCCCTGGATTCCCAGATCTGCCTTGAAAATGCCGCGGCCGGATCCATCCACAATATACCCGTTTCTAATAATCATATCATACATAGCTCTTCACCTCTAAAATCAGCTCTGGGAGAAATTCTTACAGCTGAGACATTGTTGTAAATACTGTGATAATCGTTACCAGTGTATCTCCAATAATCATTCCTGTAGCTGCATTATTATATCTCTCTGCCGTCTCACTTCCTTTTACCCGTTCAATTACAAACCTGACTGCACCGCCAAGTCCAAGCGCCATAATGGAACTGGGTGCCAAATAAAGTCCCAGACCAACCACTCCCGCCGGAAGCCCCATAAACGTAAGAGCCGCACCAATCACAGCTCCAATCCCCAGCCGTCCCAGGTGGAAAACAGAGGACATGCCGCCTTCAGAAATACCGGCGCCTATGGCATAATACATTTTCCCAAGAGGATAGCTAAAAAACGCAGAATCCAGCCCATATGCCCTGATAAGGAGATAACAGAACAATGCTCCTAAGATAACGCTGGGAATTACTCCGGCAAACTGAGCCCACACCTGTTTTCTTGGACTTGATCCGAAGATTGCTCCTGTCTTTAAATCTCCCATTGTATTCTGTGCAAGAAATAAAACAGAGATCATTAAAAATGTAAGTATCATCGCAACAGTAATCTGCTTCGTTGCAAGATATATCACCATAAGCATTAACATACTAAGAGGCATTGTAGCGCTTAAACCTGATTCTGCCTGCACACGCACAGCAATAATAGAAAAAAGAATTCCCATTAACAAAAACAGATACATTAAAATCACATTTACATGATAATACAGACTGCAGAAAATAACCAAAGCAGCAGATGCGCCGGCAAAAACAAAAGCCATAATACGAAGCAGTGCCTGATCAGATTCCTTTGACATCGCCTTTCGGTCAAACCGGAAGGATGCAAGAAATGCTTTCCTTTGTTTAAAAATCGGAATCAGCGAACCCATCAGCGTAATTCCAATCACCATAGGAATATTAAAATTCTGCATCCCGGAATAATCCACTGCCGGATCAGCAAACCAGCCTGCCCGGAAGCCCAAAGGAGCATAGAGCAGATTTCCTACAAGTGTTGTCAGCATGAAAATCATACAC
Organism: uncultured Lachnospiraceae bacterium; assembly: GCA_949502235.1. Taxonomy (GTDB): domain Bacteria; phylum Bacillota; class Clostridia; order Lachnospirales; family Lachnospiraceae; genus CAPEBR01. Next base: position 40,540 of record CATBDC010000007.1, on the reverse strand, counting down.
ACCTTAGAGCCAATCATATATCCCATGCCCAGCATTAAAGGCATAATCAGGATACCTAATGTCATGCCTGCCGGAAGCTTTGGCGTAAAGTCAACTATTTGCGGAAGAACGCCTTTATTCTGTAAAAACGTAAGCAAAAATCCAATTATCACGAACACAAATAAAAGCCTCGATTCACGCCCTGTAAGCTGTCCAACCTTGTCTACTGCTGTTTTTGCTATGATGGACTGCGGAAAAGAAAGTGCAGGATCCTCTATGTATTGTTTCCTGAAAAACACAACAAAACAAATTCCTATTACATCTGCAAGAAACAGTGGGATTACAATTCCAATATAATTAAATTCTTCCCCCAGGTACATAGCGGCAATATAAATCATAGGAATAGCAAGGCTTCCGCATACAACAGCTGATGCTGTGGTCTGCATAATATTTACTTCCTTTTTTGATACTTTTCCGCCTATTACCGGCAGAAGAAATATGCCCAGCATAGATGCAACCGGTGCCGGATTAATATCCATGCCTACCACAGCATAGAGATAAATAGATAACGCCAGTAAAATGAGGCCTACAATTACACCCCAGAACAAGGCCCGGAATGTCAGTTCCTTTTCTTTATTATTTTGTATATTCATTCTTTGTTCACCTCCTGTAATTCAGAAATGAACCGGTTCATTTTGTATAAATATTATCAAAATACGTTCTTTTTGTCAATAGAGAAGATAGCTTGACACTGAAAAGCGATTTCGATATAGTTATATATATCATCAGATTACATTAGGAGAAAGCCATGCCTAAAAAATTATTTTTTTCATTGCCTGAGGAAAAACAGGAACGGATACTCAAAGCTGCTACCGAAGAATTCATAGAATATAAAGACAATTACAGCAAAGCAAGCGTCAAGCGCATTGCAAAAAATGCAGATATTGCTATCGGAAGTATTTATCAGTATTTTGAAGATAAGGAGGATATTCTTTCTTATCTTATTAATCGTTATTTTGAAATGCCCAGGCTGGAGGAAGAAAAAGACTCCCTTTTCCATCTTGCCAAATCCAATGCACTTTATTACATTAACTCCAGCGATGAACACAAGATGCTGATTGACATCCTTACGAACAATGTCCGGACAGCCTTCTTTCCTTTTATCTTTAAATATCCGCCAAAAGAATTTTACGAAACTGTATATAGACTTTTGGAACGTGACCAAAAAAAGGGGCTCTTAACTGAAGGAATAAATATCCGCCAGGCTGCCTATCTGTTTCTTGCCATGGACTTTATTGCTGCCTGTTATAAAGAAATCGAAGGGGATGCAGATACTCCTTTGCTGGATTTATCCTATCAATTTTCAAAGCTTTTTTTTCACGGAATATACAAACAGGCTGACGGCTGGGATGAGTTGGGGACGGGGTATTTTTAAAATTACTCCGTCCCAGATTAAAAAAACCCTGTCCCCATCAGCACCATCTTGGCAAGTGCGAAAAACTCCCGCACCATGTAATTAACGAAAAACACCGGCGGGCACCCTGCCGGCACTGCTTCGGGATTCTGGTATCCAAGCCTTTTTGCGTAGCAGCACGCCCGGTACATGTGGAAATTATTGGTCACAATTCCCACTGGAACGCTCAAATCATGGATATATTCTGCCGAAAATTTAAGATTCTCTTTTGTAGTTGTGGAGCGGTCTTCCATAAAAATCCGCCTTTCCAAAATTCCATGCTCCAGAAGATACTCACGCATGGCGAGCGCCTCTGTAATCTCCTCGCCCTTTCCCTGTCCGCCGGACACAATAACTACTGTCTCCGGGTTGTCCGCAAGATACTGCCTTGCCCGCTCGATCCTGCGGTAAAGGGAGCTGCTAAGCCTCCTTCCCCTCACCTGCGCGCCAAGAACAACGAGATATGTAAGATTCTTTTTGCGGCTTGGAAGCATTCCCAGGAGGATACGGCACTCTGTCAGGAAAAACAGAGTGAAAAAGACAGACAGCGGGTAAACCGCTCCCTTAGGCTTTAAGTTCCCAAGCAGAAGAAAACAGATACCCGCCCCTATCCAGAATCTGGAAAATGTAGAATTCCACTTTTTCGTCAGCGCACAAATAGCAGCATAATACAAAAAGCAGAAAATCCCTGATATAGATATTATTTCCCACAGCATTTTTTATACTTCTTGCCAGAACCGCACGGACACGGATCATTACGTCCGATCTTCTTTTCCTTGCGGATTGTGCCTGACTCCTTCTGCTCCTTATAAAATGTCTTAAGCTCTTCCTCCGAGTAAATCTCCTTCCACTGGGGAAGTCCGTACAGCCAGTCCGCCTTTGCAGCCACCATATTTTTATACAGCTTCTCCTTATCAAAGGCAAGGCTTACAACAGTATCCTCCTCCATGGTTTCAATCGGGTTTTCTTCCTTTAAGCTCTCATTAATGCCATCCAAAAAGCCTACCATGGTAAGAAGCTCCTGCCCGTACTTCTTTGCAAGCTCACTTACCGTCCCCTTTACTTCCTCATCCGGATTCGTAAGAAGCTGTTCATAGATCTCCTTTTCAATCTGAAAATAGCTTTCCCAGAATCTTTTAAGCTGGCCTTTGTCAGCACTCTCATCATAAGCAATATTTCTCCACTGCTCTAGTAATGTTCGGCTCATATTCTAATACTCCTTTGTATCCTTTTTATTATGGCTCCAGAAACGTTGCGAACAGTAACCTGGAAACACCATGTATGCTATATTATAAAACAAATCCCAGTATTTTCAAAGCACTATTTTCACGAATTTTATTACGAATTTTATTAAATTTTATTAAGGTTACTGCGCAGGCCTGTGAGCAGTAACTTATCAAGCCATAGCATTATAGAAAAAGCTCATTCTCCTTTTTCAAGGAGCAGGCCTTTTTCATCATGAGCGCAGCAGCAGAGACCATTGCGCTGTTTACTTTTCTTGCAGACTTCGGGCACCGTACAACACATCTCATGCAGGATATACACTTTCCTGCATCTGCGGTCTTTACATTATCTCTGCTGATCGCCTGTGCAGGACAATCTCTTACACACAATCCGCAGTCCACACACTTTTTATCAGCCTTCGGAACCAGACCAGTTCCCCCTGCCTTTTTATATGGACGGTTTCCCGGAAGCTTAAACGTATTAGACTTCTTATCAAAATTTTTCAGTTTCTCAAGAATTTTTCTTGAAAAATCATGTAATTTGTTTATATCCTCCTCATCCGGTCTTCCGGCAGCATATTGATGCATGATAGAGTGTTCTGCCACCGCTGCAATCGCAGCAACTACACAAAAGCCGCAGCCTTCTGCAATATCCTGCAGCTCCGTAAGGGTATCCTCATAGGCCCTGTTACCGTATACGCAGACAATAACACACTTTGCATGGCAGCCTCTCAGCTGCCCCAGCCTTTTTGCGGCAGGGTGCGGGACACGTCCTCCAAAAGAAGGAACGGCAGCCAGCACAACATCCTCCTCTTCAAATACAATTTTAGAAAAATCTTCTTCAGCATTGGAAAGATCAACCCTGTCAACATGGTCTCCCCACACTTCAGTTACCGCATCCGCCACCTTCTGCGTTCCTCCGGTCGGACTAAAAACAACCTGTACATATCTCATACGCATATCCTCCTGTAACTTAAATACTACAACGCAGAAAGTATATATAAATCTATGTGTAATGTCAAGATTTACACCTTCATTTTTCTATGCTATGATATGCTTAGGTTACTGTGAACGGAGTGAACAATTACTTTGTTACTATTTTACGAAAGGCGGTTTTTCTATGAAGCTCAAACGTATCCTCGCTCTTACCGGCGCTTTTCTTCTATTCGCCATGTATGCCTGCACTTTAATTTTTGCTTTTATGGACAGCCCTGCGGCTGCCGGCCTTTTTAAGGCTTCCATTGTCTGCACTGTCATCGTCCCTGTACTTCTCTATGGCTATGCCCTCGTATACCGCATCACCAGACCTCCGTCAGAAGGCGGTACGCAAAAGGACAGCGGTTCAGATAACCGGCAGCCTTTAGAATAAAACATAAGAAAAACAGACAGATTCTCAAACATCTAAAGAATCTGTCTGTCATATGTCTTATACGTACAATTCCGCCAGCATCCACATCTGATTTCCGGGCACCTGTTTCCTTCTGCCCTTCCCCTGCTCCTTCTCCTTTATCTTCTTCCTCTTCGCAAGATATTCCTCCATCGAAATCACTTCTGGATAACCAAGTCTCTCTTTCTTCTGCATAAAAACCTCCATTCTGCCGCCCCGGACACTCTCAAAGGGCCCTGTTCCCGCCTTACTATTATATTATCACTCATACAAATATATGCCTGTAATTTCTATTCGTTCGTACCTGATAAATATATAGTAAAGCTCAAATGTGTACACAGTATGGAAGATTTCTAAAAATTCAATGAGAAATTTCTTAAAAACAATTAAGATTTCGTCATCGGATTATCTGTTCTGCTGCCGGTAAATAATATCCTCTCTCCCCGGCCCGTTGGAAACCATGGTAATCGGGAAACCTACCTCTCCTTCGATAAATTCGATATAGTTTCTGCAGTTTTCCGGCAGCTCCTCATAGGTTTTGATTCCGCGGATATCACATTTCCAGCCCGGCAGCTTCTTAAGCACGGGCTTTGCCTTCTCAAGGAGACGGGTCGTCGGGAACTCTTTTGTAACCTCCCCGTCAATCTCATATCCTACGCATACTGGAATCTCATCCAGATATCCAAGAACATCCAGCACCGTAAATGCCACATCCGTTGTGCCCTGCAGCCTTAAGCCGTATTTGGATGCCACACAGTCAAACCAGCCCATCCTTCTCGGACGTCCGGTAGTCGCGCCGAACTCTCCGCCATCGCCGCCCCGTTTCCGAAGCTCGTCTGCCTCCCCGCCAAATATCTCACTCACAAATGCTCCTGCGCCCACTGCGCTTGAATACGCCTTGCATACAGTGATGACTTTACGGATCTCGTAAGGCGGAATTCCCGCGCCAATAGCGCCGTAGCCGGCCAGCGTAGAGGACGATGTAACCATCGGATAAATCCCGTGATCCGGATCCTTTAAGGTACCCAGCTGTCCCTCCAGAAGAATATTCTTTCCTTCCTTTATGGCATTGTAAAGATACAGAGACGTATCACATACAAAAGGCTCTATCATGGTCTTATATTCCATCAGTTCTTCATAAAGCTCATCCGGATTAATGAGCGGCTTATGATAAAGATGCTCAAGCAGGACATTTTTCTGCTCTGCAGTCCTTTTTACTTTTTCTCTAAGAAGCTCCCCGTCAAAAAGCTCGCTTACCTGAAAGCCGATTTTTGCAAATTTATCTGAATAAAACGGTGCGATTCCTGATTTGGTTGAACCGAAGGATTTTCCTCCCAGCCTCTCCTCCTCGTACGCGTCAAAATTCTTGTGATAGGACATCACCATCTGCGCCCGGTCAGATACAAGAATCCTGGGCTTTGGGACACCTCTGTCTACAATCGATTGTACCTCCTTAAACAGCACCGGAACATCCAGCGCCACGCCGTTGCCTATTATACTGGTAGTATGATCGTAGAATACACCTGACGGCAGTGTATGGAGGGCAAATTTCCCGTAATTGTTAATAATCGTATGGCCTGCATTGGCTCCGCCCTGAAAGCGGACAATAATATCAGCTTCTCTTGCAAGCATATCTGTAATCTTGCCCTTACCTTCATCTCCCCAGTTTGCACCTACTACTGCTCTAACCATAATCCATTCCTCCTGTTATGCGGACAGACCGCAGCTCTTCTTTCATGATAAAACAAAATCACCGTTAGCATTATACTATATTTTGACAAAGATGTACAATGGTTTTCCTACAAATATTTACATCAAAGGCGCAATAAGCCTTAGGACCCTTCCTGTCATCTTCGTAAGAAGCGTCTGCTCCTTGGCCTCTACAAGCGTCACCTTATGGCATTTTGTCAATGTCCTCTGAAAATCCCTTTCAATCTTATCAACCTCCCGGTTGTTATAGATAAAGGCCCCGCACTCAAAATGCAGATACAGGCTCCTGTAATCCAGATTGATTGTCCCTACCGTTGCTGTGTCATCATCAGAAACAAATACCTTCGCATGGACAAAGCCCGGCGTATACTCGAAAATCTGCACTCCGCTTTCAATCAGCTCCTTGTAATAGGTCTTTGCTACTACAAAAGCATACCATTTATCCGGAATATGGGGCATGATAATGATTACCTCAATGCCGCATTTCGCCACCCTCTTAAGAGTGGTCATCATTTCATTGTCAAGTATCAGGTAGGGCGTCATTATATGTACATATTTTTTCGCATGATTTAAAATGTGGAAATAAACCTCCTCTCCCACATTTTCATTGTCAAAGGGACTGTCTGCATAAGGAATCACATATCCCAGCTCCCGCCTTAGGGTACGCGACCTTGGAGTTAAATATCTCCGGTAGTTTTCCTCCCCCCGCTCCTCTACGTTCCACATCTCAAGAAACATCATGGTAAGGCTCTGCACCGCGTCACCCTTCAGCATAACCGCCGTATCCTTCCAGTGTCCAAACCGCTCCTTTTTGTTAATATACTCGTCTCCGATATTTATACCGCCGGTAAAGCCTGCCCTTCCGTCTATGACACAAATCTTCCTGTGATCCCGGTTGTTCTGCACAGTAGATAAAAAGGGCTTCATGGGGTTGGACATTTTACATTTAATGCCAAATTTCTTAAGTCTTTCCGGGTAATTATAGGGAAGCATGGATATGGCGCACATGCCATCGTACATGAACCTGACCTCCACTCCGTCCGCTGCTTTCCTCTTAAGGATATTTAAAATTGTATCCCACATAAGTCCGTATTCCACAATAAAATATTCCATAAAAATGAATTTTCTTGCATCCCGAAGCTCTGAAACCATAGCACGGAATTTATCCTCGCCAAGCGGAAAATATTTTACCTGCGTATTCCGATAAACCGGATATCCTACCCGCTGGGACAGATAATGGGCGAGATTCGCATTGGCTGACTTGCTGGCCCACAAAGCATCCACCGTGTCCTTGTCCTGGCGCATATAATCTGCCTGCGCAAGCCTAAGCTCTGTAAGCCTCGTCCGCATGGGACTGTTTTTCATCTGCATCTTTACAAAAATATAAAAAGGAGTCCCCATAAAGGGCAGCGCCGCCACAAATAACATCCAGGTCATCTTAAATGCTGGATTTTCCTCTTCATTTATAATATAAACAATGACTACAACCTCCAGTATTATAAGTACCCCGTAAAAATATTTCAGATATTCACCCAAATAATACGGAAAGCGCAGAAACCAGATAAGCTGCACAAGAATCAGCAGCAGAATAATGCCGGTACGGCTGAATACAATACGGAACAGACCCTTCTTCGCTGTTCCCGGTGCTTCATTTTTCTTCATCTCGTCTTCCCCCTTGCTGTCAGTATCTTACAGCTATAGTCTAACACAATTTTCCGTCCGGCTCAATAAACTTCTTGTTATTGTGAACGGAGTAAACAATAACACATTATTTAAATTTAATAAATTTTTCCTGTGTTCCCCTTTCCATTTTTCCTAAAAAGTATTACAATACACATATTAGGAAAAAACAGCCAGTCGAAAGGAGAAACCATTATGGCAAAATTATTTAAGAAAATTTTAGGCGCAGCCGCAGTCGGTACAGCTGCAGCAGGTGCTCTTTATTATTGGAAAAAGAACAGAATTGACACCGATGAATTCGAGGATGATTTTGAAGACGAGGACTTCGACCTTGACGATGACTTAAAACCAGTTACAGACCGCGAATACGTATCCTTAAACTCTGCTCCCAAAAGCGGGGAAGATACTGCGCCGGATGAAAAGGAAGCTGATGCTCCTGCCGAAGAAGCAAAAGAGGCAGAAGAGACTGCAAAAGAGGCAGAAGAAGCCGCTGACAAAACAGAATAATTTATAAACAGGCCCTCCCCGGAGGGCTTCTTTTTTTTTGGGGGGGGCTGTGATTCCAGAGAGTCTTTTAAGAATCTTTATAATGCCCTTCCTATAAGCAGACATCTTGCCCAGTCTGCGTTAGGAAGGGCATCTTAACTTTTTACCTCGCCAGCCTGTAGATTGCCTCCAGATAGATCTTCATCCACATATCCAGCCTGTCAAGCTCCAGATACTCATTCTTCTGGTGCATCAGATCCGGCTGTCCCGGCAGGATCGCCCCAAAAGCTACACAGTTGTCAAGAGCTCTTGCATAGGAGCATGCTCCGTCTACCTGGGGCACGGCATCCATATCCTTTGTAACATCCTTATAGACCTCCATCAGCGTCTTTACAAGGAAGCTGTCCTTCGGCACATAAATGGACTCGGTAATCTGGGGATTTTCGAACCGGAAACGTGTCCCCTCAAGACCTTTCTTCACACGTTCCCCCGCTTCTTCACATTTATAAGTAACCGGCACTCTGTTATCAATGGAAAGGATAAATTTCCCGTCCCTCACTTCTGCCTTACCAACATTAAAGCTTAATTTTCCTGAAACCTCATCCTCAAGCGCTGCGCCAAGCTTTTCCCCATAGAGATCCCGTCCGATTTTTTCCATATAAAACTCTGCAATCTCTCCCAGCTCATTTCCAGGCTTCAGATCAGAAACTGCTTTCATAATTCCCGTGACTGCATTGATTCCTTTTTCCGGATTCGCCGCATGGGCAGCAAATCCAAAGGCTTCCAGCTTAAGCCTGCCGTCCTCTGAAGATGTTTCATAACGGCATCCCGTATACTCCGTCCATCCCGGTAATCCTTCTTCTGCCCGCTCCTTAAATTTCATTGGCAGAAGAACATACGCATGCTCTGCCACGGAATTATATGCATTTCCGCCCTCCAGAATAATCTCCTCCTTTATATCCGTTACAAGCTGATACTGGAACACACCCTTCTCCGCATGCTTCAGCGGAAATTCAGCATCCGGTGTAAAGGATATCTGGGGCGGAGCTACTTTTTTGGTATGAAAATAATAATCCATACATTTCCAGTCTGTCTCCTCATTGGCGCCCACAATCAGCCTTATCTTTTTCTTAAGAGGCACACCCATGTCTTTTAAAATTTTAAGGGCGTGGAGGCAGACAGCCATAGGACCCTTGTTGTCAAGAACCCCTCTGCCATAAAGCCTTCCGTCAATTACCTCCGGACAGAAGGGATCACAGATCCAGCCATCCCCGCATGGCACAACATCCATATGCCCTAAAATCCCCAGCACTTCCTCTCCTTCTCCAAAATCTATATGTCCCGCATAATTATCAAAATTCTCGGTCTGAAATCCCATTTCCTCCGCCATGGAAAGGAAACAGCCAAGGGCCTGTGCCGGCCCCTTCCCAAAGGGCATGCCTTCCTCTGGTTCCGCCTCCACGCTGTTAATTGACACAAGCCGTTTAATATCCTCTATCAGGCTTTGCCTGTCCTCTCTTATTTTTTCTTCAAAATCCATTCTTCCACCTTCTTTATACAAACAATTGAATCACAAGCATAACTGCGCTGAATCCCGCTGTAATCCCCATAAGCGGCATAATGAATTTCAGCCATTTATCATAGGTGACGTCTACCATTGCAAGAGACGCAAGTACAAGTCCCGTAGGCGTAATAAATGAAATCAGTCCCAGGCCATATGCATACGCGGAAACAATCGCCGCCCTTGAAACTCCCACTGTATCTGCAAGAGGAGCCATAATCGGTACGGACAAAACCGCAAGCCCTGATGATGAGGATATGAAAAATCCAAGTACAATAAATACAAGCATCATCAGAATGATAAATACAATCGGATTCATTCCGCTGATAGCTCCTGAGAAGAACTCAAGAATCGTATCCGAAACCATACCGTTCTCTAAAATAATATTGATACCGCGGGCAACACCGACAACAAGTGCCACACTCATGAGATCCGCTGCCCCGCCGATAAACTGATCCATAAAATTCTTTTCGCCGATTCCTGATGTAAACGCCAGAAGAATCGCACATGCGAGAAACAGTCCTGTCATATTATCAAACCACCAGCCCTGTGAGACAAGTCCCCACACAAGCACTGCAAAGGATGCACCGAATACGGCAAGGGAAAGCTTCATCTTTCCGGTAAACTCCGGCACCTCTCCCTGATGGCCGAATTTCTTCATATGATATTCATACTGGTCATAGCAGATAGATTTCGTTGGATCCGCCTTTACCTTCTTCGCATAGCGGAGAATATAGATCAGAGTAATAATTACTCCAAGCGCTAGCGCCACGAAACGGATTCCCATGCCCTCCGCAAGGCTGATGCCTGCTGCATTAGAGGCATTACCTACAGAAAACGGGTTGATGGTAGGAAACATGGTTCCAATGGATGAGCCCATGTAGATAGCCGCGATACACACCATAACATCATAGCCTGCCGCAAGGAACACAGGAACAAGGATCGGATACAGCGCAATGGTTTCCTCCGCAAGTCCGAAAGTAGTTCCTCCTGCTGCAATGATAATAGTAATCAGAACAATTAAAATATACTCTTTCCCTTTTGTTACTTTGGAGAGAACCGCAATAGCCGCATTAAAAGCTCCCATATAATTCAGGACCCCGATACAGCCTCCCAGAACGAATACGAAAAGGATAATATCAATGGTATCGTAAACACCGCTGATTGGAGCCAGCAGAATCTCAAAAATCCCCTGCGGCGCCTGCTCTACCTTCTCATAGGTTCCCGGAACTGCGATTGGCTTGCTGATGCTTCCATCTAAAAATTTGTCCAGATTACCGGTTACCCCAAGCTCGTCTAAAGATTCCTGAGTAGGCTCCATTTCTGTGATTTCCCCGTCCGGCGTTGTAATCTCAAACATATCGCTCTGTGCGTTATAGGTTAATTTGGAATACAGCCCTGCCGGTACAATGGCTGTCAGTACAGCAGCAAAAATCAAAACAATAAATAATACAGTAAGGGCTGTCGGGAACGACAATTTTTTCTTCTTTTTTTCTTCCATTTCTTTTTTCCTTTCTTTACTCATCCGCAAAAATTTTAATCAGCTCTATCACCACTCTCACAGCCGCTTCCATGCCTTCCACCGTTGCATGCTCCAGCGGTCCGTGGTAACCGTGTCCGCCTGTCCCCAGGTTTGGGCAGGGAAGACCTCTAAAGGAAAGCTTGCAGCCGTCCGTACCTCCCCGGATTGGAGAAATATCCTCCGGCACTCCCGCGTTTTTACATGCCCTTCTTGCATTTTCAATCAGGTACATATGCTCCTTTACAATACCTTCCATGTTTCTGTACTCGTCCTTAAGGGTTAGCGTAACTGTTCCTTTTCCCCAGATTTCATTCAGGGATTTTTCAATATGGCGCAGAGTGCTTCTTCTCGCCTCAAAGCTTCCTGCATCATGGTCACGGATAATGTACTCAGACACTGCATGCCCCTCATCTCCGTGGATGCTAAGCAGATGGTAGAATCCCTCATAGCCCTCCGTGCATCTTGGAATCTCATACCTTGGAAGCATATTATTAATATCTGCCGCAATCAGAACCGCATTGATCATCACATCCTTTGCGGAGCCGGGATGCACATTCTTTCCCTGAATCTCAAATTTTGCCTCGCAGGCGTTAAAATTCTGATACTGGATTTCACCTTCTCCGTCCCCGTCCAGCGTATAAGCCACATCCGCATCAAATTTCTCCAGATCAAAATGAGCCGCGCCGCTTCCGCACTCCTCATCCGGGGTAAATGCAACGCTGATCTGTCCATGGGGAATATTTTCATCCCGCAGAATTTCAATCATCTGCATGATTTCCGCAATTCCCGCTTTGTCATCCACCCCGAGAATCGTATTCCCGTCCGAGGTGATCAGTGTCCGTCCCTTACACTCCTTCAGATGCGGGAAATCCTTTGTACTAAGCATGCGTCCGCTTGTGCCAAGCATCATGTCCTCCCCGTTATAATCCGGAGTGCATATCGGCCTGATTTCCCCTTCACAGAATTCAGAAACTGTGTCCATGTGGGCAATAAATCCGATTTTCTTTTTGCCCTCATACCCTTCTGTAGCCGGTATAATCCCGTAAACAAAGCATTTCTCATCAAGCTGGGCATTTTTTACGCCAAGCTCCTGAAGCTCCCCAGCCAGCATTTTCGCCAGCTCGAACTGACAGTCCGATGTAGGCACTGTTTCCTTGTCTTCATCACAGGGCGTTTTTACTGCAATATACTTTAACAGCCTTTCCTCTACCTTCACCTTTATCCCTCCTGTTTTTATAAATATTTTCTATAAAGAATTATATTTATTCTATTGCTTAATTTCCTCACTTGCAAATCCTGCCTGTTTTCTTGACACGAAAACTTACCCCATGATATTATTATTAAAATCAAAAAAATATATGTATCCACATTATTTAAAAAGCATCACATCTTTTTGTGCAATATTAATAAAAAAAATTGATTATTAAGAAAGATTATTGTTATGAATATTGATGAAATCATCGGAAACAACCTGAAAAAGTACAGAACTGCATGCAATATGACATTAAAAGAGCTGTCTAAGAGACTAAATAAAAGCATATCTACCATTTCAAAATATGAAAAAGGATGTATTTCTCTTGATATGCCTACCTTTCTGGAGCTTTCACACATTTTTAATGTTCCGCCCGCCCTGCTCCTTGGCGGTGCGGCTGACATTACAAGCGAAGGAAATACCTATTCCTCTTCTACAGATACTCTGTATATGTATACCTATGACAGCCAGAAAAGACTTATGATCCAGAGCATCATCGAACGCTGTCCTGCCATAAACCAGAACGGCGTATACCAGGCCCGGCTTTTTAATGAAGTAAAGGATGTAAAAAAGCCCGGCGAATGTGGCGGATTATATACCGGCGAATACATATCCGAAGGCTTTATCGGAACCTACCTGCTCCGAAACCAGATTACAAAACAGGAGCGTGTCATGATTTCCTGCGTAAATAATCTGGTAAATCCAGGCCAGCAGCTTGGCCTCGTATCCGGACTTTCCAATTACACCATGTTGCCGGTCACCTTCAAAACAGTAATTTCTAATACAAAAATTACAGATAAAGAATCTTTAATGGATTTACTGCTGTTCTCAAAGGAAGATTTTAAACTGATGAAAAAGACACATTCCCTTACTGTCCAGAACTGCAGATAGGGTTATCCCCAACATCTGGTAAGTATCTTCACTGCTTCCCGAATCTGCGTCTCTGACAGATTGGCGTAGCCAAGAAGAACTGTGGCCGCTTCTTCTTTCTTCTCTTTTATACGGTAAGCCGACATTCCATATACACGGATACCGTTTTTTTCTGCGCTTTTGACCAGCTCTTCTTCTGTCAGGCCGTTTTTAAAGGTCAAAAGCAGATGTACTCCTGCATGCTCGCCGGATATGGCGCATATTTTCATAAGGGGCCTTAGCTCCTCTATGAGCACGTCATGACGGCTTTTATACATGGCACGGGTTTTATTAAGATGCCGCTCATAATAGCCCTCTTCAATAAAACGCTGGACAATAAGCTGATCAACCTTTGAAACTGTTGACTGGATAAAGGAGCTGTTTTTTCTATACTGCTCTAAGAGTGTCCCTGGCAGCACCATATAGCTTAAACGGATTGCCGGGGCGATGGATTTGGAAAAGGTTCCAAGATAAATCACCCTTTCATTCTTATCGTAGCCTTTGAGAGCCGGAATGGGCTTTCCCTTATAACGGAATTCACTGTCATAATCATCCTCGATAATATAACGTCCTTCATCCTCCTGCGCCCATTTTAAAAGCTCCATCCTTCGCTTCATGGGCATGACAATCCCTGTGGGATACTGGTGGGAGGGGGTCACATAGGCAATATCTGCTCCTGACTCCTTAAGGTCTGACACCCTCATCCCGTTTTTGTCAAGACCTACAGGAATAGTTTCATAAGAAAGCCCGGCAAGCACCCGGTACGCCTGTTTGTAAGACGGATCCTCAAGGGCAATCCGGTGATCCGTTCCCAGTATCATAGATAAAAGCATGAGAATATAATCGCTGCCGGCTCCGATAATTACCTGACCCGGCAGACAATGTACTCCCCTGGCCTGGTAGAGATAGCTGCATATGGCATTCCGAAATCCATATTCCCCCTGGGGATCCCCGGAGCGGAACAGCTCCGTCCTGTCGTCAATCAGTATCTCCTTTGACAGCTTCCGCCACACATGATAGGGGAAGCTGTTAAGATCAACCCCGTTAGGAGTAAAATCATACTGGTACTTCCTCTCCTGCCGCCTTTCCTCCGGCTCCTTTGTATTTCCCCTGCTGATATGATAAAGCTCTTCAATCTGCGCCACAAAAAAACCCCTGTAAGGCTCCGCCTCCACATACCCCTCTGACAAAAGCTGCTCATAGGCAAGCTCCACCGTACTTCTGCTCACCTCAAGATACCTGGACAGCGCCCGGGTAGAGGGAAGCTTCTCCCCTTTTTGGATCTTTCCGCTTTGTATATCCGATTTGATATAACGGTAAATCTGTTCATAAAGGGGAACTCTCGAATCTGTTTTTAAATTTATTGTTAATTCATTCATTGTTGTCCCCAACTGTCTATTTCGGCAGTTTAAAGGAACTCTTCAGGGATACTATCCTGTTAAACACCAGATTTTCCGGCGAAGAATCCTTGGAGTCAATACAAAAATACCCATTTCTTACAAACTGGAAGCTGTCATGCCCTGCCGCCTCACGAAAGCTGTCCTCCACATAGCAGTTCTTCCGGATCTCCAGGGAATTTGGATTCAGGTTCAGTGACCCGTCTTCTTTATTATAGACGCCCTTCGCCTCATCTACCAGGTTTTCATAAAGCCTTACCTCCGCCTTTTTTGCCATAGGCGCGTAAACCCAGTGGATCGTCCCCTTCACCTTACGTCCGGTAAATCCTGTACCGCATTTTGTCTCTGGGTCGTAGGTGCAGTGCACGACAGTTACATTTCCCTTTTCATCTGTCTCATAGCTTTCACATTTTACAAAATACGCATGCATGAGACGAACCTCATTTCCCGGGAACAGACGGAAATACTTTTTGGGGGGTTCAATCATAAAGTCCTCCCGCTCAATATAAAGCTCACGTCCGAAGGGCAGCTTTCTTACCCCAAGCTCCGGGTTTTCCATATTATTATCCACATCCAGATATTCACATTCCCCTTCCGGATAATTATCTATCACAAGCTTAACGGGATCAAGAATTGCCATCATACGGGGGCGCTTAAGCTTTAAATCCTCCCGGATGCAGTATTCAAGCATGGCATAATCCACAGAGCTCTGGCTCTTTGACACGCCGCACATATCAATAAACATCCGAAGGGACTCCGGCGTAAATCCCCTTCTTCTAAGCGCCGCAATAGATACAAGCCTGGGATCGTCCCATCCGTCCACAATACCGTCCTGCACCAGCTTTTTAATATACCGCTTTCCGGTTACCACGTTAGTAAGATACAGCTTTGCAAACTCAATCTGGCGGGGCGCCGGGTCGAATTCACACTCCTTAACTACCCAGTCATAAAGCGGCCTGTGATCCTCAAACTCAAGGGTACAGATGGAATGGGTAATCTTTTCCACCGCATCCTCAATGGGATGGGCAAAATCGTACATCGGATAAATACACCATTTATCCCCTGTATTGTGGTGCGCCATATGGGCCACACGGTAAATTACGGGATCTCTCATATTAATATTGGGAGATGACATGTCAATCTTTGCGCGAAGGACCTTCTCCCCGTCCTTATATTCCCCATTCTTCATTCCTTCGAACAGCGCAAGGTTCTCCTCCACGGAGCGGTTCCTGTACGGGCTGTCCTTTCCCGGCTCCGTAAGGGTTCCCCGATACTTACGGATCTCATCTGCCGTCAGATCGCAGACAAAGGCTTTCCCCTTCTTAATCAGCTTCACCGCACATTCATACATCTCATCAAAATAATCTGACGCAAAATACAGATGGTCCTTATAATCTGCCCCCAGCCATGCCACGTCCTCTTTAATGGACTCCACAAATTCCATATCCTCCTTCGTTGGGTTTGTGTCGTCAAACCGCAGGTGAAAGGTTCCCTTATATTTTTTAGCAAGTCCTGAATTCAAAAGAATTGATTTTGCATGTCCGATATGAAGATATCCGTTTGGCTCCGGCGGAAATCTGGTGCATACCTCACTGTATACCCCCTCTGCCAGATCCTTATCAATCTCCTGCTCAATAAAATTTTTGGAAACTGTCTCTTCTCCCATGTGTTCCTCCTCAATAAATGATAATACATAACTTTTCGAAATATTTTTTAGACTTAAACATCATAGCATAAATAGCAGACTGAAACAAGGATTACTGCTCACACCTGAATCACTTTCTTACTTTTTTGGTTTTCTATTCCAAAATGGAAAGTATGCTTGACATCAGTAACAATCGTGATATAATAAAGTTATGGAAAGTAAGCTTTCCATAAAGGGAGGTTCTAATGAAAAATCGGATGGAAGCTTTGAGAAAGCAGCGGGGAATCAAACAAGAAGATTTGGCGAATGCGTTAGAGGTATCACGGCAGACAATCGGCTCTTTAGAAAATGGACGTTATAACCCATCTATACAGCTGGCATTTAAAATTGCCCGGTATTTTGACATGAGTATTGAAGAAATTTTTATTTATGAGGAGGAAGCAAAATGAAAGAAAAGAAGCCATTTATCATTGATATTTTAGCAGGCGCTGTATTAATATGTGCGGGAATTTTTGTCGGGGCTGACTATTATTCGACCATACTTTTTTCTATGGGTATTGGATTAATCGCTGCTTCTGCCGTACAGATAGTCCGTATCGCTTACTGGCAGAATCCCCGGCGTTACATGGAATATGAAGCAAAAAAGAAAGAGGAACATATCAATAGTGTTGATGAAAGGAAACAATATTTACGGATGAAGGCCGGACATATCACTTATCAAATCATGGCGCTTTCTTTACTCATCCTGTCATTTATACTCGCATTGATTAGGGCCGAAGAATGGATAATAGCAATGATATTCTTACTTTTTGTTGTTCAATGGCTAGTTGGAATTATCGTGTTTCATATGTTGGAAAAGAGAATGTAGTATGGAGATAAGATGATCTTATCTCCATATCTTTTTACTCTTTTCATTATCATGCGGATGCCATAACCATAGAAATCTGATTATTCTGCCGTATAGCTATATGGAATTTCGGCTATTTCCTCGCTTCCGCTCCCCCACTCTTCCACTTCTACTATCTTCATAAGATATAAGGTACACTCCAGTGATTCTATTTTTACATCTTCCTCTGTATTCATAAGATACTGAAGAGTATATTTATCTACCGCAGCCGCCATAACTGCTGTTTCCCCCGGAGAAACAGTGGAAGAAGCATAGATAATTGAAACTCCCAAATCATCTAACATAAAGTCATTTACAGATCCGTCTTTTGCGCCAAGGTAGATCACATCGCTGCTGTCATTTTTCAGGAAAAATATATCGCAGAATCCCTCTTCCCTGTCCTCTTTATCTGCATCTATACGTATAAGCTGTATTCCGTTTTCATCATACAGCTTTTCTCCCTCCGGCAGGGTTACTTTCATTTCATCATAGGCAGAAGTCTGTATAGTAATCTCCTCCGACATGAAAAAGGGATTCTCCATCTGCCCTTCCTTGGGCGAATAATAGACATGCTCTTCCTCTCCCAGAGCTTCTGCAAGTTCCTCATCCTTTTTCTCCTCTGCTTCAAGCAGCCTGGCATTATAAATTTTTATCTCACCTGGTTCACCCATATTCATATATTTTGCCGTCATGCTCCAGATTGAAAGCTTTGTCTCGGTCTCACCCGGCATAATGGGCTCGTCCACCTGCGTACTTTCCATCATGCAAAAGCCATTTACTGTAATACGGTCTATCCGCATTTGATATACATTCTCTGTGTCATTTTCAGCCTTTATATTAATATAAAAGCTATTCTCATCGTCACTGCCCAGTCCTGTGGCCGTAACCTTCACGCCATCCTTTTCTGCAAGCACCTGCTCCTCAATCGTGGCCTTTATATCCATTCCCTTTTTTTCTTCCTTCTTCTTTGCTCCGCCCCCTGATGTCCCCTTACTGTCAGACGTGCTGCAGCCGGCGGCCGCGGCCATTACAATAACTAAAACCATTATGATCATATTTTTTCTTATTGTGTTCTTCTTCATTTTCCTTCTCCTTTTCCCTTTATTGTACAGAAAACGTTACGTCCTTGTAATCTGCAATCATATCCGATGTTGCATAGCCCTCTTCAGACATATATTCTTCACTGTTTAAATGTATAGTGACAGTAATCTCGCCCACTGACCCGATTTCCATGTCTCCTATGTCCTCCTTAAGAAAATCTACGGATGCTCCGGCCATTCTTCCGGCGCTGACATGGAAGGAGTGATAGCTTTCTGCCACTTTACCGTCAACGCTCTTTCCAATAATCCAGCAGACAACCGGTCTGTCACTGGTATTTTCTATAAACATATCTGCACCAAATCCATAATACCCGTTATATTCCTCCAAAGGCTCTGACAGGCCCAGATAACTAATCCGTACGCCCGCTTCATTATAGATTTCCCTTCCGCCCTCCAGGGGTCTGCTCTTAACGCTGTCATAATCAGAGGTCTTTACGGAAAGCAGCCCCGTACTGGAAAATTCTTCTATTTCCTGTGATTCCTTCCCCAGCTTAAATTCCACCTCCATCTCACCCACTTCATTTATATCATACCCTGCTTTCTTCATGAGATTTTCATCAAAGGACAATTGTATATTCGCCTTTTTGCCTGCCGGAACCTTCTGGCCTCCATAATACTTATCCATCTCATAATGATTAATAAGCACTGCACTTACCTCATACATAATATCCTCTGTGCCTTCATTTTCCATCAGGAGTGTAAGGCTCCCCGAAGGATAATCCGTATCCTCCATAATTTTAAGCTCCTTTGCCGTAATCCGGATACCGTTTTCCTCATACACTGCCTGTTCTTCTATTACGGATCCCTCTTCCTTCTGCTCCTGGGTTTTTTGTTCCCCGCCCTGTTTCCCTTCGGTCTTTTTTGCTTCCGGCGAAGCGCATGCACAAAGCATGGCCGCCAGGATACAGGCCGTTAATAAGGCCTCCCATTTTCTGATATCTTTTTTCATGTACCTTCTCCTCTCTTTCTAATCTAACGCTTTAAAATACATAAATCTAAGTCCTGTTTTCCCCGCCTCCTTAAAGATGCCGTCCACCGTCCGGCAGGCCTTCTGAAACCACAAAAGACCCGCCCTTTTCCCCTGTGCTTCACATATATTTTCATACATCTGCAGAAGCTGTATCAAAAGCCAGTCAAGCCGCTCTCCCCCTCTGCCTGTATGAGCCTCGTCAAGGGCAAGATAGCCGAAAAATGTAAGCTGTGCATTTAATTTTTCCAATGTCATATCAGGCATACCAAGTATCAGAAGATGCCTGATAAATACTTTTCTCGGGATCTCCCCTCTAAGCTTCATCTGCCTTGCCAGCTCGGACTCATACCGCAGGCTTGCAATATGCTTCTGCATATCCGCCGGCATTTCCTTTTGCCCGCTGATATAATGGAAAGCATCTGTGAAATATAAATGCCGTAAGAACATTTCCGCCTTCTCTCTGGGAATACGGAGGCTCATAAGCCGCTCGTCCGATGTTTCTTTTACATATGCCCTCACCAGCGACCAAAGGTATTCCCGCCTCTTAACATGCATCTCGTCCTTTTGTGCCTCTTCGGAATCACAAATATACAGGCTTCTGTCATAATATCCCTGTATGAGAAACCTCATTTCCTCTTCCGAAAGCTCCAGTGCGTTTCCAAGCATCCTGCACTGCCCTCTGTTGCCCGGCAGATATTTTCCGGTTCTCCAGTACCTGATTTTCAAATACGCCGATGCCTTCTCTGGTACGCATCCGTACATGCGCTCATACAGAAAGCTGTCTGTCTGGGTCTTTCCCTTCAGACAATACCTGGTCTGTATCCGCTCATGCCAGCCTTTCAGCACAAAAAGCTCCGGCCTCTCCGCCGTACTCATGGCAATGCATGCCTCTGCCAGAGCGGCAGCTTCTTCCATCGTATACGCTCTCATATACTGCCTTACTTTTCCCTCCTTTTTTTGCCTCTATATTTATATTCGCGTCCAGAAGCAAAAAGGGGACAAAAATTATTCATTTACGGTAAATGGAATATGAAAGCTCTGATTCCACCGGTAAAGCACAGTACTCTCTTCGTCAAATCTTAAGCATGCGCTGTCCGGATCCATTTTGGCAGTATCCAGAGTGAAGCGCACTTCAAGTATGCCCTTCTCTACATCATTTGAACGGACGCTTAATCCCAGAAAACATGATTCACACATATGTCTTTCTCCCTCTGTTATAAGCTCATCTGCATAAGCTGAAAATCTGTGGCAGCCAATGATCTCCCTGTCCTGATTATCGGAGCGGTATTCAAGCCAGACGCGCCTGCAGTTTACCCACTCACATTTAAAATCCGGTATTTTCATTCCTTCCTCTGATGTCCTGTCCACAAATTCTGAATCCCTGATCCGAATACTTCCTCCCGGAATGATAAAGTCGCTGCCGTCCCATATATCCGCTTCCATATTAACAGGTATGGCAAAATTCCCCGCGGGAGCATCCTGATACAGATACGGAATATTCAGCGTGTAGCTTCCCGGCCCCGCTGCGCCAAAATACCATTCATAATAGGTTTCCATTCCTACTGGATGATACCTGGGACATGTCCCCGCAAGTACGGTTCCATCCTCCTTTGTGACCGTTACCTCACCTTCCTTGTTTCCATAGGAATCTCTGATAAGCGATGGCAGAATCCGGTATTCGCTCCCATTATCCATGGGATAAACCGCAATAATAAGCTCCCCATTCTCAAGCCGCGGGACTGCCAGCACCCCTCCGTATACTCCTGTCTGGTAAAAATATTCCTTAATCGTTTCCTGTTTTACAGGCAGCATATCAAAAACAATATCTGGAAGGCTCCTAAATTCATATGACTTTAGTGTCAGTCCCTTAACCCCCTGCTCCGAAACCGGGAGCACTACATTCTTAAAATTAAATATACGCTTTTCCGTATACTCGTTTATCCGCATAGTCTGGGAGTCATATCTTTCCCATGTTTCTCCTCCATATATAAGGAATGGAAAACTTACACTCTCAAATCTTTTATCTAAAATCTCTGTTTTTGAGTGAATCAGCAGGGTTACCGTAACCTGATTGTTTAGGTATACAACCTCTTCTAACGTCAGCTCCCAGCCATTGATTTCACAGTATACCTTTTCTGAAAGAGAATAAAGGGGCTCCTCCGGATTCAGGTTAATCCCGTACCCCGGACTTATCATATAGTTATCTGCAGCCGAAGGCGAAACAGCATTTTCCGTTTGCAGCTCCGCCTGCGGTTCCTTTGCCTTTCCCGGTTCTTCTTCCTTCTTTTCTTCTATGAACAGAGGCTTTGTTTCCCTTCTGTCGGGAAGTGTAGGCGTCCTCCTCTCCGGATCCGCGCTTTCCTCTCCCGTATCCTCCGGCTCCCTTTCCCACTCCCAGACAGGCGGAATAATATCAAAGAAACGTAAGATACCATACGCGCAGACAGTAAGGGAGGATAAAATCAGCAGAATAAGAAGCAGGGTGCCGGAAAGCTTCATGATAGTTCTCTGATGGCGCTTTTTCACTGTTTCGTAAGGGAGCTTCAGGGAATCTGCAATTTCCCGCACCGTCATTCCGTCATAGTATTTCATTCTGATAATCTGAAGCTCACCGGGCTTAAGCTCCAGGAGAGCGCGCTCCATATCTGCCTTAAGCTCTGCTAAGTAAAGCCTGCTGTCCTCTTCTGCCGGTTCCTCCTTTATCTCCTCTGCCCGTCTGCCCTTCTCTCTCCGGTAACAGGAAATAGCAGTCCTTCTGGCAACCGCAGTCAGGTAAACCGACAGAGAAGCCCGTTCCTTATCATACTCCTTCCTTTTCAGATAAAATTTCGTAAAAACATCATTGACACATTCCTTAATATCCTCAGGATTCTCTACATAAAAAGAAATCACATGCCATACAAGGCCGGTATATTTTTCCATCAGAAGAACCATACCCTTTTGCGAATCCTTCCTTAAGATATCTAAAATCTTCTCATCTGATATTTTATGCTTCTTCATAACCTGTTTTCCTTTGTAAATCTCTTAAATAGTTACTGCTTACTCTTGTTCATGGTAACCTTAAATATCTCTTAAGATAACATAATTATTATGCTGTTTTCAACAAGGTGAAAATTAACCGTATGAAAACAAACTTTCTCCAGATGATATGCGTCTATATATTCCATAAGCTGTTTTTCACCACGTTTATTATATTCATTTCCCCGCCATATTTTGATTTCTATAACATACTGTTTCCCATGATAATCCACAATCACATCTGTCCGCTTGTTATCTCTGGTTCTGGCCTCAATATAATAATTCCCTACGCCATTAATAATTGGTTTCAAAAATAGCAGAAAAAATTTACGTCCATTGTCCTCTATAAACTTTTCATCTGCCGAACTGTAAAGCTCCTCCCAGCAGACAAAAAATTTCTCTAAAATCAATTCCATATTCAAAAAACCATCCTGTAGAAATTGATTCTTATCTGAAACACCTGCCGCAAAAATCCGGCTGTTAATTTCCTCTTCTGACAAAAACAGATTATAAAGCCGGGTTTCAAAAATCCGGTTTGCAATCACCATTGTTCCCTGCTCATTTTTAACAAACCCAAGCATAGCTGCTATATCTATCATCTGATTATCATGATTGAAGGAAATCTTGTCCCCTGAAAACAAAACCATATAAAGCATATCCTTCAGTTCCGGGTATTCAGTCAGTTTATTAACCAGTGTTTCAAAAAGTGTATTTTTTTCAGACAAAAGGATCTTTACTGCCTCAAGAAATCCTTCCTTTGTCCATACGGCTGCTTTATCAGGAAAGCCATCACTTTCTGCCACCCTCTCATCCATAATCTGGCAAAGCCTGGATACAAGAAAAGGATATCCTGAAGTATAATCATATAAAAGCCCGGACATCATTCGAATGTCCATTCCTGTCTGATAATCTTCCTCATATCTGTCAAGCATACCAGATATATCCAAAGCAGAAAAACTCATATCAACATTAAAATCTGCGGCAATATTCCACGGACTATTCACTTTATGCTCTTCGTTCGGCCGGAGTTTTCTCTTTAAATTCTTAATATCATATACTCCCGCAAGAATTACAGACTGGAAAGCAGGAGTTACATCCCTGTCAATATAATAAGCTCTAAGCTGTGCCAGAAAATCCAAAAAAACCTGATTATTTGCCGCGCTGTCTACCTCATCAATCATCAGAACAACTGGTTTCACAGAAGCCGCGCAAATGTCACTTAAGAATTCAAAAAGCTCTAACAGCTCTATCCCATCACTATCATTTAGTACTGCATACGTTAATGCCTGAACAGACTTCTCTATCTGTTTATTAAACTCCTTCTTATTTCCACTTAGAGCACGCAAAAACATTCTGGCAAATGCAATAGAAAACGTATTTTCATTCCGAAATTTAGATTCTCCTATTTTCTGAAAGTCCATACTGACTGTCAGATACTCTTCCTCCAGGGCATGTTTTAACGCCCGCAAAGTAGTGGTCTTTCCATACTGACGTGCACGGTTAATCGTAAAATATTCTCCCCGCTCCACCAAACCGGTAATTTCTTTTAAACGCCCGCTGATATCGACCATGTAATGAAGTTTGGGTTTACAATCCGCTGTTGTATTAAAAACTTTTCCCATCAGCTCTTCCTCATCCTTTCTTTGATCTTAAGCAGCCCCTGCACAATAATCGCCGCATAGTCTGACGCTGTCCTGCCCTGCCGGACAACCGTAAATTTTTCCTCCCGTATCAGGCCTCCTTCTCCCTTTGCAGTGCATTTTACCCAGGCCTCTGTCTCAAAGGCGCGTTCCTTGTTTTTAAGAATCAGACGATAAATTCTTACCTCCCCGCCTTCTTCCTTCTTTTCTTTGAGCTTTGTCTCCTCCAAAGCTGTTTCTCTCAATTCCATCTCACACCACATGGCGTCCGCCGCGTCATCTCCTGCCCGCACTTTCACATCCTCAAGACGAACCATCGCCATATAGGCAGTCGTAATCACTCTTGCCCTCGGATCCCTGTCAAAGTCACCATAAGCGGCAAGCTGCTCCATAACGAGTCCCTCTATCCCGGTTTCCTCCATAAGCTCCCGTCTGGCCGTATCCTCAAGATTTTCCTCAAGCTCTATAAATCCACCCGGCAGCGCCCAAAAGCCAATACTTGGATGATTTCCTCTCTTAATAAGCAGAATCTTAAGTCCTTCTATCGTTTCACACCTTTCGCCCTCATATGCAAAAATAACCGCGTCTGTCGTACAACTCGGCGTCTTGTATCTGTATGGATCATATTCCTTCAGAAACTCATCCAGTGTCTGCCCTGTCCCGTTTTTTTCTCCTGTACCATAAAATTTTGATACATCCTTTAAAAATGATGCCATTTTACCGTTCCTTTCTTCGTCTACCTTGATTTCTCTATCTATCCGCCGTCCTCTCACAGCACTCCACCTTCACTACCGCCCCTGATTCCGGCTCTTCCACCTCTGCTTCGATTCCTCCCCTGTAATTAAGGGGGCAGAGAAGGGGCTGCACATCAAGCTCTGCCCATAAAAGCCTTCCTCTCCATTCTTCCAGCTCCTCCTTTGTCTCATAGTGTTCCACCCTCATACTACCTGTCACAAGTCCATCTGTCACCTGCTCTTCTTCTTTTTTGTCTGCATAAGTTTCCGTCACCTTAAGAGAACGCACCGGATAATCCAGCAAATCCTCCTTTATCTCCCCATGCTCCTTAAGAAAAGCATAAGTCTTTTCAAAAAATGGATAGATGAGAAGCTCCTCCGTCTCACCCCATTTTTCAGACCTCATCTCCACAATTCCGGCCGGAGCCGTGCCTCTAAGCTCCTCCATCCGAAAGCCCATGACCTCCTCCTTATAAAGCTTAAGAAACCTCTCCTTTTCCTCACCCGTAAGCTTAAGCACCTGATTACTCCTCACTCCATCCTGAAAGGAAAAACGATTATCCCCTACATTTTCCCACAAAAGAGCCGGATACGCCTTCTCCTTATATTCCCTTGTCTCAAAAACTTTGGCAAAAGCCCGGAAATCGTCCTCATCTGCCGGGTATACCAGGTATCGCTCCTTCCCGTCCTTCATCTGATAACAGACCGTCACGAATGTATAGCAGTTCTCTTTGTCCACGTCAGAGCCTGCCTCTTCCTTTTTGGTAAGGCCTTCAATCCATGAGAAGCCCTCCGAAAGCCCTTCCTCCCTGAATGTATACTGTTCAAGCTGCCGATCCGTTTCATAGCTTTCCTCCCCGAAGGAATTTTTCATATATTCCCTCTGGGACATATCCACTCCATTGACACAGATCCCAAGAGCGCTAAGCTCATCCCTTTCCGGAAGGAAACCGTCAAAAGCCTCCGCTCCTGCCGCAAAGCATGCTGTCACCAGAAGGACAGAAGCGCTTTCTAAAAGCATCTGCCATTTTCTTCTGAACAGCCTCCTTCCCTGCCTTTGTATCAAAAGCTCCGACAGAATATGAAAAAGAAGGACAAGCACTATCCCGCTTCCCATAAAAATATTTCCAAACCACAACGCCAGAACCACCGACAGAAAGAAAACAATCACCCTCTCCGCCATAGGAAAAGTAAATACCTTCCCTACATTTTCCACCTTCCTTTTTCTCTCCAGGCATACGAGCAATACACCAAAAAGCAAGATCCACAAAAGAGCCGCTAAAGCATCTTCCTTCTCCGGCACATACTCCAGCACCTCCCTCTTATCATACAGGAAAGCGCCCGTAAGACTTGAGGAAAGAAGCCCCGGCGTCAGCATTTCCTTAAGTGTTTCAAGGGCAGGAATCCGGTAAAAGGCCTTAAAAAAATATTCCGCATAAGCCTTCGCGA
Organism: uncultured Lachnospiraceae bacterium; assembly: GCA_949502235.1. GTDB lineage: Bacteria > Bacillota > Clostridia > Lachnospirales > Lachnospiraceae > CAPEBR01. The sequence continues at coordinate 14,539 of CATBDC010000007.1, read as the reverse complement.
TTCCCTGAAAAACCATCTGTCCCCCATAAGCAAATGCCGCAAGTACCATAAGCACCGAGACAATTCTTCCTCCTGCCAGAAAGGAAACTATCGTCATATGATAAAAGATCAGAAATACCGCAGAAAATATCACCGCACTGCGAAACACATAGGAGCCTGCATAGGATACAAAGCCCTGATTTACGCTGCACTCATAGACGCCGCAGGCCGTCATGCTGATAAAAAGCGGAAGGATCACCTGCACAAGTCCATGAGCATACCTGCTCCAGAAAATCGTACCCCTCTTCACCGGAAGGCTGTAATAAAAATCAAGCTTCACAGGCTGCAGTAAATACCAGAAGCCTGACGCCCCTGCAAGGATTCCGAGTCCCATGCAAAGCTCCGGAAGGCTTTCGCTTCCAATCCCGAAAAAGAAAGAAAAGGAGTCGCTCCCAATTCTGAAAAAGGCAATGGCAGTGTAGATAAAAAACCCGCCCCAGGAAAGAAAGGCCGTCACATGGCCTCTGCCTGCTTCCCTTATCCAGTTATAAAAACACCTTGCGGATGTCATAGCCTGCCTCCTCCATTTCTGCCATAAAAACCTCCTCCAGACTCATAGGAACCTCCCCGGCGAACACCGGAGATCTGCTCTTTATCTTATCCAGTATTTCCCTCCTGTCCCCTCTTCCTACAATCGTTACAAAATACCCGTCCCTTTCATACTTAAGAATTTCGAAATCCTTTTCAAGCCCTTCCCTTATGTCCTTATCAAATACACACTGAAGCTTCACAACATTTCCCAGGCGCTCCCGCATATCTCCTGCCCTTAAAATGCCTCCTTTATGCATAATCCCGATATTATGGCACACATCCTCCAGATCCTGAAGCTTATGGGCCGCCGCCACAACTGTAAATTCTCTTTCCTTCATTTCCTGCCTGAACAAATTCTTCACAGCCTCTGTCATTACCGGATCAAGCCCGTCAAAAACCTCATCGCACAGCAGATATTTTGCCCCCGCGCAAAGGGCAAGGATAAGAAAGGCCTGCCGCTTCATCCCCTTAGAAAATGTACGTAGGGGCATCGTCATATCAAGATTTAAAAGCTCTGCCATATAAGCCGCGCTTTCCCTCTCCATCGCCGGATACTGCCTCCGGTAAAACCTGGCCATTTCCTCCATATTTGCATTGGGGAAATAATAAGGCACATCCGGAAGATAAAATACAGATGCCTTGCACCCCGGATTTTCGTATATACGCTCCCCGTCAAAACGAATCTCTCCTGCATCGCACGGAAGCACTCCTGCCATCATCCGAAGAAGCGTGCTCTTCCCCGCGCCGTTTGTTCCAAGAAGACCGAACATGCTGCCCTCCGGAATTTCAAGGGAGACTTGATTCACCGCACATATACTGTCAAAATTTTTTGTTACATTCTCCACCTTAATCATGTGCAGCCCCCTTAAGCCTATAATTTGCTCACACCTGTGAACTATAAATCCTCTGTAATCATCCCTTCATCATCAATTACCGCGTTCGGGGAAAGATTTTCAAGGAAATCATACATCTCCCGCTGCTTTTCTGCCTCCTTCAGATACTGTGTCGTATATTCTGTCTGAAGACAGGGAACAAAAGCCATTTCCTTTAAGCCCTCATATGACACAGTAAGCCTTAGAAGCCCCGTATACTTTGTTTCGTCATTAAACCAGAAATCACCCATGCTGTAAATCACCGGCTTTCCTTCCATATACTCAAGTCCCTGCAGCACATGGGGGTGTCCGCCTACCACAATATCTGCTCCCGAAGCAAGAAACTCTGCTCCCTGCTCCGTCTGAGTACTGCTATACTGGTTCGTGTCCTCATTTCCCCAGTGGATATAGGCGATAAGATAATCACATTCCGCCTTCGCATCCTCAATAATCTGATTGTACTCCCTGGTATCATAAGCCTCCAAGATTCCCGGGGACTCCTTTTCTGCCGCCGGTGTATACTGTGTAATCTCCGCATTTGACGCAGCCACAAAGCCTATTTTTATGCCGTTGATAATAAAATAAACCGGCCTGTCTGCCTCCTTTTTACTGCGTCCCCCGCCCACATAGGGAATCCCTTCTTCCTCAAGATAATCCGCAGTATCAAGCATGGCCTCCTCTCCGTAATCATAGACATGGTTATTAGCCAGGGAAACAAGACCGGTTCCCATCTCTCTTAAAAGCTTCATCCGTTCCGGCTTAGCCCGGAAGGTATAGAGCTTGCCCGCAAGGGGCTCTCCCCTGTCGCTTACACAATACTCATGATTCAGATAAAAAAGATCCGTCTCATTCATCATGGTTAAAAGCTCCGGTGAGATACATTCTGACAGCTCCCCTGTCTCATCATAATAATCCAGCACAAAGCCTTCCTCCGCAAAACAGAGATCTCCTGCAATCAGCACCTCTGCCTCCCCTTCGGTTTTTCCGCTCCGTTCATATATCTGATGCTTCTTTTTCGTCTTCTCATCCTTCAGATAACCGGCCTTCCGGTCCGAAAGCACATGTAGCGTCTCGCCAAAAATATTGTAGATATCCTGCTCCGTAATCTTCCCGCCCTTTGCCTTCTCATAGAGCACGGTGTCCGCTTCCTTTGGGTAATTTTCGATCACCCATTCTGCCAACTCCTTCTGCTCCTTTTTTCCGGCCTTCATAGCAGTTTTATAGCATTCCTCCAGGGCTTCTTTTACAAGCTCCTTCCTTGCCGTACTTTTCTTTCTCTCCTCCCCTCGTTTATGTACGCCGATTCCAATACATATGATTACCAAAACAAAAAGTATAACAGCCTCCGCCAGCAGGATCTTACGCTGTTTTACCTGGCGCTGCCTCTTTAAACGGAGTTTTTCTCTTTTGCTTTTTCTCCTGTCCTTTTCCTCCATTATCTGCCCTCCAGTAAACAAAACAGAGACCTTCCAAAGCCGCATACTTTGAAAAGCCCCTCACTATAATATATACTCCTTAAAACATTCCGGTGTTTCGTCAAAATCCTCTGCAATAGCAATTAATTCACCTGCTAACGGATTTACCGACCTATGAAGTGCAATACCATTACTGGCAAAATGTTTTGTCTGTTCTTTTTTTGATGTATATTTCAAAAATCTTATAAATTCAATTACCTGTTCTATCATATCTTCGGAAAGATCTTTCGCTTCTCTTACTAATGTATCATATGCCATAAAAAACATCCTTTCAGATATATTTATATTTTCAAGCTGTAAGTAAAGTATAGCAAACTAGTAAAAGAAAAACAATGAATTTATATGATAATATAATAAAAGCTTTTCAAAGAACGGTTTTCCTTGAAAAGCTCTTATTTTCAATATCTTAAAAGCTGCCTAGCGGAATCGAACCGCCGACCTCCGCCTTACCAAGGCGACGCTCTACCGACTGAGCCAAGGCAGCACGCATGCATATCCCTGCAACGTTTATAATATACTATACATTCAAGTCATTTGTCAATATCATAAAAAATAAAATTTTTACATCTTTTCATTATCCAGTATTTTCTCTGTCTTGCCCTTGATTCTCTGCAGCGCGTTATCTACCGTTTTCGGACTCTTATCTAAGAGCCTGGCAATGGTTTTATAATCCGTTCCCAGAAGGTGAAGATAAAGTACCCTGTTCTCAAGGTCACTTAAGCTCTCGGAAAGCCTACTTTTTAGAAGCTCCACATACTCCCGGCCCACAAAGAGAGCCTCCGGGTTATTCTCCTCAGATGCCTCCATCGTCTCAATCAGCGCTTCCTTTTCCTCATTTGTCTCATATAGGGATATGTAGAAATTAAGGGGACTGTGCTTCTTACGCTTGGATGCCTCAATAGCCGAATATATCTGCCTGCGCACACACAGCCCCGCAAAGCTTGCGAAGCTTGCCCCTCCGCCAGCGTCAAAATCCTGCACAGCCTTAAAAAGCCCGATCATCCCTTCCTGGATGAGATCATCCGTTTCCCCGCCGATAAGATACATGGCATTAGCTTCCTTGCGCACAAGATTCTTATATTTTTCCATGATATAGTCCATAATCGCCTTATCCCCGGCCCTAAGCTTCTCAATCAGCTCCTCGTCCGTCAGGCACTCATATCTTGACATCTTACATCCTCTGCCTTACAATCTCATAGGCCAATATCCCCGCCGCCACAGATGCGTTAAGAGAATCGATATCCCCCTTCATAGGTATTGCTGCCGTAAAATCACAGGTTTCCTTTACAAGACGGCTTACGCCCTCTCCCTCACTTCCGATTACAAGTCCCACAGGACCCTTTAAATCAAGGCGGTACATAAGCTCCCCGCCCATATCCGCGCAGACAAACCATAAGCCTTCCTTTTTAAGCTCCTCTATGGTTCTTGCAAGGTTCGTCACCTTTGCAACCGGCGTGTAATTAAGAGCCCCTGCAGATGCCTTTGCAGCCGCGGCCGTAAGCCCCACGGCACGGTTCTTCGGTATGATCACCCCGTGGGCGCCCGCAAGGTTGGCAGTTCTTATAACCGCCCCCAGATTATAGGGATCCTCGATTCCGTCCAGAAGGAAAAAAAAAGGATCCTCCCCTTTATCCCTTGCAAGCTTCATCATATCCGACACCTCTGCATACTCGTATGCCGCCGCAAAAGCCACCACACCCTGATGCTTTCCGGTTTCAGAAAGCTGGTTTAAGCGCTCCTTATCCACAAACCTTAAAATCGTATTCCTTTTCTTCGCCTCACGGATGATGCTTTTCACCGGTCCGTCCTGACAGCCATCGAGAACATACAGCTTGTCCACCGGCCTTCCGGAACGAAACGCCTCTAACACTGCATTGCGCCCTTCAATTATATTCTCATTCATCAGATTCTCCTTCTTTCAGGCTCTCAAAACCTGTTTTTACCAAATCAAGCATCCTCTTCCAGTCCTTCTTTAGATAAAGATAACCAAGTACTGCCTCAAAGCCTGTGGCCCTCCGGTAATCTGTAACAGACTGGTTTTTGGCGGGGCTTACGCTTTTAGCATTGCGCCCCCTCTTATAGACGGCGTGCTCCTCCTCTGTCAGCTGCTCCTGAAGGGTACGCATCATAAGGGACTGGGTCTTTGCCTGAACAAAAAAGCTTGTTCTAAGATGAAGTTTTTGCACCTGGCAGTTTCCTTCATTTAACACAAGGCTTTTCACAATCAGATCATAGATACTGTCTCCGATATATGCCAGAGCAAGAGGTGAATACTCCTTAATATCCACCTCCTTAAGAGAAAAAAGCTCCTGCATATATGTGTCAAACTGCCACTCTACGCTCTTTTCCATTTTACTCCTTCTCTCGTATCCTCAAGAACTATTCCCTTCTCAAGAAGCTCTGCGCGGATAGCGTCAGCCCTGGCAAAGTCCTTTGCCTTCCGGGCTGCCCCCCGTTCCTCGATTAAGCGCTCAATATCCTCTTCTAATATCTCTTCCTTCTTATCCACAGAAATCCCAAGCACATCTGTAAGCTTTACAAGCACGCCGAGAAGTCCTCCCAAGAACTCCTCCGAGCTTCCTTCTGCGGCATGGGTATTACAGTATTTTACAAGGTCAAACACAGCCGCAACAGCATCTGCTGTGTTAAAGTCATCCTCCATGGCTCCTTCAAATGCCTTTACAAATTCTTCCGTACCCTCAAGAAGCTTTTCTTCCTCTGCCGTCAGATTCCCGGCGGCTTTCTTCATAAGAAATCTTAGATTATCCGCCGCATTGACAATACGCTCTAAGCCGCTTTTGGACGCCTCCATAAGCTCCGCGCTGAAATTAAGGGGACTTCTGTAATGGGCGCCCAGCATAAAGAACCTTAATACCTGCAGATCATACTGCTCACTGATCTCCCGCACAGTCCGGAAATTTCCCAGAGACTTGCTCATCTTACGATTATCAATATTTAAAAATGCATTGTGAAGCCAGTATTTTGCAAACTCCTTGCCGTTCGCCGCCTCACTCTGGGCAATCTCATTCTCATGATGAGGAAATATCAGATCCTCTCCGCCTGCATGAATGTCAATCTGCTCTCCCAGATATTTTTTCGACATCTCGGAACACTCAATATGCCAGCCAGGCCTTCCGGCGCTCCACGGGGACTCCCAGAAGGGCTCCCCTTCCTTTTTCGGCTTCCATAAAACAAAATCCAGCGGATCCTCCTTTTCATCCTCCCCGCTCACAAGAAGAGAACGCTCCCCGGAGCGCAGATCGTCAAGATTCTTGTGGGAGAGCTTTCCGTAATCCTTAAAACGGCGGGTTCTGAAATACACTGTCCCGTTCTTTTCATAGGCATACCCCTTTTCCACGAGAGTTTCTATCATGGCGATCATCCCGGGAATCTCCTCTGTGGCCAGGGGATGGGTAGTCGCGGGCTTTACATTCATGCCCTCCATATCCTTTTTGCACTCTGCAATATAACGCCTGGATATCTCCTCTGAGGTTACTCCCTCCTCGATTGCCTTCTTTATAATCTTGTCATCCACATCCGTAAAATTAGATACATAATTTACGTCATAGCCCTTATATTCAAAATACCTTCTTACTGTGTCAAATATAATCATAGGCCTTGCATTTCCGATATGGATAAAATTATAAACCGTAGGTCCGCAGACATACATCTTTACCTTCCCTTCCTCAAGAGGGACAAACTCTTCTTTTTTCTTTGACAGTGTGTTATAAAGCTTCATCTGTTTACTTCTCCTTTTTATTTTGCATTTTTAATCCAATATGTCTATATCATCCTCCTGCATGCATTTCATTTTTCTTTCAATTTCCGAAAGTCTTTTATGCATGCGGAGATTATCGGCCTGAAGCTCCCTGATATCATTGCTTATGGGATCCGGGAGATGTACGTGATCCATATCCATCCGGGGGATCCTCTCGTCTCCCATCTTCACAATACGCCCCGGGACGCCCACAACCGTACAGTTGGGCGGCACCTCTTTTAGCACCACGCTTCCCGCGCCGATTTTAGAATTCTTTCCGATGGTAAAGGAGCCTAATACCTTTGCCCCGGCGCTGACCATAACATTATCCTCCAAAGTGGGATGTCTTTTCCCCTTTTCCTTGCCCGTGCCGCCCAAAGTCACTCCCTGGTACAGCGTCACATTATCCCCGAGCTCTGCCGTCTCACCGATAATGACCCCGCTTCCGTGGTCAATGAAAAGTCCCTTTCCGATAACCGCTCCGGGGTGTATCTCAATCCCTGTCTTTCTTACTGCCCGCTGTGAGACCCACCTGGCAAGAAAATAATGCTTTTTAAGAAACAGCTTATGGGCCGCACGGTAGCTCAAAATCGCCTTGAAGCTGGGATAAAGAAATACCTCCAGATTCGATCTGATTGCCGGATCCCTCTCCCGTATTACCTGTATCTCTTCCTTAATGTAAGAAATCAATCCCATATCACTACGCTCCTCAACTAAAAAATCGTTACTGTCCGCTCTGTTCACAGTAATCTTCAAAATCATCCTCTGTCTACAACAAGATATGCGATTTTTCTATTCTGTGTTACATTTGGTAACCATTCATGAATAAACACAGTTTAACACACATGTTTGTTTTTGTCTACTCTGCAAAAATGCGGAGAAGGGAAGAAGTTACTGCTCACAGCAGCCTTCTTCCCTTCGCCGCATTTTTATGTTTCTCTCCTATTTAAGCCTGAACCGGAGCTCGGCCTTAAATAGATCTGCCTCTGTCTCGATGAAAAAGCTTCCCTTCTGAAGCTCTGTAAAGCTTTTCACAATCGCAAGGCCAAGCCCTGAGCCTTCTGTATTTCTTGATACGTCCCCTCTTACAAAACGTTCCGTAATTTCCTCCGGGTTAAAGGTAAGCTCTGCCGCCGAGATATTTTTCAGGCGGATGACTGCCTCCCCCTCCTCCCTTACAATCTCCACGTAGGCCCTTGTATGGGGCAGGGAATATTTTGAAATATTCACAAGAAGGTTTTCAAAAATACGGTAGGTTTTCTGGCTGTCTAAAGGCGTAATAAGCTTTTCCTCAGGGTAGGTGTACCTGAAATCCACCTCTGCCGCCTTAAACTTGTCTTCAAGCTCAAGCTTTACCTGCTTAAATAAATTCACAATATCCACATCTACAATGTCCAGTGTGACATTTTTGCTACTCGCCTTGCTGATTTCAAATAAATCCTCTATCAGCACCTTAAGGCGCAGCGACTTTCTCTCCAGAACCTCGGTATAATCCTTTCTTTTTTCCGGATCCTGCTCCTCCTTCAAAAGATTCACATAGGTAATAATCGCCGTAAGAGGTGTTTTCAGATCATGAGACACATTTGTAATAAGCTCTGTCTTCATACGCTGGCTTTTCACTTCCTCTGCGACCGCCTTCTGAAATCCTGTCTGAATCTTCGCTATCTCCGTGCGAAACGGAGTAAAGATTCCAAGATCCTCCGTAATCTCTGCCTCCAGGTTCCCTTCCGCAATCTCATTGGTTGCCTTTAAAAGCACCTGATATTTTTCCCTCAGGTCATTATAGTACTTCCGCAGAATAAAAAACAAAATCACAGAATAGATAACAAGCGCCATAATCCCCCAGAACCACATCATGCAGAAAACCATAAGAATTCCAAAATTACATGCTACAATTTTCAAAATTGCCTTATTGCTGTTTTCCGTAAGGTCAATATGCTCCAGTGAATGGTAGAGTCCTGAAACCCATTCCCCCGCCTTCCTTGTAACCGTCCTCCACGCTCTTTTAATATGATGCCAGGAGGAATATAAAAGCACCCTCTCCTTTATATATCTGGCCGGCCCCAGCACATAAATCTGTCTCGCGCACCCTGACAGCCAGTAGGAGCAGGCAAAAAGCATAACCAGAAACAGCTCGCCCCATGCCTCCCCATTAATACTGGTGCGGAAAATAAGCTCCGTAAAAAGACCATCCGTCATACTGTAAACAAGCACTGCAGCAAGCAGCGCCCCTTCAATGGGAACCTTAAAAATCCTTTCATTTCCAGTCTGCAGAAAGGAAAGCTTAGGATAAATCCATGCCGCCGCTGCCACAAGCAGCATAAGAATAATCTGAATATCCGCGATGTCCTGCGGAAGACTCTGAAGCTGGTAATCGTCAAAATAAACATTGTCCACATATTTATCCAGATTCTCCTCTGTCATGGCAAAATAGTAGGTCCGGTTCTCTGGCTTCAAAAGCCCAAAGTCCTCTCCGCCTTCCGTAAACAGCTGCCACTCACTCTCAGGATTCCCCATCAGACGTCTTAGAGATACGCTCTGCTCTTCTGCGTATTCCCCGTAAATATGTTCTATATCCATCCTGCCGTCCGCGTCATAAGACACGATGAATCCAAGAGCATAGGAATCTATACTCTGCTTTGTCAGTGTATGACCCGCATTTGCCGTGCTTGCGTCCACCACTGTTCCCTCTTCATCCTCCGCCCTGTAATCCAGATAAGGATAGAGAAGCTCATATTCTGTATTAATAAAATAGAAGGAATCCTTCAGGATAGTTTTTGCCTCTGCAGCATCCATATGATCCCTGTCCTTCTCGGTATTATAAAGAATATAGCCTATCTCCAGAAAATTTTCCAGGAAATCCTCTGAAACCAGAATACTGCTCCTTATATCCTCCTTCTCTATCCAGAGATTATTATAATACGTGCCATACCGGTTCATGATATAAAGAGCCGGCAGAAGAATTGTTATGCAAATTAGAAGTACCGCCGATTTATGGCTGTTTTTCAATCTTATACCCAACGCCCCACACCACCTTCAAATATTTTGGTTCCTTTGGATTAATTTCAATTTTCTCTCTGATGTTTCGCACATGCACCATAATGGTGTCCGTGCTGACTGCCCGTTCATTCCATACCCTCTCATAGATCTCTTCTGCCGAGAACACCCGCCCCGGATTCTTAATGAGAAGAAGCAGGATCTTGTACTCAATGGGCGTCACCTTCACCGGCTCCCCGTCCACTGTCACCTCCACTGTGTCCTCGTTAATCTCCAGGCCGCCGATGGTATGGAGATTCGATTTCTTCTCCGGGCCTTCGAGCTTCTCTAAGAATTTCCGGTATCGGCGAAGCTGGGAATTTACTCTTGCCAAAAGCTCCATAGGGGTAAAGGGCTTTGTCACATAGTCATCCGCCCCCATATTGAGCCCCAGGATTTTATCCACCTCCTCTGATTTTGCCGACAGGAAAATCACCGGAAAATCATGCTTTTCCCGAAGCTTCACCGTCATGGCAATCCCGTCCATCCGCGGCATCATCACATCTACGATTGCCAGATGGATTTCCTCCTTTTCAATGACCTGAAGACCCTCAATGCCGTCTGTTGCCTGAAATACTACATATCCCTGGCTTTTCAGGTAGATTTCCACGCCTTCTCTTATCTCCTTATCATCCTCCACAATTAAAACATGATTTACTTCCATTCTTATGTCCTCCATTCTACGTCAAAAAGTATAACCGGAAAATCTTAAGACCCTCCGCTTGAAAAAGAAAAGATTTTCTAAAGAAAAAAACCGGGGCAGCTCCCCCGGCTCTATTCAAACGAAAACTTAAACTGTGTAAGCTTAAGCTCATCCCGCATTGCAATAAATTCCTTCTGTACGGCCTCCCCTACCGGAACTCCCTTATCCTTCCGGAATTTCCAGATCTCATATTCCTTCTCGCCGGCCGTGTAGATGCGATCCTTTCCCGGAGCCTTCTTCGATGCCCGAAGCTCCCTTAGAATCTGCCCTGCTGTCTTTTTAAAGCTGTCAGCCCCCATAAAGGCCTCCGGATCAATAGCGATAAAGAAATGACCCAGGGGATAAGGAATCTTGTTTCCTTCTGCATCCTTGCCTGACAGCATATGAAGAAAGCTCCCTGCCTGAAGAGCTGCCGAGAGGATTTCTACCACTGTGGCATAGCCATAGCCTTTATAGCCTGCCATCTCCTCCCCGATTCCCCCAAGAGGCGCAAGGGCCGCCTTCCCGCAGGTTAAGTCCTTAAGTATCTGTCCGCTGTCTGTCAGCGCCTGCCCATCGTTTCCAATCACCATGCCTGCCGGTGTGTCCATCCCGTTCCTTTCGTAAAATTCTATCTTGCCCCGCTGGGAAATCGAGGTAGCACAGTCCAGAACAAAGGGAAACTCCTCATCCGTAGGAAGCCCGAAGGTAATAGGGTTCGTACCCAGCATATTTTCCACCCCGAAGGTTGGGGCAATCGAGGGCCTTGCGTTAGTTCCCGTGATACCAATCATATTATTTTCCGTACACATCGTCACATAATACCCTGCAATTCCATAATGAGTAGAATTGCGGACTGCCGTCATACCTATTCCGTAGGTCTTCGCCTTGTCAATGGCAAGCTGCATAGCCTTCGTCCCGATTACCATGCCGATCCCGTTATGTCCGTCTATCACAGCCGTGGCAGGAGCTTCCCTTATCACCTCAAACTCTGTCTTTGGATTCAGGATACCTTCCTTTATCCTGTCAATATAAATAGGCTTGAACCTGTTGCAGCCATGGCTTTCAATCCCCCTCCTGTCGCTTTCAAGAAGCACATCCGCACAGATAAGGGCATCCTCCTTCGGCACGCCGTATTTTTCAAATACTGCTGTCATAAATTCCTCTGCCAGCTTCCAGTCCACAAATGGTCTTGTCTCATTCATAACACGTTCCTCCCTCCTATCCTTATACAGCCTCATTTAAAAATATCCGCGTCAGGGGTATGATTTTTCCAAGCTCTCCTATAAGCCGCCCGGAAAGGCTTACCCCCTCCTCCTTACACATATCCTCTGCACTTAAAGCCCCGAAAAGAAAACCGGAAAGAGCCGCCGCTGTCACTGTCCCCTCACTGTTTTCCGGCCTTCCGTCCATAAGCATTACCCCGGAATACTCTGTTCCTGTGATGGTAAGGCACCTGTTATTTCCCTCAATCACCGGATCTGTCACTGTCAGGCACGCCGCCGTCAGTCCTTTAAGCCCCATGGACATAAGCATGCGCCTTACATCCACAATCCGCACCATAATCTTCGGCCTTTCCTGCCCTTCCCCGGTATCATCTGCGTCAAATATCCGGTAATCCCTGATCTCTCCTTCCTTCCAGAACAAATACAGCCCTGCACCATCACTTGAAAGCTCCTTAAGAAGCCTTATATAATACTTCTCGTCCCTCTTTGCATATACCTGGTACCGCTCTGACAGATATCTTTCTGCTGTCCGGGCAAGAAGAGGCACATCCGCTTCCTTTGCAGGAGTAGCCTCCATGTTCCGCGCTTCTGCCTCCTTTAGAATCTCCTCCCTGCTCCCTCTAAACTTCCTTTCCTGCTCATAAACAGTACGGAAACCATGGGGCAGGTAAATCCCTTCTGCCGCCGGCATCAGAAAGGTAAAGGCCTTTCCCTCCTTATACATACTCTTAAGGGCCGCGGCCATTAATTCCGCCATAAACCCGCGCCTTCTGTACTTTTCTCTCGTGGCAACGGCTACAATGTAATCCGCCGGCTTTGCTGCTTTATTTACCATCAGCACATAAGGGTTCAGATGCAGCATGGCCTGAATGCCGCCGTCCTCCTCTGCCGCGTAAATGCAGTTATCCTTTGTCTTCTCCGTATAATAATAATCCACAAAAGACCGGCTATCCTCCGGAAATACTTCCTCATAAAGCCGTCTCGTATTTATATGCTCCTGCCTGTTAAGCCTGCGTATCTCCATCCTTCACTCCTGCCCGCGGACAGCCTCCGCATCCTTCACAGTTTACCTGATAGCTGTAATTCTGAATCGTCTCCAGGCATACTGCCGCCTGGGCGGAAATCCCCTCTCCGCTCCCCGTAAAGCCAAGCCCCTCCTCTGTGGTTGCCTTTATATTAATCTGATCCTTTTCAATATGAAGGGTCTTCGCCACATTTTCTCTCATAGTTTCAATATAAGGCGCCATCTTTGGCTTCTGTGCGATAATCACCGCATCAATATTTCCAATTACATACAGCTTTTCCTCAATCAGCTCTCCTGTTTTTTCAAGAAGCTTGAGACTGGATATTCCCTTGTATGCAGGATCTGTATCCGGGAAATGCTTCCCGATATCCCCAAGCGCCGCCGCGCCTAAAAGAGCATCCATAACCGCATGAAGAAGCACATCCGCGTCCGAATGTCCCAGAAGCCCCTTTTCATACGGAATCTTTACGCCGCCTATAATCAAATCCCGTCCCTCTACAAGACGGTGGACATCATATCCCATGCCAATCCGCATATTTCTTCCCTGCCTTTTTTGTTTTCTTATCATAATCTTATGGAATCAAAAATATCTTTACTGCTCACTTTATCCGCAGTAACAAAATATCTGACCTTCGTATCATTCTCTGGAACGATCAATCTTATTCCTGATCTCCTGCATCTGATAATCCAGCATCTCTATGGAATCCGCGCACTGCTTAAGCTGGGACACGATCTCATCTGCATTATCCACATTTTTTTTATATTTCAGCTTATGCTCCAGGCTCGCCCAGAAATCCATGGCAATGGTCCGAAACTGTACCTCTGTCTTTACATGCATCTTCTCATTGGACAGATATACCGGCACGCCAAGAATAAGGTGGAGGCTCCTGTAGCCATTTGATTTCGGATTTTTGATATAATCCTTTTCCCTTAGAAGGATAATATCATCCTGCCTTGTAAAAAGATTTGCCAGGCGGTAAATGTCGTCCGGGAAGGAACAGATGACCCTAAGTCCTGCCACATCCGTCAGATTTTCCCGGATGCTTTCTACCGTAACCGGGAAGCCTTTGCGCTCTAGTTTCTCGAAAATACTTGTGGGAGACTTAAGCCGGCTCTTAATAGATTCAAAAGGATTTCGGTTGTACTCCTGGGAAAATTCCTCATTTAACACCTTAAGCCTCGTTTCAACCTCCATAATCGCGGCATGGTATTCCAGCATCAGCTTATCAAAGGGCTTAAGCTGCTTAAGCTTTTCCGCCTGCTTTTTAATAATCACTGACTGCTTCTTTAAAATCTCCTCCTGCTCCTCCACCTTCTGTTCAAGACGGTTCTTATAAGAAAATAATGCCACTGCATTTTTAATTCTTTTTTTCACAAGCAGGCTCTCAAAGGGCTTATGGATAAAGTCCGAAACACCAAGCTCAAAACACTTATTTTCAATCTCCACCGAGTACTCACTGCTTATAATCAGCACAGGAATCCACTTGATCCATCCCCTTTTCTTCATCTCATCAATGACTGCAAAGCCGTCAAGCCTCGGCATATTCAAATCTAAGAGGATGGCCGACAGCGTCTTAGCGTCCTCTTTAAGCCTTTCAAGCGCCTCTTCTCCATTCTCCGCCTCAAGGACGATAAAATCCTCTTTCAAAATATCGCCCAAAAGCTCACGGTTTATCTCTGCATCGTCCACTACCAGTATCTTTTGCATAACAGCCCCCTGTCCACTATCCCAAGTAAGCAATTCTAATTGCTTTTATTATACCGTCATCCTGACGCTTCTGCAACTATTTAATTATTACTGGAAATAAAAGAATAGCCTGTAAAATACAGGCTATTCTCTAGTAGCGGGAACTGGATTTGAACCAGCGACACCACGGGTATGAACCGTGTGCTCTAG
>CATBDC010000006.1 GCA_949502235.1 uncultured Lachnospiraceae bacterium | reverse complement strand
AATGAGCCTATTTTTTTCAGCTTTTTTTTCATAAATTACTTGACACTACCCATTTTCCTTTATAGTTCTTTTGTGCGCACCTTCTGATAGTTTATTAAAAGATGTCACTATTTATTTTGAGATATTTTAGGACATTTACCATTACACTATCAGGAAATATATAATAATATTATTTGCTTAGATTATATATTTTTTGTACTATTTTGTCAATATATTTTTATTTTTCGTCATATCTGATATATTTTAAGTCTCTTATATGTCTTTTATTGCGTCTTTATATGCACTTTATCTAAAACTGAATAATACAGCACGGAACGCTACGGCTGTTGACGGATTATATCTTTTATGGTAGGATGAAAAAGAAAAAAAGGAGGGAGCATTATGTCAGTACATGAGCAAGCCGTACAGATGATCAGCAGTTTATCAGATGATAATGTAAAATACTTGATTGACTTTATGAAGAGATTTATGCTGCCGAATGAGCATACCTCTTTATATCCGCCAGCCGCTGATACAGAATTTATGCAGGAATTAGAGGCTTTGCGAATTAGAGCAAAATCTTATTTCCCCGCCGAGTTCGATTCAAATAAAATATGGGAAGAGGAAATAGAACAAAAATATGATAGTGTTAATTGATGCTAATGTAATTTTAGATTATATAGGTTCAAGAGAACCCTTTTATCAAGATGCATATGAAATTATAAATATGTGCCACAAACAAAAAATTAAAGGTTATATCGCATTTCATTCAGTTTCCATTATATGGTACACTCTCCGCAAATTTATCCCTGCTAATTCAGAAAGAAGATTGTGGCTAAAAAAAATCCTTCAAATTATCCAAGTCATTAGCGCCAGCCATGAAGATGTCCTGAAAGCCATTGATATGAACAATTTTAAGGATTTTGAAGATTGCCTGCAGTTCAAGTGTGCTGAAACAGTGAATGCCAGATTTATTATAACCAATAATATAAAAGATTTTAGCGAATCTATGATTCCTGCAGTCACACCGGCAGAATTCTGCAGGCGGATAAAAGAGTAACCTACCCTATCCGCCCCTCATCCATATATCCTGCCAGCTCTTTCGCGTAATAGGTAAGATAGCACTGCGCCCCTGCACGGAACACTGAGGCTGCTGTCTCACATACAATCTTTGCCTCATCAATCCATCCTTTTTCTGCCGCTGCCTTTATCATGGCATATTCCCCGCTCACGCTATAGGCCGCTACCGGAAGATTGGTTACCTCCCTAACCCTTACAATCATATCAAGATAGGAGAGTGCCGGCTTAACCATCACAATGTCTGCCCCCTCATCCTCGTCAAGAAGCACCTCTTTGATCCCTTCCCTGCTGTTATGGTAATCCATCTGATAGCTCTTTCTGTCTCCAAAGGACGGCGCCGATTCTGCCGCGTCCCGGAAGGGCTCGTAAAAGCCTGAGGCATATTTTACTGCATAAGACATAATAGGTGTATTTACATAAGCATGCTCATCCAGAACTCTTCTTATCTCTGCCACTCTCCCGTCCATCATGTCAGAAGGAGCCACCATATCCGCGCCGGCCTGAACATGAGAAAGCGCGGTCCTGCCCAGCACCTTAATCGTCCTGTCATTATCCACATCCTGGCCGCAAAGCATCCCGCAATGCCCGTGAGAGGTATATTCACACAGACATACATCCGTAATATAATACAAATCCGGAAATCTCTTTTTTGCTTCCCTAAGCGCCCGCTGAATCACCCCGTCTTCTGCGTATGCCTGGCTTGCCGCCTCATCCTTATGGCCGGGAACTCCAAAGAGCATGACCGCCCCCACACCGGCGTCACACACCTTCTGAAGCTCGCCATACATCTGATCCACACTGCACCTGTACTGCCCGGGCATAGAGGAAAGCTCCTCTCTCACCCCTGTGCCGTCTTTTATAAACATGGGATAAATCAGAGAGGACTTATCCATCCTCGTCTCCCGGACCATCCTCCGTAACCCTTCGCTGCCTCTTAATCTTCTTGGTCTTTTAATCATCTGTCTTCCTTATCCTTTCTACAAGCTCTGCCAGGCTGTCAATGGACGCCCTTTCTGATACATAACATTTCATTCCATATTTCTTAGCCGTATCTGCAGTCTGCCGCCCGATACACGCCGCCGTAAGTCTTGAAAAATCCGCGCCTTCTGCCGCTTTTACAAATCCCTCTACCGTAGAGCTGCTGGTAAATACTGCACAGGAAGTCCTCCCGCTGTGAATTTCATCTTTGATGGACAGAGGGATTCCCGTAAAATCCCGGTACACGGTACGGTAAACCGGCAGATCTGAAACAGACGCCCCTGCCTCCTCAAGGATCGGAACCAGCTCCTTGCTTCCTTTCTCTGCTCTTGGAATAAGAATCCTCTTACCCATAATATCCTGTCCGGCAAGCGCTCTTCCCAGAGATACACCGTCATATATTTCTGGCATTACGTCTGCAAATATGCCCTGTAATTCTAATGCTCTTTTTGTTCCCTCTCCGATAACGGCAAATTTAGCGCGGCATATACTCCTGATGTCTGTTTTATACTCTCTCATCTTTTCAAAGAAAACCCGCACACCCACCTGGCTTGTAAACACGATCCAGTCAAATGTCTCTATCTTTTTAAATGCTTCCTCTAATAAACAGTTCTCCTTTATAGGCACCGTCTCGATAGATGGAATCTCCAGAACCTCTGCCCCCTTATTTCTTAACCTTCCAGCCATAGAGGAAATCAATTCCTTCGGCCTCGTGAGAAAAATACGTGTTCCCGTCAGCGGCTTCTTCTCATACCAGTCAAGCCTGTCCGACAGCCTGCACACATCTCCGGCCACAACCAGAGCCGGCGGTTTTATCCCTGCCTCCGCCGCCTTTTCTGCAAGCGTGCCTACGTCCGCCACTACCCGCCTCTGCCCTGCTGTCGTTCCCTCCTGAAGAACTGCCGCAGGTACAGACGGGCTCATTCCCCCTTTTTTAAGCCCTTCCATAATGCTTTCAAGAGCCGTAACTCCCATTAAAAAAACAAGAGTTCCTCCAGCCTCCACAAGAGCCTTATAATTAATCTTATTTTCCTTCCCTGCTCCTGCATGTCCCGTAACAATGTGAAGAGAAGAAGCATAATCTCTATGAGTAACCGGTATCCCATTGTATGCCGGGACAGCAAGGGCAGATGTAACGCCCGGCACTGCCTCAAAGGGAATGCTGCACTCCCTAAGCTCCTCAAGCTCCTCGCCGCCCCGCCCGAACAGAAATGGATCGCCGCCCTTTAAGCGCACGACCTTTTTCCCCTTTCCCGCCTCTTCGGTCAGAATCCGGTTGATCATATCCTGGGGAATCGGATGGTGCCCTGCGGTTTTTCCCACATTTATCAGTTCTTTTCCTGCTCCATATTTTAAAAGAATATTCTTTCCCACCAGATGATCATACACGATTGTATCCGCATCCAAAAGAATATCCCTTGCCTTTACTGTCAGAAGGCCCTCATCTCCGGGGCCCGCGCCTACAAGCCAAACTTTGCCTTCCATTTATATACCTCTGACTCTTCATAGAAACTTTTTACAGCCACTCTTTCATATTTCATCACGCAGAAGCATACTCTCCATATGTTCCAATGCGCTTATATAGTCTTCCTCTATCCTGGAAATATCATCTGTATGAAGACGCTTATATTTCCCATATTCTTCCCTGGCTTTTCTTTCCGCCATCTGATCAATCGAGAGCCAGACCGTATCATCCTCAAACGTCACTTCTACCTTTGTCAGCCCATCCTCTGTCTGATACATAATAAGCTCTGATCCTTTTACATCCTTATGGATCATACTTTTTCCTCATCTCCTTTGCCAGTGCAATCCCTGTCTCTTCCGCCTCCGAAAGCTTCCCTGTCATACCTCCGATTACAAAGCTTTGCGTTTCCTCTATATAATACAGACCCTTTAACACAAGCCTGCCGCCCCATACCTCTCCATATGCTGCCACCGGCGAGGTACAGCCTCCGTCAAGATACCTTACAAACGCCCTCTCACTTTTTGCGATACAGGCAGTTTCCCTGCTGCCGAATCCCTCTAAAAATGAATAGTCCTCCCCGCGCCTTCCCTGTACGGCCAAAATCCCCTGCCCTGCCGCCGGCAGTATCTCATCTGTGGAAAAATATCTGTATATCCGCCCCTCAAGTCCAAGCCTTTTAAGTCCCGCCGCGGCAAGAATCAGGGCGTCATACTCTCCTGCGTTAAGCTTCTCAAGCCTTGTAAGCACATTTCCTCTCACACTTTTAAACTTAGCGCCGGGAAAAAGCTTCTGCCCCTGTATCCGCCTCCGAAAGGAAGAACAGCCGATAACACCTTCCCCCGTCCATTCCCTCACTCCCTCCGGAAGTACAAGAACATCTCTTACATCCTCTCTTTCTGAAAACGCAACAATAGGAATCTCCTCTGACTCCTCCATAGGCATATCCTTAAGACTGTGGACGGACAAATCAATGGTTTTATCTAAAAGCGCTCTGTCAAGCTCCTTGACAAACAGCCCCTTTCCCCCGATTTTCTCAAGCGTTATATCCAGCCGCCGGTCTCCAGTTGTCTCTAAGGTAACCATTTCCGTCTCTATCTCTGGATAGTTCTTTTTTATATAATCAATAACCTTTTCTGTCTGTATTACCGCAAGCCTGCTTTTTCTGCTGCCAATTACAATCCTTTTACTCATGCTGTTCCTCGCTGAGCCCTAACTTTTTCTTTATTTCGTCTATCGTTTCTAAATCTTTTCTCATCTGTTTAACCTGCTTATGGTTAATTCCGCTTGCATTTATCCCTACAACAACATTTTCTCTGACGTCTACCGCCGGAAAATAAAAATCACACAGCTCCTTTTTATGAGCCGTATTTACTAAAATTCCCCGTTTTCTGCAGTCCCTGACAATCTGCTCATTACAGGAGGCATCATCTGTTGCCGCAAGCACTATATCAGCGCCTTCAAGTACTTTACTCTCATAAAGCTTCTCCAGCCAGACAATCTGCCCGTTTTCTGCCAAATAATGCAGCCCCTCTGTAAGCTCTGGCGACACAACTTTTATATGCTCTGTAAAGGAAAGAAGTGTATTTACTCTTCTTTCCGCTACTTTACCCCCGCCGGCTACCACGATTTCTTTCTGTGAGATATCTATAAATAATGGAAAATATGGTTTTATCATCTTTTGTCTCCTCGTTTTTCCCGCTTTATCCATAATAGCATATGAAAGACAAATTGAAAACCATATAATCTAACCTCTGCCTGCGGCTCGGGTTAACCGGGTCAAGTAGACATATTCCTTGCGGGGTATGCTCCTCACAGAATCCCTGCGTGCAGCTTTCCCACTCCGGAGACACGGTACTACGCTGCATCTCTGAAAAATATCCTGTTGGAGCCGATATAGAACGAAATATGGACAAAAAAAAAGCCTTTTCCAAGCAGTCCGGCCAGGGCTTTTATTTACCGCCGGCTCATACAGTACCTTATGTCCGGCATTATCATCCCGTTTGCTCACATATCGCCAGAATGATTATGTCTGCACTGTCTGCTGTGAAAGGCTGTCTCCTATAGAAGAAAGATGGTATCTTACTGCCGCCTGCCTTCCATACGATATTCTATTTTACAGCTCTTCTTATAACATGCTATTCCATACACATGAATTGTCCGCATCCCTTTCTTATGAAATACGTCTGTATAACCATCATTCTCAATCTGTATCATTGCCTCTTTGCAGGCAGCATCAAAACGCCCCTCTTGTGCATACTTCATCTCAATGACACATCCTGTCTTTTCAGACGGTATCTCAATCTGTGTATCCGTATAACCAATACCTGACTCTGCATTAGACTTTACAATCCAGCTTTCTTCAACCTGCAAAAGACCCAGCAAAAGGCCATGGTAGAAATTTTCTTTCATTGATTTTTTCGCACATGTATCTCTGATGCTGATGGCTTCTGCCATAAACTCATTCAATAGTTCCTGAACCTCTTTTGCTTTTCCATCCTTTACCGCACTACAAAAATTCTGCCACTTCAACTTTTTATTTGTGGCCTCAATCTTGAACCATGATCGAATCTTCTTTTCATAGATGCCCAGTATCTCCCGATTAGGAATAATAAGCCTGTAAAACCCGTTTTCTAACCGGCCTGCCACAGTCAAATATCCCGTTGCAAACAAAACGCTCCACAAATATGTCTGTCGTACCTCTACATCCTGGCTGTCAAGATCTGTATAAGTTAATTCCGGTATCAAAGCTTTTTCTATCTCTTCACCCGAAATCAGCGCCTCAATCTGATCTTTTGTGGTATTCGTTGCATGTTCAATAATGTCCTGTATAATTGCATTACTGCTGCTGTTCTCCCAGTGCGGCTCCATTGGAGCAGACCTGGATTCCAGGAATTTATCACATTGATTTAGAATATCCCACGGACAATATACATCAACCTGTCCAAAACGATAGCCGTCATACCATTCTTTCATCTGGCTGAACTTATCTTCCAGATCATAGTAAGAAAGCATTTCCCTGACCTCTTTATCTGTAAACCCAAAATATTCAGCATACGACACATCGGCAATCGTTCTTACCTTAAAATTATTAAGTCCTGTAAAAATGCTTTCCTTTGCAATTCTTAAACATCCTGTAATCACTGCAAAATAGAGATTCTTGTTCGTTTTCAACACCTGACTGAATACAGAACGTATCAGCTGCACCATCTGGGGATAGTATCCATTTTGATAAGCCTTGTCAAGCGGTACATCATATTCATCAATTAACACAATAACCTGTGTTCCATAGTGCTTATGCAGAAGCCTTGTCAGAAGCCGGAGGCTGTTATGAAGATAAGCAGGTTTCTCAAAATCCCCTTTCATCAGACGGAGCAGCTTTTCCTTTTCTGTCCAGGTTAATTCTTTACTGTCAGGCAAAAAATCGAATCTCTCCGCTTCTTCACTAATTACTATGCCCAGATTATCATATGCAGTCTCGTAATTTTCTCCTTCGACATCCTTCAGACTAATAGAAATAACGGGGAATTTACCCATATATTCCCTACATCTGTCTATATCTTCTGCAATCTCTAATCCTTCAAAGAGCGCTGCTTCGGTTCCAATCTCGAAAAAAGATTTGAGCATATCCATATTAAGACTCTTTCCAAAACGGCGTGGTCTTGTGAACAAATTTACACTTCCATAATTATCCAGAAGCTCTCTGATAAATCCGGTTTTATCAATATAGTAGTAGTCCCGGGTCCGCATATCCTTAAAAAATTCAATCCCTATTGGCAGCTTCCTTTTCTGCTTCATCGTATCACTCACCCCTTTCTGACAGACTTCTTTCTATAAGCTTTTAAAAAATTATAACATATTTTCCACGAATCACAATGAAAATTCAGCAAAATTAGTATATCACCGCGCTGCAGATATTTCCAACTCCCAATATCAGACTGATGGGAGCAGCATATGCCCCTGGATATTCGCCTTTTAAAATATCAGCGGGTACTGTAGAATAAAACATTGCATATGTTCCAAAAGACAAACCCATCAAAAAAGATCCGGTGGAAATTAATAATATTCTTCTTGTAAAAAGTGACAGCCATGCACCCATAACAATTATCAGAAAGCATATCCCGAATCGGTTCTCTACCGCCTCAAATCCCTGATATCCCGCTCCATACTGCGCAAACATTGCTGGCCCGCCTACTACTGCAGTAGCGCTGAAGCATGCTGCGCAAAATGAAATCGCAGTAGGTATCGGGCCAACAGAACGGCCGCCCACCCAGAAATCTCCGCCGCTTTTAGAGCGGCTTTTCATGACAAGTCCAAAACATAACAAAAATCCTAAAAATACAGCCATAGCGATTACGCCTATGCCACTACACTTTATGACGGTGTTCTCCATCAGGCGCTGACGCTACATGATAAAAGTCCTGCTGAGTATACGCAGATGCCACTTTTTAGTCCGGTTTCCCCAAAAAAGACCTCTCCCGCAGAATTCCATGTTTTTTAGCATAGACTATTGTGCCTATTACCTTGCCCTGACTGACTAACCTTGATGAAAAATCAAATGGATTTCATGGAATTGCCCTTACCCATTCTGTTTTTCAATCAGCTCTTTCACTCCTTCTACTCCATCATAAAGAATAAAAACATCCATGATAAATGCACAGGAAGTTTTAAAATGCCATTCCTTGGCAATGTATGAAGTCCTTATGGCAGGTGCAGAAATTCTATCCCGCTTATTGACCAAAATTCTTCGCTGTTCTGCGTCATGCTATGAGCAGCCTGTATACAGTAAAATCCCAGATCAATATCCTTTGTCTGCAAGGCCCACTGTGCCGTCCCCGCACAGCAGTCCACAAAGCTATAGCTACCCTCTACGAATTCCGGATATCCATGAAGCCTGGCCTGACGGCATATCTCATCTGAAAGTACGCCAGTTACATCCTCTCCTGATCCTAACCGCAGCGGAGCTTTTTCGTCTTTTTTTGGTTCTTTTGGAAAGAAGAACCATACTGCCAACAGGACAGCCAGAAACCCCACACCTGTCAGCATAAGCTTTTGTCCCATGGAATAGCGCCTCATCAGCAACAGTCCTCCATTCCCTCTCCATAAAGATCTACAATAGCTCCATCCATGATCCGGTATACCGCATACCCCACCTGCCCATCTTTCTCTCCAGTGATAAGGAACTCCAGCTCTGGTTCTTTGTCCATATTAAAAAAACGGATTTTCTGATGCTCACGGGGGCAGAAATAGGCTCTGTCACTTCATACCTGTCTTCTCCTACCGCCATAACTGCTACTGCCTCCGCTCGTCCCTTTTCCACGCGGTAGATCAATAGCAGATCCTCTCGTCCGCTGACATCAATATCCTCCGCACAGGCCAGCAGAATCTCCTTATCCGGATACTGCTCCTTATACCATACTAGCGCCGGATGATCCTCCGCCGCTTCAGGAGCATATTCACGGCTAGATTTTCTTTCCTGCTCCCTGTCAAGTTTTTGCAATTGTTCCCTTAGAATCGTCAAACCTCCGACAAATAATAAGCAGTTTTCCCTGAAAAAAGTGGAATGGCTAGCGCGATACTCTGATTTCCATTTCTCTGGCTGTCCCCTCGTCTACATAGAACTTTCAGGACATAATTTTTCTTTCCTTCTCCTGTCACAGTCTATCCATTCATCCAGTTTCAATGGGGTATAATCTGAATAGATGCAGAAATAATATTTGTCTTTTTCATATTCGTAATCCTTAATGATATCTAGACTGGATTTGCTCACACCTGAATCATTTTCTTACGGTCTGCGCAATAAATGCGCAGACTAGTGAACAATAACACACTCTGACAGTAACTTGACACATCCCTTGTCTGATAGTATGATAGAAACAGATTGAATGTAACGAGGTGCCTGCCCTGGCAGGGTAACAGACAAGCCGGGTCGAAATCCCGCACGGTCGCGCCGCTGTAGTAGAGGAGTAATGCTTCATGATGTCACTGGGAAACCGGGAAGGCGAAGTATTATGATGATCCTTAAGTCAGAAGACCTACCCGTTGCAGACGGTTCACACGTGGTTACGCGAAGATAGCCAGGTGTTCTTTTTGTGTGCTTTCGCACACACAATATCAATCTTAAGGAGGAGTTTACTATGACTCGTAAACAAAAGAAACTGATTGCCGGGATTACTGTATGTTCACTTATGACAGGCATATACCCGGCGGCAAACGCAATGCACATTATGGAAGGCTATCTTCCGGTAACCTTCTGTATCGCATGGGGTGTATTATGCCTGCCCTTTGCGGCCGCAGGATTTTTAAAAATCAAAAAAACCTTAGCCGAAAACCCCAGGGCAGTAACTCTGCTGGCCATGTCCGGCGCATTTATTTTCGTCATATCATCACTGAAAATTCCGTCTGTCACCGGAAGCTGTTCCCACATGACGGGAACCGGATTCGGCGCGATTTTGTTCGGTCCATGTACTGTCAGCGTACTGGGAATTATTGTCCTTGTTTTTCAGGCAGTTCTCCTTGCCCACGGCGGCCTCACCACTTTGGGAGCCAACACCTTTTCAATGGCTGTTGCGGGTCCCTTTGTTACCTATGGAATCTATAAGCTCTGCCAGAAATGTAGGGCAAACCGCAAAGCCGCTGTTTTTCTTGCTGCTTCTTTAGGGGACCTATTTACATACTGTGTTACCAGCGTCCAGCTCGCCCTTGCCTACCCTTCAGAAAGCGGCGGCATAGCGGCTTCCGCAGTAAAATTCCTCGGCGTATTTGCCCCGACCCAGATTCCTCTTGCAATTGTAGAGGGTCTCCTTACTACAGCTATTGTCATCTGCTTAGAAGCATTTGCAAAATCTGAACTCAAATTAATCGGATATAAGGGGGAGGCGTAGAAATGGAAACAAAAAATAAAAAAATTGTTCTGGCGCTCATTATAGCGGCCATATTAATCGCGGTCATACCTCTTTTCGCCCTTAAGGGCGCCGAGTTTGGCAGCTCGGATGATGCGGGAAGCGTCATGGTAGAGAAAATCCACGGGGAGTATGAGCCCTGGTTTTCTCCTGTGCTTGAAACCCTGCTTGACGGAGAGCTTCCCGGGGAGGTAGAAAGTCTGATTTTTTGTGTACAGACCGGCATAGGCGTGGGAATCCTTGCCTTCTGCCTGGGAAGAATGTACGAACGAAAAAAACTCTGTAAGGAAGATGAAGCCCTATGATTATCATTGACAGGCTGTGCTACACCTCGGGACTCCGCTATGTAAATGCAATGGAAAAGTTTGTGTTTTCCATGCTGACACTCCTTCTCTGCGTCAGTAGCCGTTCTGTCACAGCCGCAGTCCTTGTGCTCTTTGTCACAGGAATATTAACAGTGGGGAAGGGAGGGATTCCCCTCTCCCGCTACATAAGGCTGATGTCCATTCCCCTTGTTTTTCTGTTCCTTAGTACAGCGGCAGTCCTGGTAAATATATCCCGGACACCCCTTGACGCCTTTGCTATCCCCTTTGGTTCCTTTTATCTTACCGGGAGCGTCAAGGGCATCCTTCGGGGAGCGCAGCTTATCCTTACCGCGCTTGCCAGCGTGTCCTGCCTGTATTTCCTGTCACTTAGCACCCCTTTGACGGACATTCTCGGGGTATTAAAAAAGCTGCATGTCCCCGGACTTATCATAGAGCTTATGCTGCTTATTTACCGGTACATTTTTATTACACTGCACACAGCGTCAGCCATTTTGACCTCACAGAAATCCAGACTTGGAAATAAAAATCTCCGTACCGCCAGGAAAGCCTTCGCCGCCATGGCCGGCTCTTTGTTTATCTTATCCGTCAGACGCTCCTGCGCCCTCTACGATGCCATGGAGGCCCGGTGCTATAACGGCAGGATTCAGGTGCTTAAAGAAGAGCGCCCTGCAAGATATTCAGAAATATTCTGTATTGCGGGATTTGAAGTGTTCCTCTTTGCGCTTATTGTAGTATTGAAATGCAAGAATTCCATATAAAAACACCTGGGAGGTGATAATTTTGGATGAAGCTATATTAAAGGCAGAAAATGTCTGTTATACTTATGAAGGAGAAAGCTCTCCTGCGCTTAAGGGTTTATCCCTTACTATCCGCCGGGGAAAAAGGATTGCATGCATGGGCTCAAACGGCTCGGGAAAATCCACATTTTTCCTGTGCTGCAACGGAATTTTAAGACCGGACTGTGGAACTATTTATTATAATGGAATTCCTCTTAACTACTCCAAAAAGGGGCTTCTAAGCCTTAGAAGTAAAGTAGGCATTGTATTTCAGGATCCTGATAACCAGCTTTTTTCAGCCAGCGTTGCCCAGGAAATCTCTTTCGGCCCCTTAAATCTTGGCTTTTCCGAGGCGGAAACAAGAAAAAAAGTACAGGATATTATGGACAGGCTTTTGATTACTCCCTTTGCCCATAAGCCGGTGCACGCCCTAAGCGGCGGACAGAAAAAACTGACAGCTATCGCGGATATTCTTGTCATGGAGCCGGAGCTGATTATTTTTGACGAGCCTGCTTCTGCCCTTGACCCCTTACATACGGATCTGGTCCATGATATTATCGGAAAGGTTACAGAACAGGGAATTACAGTACTTATGGCAACCCATGATGTAAATTATGCCTATGAATGGGCGGATGAGATACTCATTTTCCATGAAGGAAGGCTGCTAAAGGGCGGTTCCCCTGATGAAATATTTTCGGATGACGGGCTGTTAAGAACCGCCTCCTTAAAGCCGCCGCTGATTCTTTCGATTCTTAGGAATCCTGATATATTAAACAAGAAAGGAAAACGTTGCTGTCCGATATCTTCACAGTAATAGGTAAATTGACATGAAAAAAGGAATCCTTGTTGTAAGCTTTGGAACAAGCTATTCTGACACACGTGCCTTAACCATTGACGCTATTGAAAAAAAGATAGAAGCATCCTTCCCGGATATTCCCTTTTACCGGGCCTGGACCAGCAGAATGATTCTCACGAAGCTTAAAGAAACAACCGGTGAGAACATTCCCACTGTTTCAGAGGCGCTCCTTCAGATGAAGGAGGACAAAATTACAGATGTATATATCCAGCCCACCCATGTAATTAACGGAATCGAGAATGACCAGATGAAAGAGGATGCCCTCGCCCTTCAGGGGGATTTTCATTCCATCTCCTTCGGAGCGCCCCTCCTTTCCTCTACAGAAGACATGAGGAAAATCGTACAGATTCTGGGCAGCTCCTTTGCTGATCTTGACGCTTCGGAAGCGCTGGTGCTTATGGGGCATGGAAGCGAGCATTACGCAAATACCGTATATCCTGCGCTGGACTATATGTTCAAGGAAATGGGATACCCTTATATCCACATGGGAACTGTGGAGGCATACCCCGAGCTTCTGCATGTGACGGAGCTTCTGAAAAAAAGCAAGGTAAAAACCGTACATCTGGCTCCCTTCATGATTGTTGCCGGAGACCATGCAAACAACGACATGGCGGGGGAGGAAAGAGATTCCTGGAAATCCGTATTTGAGAAGGAAGGGTACGATGTGGTATGCCACCTTAAGGGCCTCGGGGAATATGAGGAAGTACGTAAAATATTTGTAAAGCATTTAAGGGATATATACCGCTGAGCTCTCCGCCATGGAATCCTATTTTACTTTATTTCCTCAAACTGACTTTCATACAGCCGGTAGTAGGCTCCTTTTTTGGCCATAAGCTCTTCATGGCTCCCTGCCTCCAGAATATTTTTATCGTCAATATAAAAAATTCTGTCAGCTCCCCGTATGGTGGAGAGCCGGTGGGCGATAATAAAGGAGGTCCTGTTTTTTAACATGGCCTCTATACCGGCCTGCACAAGCAGCTCCGTATGGGTATCAATGCTGGAGGTGGCCTCATCCAGTATGAGAATCCGCGGATTGCTTAACATGGTCCGCGCAAAGGCAAGAAGCTGGCGCTGCCCAATGGAAAGCCCGGAGCTTCTCTCGCTTATTTGGGTGTCATAGCCTTTTTTCGTTTTCATAATAAACTCATGGGCATTGACTGCCTTTGCGGCAGCAATCATTTCCTCCTCTTTAGCATCCTCTTTTCCATAGCAGATGTTCTCCCGGATTGTCCCGGTAAAAAGAAATGTATCCTGAGTCATGACCCCCATCTGCTTTCTTAAGCTCTCTAATGTAACCTCTCTGGTATTATATCCATCGATTTCAATACTTCCTGCCGTCACATCATAAAACCGGCTGATGAGACTGGCAATAGTTGTTTTCCCTGCACCGGTAGGCCCCACCAAGGCAATGGTCTCCCCGGGACGCACAAGAAAGCTTACATCCTCAAGCACAAGCTTTTCCGGTTCGTCCGTATACGCAAAGCTCACATTTTTAAATGCTACCCCGCCCTTAATTTCCGGTAACTTTACGCTTCCTGCCTCATCCCTTATCTCTGCCGGCGTATCAAGGATATCAAATACCCTCTCCGCGGCCGAAATATTGGTCACAATCTTATTATAGAAGCTGGCAAGGTTCCGGATGGGGCTCCAGAACATTCCAAGATACGTGGAAAACGCAAGGAAGGTTCCCACCCCGATTTTGTCTGCTCCCACAATCCGTATACCGATAAAATAAAGGAGAAATCCTCCCAGGCCCCACACAGTTTCCACCAGGGCGCTGAAGAGGTCCGCAACCTTTACCGCATCCACAAAGCTGTCACGGTATTCCAGGGCGCAGCGGTCAAAGTCTGCCTCTCTCTCCGGCTCCGCCGCAAAGCTCTGGACAATACGGATGCCGGAAAAGTTTTCATGGATAAATGCATTCAGGTTGGAATTCTTCTGCCTGTGTATCTGCCACAGCTTATGTGCCCGGATCTGAATCACAAACATTCCCCCTGCAAGAAGGGGCAGTGTCAGAAAGGCCGCAAGGGCAAGCTGCCAGCTTTTTACCAGCATAATGCAGGCAATTCCAATCAGAGTCAGGAAATCCGGAAGCAGCTTTGTCACGCTGTCCGAAAGCATATCCTTAAGAGAATTAATATCCCCCACAATACGGGCAAGAATCTTCCCCGTAGGCCTGCTGTCAAAAAAGTGAAAGCTTAAGGTCTGGATATGCTCATACAGCTGACTCCTGATTGTCATTAATACCCGGTTTGTCACGTCTGCAATCATGCGCATCCAGCCTCTTCCGCACACCATGCGCAAAAGAAACATGAAAAACCCGAAGGCAGCCAGCCTCATAAGCCCCGGCACATCCCCCTCTGCCACAAAGGTATCTACAGCCAGCTCAATCATCAGCGGCGTGGCCAGATTCACGGAAAGGGTAATCAACAGCAGAAATCCCACAAGGACAAGCTCCTTTTTGTATGCCAGCATATATTTATATAACCTTACCAGAGTTTCTTTTTTAGAGACGTCCCTGATTAACTCGTCTTCCCTTGCAGAATTTACCGGCATAGCTCCTCCTCCTTTCTATCTGCGTACTGCACGCACCATGTGCGGTAATAACGGCCCTTTGCTGCCATAAGCTCCTCATGGGTTCCCCGCTCGGCAATCTCGTTATTTTCCAATACGATAATCTCATCTGCAAAGCGTACGGCAGAAATGCGGTGCCCGATAATAATTTTTGTCACTTTATCTACCTGCTTTAAGTTTTTCTGAATCAACTGCTCTGTCTCCATGTCAAGTGCAGAGGCAGCATCGTCAAGAACCAGCACCGGAGCCTGCTTTGCAATCGCCCGGGCAATACTGATTCTCTGCTTTTGTCCTCCGGAAAGCCCCACGCCCCGTTCTCCCACAACGGTTTCGTATCCATTCCCCAGGCGGCTTACAAAATGAGCCGCGCCGGCCCGCTCTAATGCCCACTCTACCGTGCCTTGTGTAAGCTCCTCCCGCTTTCCAGTCTTTACGTTTTCTGATACAGAGTCAGAAAACAGAAACACATCCTGCATCACAACGGAAATAGATGCCCGCAGGGCGTCCAGGGGATAGGAACGGATGTCCTTCCCGTCAAGAAGAATACGCCCCTCTGTCACATCATAAAAACGCTGGATAAGATTCACAATTGTTGTCTTTCCGGAGCCGGTCATCCCCATAATTCCTAATGTCTGCCCGGGCTGAAGCTCCAGATTAATGTCCTTTAAAATCTCCTGTCCGTTCAGGGAAAATCCTACATGTTCAAATCTAAGGCTTCCGGTAATCCTTTCAGGAGTAACTGCTCCCTCCTGCTCCATAATCTGCGGCGTCTCCCCGGCCGCCTTTTTAATCTTCTTCCAGGAAGCAAAGGCTGACGCGATATCATTGCTTAGCCATCCCACAATCTCCATGGGCCAGATCACATTATTAGCATATTCCAAAAATGCCCCCAGAGCACCCAGCGTCATACTCCCCCGGATCACCATAAAGCCCCCTGTGGTAAGCACCATAAGCAGCATGGTATGCCCAAGAAAGGTAATTGCCGGCTGATAATCAGCCACAATCCCCGCCTGCTCCATGTTTAGATCATAAAACTTCCGGTTATGCCTTCCAAATTTCCTGATCTCATGTTTTTCCTGTGCGAAAGCCTTCACTGTACGGACACCGGATAAAGCCTCCTGGGCCACTGTATTAAGCTCTGCTGTTTCTTCGCTGATTTTATCATATACCGTGCCAAGCTTTCCCTCCATCCTCACGGCGCAGACTCCAATCAGCGGCAGAATCATAAACGGGACAATCGTAAGCTTAGGGTTTAACCGGAACATGAAGAAAAGGACAAGCACCGTATGAGTCACGGCCTCAACAGCCAGAATCCCCACAAATCCTGCCGCCATCCACACCTTATCCACATCCTCCTTCACACGCGTCATCAGCTCACCTGTATTATGACGGTCAAAGAAATCCATGGACATTTTCTGAATGTGGCAAAACAAATCCTTCCGCATATGATAACCTACCGAAACACCTACCGCATCATAGGTTAATTCCTTTATATACTGAAGCACGGCACGGCCCATGCCGATTCCCAAAAGCCCTAAGATAAATCTCATGAAAAGCTCCTGGTTCCTTCCCACAATAACGTCATCTATAATATGCCTGATAAGCTGCGGCGCCGCCATATCAAGAATAATGCTGACAACCATACAGACAAATCCAAGCAGATAAAAGGGGCCGTAGCGCTTCATGTAAGTTCCAAGTTTCTGCATAAAAGCACCTCCTAATATTAGTCGTTTACTATAAGTTTAAGGTAACAATGAAAATGTGCCGGGACTGCGGCTCTATAGATATATGTATTCTTTCCGATAGGAGAATGCATACAGAAGATATAGAAAATGAAGCTTCCTATATCATAAAAAGCCGCAGCCCTTACAGACTGCGGCAGATAAGCTATAGAAAAAACGGCAGAAAATCAATGCCGTCCATACCTTTCTGCGAGGCAGAGTGTCTGAGCACATGTCGTTGTCATATTTCTTCCCTTGCCGCCAAAATAAGTAATTCCTGAATAATTCATAGTTCTGCCTCCTTTCTTTTTATTTCCTCATAACAGCTAAACTCTATTTTAGTTGGAAGATACTTCCTTGTCAAGCACTTTCTATAAATACTGCCTGCGGTCTGTCTGCCGGATTTTTCTTATCCGCACAGGTGGAATCTCTCCCTACAGCATATACAAAAGTGCATTGCAGATACACGCCGCTATATTGCTCCCGCCTTTTCGTCCCCGCGCCACAATATAAGGTGTATCTGGAAGGGACAGTATCAACCCCTTTGACTGCACCACGTTTACAAATCCTACCGGCACGCCGATAACCAGCTCTGGTTTCAGCCTTTCCGCCTGAATAAGCTCATACAGCCGGACAAGAGCTGTCGGTGCATTTCCTACGGCAAAAATCAGTCTTTCCTTAAGCATGCAGGCCTTATCCATACTGGCTGCTGCCCTTGTAGTTCCATTTTTCACTGCGGCCTCTGCCACGTCTCCGTCAGACATAAAGCAGTGCACCTGCCCTCCGAATTTACTTAAAACCCTTTTATTAATCCCGGAACGCCCCATCTGCGTATCTGTGACAATGGATGCCCCGCCCCTAAGCGCCGCCAGAGCTTTTTCTACGGCATTTTCCGAAAATGCAAGATTTCCTGCATAATCAAAATCCGCGCTTGTATGAATACATCTTTTTATCACCAATGCCTCTGGCCCGGAAAGCCTCATTCCTCTCTGCTCCAGTTCCTCTGTAATAATCTCAAAGCTTCTTTTTTCTATCTCTGCCGGAGCCATAACTTCAATCTCTGCTGCCATTCTCTTTTTCTCCCATGATTTCATATATCATTTTCATATCCAGATGCGCTCTTAGCTCATCTGCAAGCAAATCATACTGCTGTTCCTTAAATTCCTTCAGGTCGATACCTTCAAATTCATCAAAAGAAACGCCCTTTTTCTCTGCCAGCGCCTTAAGTACTGCCTGTGAAATATCCTGATGATCAAAAATACCATGGACATAAGTACCGCAGACATTTCCCCTGTATGCTCCGTCCGCAGTCTCGCTGCCTGATATAAAATCCCGGATTGTACTCATGCCCTCCGCTTCTCCATCTGTCCTCCCCATGTGTATCTCATATCCCTCAAACTTCATGCCGGAAAGGGATGAAAACATTCCTTCTATCTCATGGAAGCGTCCTGTAACCCGGGTTCTTGTTTTCTCCTCTGCAAATACGGTTTCCACCGGCAGAAGTCCCATCCCCCGCACAGTTCCTGTCCGTCCGCCTCCTTCCATTCCCTTTGGATCCTTCAGGGACTCCCCCAGCATCTGGTATCCTCCGCAGATTCCCCAGACCGGTGTCCCTTTTGACGCCGCTTTTAATATGGCGGCCTCCAGTCCGTTCTGTCTAAGCCACAGCAAGTCCTCTATGGTATTTTTTGTTCCCGGAAGAATAATCATATCCGGATTCCTAAGAGCGGTAACACTTTTCACATACCGCAAGCGGATTCCCTTTGTATTTTCAAATATAAGGAAATCCGTAAAATTAGAAATTCTTGGGACACGTATCACCGCAATCTCGACTGCCACTTCCCTGTTCCTTTTATTTTCCTCAAACCGCTCTGTCAGGCTGTCCTCGTCCTCAAGCTCCACCTTAAGGTAAGGCACAACGCCTGCCGC
This sequence comes from uncultured Lachnospiraceae bacterium, assembly GCA_949502235.1. Classification (GTDB taxonomy): domain Bacteria; phylum Bacillota; class Clostridia; order Lachnospirales; family Lachnospiraceae; genus CAPEBR01. The sequence goes on along the minus strand of CATBDC010000006.1, from coordinate 108,237 downwards.
GGGAATCCCGCCTCTCTCCTCAAGCATGGCAATCCCCGGGTCAAGAATGGTCTTATCCCCCCGGAATTTATTGATAATCAGGCCCTTCACCCGTTTCCTTTCATCCTCCTCAAGAAGCAGAAGAGTCCCCAGAAGCTGGGCGAATACCCCGCCCCTGTCAATATCCCCTACCAGAAGCACCGGGGCGTCTGTCATTTTTGCCAGCCCCATATTTACAATGTCGTCCTCCTTAAGGTTAATCTCCGCCGGACTTCCCGCGCCCTCAATTACGATAATGTCATACTCCTCCTCTAGCTTATGAAAAGCCCTCATAATATCCGGTATCAGCCTCTTCTTATAGGCAAAATAGTCCCGGGCGCTCATGTTTCCAAGCACCTCTCCATTTACAATGACCTGGGAGCCCATATCGCCCGTGGGCTTTAAAAGGATGGGATTCATCCATGCCTTAGGCTTAATCCCGGCCGCCTCCGCCTGCATGGCCTGGGCACGGCCTATCTCAAGGCCCTCCTCCGTAATATAGGAATTAAGAGCCATATTCTGTGATTTAAAAGGAGTAACCTTATATCCGTCCTGCCTGAAAATCCTGCACAAGCCTGCACAAATCAGGCTTTTTCCGGCATTTGACATGGTTCCCTGTATCATAATTCTCTTAGCCATGTGATAAACCTCTCATTTTCCTCTTTTTTTCGCACAGCAATCCGGTAATAGCCGGGAGAAAGCCCCCGGTAGCTGCTGCAGTCCCGTATCAAAAAGCCTGCCTCCACTGCCGCCTCATATAGAAAAGGTTTTCCCCTGAAAAACAGATAGTTGGCTTTGGAAGGGAACACATAGTATCCAAGCTCTTTCAGAGCAGACTCCATGCGTTCCCGCTCCGCTTTTACATATTTCCTTGTATTTTTTATATACTCATCCACACAGTAGTTTCCGCAGTCTGTAAGCGCCGCTATGCCGCCCGCCTGTGCAGGCACAGACACATTCCAGGGCTGCAGGACTTCCTTCATTTTTTCCAAAAGCTCCTGATCGCCGCTGACTGCATACCCCAGCCTTAAGCCTGGCATGGCAAAGAGCTTCGTAAATGCCTTTACAAGCAGAAACTCCGCAGAACCGGCTGCCTCCTCCCTCATGGTAACCTTCTCTGGTTCCTCAAGGAAGTCAACAAAGCACTCGTCCAATACAAGCAGTATGCCGTATTTCCTGCATTTTTCAAGCACAGCCTTAAGCAGACACTTTTTCATCACACAGCCTGTAGGATTATTTGGATTACATAAAAATATCATATCATATTCCGGCGTAATTTTCTCCAACAGACTTTCATCAGCCTCAAAACCTTTTTCTTTTGGCAGGGCAGCATACTGGATTTCGGCTCCTACAGCCTTAAGAGCCCGCTCATACTCGGAAAAGGAGGGAGAAAGAACCAGAGCTTTTTTCGGCCTTCCCGCCAGCGCTGCCGCAAAGAAAAGCTCTGCGGCGCCGTTCCCGCAGATAATCTTCTCCTCCGGAATGCCCTCAAATCTGCTGATTGCCTTTTTAAGCTCCTCACACCGGATATCCGGGTAATGCTCAATATCCGCTGCCGCCAGAGCCGCTGCAAGACGCACCGGCTTAGGCACTCCTAATGGATTGCTGTTTACTGAAAAATCCAGCAGCACCTTATTCCGGTAAATATCTCCTCCGTGAATCTGTCTTTCCATGCCTGTGTCCTTCCTGTTTCATCACTTTTATATCTCTCTATGCATAGCACCCATTATATAATCTTATTTTGTTTTCTTGTCTTCCTCAAATCCGGCTTCATCCAATATTTTGGGGACTTCTTCAATAATCGGGGCAAGGACTTTATAGTTACCCGGCAGTTCATCTGCTGTGCGATAGGTTGCTACGCCCATCGGTTTGGAGTAATCTCGAATTGCTAACTCTACAACACTTTTATTTGCTTCCCTGCAGAGAAGAATACCAATTGCAGGATTCTCACCATTCTTACGTTCTTTCTCGTCCAAAGCTGATAAATAGAAGTTGAGCTGTCCCAGATATGCTGGCTTGAACTTACCTTTTTTCAGTTCAATCACAACCAACGCTTTCAAGTCGCGCTGGAAAAAAAGCAAGTCCGCAAAAAACTCTTCACCGTCCACTTCAATGCGGTGCTGATTGCCAACAAAACAAAATCCTGATCCTAAACATTGAATAAAATTGCGAATATGGATGATAATTTCTTTTTCCAGAACGCGCTCGTCCAAATCCTGCGGATCGGTCAAATCCAACTCCTCTGTATTGATAAAATCCAAAAAATATTCATCTTTAAAGACCTGGATCGCCTTCATATACTGCTTATTCTCCGGCATCGTCACGGAAAAATTATTGGTCAGCGAACCTTTATGCTGATACAGATTTTCTTTCAGCCTGGTTCTCAATACAATTTTACTCCAATGCCCCATTGCACACTCCTGAATATAAAAGAGCCTTTCATCCAGTTCCTTTGTCTTGTGAAGAATTTCCATGTGATGTGTAAAGCTTATTTCCGTAAACGCTTCTATCGGAAAATCGGTAGCCGCCAGCAATCGTTTTTTTGAAATTGCCAATGCTACATCCTTCATCTGTTCTAAATCGATAGTCGTGGCTACCGATTTGTTTTCAAAAAAAAGCTCTGTGTTTATTTGCAAATACGGCTGCCATGCTTCAAAAAATTGACGCATCAATTTAATATTTCCAGCGGAAAATCCGCGCAGCCCTGGCATTTCTTCACGCAAACGGGCGCTGATCTCGTCAATCGCTCCCGTTCCCCATGTTCCTTCTCTCGAATTTCCGGAAACATAACCGCCTATGGCATAGTACAAAGACAGCATTTCCGTATTTGTATATTTAGCTGCCCTATTCTGACTTTTCAAAATCGCCATTTTTATAGTTCTAACAGCTTCCAAATACCTCTCATCCATTTTACACCTCATTCCTTTTCACTTCTTTTATCATACACTTCTCATCTTTTAAATAATCTCTGCCAGTATTGCGCCGGCAAAAATACGAACCGCCAAAAATAGAAGCATTGCCAGTACTGCCGTTATATACAACAGCTTATGGGCCCGTCTGATGTCCTCCGGTTCAATCTGCCTTAATGGATCTCCGATAACCGGTTTTTCATAAAGCTTCCCGAAATACCAGGCGTTTCCCGCAAGCTCCACCCCAAGGGCGCCTGCCATGACTGCCTCTGTCTGGGCCGCGTTGGGGCTCTTATGCTTCCTTTTATCCCGAAGATAGATATGGACTGCATTTTTCCAGTCCATTCCTGCAAGGAAAGAGGCCCCGATCATAATCCAGGCGGTAAGCCTTGCGGGAATATAATTCGCCGCATCGTCAAGCCTTGCCGCCGCTGTTCCGAAATACTTATATTTCTCATTTTTATATCCAAGCATGGAATCCATGGTATTCACAGCCTTATATCCGAATCCAAGTACCGCGCCGCCAATCACCATATAAAAAAGGGGCGCCGTCACCCCGTCTGAGGTATTCTCCGCCACAGTCTCCACCGCTGCCTTAATGACCCCTTCCTCTGTTAAGCTGCGGGTATCCCTTCCTACAATCATTGACACAGCCTTTCTGGCCGCCGCAGGCCCTTCTGTTTTTAATGCCTGATATACCTTGTCACTCTCCGTTTTCAGAGACTTTACGGCAAATATCTGATAGCACATAAAGGTCTCAAGGGCAAGCCCCGCCTGCCATGCATACCCATAGGACAAAAAAAGTAAAGCGCCCGGCACAGCCATGCTGACAGCAATGACGAAGAGAACCAGAACTCCCCCTCCGGCCCTCTCACCGGCTTTCGTTTTCGGAAAACAGCCTCTTATAATTTTTTCCGTCCATGTAATCAGGTGTCCAATCAGTCTCACCGGATGGTACAAAAATCCGGGATCCCCCAGCATAAGATCCAGCAGAAAGCCTGCTGTCACTGCAAAAACCGTCCGCAATAATAAGCTCATAGCCCTCTCCATTTTCTATCTGATAGTCATAATATCCTTTTTTCGGGAATGCGTATTTCTCCATAATACACATGATTGTCCCGCCATGGACAATATAGGCCGCAGAGGCAATCCCTGCTTCCATACATTCTCCCACACTTTTTTCAAAGCCCGAAAGAGTTCTTTTCTTAAACTCCTCCCTGCTCTCTCCCCCCGGGAAGGGAGCCTTTCCGCCGCTGTCCACCCATTCCTGATAGGAGGTGTGTCCTGACAGCTCCCGGTAATTTTTATTTTCAAACAGCCCGAAATCACATTCTGACAGCTCCTCTATTACAAAGATCTGCTGCCCGGGATAGCAAAGCTTCGCTGTCTGGATACACCGTTTCATAGGGCTGGCATATATGCGCTCCGCCTGTGGAAGGCTGCCCTTCTTGAGGCGCATTTCCAAAAGCTTCACACCCTCCGGGCAAAGCTCCTCGTCTGTTTTCCCGATATAACGCTTTTTAAGATTCCCTTCTGTCAGGGAGTGCCGTATGAGAAAGACCTTCAAACTTTTCCCCTTCATATCCTACCCCTTCAGCATAAGGCCAAGCCCGCATACCACACGGTATACCTTATCCGCGTAAACCGCAAGCTCCGTGCAGATCCGTCCGGCTGTCTCCCTGTATTCCCTGTCAAATGCATCCACCGGCACAATTCCGTAACCAATCTCATCACTTACAATCACAATTTCCGGATTCTCGTCCGCTATTCTCCCGGCAAGCTGCCTCACCGGCTGTCCCTTCCTTAACTGCCCCTCAATATAGGCATGAAAATGATGAACCCCGCCGCAGCCAAAAAGCTCCTCTTCCTGGCACGTCCTTCCGTCAATCCACTCTGTCCCCGGGCAAAGCCCCCTTGCAAAGGCAAGCTTCCCCTGATACGCACCGCCAACAACTAGTATCATAGTCCAAATCCTTTCACTAACACATCTGTAACCACAGCCGCAGCCGCCATAAAAAGCTCGCACATCTGCAGGAAATATCCTGCCAGATCTCCGGTCATCCCCCCGAATTTCTTTATACACATGCTGTAATAATACCCGTACATAAGCCCTGCCGCAAGAAGACAGGAAACTCCTGCATATCCGCCCGCTGCTATAAGCACAAAGCATAAGATAACAAGATATCCGAAAAGAACAGCCAGACAGGCCTTCTTTGCCGCATGGGCCGAAAAGGATGCACAAAGCCCCCCTCCCTCCTTCCTCGCCTGGGGAAAGGTAAGAACCGAAAGGCCGCTTAAGGTTCGGGACAGAAAAAAGCTTATAGCCGCCACCCCCGCGCTGTCTTTAGAAAGAGCGGAATAAATTCCTGTATATGCAAGCAGATACACACCGCAGGACAGGATCGCAAAGGAGCCTGCATGAGGATCCTTTAATATCTCAAGTCTCTTTTCCCTCGGCTGCCAGGACGCAAGGGCATCCTGTGTATCCAGAAATCCGTCCAGATGGATCCCTCCGGTAATCATAACCGGAAGCATAACCATAAGAATCGTAAAAAAAAGGTTTCCAAATTCGAATCCCCGCCCTGAAAGATATTCCTTTAAAAGAAAGATCCCCCATGTGGCTGCACCGATTACAGCCCCGATAAACGGAAAAAAACACATAGCATAGGATGTATTTTCCTCCGTCCACTTTGCCTCCGGCACAGGAATTCTGCTGTACATGGTAAATGCAATTTTAAAGCTGTTCCACAAACGTCCTGCCATCTCTTTTCTCATCCTTATACACGACCGGTATTCCATACACTACTTCCGTCACCTTATCCGCCATACGGGCAAGGGCACAGTTAATCCTTCCCAGAAGCCTTCTGTACTCCTCGGTTTCCCGGCTGTAGCCATTGATATCCGAATGAACCTCATTTGTCACAATCACAAGATGCTTTGTCCTGCCGGAAAGGCTCCGGATACCCGAAACAACTGCCTCGAAAGCCTCTTTGGAATTCTGATCCCTTTCATAGAGCTCATTGGCTGTAAGATTGGACACGCACTCCAGCAGAATCCCGGCATTAGGGGGAATCTCAAGCCCGGAAAGCTCCGTATATCTCTCCAGAGTGAAAAATCCGGCCTCCATCCGCTGCTCCTTGTGCCTTCTGATTTTCTCCTCCGCCTCCCTCCCGTAAGGGATCATTGTTGCCACATAGAGAAAGGGGTAAAAAAGACCGCCTCCGTCCTTAAGTTGCTTTCTGTAACCCACAATCTCCCCTTCTGCATATGCGGATTTCCCGCTTCCGCTTCCGCCTGTTATAAGCTGTACCATTATCTGTCACCAAGCTCCTCATAATCCTCTATGTTATTCTCCGAAAAAGTACTCATTTTATGATAAACCTCTGCCGCCATGTCTAGCACCGGGAGGTAACATAAGGCTCCGGTCCCTTCACCTAAGCACATGTCCGCAGTAAGAACCGCCTCCGTGCCGAGTTCATCCAGGATAAGCTTCATTCCCGGCTCCCCCGACACATGGGAGGCCAGCATATATTCCCTGGCAAAAGGGCAGAGCTTGTACGCCGCAAGTGCCGCGGCAGCCGAGATAAAGCCGTCAATTACCACAGGAATTCTGTAATAGGCGCCTCCTAAAAATACTCCCGTAAGCCCGGCAATGTCAAAGCCTCCTACCTTAGACAGCACATCCAGCGTATCCGCCGCAACCGGCCTGTTTCTCTCAATGGCCCGTTTAATCACGCTGACCTTATGCTCCAGCCCTTCGCTTGTAAGGCCGGCTCCCCGTCCTGTCATCCTCTCCGGCATCTCACCGAGAAGAAGAGTAGACACGGCGCTGCTTGTGGTGGTATTGCCGATTCCCATCTCCCCGGTTGCCAGAAGCTTAAAGCCCTCCTCCTTCTTTTCCTTCACCAGCCTGATTCCTGTCATAACTGCCTGCAGGGCTTCCTCTCTTGACATGGCCGGTCCCCTTGCCATATTTTTTGTGCCGTACGCCACCTTGTAATCAGGAACCTTTGTTTTCCTGGCCATCCCTATATCTATGGGAAAAACCTCTGTCCCGGCCCGCCTGCCCATGATGGCGGCGCTGGTATTGCCGGTGAGAAAATTCTCCGCCACAACGGCCGTAACCTCCTGACCTGTCTGGGTGACGCCTTCCTCCACCACGCCGTTATCTGCGCACATGACAATGAGCGCCTTCTTCTCAATATCTACTCCGGCATCCTTACTGATTCCGGCTATCCTTATGATGTGCTCCTCCAGCTTCCCCAGGCTGTGCAGGGGCTTTGCAATAGAGTTCCATCTTCCCTTTGCCTGCTCCATTGCCTCTATGTCAAGAGGCTCTATATTATCCAGTATTTCATCTAGTGTCATTGATCTTCTCCTTTGTTACATACTCACTTCGTAAGGTTTTGCGCTCCTGAATCACTTTCCTGCGGTCTGTGCAGTAAATGTACAGGCTTCAAGAAAGGCTTCCGCCACCTTCTGATTCCCTTCATAATGAATATGAGGAAATCCTGCCAGCAGTGTATCTGTGCTTATCATACACTCCCAACCTCTGTCTGACAATGGCTTTTTTGCCATAAACGCATTTCCGCAGTGTTCTGAGTCATAATAATGAAACTCGTGGGCAGGAATTTTTCCCACATCACGCCCAAAAACAAGACCGCCCTCCAGCACAATGTAGCCAAATCTTTTAAGGGCTCCTGCGTGAAAGCATTTTCCCTTAAGGACGCCCGCAGCCTCCTTGTAAACGCCTTTACTGTCCTCAATCGCCTCCTGAAGATACATAAAGCCTCCACATTCCGCAATACATGGAAGCCCATTCTCCAAAGCCCTCCTGACTGCCCCGCGCATCAATTCATTGGCCTCCAGCTGCTGCGCATAAAGCTCGGGATATCCTCCGCACAGAATCAGACCGTGAATATCCTCAGGAAGCTTTGTATCGTAAAGGGGAGAAAAGGTTACAAGCTCTGCCCCCATTGCCTTAAGAAGCTCCAGATTATCCTGATACATAAAGCTGAAGGCCTCGTCCCTGGAAAGGCCGATCCGGACCTTATATTTTTTTTCAGGCAGCTCCTGGGTGTAAGCAGGCAGATCCGGCGCTGATTCTGCCAGGCGGATAAGCCCGTCAATGTCTATGGTCTCCTCAAGCCGTCCGCAAAAAAGCTTCATTTTCTCCTTAAAATTCTCTATCTCTGACGGCTTTTTAAGTCCCAGGTGCCTGCTTTCAAAAGAAAGCTCCTTCATCTCCGGGACATAGCCGTATACCTTTACGAAAGCTTCCCGCTCAATTAATTCCTTAAGCCTTATATACTGTCCCTGTGATACGTGGTTCAATATCACGCCGCCGATATGGCTCCCTTTCGCCTCCTCTTCTCTGAAAGCAAGGAATCCCTGAATATGAGGCACAATGGAAAGGCTGATTCCCCGGCCGTCAATTAATAAAACCGCCGGTGTGTCTGTCACTTTTGCCACATCATAGGCGCTTGCGTCTGTCACCCTTCCGCCGATGCCGTCATAATATCCCATTGCCCCTTCCAGCACAGCAATTTTTGACTGTCCCGCGCGGCGGGTAAATATTTTCAGGGTATTTTCTCTCCCGCATAGAAATGTATCCAGATTATAGCTGTCTATCCCCAGCACCTCTTTATGAAACATGGGATCAATATAGTCCGGCCCGCATTTAAAAGCCGTAACCTTCATCCCTCTGTCCTTCAGGCATGTTAAAAGCCCGCAGCAGACCATGGTCTTTCCTGCGCCGCTTGAAGGTGCGGTAATCATGATTCTTGGAAGCTTCATTCTCCTTCCTCCTCTTCTTTGCAGGTAAAGCTGATAATATAGACCGGATTCTGCCCTGTCATCATATGATACTTCCCGGCTGTTCTTGCCTTCGCCACAGTAAGCTGCAGGATTTCTTCCTCCGTTTTTCTTATATTTCTGCATATCTCCACTACCTCTGCAAGAGTCTCAAGGGTAACGGCAGTTATGACAACACGCACCCTGGGGTTTTTACCCATAACTGCCTCTAATATCTCCTTTAAGGCTCCCCCGCTTCCTCCGATAAACACGCAGTCCGGCGCAGGCAGGCCTTCAAGAGCCCCCGGCGCCTCCCCTTTTATCACCGTAAGGTTGTCTGTCCTCATCCTGCGGCTGTTTTCACGGATAAGGGCTGCCGCTTCCTCATTTCTTTCTACCGCATACACATGACCCAGGACTGCCCTTAGAGCCGCCTCCACAGAAACAGAGCCGGTCCCTGCTCCTACATCATAGATTACCGAGCCCCTGCGTATCCGAAGCTTCGAAAGACAGACACATCTGACCTCCTCCTTGGTCATGGGCACATTTCCCCGCAGGAAAGAAGCATCCGGAAGTCCCTGCACTGCCGGAGGATTTTCTCCTAATGGATTATGGATATAAAGCAGCGAAAGCTTCCCGCCGTCATAGCTTCTATATTCCTCTGCCGTTCCCCGGAGTATCTGTTCATCTTCATAGGACAGGTTCACTCCGATACATACAGGCAGTTTCCCCATGCCTGCCTCTGTCATGGACAGGCAGATTTCCCGGACATCGTTAGAAGAGCCTGTAAGCACAATCGTCTTTTCATGCTCCCGGATAACAGATAAGGGATTCCCCTTTCTTCCATGAACGCTTAAAAGCGCCGCATCCTCCCAGCTTACGCCAAGCCTTGCACAAAAGCAGGAAACAGAGGATATTCCCGGCATACATTCTATTTCCAGATCCGGTTCCTTTTCAAGAAGCTTAAGAAGCCTCCCTGCACCGCTGTAGAGGCCTGTATCACCGGAAAATGCCGCCGCAATGCGTCTGTACTCCTGATGCTCCTTTATATATGCGGCAATCTCCTCTGGTTTATAGGACACATATACCGCCTGTCCGTTTCCCGCCGCGGCATCTGTCATCCGCTTCGCGCCTATGACCAGATCTGCCTCCCGGAAAGCGTCTCTTGCCTGTTCCGTAAGAAAGCCGGAAGCTCCCGGGCCAATCCCGGCAAGCACGATCTTCCGTTTTCTGCCGCGGCTAAGCCCCGGCTCATTTTCCAACAGCCTGATGATTTCCTGACAGGTAAAGCCCTCCTCCTTCGGCCTTCCAATCACAATCAGCTTGATCCCTGCCGCCTGGGCCGCCTCATATTTCTGGGGAAAGCCCCCGGCAGCGCCGGAATCCTTTGTTACCATGCAGGTGATCTTGTATTCCTTTATCAGCGCAGTATTAAGCTCCGCAGAAAAGGGCCCCTGCATACAGATTAAATGCCTCCCCCTGATGCCAAGCCTCTCACATTTCAGAATCGATTCCTCCGCCGGCAGAACCCTCGCATAAATGCGCTCTTTGTAGTCCTCCAGCACCGTATACTTCTCAAGCTCCCTACTGCCGGTTGTCACAAGAACATTTCCCGGCCCATGCCTTAAAAGCTCTGCCGCATCCTCTGTGCTTTCTGCATAAATAACGCTTCTTTGCCCCTCACTATACTCCCTCACAAGCCGCAGATATTTCACAGAACACATGCCGCAGGCGGCCTTAATATTCTCCGTTGCTTCCTTTGCGTAAGGATGGGTGGCGTCAATGGCACAGACCGGATCAAGCTCCCTTATAAGCCCGCACATTTCCTCACAGTCCATCCTCTCATGAGACGCCGTAATCCCTTCCCCAAAAGGAAGCAGACTCACCCCATACTGCGTTGCCGTACAGATGTGGGCCAAGATTCCCGCCTCCGCCGCATACTCCGTAAGCCTGCGCCCTTCTGTCGTTCCTCCAAATATGATAATCCTCTTCTCACTCATACAGCCTCTCCGTCCTTGGTTTGCTCTTTACGAACCCTCTGCAGAACTACATATGCAAATTACACACAGAAGCTACATACGGATCTGTCCAAGTACTTCCTCCACCTTTCTAAAATCTATCTTAAGCTCACCCGCAAAAATACGGACCGGAACCTCACTGTCAAATCCATAAATTGCCGGAAGCACATCATCCTCTTCAAAATAATAAGGTTGGGGACACCCTTTTTTTAATCTGGGACGGAGTATTTTTCATTTTACTCCGTCCCCAACTTATATCCCCGGGGGGTGACCATCTTTCCTTTTATCTCTTTTGTCTCTTTATTTCCGATAAATACGGTAGAAAACATATCTGTCTCTATTTCACAGAGCTCACCCAGAGTAACCGTTATCGAGGCTTCTCCTTCTCTTCCGATATTTTTTGCTATCCCGCATACAGTATCTTTGCTTTTAAACTCAAGAAGGATCTCACAGGCCCTCCTAAGATAATCCCGCCGCTTTCTGCTGGAGGGATTATAGAGAACAAGGGCGAAATCTGCCTGGGCTGCCCTCTTAAGCCGGTTTTCTATTACTTCCCAGGGGGTCAGAAGGTCGCTTAGGCTTATGAAGCAGCAGTCATGTCCAAGGGGCGCGCCTAAAAGGGCTGCTCCTGAAAGTCCTGCCGTAACCCCCGGAATTACCTCAAGCTCCACTTGGGGATATTCGGCGGCAAGCTCGAACATAAGTCCCGCCATTCCATAAATGCCGGCGTCTCCGCTGCACACAACTGCGGTTTTCCGGCCTTTAAGCGCTTCTTCAAAGGCTATCCGGCATCTGGAAACCTCCTGCCGCATAGGGGTAGTCTTATATTCCTTTCCCGGAAAATGCTGCTTTAAAAGCTCCGTATACACGGTATAGCCGACAATGACCTCACATTCCCTTAAGGCTGACGCGGCCCGTATGGTCATATCTTCATAAGCCCCCGGCCCGATTCCTACAATATATATTTTATGCTCTCTCTTATTCAAAAGCTCACACTCCATCTCCTCACTGCCAGGGCAACTGTAATTCCATCATACACCTGTTTTTTCACTATCAGCCTTCCGCCGCTATGAACGAGGGCGCTCCGCTCGCACACATTGTCAACGCCGGTAATCTGCTCCACAAATTCTGAGCCGGTAAATGTGCCCTCCGCCGCCAGAAGCTCCTCTTTACTATAAGTAAAAAAGGAAAGTCCTTCATCCTTACAGTAATCTAAAATCCCCTGCTCATCCTTTTTTAAATCTATGCTGGCCGCTGCCTCAAGGCTTTCTTTGAAAATACCTGCCCTTTTCATTGTCTCCTCCACTGCCCGGCATACAGCCTTCTTCCCGGTTCCCCGCCTGCAGCCGATTCCCGCCGTAACTGCCCGGGGGATAAGGCATAAGGCCTCCTCCCGCGCCTTCCCCGCAGCATATCCTATATATACATCCAAAGCATCCCTTTCTCCGATTCCTTCTCCGGCTCCGGCTTCTTTTATCTCCCCGCTGCGCCTGATTTCAAGAGAATCTGCATACTGTTCTCCGTTTACCACCTCATCCGCATCCGTCAGAAGAAGCAGCCTTTTTCCTGCAAGAACCTTTGCCGAAGTCTGCTTGGCTTTTTCCATATCCTTAATGACAAGCTTATTTTTCACGGCAAATACATCTGCCGCCCATTTTCCCTGAATATCCGTAGCTGTTGTAATAACCGGAACTGCCGGGAGCCTTTCGCTGATGAAAAGGGCCAGCTCATTTGCACCGCCTATATGCCCGGAAAGAAGAGGGATGCAGTAATTCCCCCTCTCATCCAGCACAAGAACCGCCGCATCAGACGTCTTTGCCTGAATCCAGGGCGATACTGCACGCACCGCTATCCCTGCGGCTCCCACAAATACAAGGGCATCCTGGCTTTTAAAATTCCTTCCGGCCCATTCCGTCACCGAAAAAGGAACAGACTCTGCAAAGGCGGCTCCTTTTACGTTCTCTGTGACAGCGTGTCCTTCCTCCCTAAGCAGCCCTGTAAGCCGTCCTGCAAGCCGCCTTCCCTCTGTTGTAAAGCTGATGACTGCTATTTTCATCCTCCGCCTCCTATCACAAATTCCCTTTCCGGTATTCTGTGGTAAATTCCGGGTGATACAGTCTGGAACGCTCATAATAGCTGTGAGAGAGCACATTCCCCACAATAATAAGCGCCGTTTTCGTAATCCCATGCTCCTTCGCTGTCTCACATAAGGTTTCTATGGTACACAGATATGCCTTCTCCTCCGGCCAGGTTGCCTTATATACAATGGCAGCCGGGGTATCCGGCGCATATCCTCCCTCCAGAAGCTGCCCTGCAAGCTTTTCAAGAAGAGAGGCGCTTAAAAACAAAACCATGGTAGAGCCATGGGCCGCAAAGTCCTTTATGCTTTCCCTCTCCGGCACTGAAGTTCTTCCCTCTGCCCGGGTGATAATCACGCTCTGGGAAACTCCCGGGAGGGTATATTCCAGATTCAGGGCAGACGCCGCACCGCAAAAAGAACTGACTCCCGGACAGGAGTCATAGGCAATTCCTTTTTCCTCTAAAATATCCATCTGCTCCCTTACTGCACCGTAAATACTCGGATCCCCTGTGTGGAGCCGGACAGTCTCAAGCCCCTCCCCCTCTGCGGCAGACATCACCTCTGTTACCTCTTCAAGAGTCATACGGGCGCTGTTATAGATCCTGCTGCCCTCCTTCGCATACTCTAAAAGCTCCGGGTTCACTAAGGAACCCGCATATATAATCACATCTGCTTTCTCTATCAGACGTTTTCCCCTCACTGTTATCAGATCTGCCGCCCCGGGGCCTGCTCCTACAAAATGTATCATGCCTTTTCATCCTCTTTTACAAATAATACTGTATAGTACCCAGCACTGTCCGGCATTTCCGAAATACCGTAATAAATCCTTTCGCCCGGCATCCCGCAGTTTTCCACCATAATTACCCGGTCTTTGCGATCCTTTAACTGTTCCTTCACCTTCCCCAGCCGCTTCCCCGTCTTCATAAGAATCTTTGTCCCCGGAAGCTTTAATGCCTCCTCCGTGTGGTAGGAAGCGGGAATCACATGAAGCTGCTCCCCTCCCTTTACGAGTCCCAGGCCTGCTCTGGCAGAGGCCGCGCAAAAGGACGGAACCCCGCTTACAAGCTCTGCCTCATGGCCCTTTTCCAGAATCCGCTGGTGGAGATAAAGATAAGTTGAGTAAATACACGGGTCGCCCAGTGTAAGAAATGCCACATCCTTCCCCTGCTTCAAGGCATTTTCCAAAAGCCGCGCCCCCTCCTCATGATTCTTGGAAAGCTCCGCCTCGTCCTTTGTCATAGGCATGTGAATCCCAAGCAGCTCCTTAGCTTCTATTCCGGGACATGCACTTTGCGCTATCTTATATGCCGCTGACTCCCTGGGCGCTTTTCCCGGCACTGCAATTACCTCACATTCATGTATGAGCCTCACTGCCTTTAGTGTAAGAAGCTCCGGGTCTCCCGGGCCTACTCCCACTCCATATAATTTTCCTGCCATATCAGATTCCCATTAACCTTTCCACATTTTCTGTCCTTCCAAGAATTCCATACAGATTAGAATATACAACCGCACCGATGTCCATCTCTTCACCTGACCGGTATGTCAAATACTTTTCAATAGATTTCATCACCTGTTCCATAATCCTCTCCCGCTCCTTACCGGAACATTTCTCCAGCGCTTCATCCGTAGTGACGCACTCTAAAAATTCTGCCGCCCGCTCTCCTTTTACTCCTGCCCTAAGGGCCGCGGCGGCAAAAAGCTCCATGCGGCAGTCCGCCCATTTTGAATGGGTATTCATAATCCCGCCGGACACTTTGATGAGCTTTCCAATATGGCCTGCAAGCACCAGCTTCTCACAGCCCTCTTCTATGGCCATGTCAACAGCCTGTCCGATATAGTTGCTGCATTTGACTACGTCTGTTTCTTCTATTTTAAATGCTTTTTTCAAAAATTCCAACCCATAATTGCCGGGAGTTACAATAAGGCACCGCTGGCCTTCCGCAAGCTTTACCCTCATTTCGGCCCGGATTGTGTCTACAAGGGCCTGCTCGCTCATGGGCTCCACAATACCGCTTGTCCCAAGAATGGAAAGCCCCCCTTCGATTCCAAGCCTTGGATTGAAGGTCTTTAGGGCAAGCTTCTCTCCCCCCGGGACAGACACCTCTACGCAGATTCCCCGAAAGCATCCTGACTCCTCAAGGGCAGTCTTTACTTCCCTTTCTATCATCTGTCTGGGAACACGGTTGATTGCCGCTGCCCCTACAGGCTGCTCCAGCCCCGGCTTTGTCACCCTGCCGACTCCCTCGCCGCCATCAATGACAATCCCCGGCGTATCCTTCCACCTCACCTTACCATAAACCAGTATGCCGTTCGTAATGTCCGGGTCATCCCCGCTGTCTTTTTTTACGGCGCAGGAAGCGGATACTGGGTATCCTGACGGTATACTTTCAGAAAATTGTATGCAGGCATCAAAAACAGGCAGAGTTAAATGCCTTCCTCCCGGAAGCTCTGCCTGTATCTCACTGATAGTTTTCCCTGAAAGCAGCATTTGCACGGCAGCCTTTACTGCTGCCTGTGCGCAGGTGCCGGTTGTGTAGCCCTGACGAAGCCTTTTCCGTTTCATTTTTTTCCTTCTTCCTTCCACGCCGCAATCTCCCCGCAGGCAATCTTCGCCCCGGAATCCCCTGACGGCTGGGTTCGGAAATCATCCGCCCTCTCATGAAGAATGATCGTTTTACCGATCACATCCTCCGGATAAAACCTTCCGGTATAAATTGCCGCCCATACAACGCCCTTATTGGAGATAAGCGGCGGCAGATCTCCGGCATGCCCGGGATGCGGCCTGCCTGCCGGATTATAATGCATTCCTGTATCAGCAAAAGCATCCTTTTCATTTCCGGTACAGGAGCCGCCCTCATGGATGTGGAAACCATAGAAGCCGCTGCTTTTCTCCTCTAGCTCCTCCGGAATCCCATAGAGCTCCACCACGATTACCGTCCCGCCGTATGTATCATAAAAATCCGCTTTTCCACGTATGCTTCCGTACTCCTTACTTCCCTCTATCTTCGCTGTTGCCGTAGGATTTTCATTTATCTTAATCACCATACTATCACACTCCTCTTAAACATTCTATGCATAGTTTCCTGAAATGTGATAGAAATTTTCTGCCGGTGTTACTGGACAAGTGTAACGTCTCCAAACGAAAAGAATCTATATCTCTCCTTCACTGCTTCTTCATAAGCTGCAAGCACCCGTTCCCGCCCCGCCAGTGCGGACACGAGCATAATGAGTGTGGACTCCGGCAGGTGAAAATTGGTAATCAGGCTGTCCAGCACCTTGAATTTATATCCCGGATAAATAAAGATATCCGTCCACCCGCTCCCTGCTTCCAGGCGGCCGTTTTCATCCGCCGCAGACTCAATGGTACGGCAGCTCGTCGTCCCTACGCAGATAACCTTATGACCGCTTTCCTTTGCCCTGTTAATCTTCTCTGCCGCCTCCGTATCAATCCGGTAAAATTCTGAATGCATGTGATGATCTGTAATCTCCTCTGCCTTTACCGGACGGAAAGTGCCAAGACCCACATGCAGGGTTACCCTGGCAATGCTTACTCCTTTATCCTCAATGGCCTGTAAAAGCTCCGGTGTAAAATGCAGTCCCGCCGTGGGAGCCGCCGCCGAACCGCTGTGCTTTGCGTATACCGTCTGATACCGGTTTTTATCCTTAAGCTGATGAGTGATGTATGGCGGCAGGGGCATCTGGCCCAGCCTGTCTAAGATTTCCTCGAAAATTCCCTCATAGGTAAACTGAACCAGCCGGTTTCCTTCCTCTTCAATCTTTAGTATCTCACCTGTAAGAAGACCGTCCCCAAAGCTTACCCTTGTGCCGGGCCTTGCCTTTTTCCCAGGCTTTACTAATGTTTCCCATATATCATTTCCCCGGCGCTTAAGGAGTAATATCTCTATTTTCGCGCCGGTTTCTTCCTTTTCGCCGATAAGCCTTGCCGGAATTACCTTTGTGTCATTAATTACAAGGCAGTCGCCGGGATTCAGGTAATCTGTAATCTCCCGGAAAATATGGTGAGAAATAGCCCCGGACTTCTTGTCTAATACAAGAAGTCTGGAGCTTTCCCGATTCTCTAACGGATCCTGTGCAATTAATTCCTCCGGCAGCTCATAATAAAAATCCTGTCGTTTCATTCCTGTGAATCCCTTTCCTTATTCTCATCCTCCGGACGCACCATCCGGTAACCGCCTCCCAAATCTGTCGGCTGTGTGCCCGGCATCTGCGGCGGCGCATCCTGCGGCATACCTCCTGGTACATGCGGCGATGACATATCCCGCTGCACGCCTCCTGGTACACGCTGGGACGGCACATCCTGCGGCCGGCCGGACTGCATGTACGGCGGCTGCGCCCCCGGCGGCGGAGTTACCTGGCGCGGCACAGGCGGTATATTGATATCCGGCGGCATCTGAAAATTGGGGTATGCTTTTATTTTCTTCATATATACCACCCTGGTGTCACACAGCATATCATGAAGCCCTCTTTTTTCCTTATCGACTCCTGCCATGATATACCCGATCCCAACTGTAGCCCCGCACAAAAATCTTCCGATTGTCTCCCTGTACACTACATCAGTCAGTGACAGCCGTTTTCCCTCTGCAGACATTACATACAGATTCATAAGCCGTTTTCCGGGAGTTGTTCCCGTATAGTAGGTAAACAGGATAAAGTACAGCACCTGAAATGCATAAAGGATAATGTCCTTCAGTGTATAGGTAAACAGCACATTTCCCCCAAGGGGCGTCCCCTCTGCCAGAGACATGACTCCCGAGGAGAACAGCCTCACAAAAAGAAGGGCAAAAAATACAATCACGCTGTCAATCACATAAGCCGCCAGACGTACCCAGAAGCCTGCAAAGGTGAAGGCGCTTTTATTCCAGTTGTTCAGCATAGTACATCGGCACCCCGCTTTCCATTTTTTCCGCGGTCTCTGTAAGAATCTGAGCCTCAGATTTCGGCACCAGCTTTTCTATCCCGGCAAACAGAGAGCTTAACATATCCGCAGGAGATTCAAGCTGATAGAAGGTCCACACTCCCAGCTCCTGCATCATATCCTGATTCATATCCTCATACAGGGCAATTTCATCTATCAGCCCGTTTTCAAGTGCCTGATCCGCAGTATAGGTCCGGCCGTCCGCCAGCGCCTTTACGGCATCCTCTGTCATTCCCCTGCCTTCTGCCACAATGCGCACAAATTTGGAATAGTATTCATCCACCTGCGTCTGATAGATTGCAATCTGCTCATCTGTCATCTGCGTACTGTCCTTATATTCCCCGCTTGTAATGCTGAAATATTTTATACCAAGCTTTTCATAAAGACCTGTCATGTCAAAGCCGGACATAATAACGCCGATGGAACCTGTGACTGTATTTGGATTCGCGTAAATCTTGTCACAGGCCATGGAAATAAGATATCCTCCCGATGCCGCATAATGAGCCATATATCCCCAGACAGGGCGTCCTGTCGTTTCCTTATATTCCAGAAGCTTCAGGTAAAGCTCCTCTGACTCATATACCGTTCCGCCCGGGGAATCCACATACAAAAGAATCCCCTTGTTATTTGAATCCGACATAAGCTCGTCAATATATTCCTTTGTTGTCAGATGCTGATAGCCCTGTACCGTCTCAAACAGTCCTGTCTCGGACTGCTCCTGGATGGTCCCCATAACATCTACAACTGCAATATAGTCCTCCATGGGCGCGTTAAACATAAAATCTCCGGTAAGCGTTGTGCTAAGCTCCTTTGCAAGCATACTGCGGGACATTGTATTCGTAAGTACGCTTGCTATACCTGTGACGATAAAAAGAGCCACAGCAACCCCCAATCCAATGATTTGTTTTTTCTTCATAGTATTTCCCACCTTTTTATTTCCGAAGCTCAATTCCCATTGCTTCCAGGCCATTTACAATCTTTTCCATAGCCTTAGAAACCTCTGCGTCCTCAAGTGTCTTGTCCTTTGCACGGAATACAATGGAGTAGGCAACAGACTTATATCCCTGTTTAATCTGAGCACCCTCATATAAATCAAAAAGCTTAAAGCTTTCTAAGTTTGCGCCGCCCTTTTTCTCAATCACCTCTTCCACCTGGCCTACAAGAATTTCCTTCGGCATCACCATGCTGATATCACGGGTTACTGCCGGATATTTTGCAATGCCTGTATATTTCCTGTCAAATGCAGCCCTCTTTACAATCTCCGGCATATCGATAACCGCTACATATGTCCGCTCTCCTATGCCGTAATTATCTGCCACATCCGGATGAAGCTCCCCTAAATATCCAACAGCTGTTCCGTCATAGACAATATCTGCCTGCCGTCCCGGATGAAGATACGGCTTACCGGAATCCGGAACATAGACCTCTTTTCCATGAAGTCCGGCCTTTTCGAAAAATTCCTCAACCACGCCCTTCATGCTGAAGAAATCTCCGTCTCCATACATACCCAGCGTAAGCTGCATACGCTCCTCTGGAAGCTCTGTAAGCGGAAGTGTCTTCGGAAGATAAATATTTCCAAGCTCATACAGCCTTACATTTTTATTCCTTCTATTATAATTAAAAGCAAGAGAGGTCAGCATACCATTTAAAGAGGTGGTACGCATAATGCTGTAGTCCTCTCCTAAAGGATTCATGATTTCCACTGTCTGCCTAAGAGGCGAATCCGCCGGAAGCAGAAGCTTATCAAATACCTTCGGACTTTCAAAGGAATAGGTCATTCCCTGGCTGAAACCGCAGAATTCTGCAATATCCCTTGCTATTTCCTCAATACGGAGCTTAAAGGACAGCTTGCCTGTAGTCGCTTCTCCTCTTGGAAGCGTTGTAGGGATATTATCATATCCGTAAAATCTCGCCACTTCCTCCGCCAGGTCAGCCAGACGGAATAAATCATGGCGGAAGGTCGGTGCAATCACCTCATTTGTTTCTTCATCGTACCCAAGGTCAAGCATTTTAAAATAGGAAAGCATCTCCTCTTTGGAAATGTCCGTGCCGAGAAGCTCGTTAATTTTATCTGCGTTAAAAGGTACTCTTACCGGCTCCTTTTTCTTTCCATATACATCAACAATACCGCCTACAACCTCGCCGGCTCCCATTTCCTCTACAAGCTGGCAGGCACGGTTAATTGCCGCCTCTGCGTTATTGGGGTCAAGACCCTTTTCAAATTTCCCGGAAGCATCTGTCCGAAGGCCCACCTTTTTACTGGATTTACGGATATTTGTTCCGTCAAAGCATGCAGCCTCGAAAAGCATGGTGTGCACATCCCCGGTAATCATAGAATTTTCACCGCCCATGATCCCCGCAATTCCAACGGATTTTTCACCATCGCAGATCATAAGCACAGAATCATCCATCTGCCGCTCCTGGCCGTCAAGTGTTACAAATTTCTCATCCTTTAAAGCCCTGCGTACAATAATCTCTCTGCCTGCAATGGTATCCAGGTCATAGGCATGCATGGGCTGGCCATATTCCTCCATCACATAGTTCGTAATATCGACCAGATTATTAATCGGACGGATTCCGACAGAGGCAAGGCGTCTCTGCATCCATTTCGGTGAAGGGCCGATTTTAATATTCTTCACGACCCTCGCGCAGTATCTTGGGCAGAGCTCTGTATCCTTTACCGTAACCTTAATATAATCATTCACATCCTCGTTATTTCCTGTCCTTATTACAACCGGAGGCACAAATTTCTTACGGAAGGTAGCCGCCGCCTCCCTGGCGATACCAATCACGCTGAAACAGTCCACTCTGTTAGAAGTAACCTCGTACTCAAATACAACGTCATTTAAGCCAAGAGCCTCTACCGCACTGGTGCCCACCTTCACATCATCTTCAAAAATGTAGATGCCGTATTCCGGTGATTCCGGATACATATCCCGGTTAGAACCAAGCTCCTCGATAGAGCACATCATACCAGCGCTGTCCACTCCCCTAAGCTTTCCCTTCTTAATCTTCACTCCGCCTGCCACACGGCTTCCCGCCTCATGTCCACCGGCTACACGTCCGCCGTCTAAGACAACCGGCACCTTGTCGCCCTCCTTCACATTGGGCGCGCCCGTAACAATCTGCACTGTCCCGGTTCCAACGTTTACCTGACATACAATCAGCTTATCCGCATCCGGGTGCTTCTCTATCCTGTCAATCTGACCCACAACAATTTTGTCAAGGTCAGCATCCAATTTCTCAAATCCCTCTACCTTTGTTCCTGATAACGTCATCGCGTCCGTATACTCCTGGGCAGTTACGTCAAGCTCCGGAACATATGCCTTTATCCATGATAATGATGTATTCATCTTATTCTCCTTTCCCGGGTTGGGGACGGGGTATTTCTAGAAATACTCCGTCCCAGATTCAAAAAACCCTGTCCCTTTATAGATATTTTTAAAACTGCTTCAAAAACCGTATATCATTTTCGTACAGAAGCCGCATATCGTCAATCTCATATTTCAGCAGCGCGATACGCTCTAAGCCTACGCCGAAGGCAAAGCCGCTGTATTCTTCGGGGTCAATGCCGCACATTTCCAGTACGTGGGGATGAACCATGCCGCAGCCCAGAATTTCAATCCATCCGGATCCCTTACAGAAACGGCAGCCCTTTCCGCCGCATTTGAAGCAGGATACGTCCACCTCCGCACTTGGCTCTGTAAACGGGAAATGATGGGGGCGGAATTTTGTTTTTGTGTCCGGCCCAAACAGCTCTTTGGCAAATACCTCCAGTGTTCCTTTTAGATCTGAAAACGAAATATTTTTATCTATGACGAGTCCTTCTATCTGGTGAAAGGAGGGAGAGTGTGTCGCGTCTACCTCATCGGAGCGGAATACTCTTCCCGGAGCTATCATACGGATAGGAAGCTTTCCCTGCTCCATCACCCGCGCCTGGACCGGCGAGGTCTGGGTACGCAGTACGATATCCTTATTAATATAGAAGGTATCCTGCTCATCCTTTGCGGGATGGTCTGCCGGAATATTCAGCTTTTCGAAATTATAAAGGTCGTATTCTACCTCCGGACCTTCCACTACCTCATAGCCCATGCCTACGAAAATTCTCTCCACCTCTTCTAATGCAATGGTATTTGGATGGCGGTGCCCCACCATATTTTTCTTTGACGGAAGAGTAACATCGATAACCTCCTGCTTCAGACGTTCCTCACGTACCTGCCGCTCCATTTTCTGTTTTGTTTCCTCAAGAATGGATTCGATGGCAGCCCTTGTTTCATTTACAAGCTGTCCCACCTTGGGGCGCTCCTGCGGCGCAACCTCCTTCATTCCTTTTAAGACTGCTGTAAGCTCTCCCTTTTTTCCAAGAAATTTTACACGCACATCATTTAACTTCTCCGGCATATCAGCCGCCTCAATTGCCTTTAATGCTTCCTCTTTAATGCTCTGCAATTTTTCATTCATGACTATACCCCTTTCTAAAAGTAAAAAAACGTTACTGTTCACTCCTGAATCACTTTCTTATGGTCTGCACAGTAAATGCGCAAACCTGTAAACAGTAACAAAAAAACCCGTCCCTCTAAAAAGGGACGAGCACAAACCCGTGATACCACCCTGATTCCTGCATAAAAGCACAGGCACTCATTACTGCGTAACGTGCATATACGTCATTTCCTACTGTCATCAGCCTGCAGGGCTTCAATAATAATTTCAGAAATGCAGCTCGCGCGGGAAATTCGATTGCCATCTGAACCTTAAGGGAACTTTCAGCCGGGGATTCCCTCTCTCTGACGGAAAATAGTTACTGTTCACTCCGTTCACAGTAACAATGGTTCTCTACTTACACGGTCATCGCTTTTGTCTGTTATACTTAATCATTGTAACACAAGAAAATCTGTTGTCAAGACCAAATTTGATTGATTACTGTTCAGTAACGTTCACAATAACCTAAAGCTATCCCCGGAGTGTGGCGACAAGACGCTTGGGATACAAAAGAAGGTCTAAGGCGTCCTCAATGCTTCTTACACATACATCTGCCTCTGTAAGAAGTCTTCCGCACATTCCCTCCTTTTCAATCACTGCCACAGACAGGGCACTTACACGGCACATCAGCTTGTCATTCCGCCCGTTTCCTATTGAAACACATTTATCAACGCCGAGATTTTCCACAACTCTCTGCTTAGCCGCAAGAGCTCCGTCATTTGGAAATATCTCAATCTGAACCGGAAGCCCCTGGCTCTTTTCGGAAGCGGTTCCGTGGGTATCGGCAGTAAGAACGAAAATAGTAAAATCCTTTGAAAGCTTTAAAAGCCTCTCCTTTACTCCGTCTCTTATCTCGCCGTCCACTGCAAGGGTCCCGTTATAATCTACCACTAGAAATTCAAGCTCCAGCGTCTTATAGTCCGGTATCTCAATCGTCATCATCTCTTTTTCTCCTCCGTATCTGTTTCCTTTCCTGTAAACAATTTATCATGCATCATAACATTAATCTCTCCGCCAATCAGTATGCTGTACATGCAGAAATAGAGCCACAGCATAATCAGCACAATGGTCGTAAGACTTCCGTACATAGTAGAAAACCCTTCAAACACGTCCACATATACAGAAAAAACCCATGAAACAACCATCCATCCTATGGCAGCAAAAACCGCTCCCGGCAGCTGCTTCATATATCTGTCCTTCCGGTTTGGCAGGAACTTGTAAGTAAGCAGCGTAAAAAGAACCAGGGTAATAGGTGCAATAAAAATACGGGCCTGGATCAGCCAGTCTGCCGCCTTTGATAAAATGGGCACATGCTCTTCAATAAAAATGTTCAGGCTGTTTCCAAATACTGACAGCACTAAAAGCAGAATAATGACAAGAATAAACATGACTGTATAAAGGGTTGCCCGCAGGCGCAGAAGAACGTAATTACGCGTCTCCCGGCATTTATAGACACAGTTTAAGCCTGTGCTCATGGCCAGAACACCTTTGCCCGCAGACCAGAGGGCTACAAGAACCGTAATCGGAATGATGCCTGTTGACTGGTTATACACCTGATTTACAATGGAGGTCATCATAGAGTCTACGGAAGAAGGAAATACCTGTATCACCGCAGTCATAACGTCAGCCTTTGTGACCGGCGTATACTGTACTAAAGTAAGCAGCAGCAGGATAATCGGTATCATACAGATCATGAAGAAATAAGCCGTCTGGGCAGCATATGCTCCCACATGGTCCTCTGCAATTCTCCCTGAAATCCTTGTAATCTCTTCATATAATCTCTTTATCCGTTTCATGATATCACCTGCGCATTTGCTCTATTGTACCTGATTCCCTGCCTTTTGTCCAGTATCTGTATAAATATGAACAGTAACTAAACTCCAACTGTCACGCCCTGAAAAAAAAGTGTAAGTATTTCCTTATAGTCTTTCCCGTTTTTAGCCATTTCATTTGCCCCATTCTGGCTCATTCCTATCCCGTGGCCAAATCCGCCTCCTTTGATTACAAATGTATCTTCGGATCTTTCAACCGTAAAAAACGCGCTTGGAAGGAGCTCGCTGCTCTCTGTCTCCGTGCCGTCCTGTTTTCTTATAATATAGCCCGGCCCGCCAAGAGCCCTCCTGATCTTATTTTCTGTCTCCACGAAGACAGTCCCCTTATCTCCTCTGGCCTCGATTTTTAACGCAACTCCACCCGGCCCTGTCTCCGTAACCTCAACGCTTTCAAGAGTCCCTGCATCAACGCCCGTATTTAAGCCGACAAGATTCGATAGTGTCTGAACCGGAACATAGGCCTCCCAGTGATACCACGGAAGATCCCTTTCATAATCCTCCGCCTCTCCTTTCACCTCCACAGACTTAAGATACGCATTTTCCTCTGATGGAGCGCTGCCCCATGCCTGCACGTCTGTTGTCCTTCCGCAGGAGGTAGAATAATAATAAGTGGCTGCAATATTTCCGTTATACCTCACTACCTGGCCTTCCGTTTCCTTTACTGCCTGGGCAGCCGTATCTGCCGGTGCTGAATTCCCGTATACCTGATAAGTGGTACTGTCATTTACATGGGCTTCATATTCCGGGTAGGCAAAGCTCTGCATATGGCGGTACACATAGCTTCTGGCGCAGACTGCCTGTGCCTTCAGAGCCTCAAGCTCATAGGTACAGGGCATTTCGCTGGGAACTACGCCGCACAGATAGCTCTCCACCGGAAGCTCATTTATGATTACGATACCTTCTGCCGTTGTCCGAAGCTCCAGCACCCCTTCATAAGACGGAGTCCCGTATCCCCGGTTAAGGCTTCCCACCGTAATCCTTCCCTCCTTCGCCTGTATACGGATATTCCCTTTCTGAAACCTTGCATCATCCGGCATAAGCTCCAGAGCGATTTCTCCTGAACATTCTTCAGTCTCCTCCCCATAAGTAAGGAGAAGGCCTGCGGGGGAGCTTACGGAAACACTCGGATGCGTAGCATACTGATACCCGTCTGTCATGAGCAGGACACGGATATTGGGGTTTCCGGCCGTCTCCTGCTTTACCTCCTCCTGCTTTTCTTCCTCCTTCTTTCCCTTCACAGGCTCTGCTTTTCTCGCCCTAAAGGGCATGGATTCCCCTCCGTTTCCCTCAAGGGCCGCAATAAGTCCCACAATCACAAACAAAACTGCCAGAATCGCCAATCCATAGTGTAAATGCTTTTCCAATCCGCTTTTTCTCACAATATGTACTCCTGATATATTATTAAAGGAATTACTGCTCTCTCCGTTCACAGTAACCTCCAATAATTATATGAAAAAGACAGCCGATATACGACTGTCTTTTATCTTTTGTATTACACCCAAAATGCCGGTTCCTGTATTTTGACTCCTAGCCGAAGCCAGGTGGGTGTCCGCATCCGCTTTTTTGTCTTCCTCTGCCTAAATGTGGAAGGCCTGACATATTACGGAGATATAAGAGTCCCGTTTAAAGTTTTGTAGGTTCAAAATTACAAGAGTATCGAACATCCCAGGTTTTTACATGAGATTATTATAACCCATTTTTCTTAATTTTACAACATATATCTTCAAGGAACTAGCCTAATTCAGAAACTAACTTCTTAAGTGCATCGACTGCTTCATCCGGAAGCTTGTCATAGCCGCCCTTTGCCTCTGCAAAATGCTCTACCTCATTGACACGATCCTGCATACGGGCCTTTAACTGCTCCTTGTAGTCTGCATCATCAAGATTCGGAACAAAGCCTTCCCAATCAAGGATCTCAATGTCAGAGAACGGTCCCCACTGATGGAAATCAGCTTTCTTCTCTACGATAGCTTCAAGAATACCAAGCGTGTCCGCAGGTTTTACCTTCTTGCCCATAAAGTCTCCTGTATTGACAATGTAGCAGTCAACATTCTTTTCCTCTACCAGCTTCTTAAACTTTTCATAATCATTTGCAAGCGGATAAGTTCTGAACGGATTCGCATAAGGTACAACTACCAGCTTATTCGGATCAACGCCCGGTGCAAGTCTTTCTGCAGAAGAACGCTTTGTCGCAAGCGTTGCTCCCATAACGGATGCAAGCGCCGCGCCTTTAAGCTTCACTACCGGCGGAATTGTAGGATCCTTCATAATCCAGAAAATCGCGTTTACAGGCGCGTCAATCTTATCAACACGGTTCGGTGACCACAGCTTTGACTTGATAGCGCGTCCGTTTCCGTTCCTTACATCTTCTGTTACTAACTGAACCTTTCCGTTATCATCTAAGGTTGCAGAGCAGTTCTGTGCTGTCAGAAGATATTTGTTATCTGCACAGCCTGTCGGATAATCTGCTGTCTTGTCAAAATAAGTAGGCTCAATAGCAATTGACGCACAGGTATCTGTATTGATAATAAACGCGTCATCATGAAGCACCTTAATCTCATACTTTCCGCCGTGCTTTGCATGGGTAAGGGTAGACTTTCCTGATCCTGAAAGTCCGTATACAGATGCAACATACTTGGAGCCGTCCGGTAATAAGTATTCCTTCTGTCCTCCATGGCAGGATGCATAGCCGTTACGGTTTGCAATCGCCCATACCATGGTAAGAGTACCCTTCTTATGCTCTCCGAAATATCTCATACCGAGGATGCATGCACAGTTTGTCTCTGTGTTAAAGTAGCATAAGGTCTTCTTTGCAGGGTCGCTTAAGCAGTCAAAGCTTACTCCCGGCGCCTCTACCGGCACCCACTGCGGGTCAGAGAAGATATAGATATCTGCTTCTTTTCCGCCGCCTACCGGCTGGGAATTCTTATACATCTTTACATACTCATCAGACATGTACTGGAAGTTTAACATCCAGTTGTACATGATGTTCTCTTCTCCTTCCGGAATCAGAAGATGGCATTTTACCATGAATTCCGGATCAAGTCCTGCATAGACTGTTGCATGATACATGGTTTTCCAGCGTGAAGAGTAAACAGCATCCATAGCAACCTTGTCAAGAGCCTCGCAGTCTACTCCCGGCTCGCCTGCAATACGGCGCGCGGTAGCGTAACGTCCTGTAATTGCTCCGTCATTGAATAAAAGAACCTTCGCGTCTGCGTCAAGACCGAATTCCTCTCCTCTATATACTGGCATATCCGTAACAACTGTTCCCGGTGAATTCTTTGCGAGTTCATATGCCTCTTTTAATGTCTCGACTTTAACAACATTATTTCCGTAAAATGCTGCTTCAATAATCGCACGTGTTTTGGAAAAACCTGGTTTTCCGGCGCCGATTTCCTCAATTGGGTAATACGCTTTTGTTGACATATACATTTCCTCCTTAATAATCCAAATTCTGTACTATTATCTCATCTTCCAGATTAAAAGTCAACTATTTAACAAAGTCCCCAAAATATTTTTTATTAATTTTCCGAACCTTCATGACAAAGACAATCACTGTAATAAACAAAGCACACATCATAACCAAAAACAGCGTGCCCGCACCGCCTGCCTTCGTATTATAGATATCTGATGCGCCATACAGGGTGGTAACAATACCCAGTATCAGAAGAGGGCGGCTTGTTTCCCGGCAGTAGCCTTCCAGATCCTTACAATTCTTTACATCTACATCCTTCGGCAGAAGGATTCTGGCCGCCGCCTGCTTTTTAAATCTGGCAAGATAATACCCATACAGGCAGTAAATGCCGCATCCCGCCGCAAAAATTCCAAAAAACATTTCCATGTCCGCACCTCTTATGCCTCTACTCCAAGTATCTGTTTTACTGTGTTCTTCATCTGCTCTACATCACATTCTATATGATGCAGAATCCTGGCATCCAGTATATCCTTCACTGCCTGGGGCATCTCTGTACCCGAGGCCTCCTGAAGCTTTGGAAGAAGCTCTAATTCATCCCCTTCCTCCATGCTCCCTTCTAAGGCTTCCATAACACTGTGTACAAATTTATAAGGGCTGGCGGTAGAAGCAATTACGCACTTTTTCATATCGCCGCTCTTTCTTTTATATTCCTCACACACATGGGAAGCCACTGCCGTATGCGTATCCATCACATATCCTGTCCGTTTATATACATTCCGGATAGTTTCCTTTGTCCCTTCTTCATCCGTATACCCTGCCTCAAAATCAGAAAGCATTTCCTGCATCTTAGGGCTGACGGTATAGCATCCGGCTGCTTTCAGCTCCTCCATGAGTCTCTTTGTTTCATCCGCGTCCTCCCCGGAAGCCAGATAAATCAGACGCTCTAAATTACTGGAAATCAAAATATCCATGGAAGGAGAGCTGGTAAGAACAAAATCCCGGTTCTTATCATAGGTTCCGCTCTGGAAAAAGTCAAACAGCACCTTGTTTGTATTAGATGCACATACCAGCCTGTCAATGGGCACGCCCATCTGCTTAGCATAATAAGCTGCCAGAATGTTGCCGAAGTTTCCGGTAGGCACTACAATATTGATCTGCTCGCCTTCCTCTATTTCTTCATATTTTAAAAGCCTGGCGTAAGCATACACATAATACACAATCTGAGGGACAAGGCGTCCGATATTGATGGAGTTTGCAGAAGAGAACCGGTATCCCCTGGCATGAAGCTCTTCTGCAAGCTCCTGATCCTCGAACATCGCTTTAACCCCGCTTTGCGCCTGGTCAAAATTTCCGTGGATTGCCACCACATCTACATTACTTCCCTTCTGTGTTACCATCTGAAGCTCTTGTACCTTACTGACCCCGTTCTTAGGATAAAAAACAATAATCTTCGTTCCTTTTACATCCGCAAATCCTGACATTGCAGCCTTTCCCGTATCTCCGGAGGTGGCTGTCAGTATGACTATCTCATCCTCTGCCTGATTCTTCTTTGCTGACATAGTAAGAAGATGGGGCAGAATAGAAAGGGCCATATCCTTAAAAGCAATGGTTGCTCCATGAAACAGCTCCAGATAATAGGTATCATCCACCTTTACCAGAGGCGCGATTTCTTCTGTATCAAATTTGCTGTCATATGCCCTGTTAATACATGTCTTAAGCTCCTCTTCTGTAAAATCAGTAAGAAACTGCTTCATAACCTCATAAGCTGTCTCCTGATATGTCATTTCCTTAATCTCTTCCATAGATGCATGAAGAGACGGCAGGCTTTCCGGCACAAACAATCCTCCGTCCGGGGCCAGTCCCTTTAGGATTGCCTGGGAGGCGGTTACCCTTACATCTGAATTTCTGGTACTTGTGTAATGCAGCTCCATCTTACGTCACCTTTCCTTATCCTTCCTTATGCTCCCTGGTATATTTTACAAGACCGCCCGCGGCAATAAGCTTCTGCATAAATTCCGGAAATGGCTGTCCCATAAACTCTGTTCCCTTTGTCCTGTTATAGATTTTGCCGCTGTCAAAATCCACCTCAACCTCATCCCCTGCTTCAATGCCCTTTGCAGCCTCCGGACATTCAATAATGGGAAGTCCTATATTAATTGCATTTCTATAGAAGATTCTGGCAAATGTCTCTGCAATCACACAGCTTACTCCCGCTGTCTTAAGACAGAGCGGCGCATGCTCCCTTGAAGAACCGCAGCCGAAATTTTTATTTGCGACAATTAAATCCCCCGGCTTTACTTTATTTACAAAATCCGGATCAATATCCGCCATTGCATGGCCTGCAAGCTCCTTCGCGTCAAAGGAATTCAGGTATCTTGCCGGAATAATCACATCTGTATCCACATTATCTCCATATTTAAAAACATGTCCTAAAGCCTTCATTATCTGTCACCTACTTTCTCGGGATTTGCAATACAGCCTGCAATCGCACTTGCTGCTGCCACTTCAGGGGATGCTAAATAAATCAGGGAATCCACATGTCCCATTCTTCCTACAAAATTACGGTTTGTCGTAGATACGCATCTTTCTCCTGCCGCCATAACTCCCATATGTCCGCCCATACACGGGCCGCAGCTTGGCGTATTCACAGCACAGCCTGCATCTACAAAAATGTCAAGAAGACCTTCCTGTATACACTGCTTATATACTTTCTGTGTCGCGGGAATAACCATGACACGCACATCCGGGTGTACCGTGCGGCCCTTAAGGATTGCGGCAGCCTTCCTCATATCCTCCATGCGCCCGTTTGTACAGGAGCCAATCACAACCTGATTAATCCAAACAGGCTCCATGGCCTCAATCTCGTCAATGGTCTTTGCATTGCCCGGAAGGTGCGGGAAGGCAACTGTCGGCCGTACCTTTGACAGATCAATCTCCACCACCTCATCATAGGCCGCATCCTCATCAGCCTCATAAACCTTGTAAGTCTTCTTTGTATGCTCCTTTAAATACTCCTCTGCCTTTTCATCCACCGGAAAGATTCCGTTCTTTGCTCCCGCTTCAATGGCCATATTCGCCATGGTAAACCGGTCATCCATGGATAGCTCCTTTATTCCGTCCCCTGTAAATTCCATGGATTTATAAAGAGCTCCGTCTACGCCGATCTTCCCGATAATGTGGATAATAATATCTTTTCCGCTTACAAAAGGCCCCGGCTTTCCGGTAAGAACAAACCTTATGGCACTTGGAACCTTGAACCAGAGTTCGCCGGTAGCCATGCCCGTAGCAATATCTGTTGTACCCACTCCAGTAGAAAACGCCCCTAAAGCGCCGTATGTACAGGTATGGGAATCTGCACCGATAATACACTCTCCGGCAGCTACAACCCCGGCCTCCGGAAGGATTGCATGCTCCACGCCGGATTTTCCCTGCTCAAAAAACCAGGTGAGTCCCTGCTCCCTTGCAAATTCACGGATAGCCTTTGAATTTTCTGCTGACTTTATATCCTTATTCGGTGTAAAGTGATCCGGCACAAGCACCACCTTGTCCTTATCATATACCTTTTCTGCCATCTCCCGGAAAATAGGCAGCGCCATCGGCCCGGTAATATCATTGGCCATAACCACATCTAATTTCGCTTCTATCAATTGGCCTGCCGTCACGGATTCTAAGCCCGCATGCGCTGCCAATATCTTCTGCGTCATTGTCATTCCCATCTCTTGACAACCTCCTGTTTTCTATTTAGTGTTCCGCATTATTGTAACACACTTAAAGATAGCTGTGCAAGAAAGAACAAGTAACAGGATAAAAATGAACAAGGTACTTTTACGGATATCACCTGTTTTCGGCGCTTTTTTCACTGGCGGGCTTTTCTCCTTCGGGGATTCTACAGTTACGGTCTGCTCCTTATTATTAATATCCTTATGCTCTGCCACAAGCTCCGGTTCATCCGGCCCCGTTACGTCATAAAGCTCCTCAAAGATCACGACATCAGAACCGCCTAATCCCTTTGTATGAAAAGAAAATTCGATCTCTGTCTTTTCATTTTCTTTTTCAGCAGTAAATTCAACCGCATTTTCTACACGCCTGCCGTCAATGACAAGCTCCTCATTTTTATCCCTTATCATCTCCCATCCGCAGAGCCTGTAGCTGCTCCCGGGCTTTAGTCCTTCCAGTGTAACGACATCTGTAATCGTAACCTCCTCCCCGGATGCAACGGCCTTAGAACCGTCCTCCTTACTGGAAGCTGTTGTATGAATCCGTATTTCCTCTGGTTCCTCCGGTTCTTCCGGTTCCTCAGGAACCTCCGGAGCCTCGTCTACCAGCGTACCCAGATCAACGGTCTGGCGCTCCTTGTATACCGATACTTCAAAGGGCGGAATCAGCTTATATTCTTCATTTGCCTCACAGGACAGCTCCGTAATCGTATACCTGTCAAAGGGAAGGGCTCCTCTTGCGTCATTAGGGGCGCCGTCTCCAAACCATATGCCGTCACTGCTAAGCTTCCCCTGATTCGTATTCTGGGTATGCCTTGCCCAGGAGGAGGATGTGCTGAATTCTCCGTTTTCATCCGTGACAATCACATGGCTCTCCCCCGTGGCCACGCTGGTAATCTCAAAGGGTATGTTCGCAAGCCTTTTATGAGCCTTTCCCCCTACCTTCACGCCTCCGATATCGCCGCGGATCACTTTATCAGATGCCTGGCAGTAATTTCCCGCCTCCATCTGTGCTCCTTCTCCCTTTTCCTTTACAACAGCAGTATAGCCCTTTGTAAATTTCTCCCCGCCGTCTGCTGCCTGGAAAAAGGCATTTTCCAGAAGATAGCCCTCCGGCGCCTTTATCTCTTCCACAAAATATGTGCCTAGAGGAAGCACCACATTCCCCTCCTCATCCAGATAAAAATCATCGCTTTCTTCTGTCTTATATTCCTCTGCAAGTGCTGTTTTGTAACAGATGCCATTTTCTCCGGCCTCCTCCTTTGTCTGCACCACCCATGTTTTCTTTGCCGTTTTGTCCGTCTTTCCCTCTACATTATCAAAATACTTGACGGTAAAGACAGCTCCTGCCAGGGTAGCACGGCCCTGCGCCGCTATCCCCGTTTCCTGGTCAAGCTTCTTAAGGGAAAATCCTCCCCTGTCATATTTGGGCTCATCCTTCACATGCAATACGGTTGTTTCCTTTACTGCCACTTCTGCGGTATAGACGTTTCCATCCAGCTTATACCCCTTTGGCGCCGAAAGCTCTTTTACATAATAGGTTCCCCTTTTAAGCTCCAGGGCATTTGAATTTCCATCTGCATCAGTAGTAAAGGTGCCTGCCTGAGCCGTACAGGAAGCATCAAAATACACGCCGTAGACCGCCCCTGCCAGGCTATAGCACTGATTTCCGTCCGTAAGCCTGGGATTTGCGGAAGCTTTTATAAGCTTCGCAAATCCTTTCTCCTCAACGCCCCTGAATACAACATAAGAGGCATAGCTTTTTCCATGTCCGCCGTCTACCTCCCACATTTTATCAAACCGGCAGTGTACGGTATCTGTTCCTTCACACCAGCTTGAATTTGCGGGGACAAACCAGTAAGCCCCGGCTCCCTCTCCCCATGCGTGGTAAATACTGTAATCTCCTCCCACAATTCCGGTATGTACATCTGTCCCGCCGCTGTTTAAAAATACAACAACATCACCAGGCTTAATAATTCCAGCCTCATAGTCTCTGTTAAAATCACCGGCCGAGCTCCCGGACGCCACCTGCGCACCCCTGCTCTGTCCGAAACGCAGGATGTCGCCGGTATTTCTTCCCATGTCCGTACCAAGCTGCCTTCCAACCCACGTCACATATCCCGAGCAGTCCCAGCCGGAGGGCGTAGTACCTCCCCATACATAAGGGCAGCCGATCCCTGAAGCCGCGGCGCTTATCACTTCCTCGGCTGTCCTCCCTTCAAAAAGCGGAGCAGGCTCCACCGCTCTTGCAGTAATCATGCCGGCATGATATAACATGACCGAAAGGATTAGTATCACCAACAGACATAACACACTTCTTTTTACCATATTCTTTTCTCCTTTTTAAAAAACAGGCCAACAGTTACGTATTATTTTTCCTCCTTTCGCATATATATCTCGCTTTTGAAAATCCGGGAAAGAATCATTTCCCTGTACGGGGGATGCCCCCTTGAACTTGAGTTCAGAAAATAAGAATTTCTTAGACGAGTGCTATTATCTTAAAATTTTTCTGTTCTTTTGTCAATATTTTCCGGTATGAAATATTGCACAAAAAATCAGCAAAAAAGACCGATTCTATAACCGGCCTTTTATCTTCATTTTCAGTTCCTCTAAAACAGCCTTATGATGCCTGGACTCCATCCCCGGAAACGCACTCATAAGACGGCGCGCCACCTTTGGCCTCTGCGTAAGAAGCTCCTCATAGCGGTCTTTAAGCTCTGCCATCCGCTTACGCTGCTCCTCCAGATGTCCTTCAATTCTTTCACGCTGCTGTGCGGTACGCTCTTCAAGCCTTCTACGGCTCTCCTCATTCAGCTCCATAGTCTCCATCACATTTTCATGAATGGACTCTCCCAGCTTGTCCGAAAGGGTTTTAAGCTCCTGCGCAATTCTGTCCATCATCTCCAGCTGGCGGTTAAACTTCAGAATTCCGGAAGCTGTCACATATAAATCAGCAAAAAGAATGATAAGAAGAAAGGATACCAGTACGATTCCCGCTGTAACCGGAAGAAACGCAAGCACGTTATGGATCACCGGATGAATAACCTTCACGATAGCAACACAGGCCACGCCCCACACAAGTGAAAAAATAAGGCACACATATCCACCTATATTTAATGGCTGGTTGGAATAATCCCACCATTTATGGTGAAAAATCTTATCCATAAAATATCCGGTAAGTCCTTCCAGCACAGTTACAAGAACCGTAGAGGAAAGATAAAGGAAAAAGAAATTTCCCGAAACCGGCGTAAGGAAATAGATCACCACGCTCACCCCCACTCCGTAAATAGGACAGACAGGGCCGTTTAAAAATCCCCGGTTAACAAACCTTTTCTGTTTTGCCGTAGCATAGGCAACCTCCGTACACCATCCCAGAAATCCATATGTAAAAAAATATAAAATCAAAAAATAGACCTGCATCAGCTCTGTTCACTCCGTTCACAGTAACATTAAATACTAATATTATACTTCACATTGCCAATTTCGTCAAATAGTGCTATAGTTATGCGTATAAAGAATAATTATCAAAATCAAAAAGGAGTGTTTCCTGTTATGACATTAAAACAAGGAAAAAACAACGGAAAATACCAGGTTATCTCCATTGAAGCAGAGCTTAAGCTGGAAAGACGGCTGGAGGCCTTAGGCCTTACGGAGGGTACACTTGTCACTATATTAAATAACGACAAAAAAGGCTCCCTTACTGCTAAATTCCGCGGCACACGCTTTGCCCTCGGGAAACGTATTGCGGATCATATTTTAGTAAAGGAGGCGGATATGTAATGGCTGACATCATTAATGTGGGCTTTATCGGAAACCCAAACTGCGGCAAAACCACTCTTTTTAATGCTTTTACCGGCGCCAACTTAAAGGTGGCCAACTGGCCCGGCGTAACCGTTGAAAAAAAGGAGGGAAAAGCAAGATATGAGGGACAGGAATTTAAGCTGATTGATCTTCCCGGCATTTACAGCCTAAGCTCTTATACAATGGAGGAAACCGTGTCAAGAGAATGTATCATGAGCGATGATGTGGATGTCATTGTAGATGTTATCGATGCCTCAAGCCTTGAGCGTAATCTCTATCTGACCCTGCAGCTTTTGGAGCTTGGAAAGCCTGTTGTCCTGGCCCTTAACATGATGGATATTGTGGAAGAACGGGGAATGGAGATCGATCTGCA
The DNA here is from genome assembly GCA_949502235.1 of uncultured Lachnospiraceae bacterium. Classification (GTDB taxonomy): domain Bacteria; phylum Bacillota; class Clostridia; order Lachnospirales; family Lachnospiraceae; genus CAPEBR01. The sequence continues at coordinate 72,864 of CATBDC010000006.1, read as the reverse complement.
CCGCCTTCCTGAGATGCTTGGAACTCCCGCGATCCCTGTCTCGGCAAGAAAAAAAACCGGCCTTAGCATCCTCCTCCATGCCATCGCCCACCATAAGGAGTATAACGCCCAGGGTCCCTTTATCCACCATCATGAAGGGATGAAATCCTCCCACAGGCATAATCACCATGAAGAGTACGCCATGGTATATGAGGATTATATTGAAGACAAAATTGATATGATCATCACTGCTCTTACAAAGGAATATCCTGAAACCAGAAATAAGCGCTGGCACGCCATCAAGCTTCTTGAAAAGGACAAGACAGTCACGGACGCTTATCCCCTTTCTCTTGACGTTGTCATAGACAGGAGCTATGAAAAGGACATTATCAACCAGAAATATGACTTTATAGAGGAGATTATTTCCGAGGTATTAGTGAACAAGTCAGCAAAAGAAGCTTCCACAGAAAAGATAGATCACTACATGACAGATAAGTGGCTGGGACTTCCCATATTCTTATGCATTATGGCGCTGGTGTTCTTCCTTACGTTTACCATCGGAGACTGGCTGAAGGGATACTTTGAAATTGCTCTTGAAGTATTTTCCGGCGCTGTATCAGGATTCCTTGCCTCCATACATACAAATGCCATGCTGACCTCTCTTATCGTAGACGGAATTATATCAGGAGTAGGGGGAATCCTTACCTTCCTGCCCAATATATTTATTCTGTTTCTTGCACTTGCCATTCTGGAGGACAGCGGATATATGGCGAGAGTGGCCTTTGTTATGGATGATATTATGAGTAAGCTGGGGCTTTCCGGCCGCGCCTTTCTCCCTCTTCTTTTAGGCTTTGGCTGTACCGTTCCTGCGGTGATGGCCTCCCGTGCATTGGAACATAAAAAGGACCGTTTTAAAACGATCCTGGTAACTCCCTTTATGTCCTGCAGCGCGAGACTTCCGATTTATGTTTTATTTTCCTCTATGTTTTTTGGAAAATACGCCATGCTTGTATGCTACTCCATGTATCTTTTGGGAATTATTATGGCCATCGGCACCGCTTATGTCCTTTCTAAGATTGACGGAAGCAGGGCTGATCATGCTCTTTTAATCGAGCTGCCGGAATATAAATCACCCAACGCGCATACCATCGCCATCTATGTATGGCAGAAAATAAAAGACTACTTAACCAAAGCAGGAACCGTTATCTTCATCGCTTCTATCATCATGTGGGGAATCTTAAATTTCGGTCCTCACGGATATGTCACTGATATAAGCAAGAGCTTCGGTTCCATGATTGGAAAAGCAGTCATTCCTCTTTTCAAACCGGCCGGTCTTGGCTACTGGCAGATTATCGTGGCACTGATTGCGGGAATTGCCGCAAAGGAGGTTGTAGTATCCAGCTGCAGCGTCTTATTTGGAATCCAGAATATTACGACTAAAAGAGGCATGGACGCCATGGTTGCCACTCTTAGCGGGCTTGGCTTCGGCGCTGCAAATGCCTATGCGCTCATGACCTTCTGCCTGCTGTACATTCCATGCACCGCCACAATCGCCACCATCCACAGAGAGCTGAAAAGCTGGAAATATACATGCGGCATCCTTTTATACCAGCTTCTTACTGCCTGGATCGTAAGCTTTCTTGTGTATCATATAGCACTGCTGTTTTGATTATAACGCACTATGCTTTTTAAGATAGGGAATCTCAATAGGATCGATTGGATCTACGGGATTCTCTATTTCGCTTTTAATGCGCCGTTTATGTTTCCTAAGAAGCGCCCCTCCCTTATTATAAAACCAGAAGGAATAAACAAGAAGCTTGTTTGCTTTCCCGATCTTATCCTTGGTCGTCTTATCATACAGGATTCCGCCTGCCTCTATGGGGACTTTGCTGCGGATAAGGGAAATCAGCTCTGTTTCACAGGTTACCCTCTGGGGCAGTACGGTATATCCTCTTCCGACACAATCCGGCTTATGGGAATCACTGCCTCCGATTCCGGGCTTCTTATATTTGACCGCCAGCTTAGCGGCGCCTTCATTTGATTCTTTCGGCTCGCATGCGTTAAATGCCTCAACAAAATCAAACCTTTTCATAATTTCAGGAGATCTATAATAACGTTTTGTATTCGTAAAGCTTAAATATTTTTCTCCGCACGGATGTGCAGGTCCAAGAATACCGCCGTGGCGGTGCACAAAATCAATGAGAACAGCTACCGGAAGCCCGCGGACCTCCAAAAGCCGCATCTTTACCCCCTCCGGCATGATACAGATAATATGGCCCGCATCATACGTGTCATATTCAATCCCTTTAAGAACCACAAAATCCTCATGAACCTTTCCCTTCATCTTATATTTCCAATGGCGGTATCCCTTATAGGTATCATGATCCGTAATGAGCATCCCGTCAATGCCCTGCTCCTTTAATCTGGTAATATATTCGTCCAGACTTACTTTACTGTCTATAGAGCCCTCCTTCACATGACAGTGCATATCAAGCTTCATAAGTAAGCCCCCTTCCCATTTTCTAGTGATTCGGTCACTGTTCGCTTTGTTCACAGTATCGGTTAATCCTCATCGTCATCATCTTCGAGAATTGTCCTTGCTTTTTCCACCTCTGATTCTACAGAATCCTTCTTTTTTACTACGGCCGCATATTTCTTTTCTTTCTTTCCGATCTTCCTGGAATGCATCATAAACTGTACAGCCATGCCAAGAGCAGCAAGAAGCGCTCCTGCTCCATAGCCTATGAGAACCTTATCTCCAAGCCCTGCCAGTGCTAAGAGCTGCGGTCCTGCTGCCATGCCGCCGCTAAGGGCCGTCACAATAATCAGCAGCGGCTCTGCAAACTTCACTGACAAAGCCGCCAGCACAAGGGCAGCCACAATCGCTGCCGCTCCCATGATCAGCTCCTTTGTCCCGCCGTTTAAAGCAAAGGAAATATTTCCGGAAGCTATGCCGCCTGCACCTGCAAGCAGCGACAAGGCAGTACCTAAGGTCCCCACAAACACCATACAGAACACGCCGAACTTATATAATATAAATGACAAAAGCGCCACTACAAGAGCGCAGGCCAGCATAATAATTAAAAATACTGTTCTTTCCGCATGAAATGCGCCTGCGATTCCTATTCCTGCCGACAGTCCTATCAGTGCTCCGTTTATTACAATCAGCACCTTAGCAAGCTTTAATCCGAAAAAGCAGAATAGAAGCCCTAACACAGTCGCAGCGATAAGCATCCCGGCACTAGGCTTATAGGCCAGGAAAACGGCTGTCGGTCCGTCTGCGCCTCCTATAATAGTGTTACCAAAGTCCTCTAATACATTCATAGCCATTTCTCCTTTGTCCCCTGTTAATCTTTGTCCTATATACTCTTTAGCATATTATACTCCAAAATCCCCCTTATCGTAAACTATAAATTATTATTTCCTTAATACCTCACAGGGCGGTTTAATTTCATTTGCAATGGTATGCTCTGTAAGCTCCGACAGCTGCTTTATCTTTTTATTTAAAAGAGGCCTCATACAGTTCGGTACATGCTCCTGATGGGCTCTGTGTATGGCAACACACTCTTTACAGTTTCCATGATAGCGGCATGCTTTCTTACAGGGGCAGTGATCCTTCTCCTTATATTCTTCCCGGAACTGGGACGCAAACTCCTCCTGAAGCTTAAGTCCTTCCTTTCTGTTTCCTTTATGGAACTCCTTCATTGCATCTAATTCCTTCTGATTTCCTTCAATTACCATAAGCTTTTCTTTCCTTTCCTCAATGCAAATGTAAACAATAACGCAAAAAGAACATCTCCTGCCTTAGAGATGCCCTTTCTTCTTTTCCACATAGCTTAAAATGCAACGACTCCTGTCTCTGTACCGTTAATGACATAATATACAGCCGCCTCTTCTGGTTTTATGTAAAGCTTCATAGACTTAATATCTCCAACCTTCTTGCCTGATTTTGTCCATGCTTTTTTTACATTCGCAATCATGTCTTTCTCTTCTACCTGTTTTCCGTAATACTCAACAACCGCCTCTACCTTCATCTCCTTCTTTGCAGCAGCCTTCTTAGCTGTCGGTTTTTTTACTGCAGATTTCTTTTCAGATGATGACTTAGCAGCTGTCTTTTCTTCTTTCGGCATTTCAATTTCCTTTTCGGGTGTGGAAGAGTTTACCGGCTCTGCTTTTACTGCCTCGGTTTTTACTTCCTCGGCTTTTGCTGTCTCTACTTTTGCTGCTTCTCCTTTTGCTGTCTCTGTCTTCACTGATGGGGTCTTTACAGCTCCGGTTTTCTTAGTTACTGTGTTCCTTTTTTTTGTTGCCATGATAATTCCTCCTCAAATATGTGTGACAGCTAACAGAATTTATTATAACACATTATTTTGGAAATGCAATTTATATTTTGCGAATAAGTTGTCGATATTTAACAATAAAAATTGAAATCTCTTGTGAAAACTGCTATGATAGGCTTGATAAATAATTAATAGGAGGTACGAAAGATGGCAGATGAAGAAAAAATTGAAGAAAAAGCCGAAGGAATCATCGTTTCCGAAGCCGATGCTTCTGCTGATACTGCTGCTGATACCGCTGACCCAGTCCCTGAGGAATTGCCGGAAGAAAACAAGGCATCCGAAGATGACGTACCTGTAAGGGAGTACAGGCAGGAAAGCTATGATGAGGCCTGCGAGAAGCTTTATACGGAGATACTGGAGCATTTCCGTTCCTTCTCGCCTTCCGAACAGATTGCAGGTAAGATCACAGAGGAGCACATTACCGAATACCTGGAGGGGAACCGGGAGGAACGGCTTCAGGCATTTAAGGAGCGGCGTGAAAAACGTTTCCTTTCTGCCCTTGAGCTCATTGCGATACTAACTGCTGTCGTGCTGGTTGTATGGTTTCTGGGAGATAATCCGGCTATACTGGTAAATATCCTGTACATCATCGGCGGGCTGGGCGCCTTTTTTATCTGGAGGCACACACACGAAAAGAATAACAAAAATGAATGAAACTCATACAGGCAGGAAGATATCTCTCTTCCTGCCTGTATGATGTTCGCAGATAAGCTTTATCCCGCTATTTGAATAAGCATCCCTGCAAGGACTCCTGTCCCGTATAAAAGAAGCAGAATTTTCATGCTGTCCTTCTTATCCTGGTTCATCTTAAAGAGCACCGCAAGCCCTACTCCCGCTCCTGTACATAAGCCTGCCATGACAGAGGCAAAGGAGATGACTCCGTTTAAATAAAGCTCCGTAAGAAGCACAGAAGAAGCGCAGTTAGGAATTAGTCCCACAAGCGCCGTGGCTGCCGGCTGAAGCCATGTATCATGAAGCAGGAATTTTGACAGTTCTTCCTGCCCGAGCACCAAGATACACAGACTTAGAACTGCGGTAAATACCAAAAGATAAAGAGAGATTTTCACAGTATGAAAAAAAGCAGAAACAAGAATCCCTTCTTCCTCCCTGCATCTGCACTTCGCCCTCATATTCCACTTTGCCTCCGGCCGGGATACAGACTCTTTCAAAAAGAAATCCGTCCCGTATCCTGCTATAACCCCAATCAATATTTTCACGGCAAGCAGCTTTAAAATCTTTCCTCCCTGCCCCGGATTTCCCATGAGAATCAGAACCGCCTCGTCAGAGGTGGCAATAAATACGGACAGAAGTGTCCCCACGGAAATAATGCCGCCTGCATAGAGATTGGCCGCCATAACCGAAAACCCGCATTGCGGGACGCATCCAAGTATGGCGCCTGTAACTGGTCCTGCACTTTTCGCCTTGCCAAGTATTTTTCCTGTAAATTCCGCTGAATAATGTTCCAGCGCCTCTGTCACCATAAATGCCGCAAACAGGAACGGGAGCATCTTTAAGACATCCGCTCCCGCATCCATAAGAATATCCTTCATCAAGTCCTGTCACCTAGCCGTTAATCATAATCTTAATAATCTCTTCATTTGTCTCTTTCATACCATCCTTACCAAGCCTTCCTATATTGCGGATGGTTGCCTCTACCCCCCTGGTGACGATCCCATCGCCGCCGTGGAATTCCTGTCCCCTGATATACATATTATACCCAAGAATCCCCGCGTCAACCGAAGAAGCAATCTTTGCCGCGCAGGAGGCCTTGGCTCCATCGCACACAATCCCTGAAACAATGGCAAGGGCATTTACGACAGTGTGTATAATCTCCTCGTAACCGCCGCCGCAAAGGTAGGCGATTCCGGCTCCTGCCGCCGCTCCCGCGCTGACTGCGCCGCAGTATGCGGAGAGACGTCCGATTCCCGTCTTCTGGTGGATAGCCACAAGGTTCGAAAGCGTGAGGGCACGGTACATCTTTTCGTCCCCGCATTTTAATTCCTTTACATATTCAAGAACCGGCACAGAGCAGGTAATGCCCTGGTTCCCGCTTCCGGAATTGATAATAACCGGAAGCTCGCACCCATTCATCCTGGCATCCGATCCTGCGGCTGCCTTTGCCTTTGCCCTTGTGCGGACATCATCGCCGTAGGTATCTAAAAGCACGCTTCCGATATTCGCGCCGTAATCTCCCTTTAAGCCCTCCTCTGCTATTGCAGTATTATATGCAATCTGGCGGTCCAGTATCTCCTTTACATCCTCAATATCTACCATCTGGCAGAACTCCCAGATGTCCTTTACATTCAGGATGCTTCTGTCCGTAAGGCCTTCCTCTGCCTCGCCTTCTACCTCTGTTTTTTCAAGGATCTCCCCGTTCTTCTCAATGAGGACAATATTTGTGTGGTAATTGGCAATTCTTACCTTTGCGTACTCCCCGTCCTTTGAAACCGTAACAATAATGTCAAAGGTGATCCCGTTATCCACATGCTCTACACTGATCTCGGCAGCGCTTAAAAATTCCCGCATCTTATGTATCTCATCTTTGGAAACCTCTGCAATTACCTCCAGCTCCTTTTCGGGCTTTCCCGCAATTATTCCCGCTGCCGCTGCCGCAGGGATTCCCTTCAGATAATCCGTATTCGGAACTATCACGCTCTTTACATTTTTAATTATACTGCCGCTTGCCTCTACATATACCTTGTCCGGTATCTTCCCGAGAACCTCTCTCGCCCTTGCCGCCGCATATGCAAGCGCAATCGGCTCCGTACAGCCCATGGCAGGCTTAAGCTCCTCCTCCAGAATCTTTACATAATTCCAGTAGTTTGTGTCCTTTTTTGTCATCTCTTATGTCCTCCCAATGCAAATTCTGTCCCAAAGCCATATTATTTCATGCAGGCATGAAACACATGGATTTTTGACGCTTGTATCATTTCATCTTGTAAATCGTCTCGATAATATCCACTGTGCGCTCTATCCCTAAGCGGCTCACATTAAACATCATATCATGAGAATCAATATCCCCCCAGAAGAGCCCTGTGCGGGACTCATAATAATACCGCCTCTCACGGTCTACCTTCTTAATCTTATCCGCCGCTTTGCGTTCTGACAGATCATAGCGCTCCACGATACGCGCAATTCTGTCCTCCATATCCGCGCAGATAAAGATATTGATACAGTCCGCCTGATCCTTAAGTACATAGTCCGCGCATCTTCCCACAAACACGCCGGGACCCCTGTCTGCAAGCTTTTTAATAATCTCCGACTGAAGCTCATATACCTGTTCGCTTAGGGGCTTGGCATAGTCCTCCTTTTTTACCGAAGCAGAATACTCCACGGAAGAAAATACAAATCCTTTCAGAAAGCTGTTCAATGTTGTCTCATCCACTGCCTGGGCCGTCTCTGGCCGGATATCCAGCTTTTCTGCCACCATACGTACCAGATTATTGTCGTAAAGCGGAATGTTAAGACGCGTAGCCAGAAGATTACCTATCTCATGTCCCCCGCTTCCGAATTCGCGTCCTATTGTGATAACTCTGTTTTTCGTCATGGCAAATCCCTCCCTCATAAAGTCTTATCCGTTTGTTTTAACAACATTATAACTCATTTTGCCGCTTTTTTACAATAAAAGAATAAAAACCCTTCCGTTTTTTGCGAAAGGGTTTTTATATAACTATCTGTAATTGTACCGGACAAGGGAATTCTTCAAATGCTCTGTCATGGCATCTGCCGCTCCCTGCCCGTCCTTTGCCAGAATCAGCCCGTATATCTTCTGGTGCTCATCGTATATCTCCTGAAGCTGATTTTCATCTACCATGCCGCTTCCGCTGACATGGCGCATGAGGTTGCTGATTGTCTGGATCATGCTGTAAATAATCTGGTTCCCCGAACACTCGGCGATACAGATATGAAACTCCAGGTCCGCATTGAGAAACTCTTTGAAATCCTTTTCTATATAGGACTTATGAATCCGGTGGGAAATATCATAAAGCTTATCTGAAGCTTCCCGGTTTGTACAGCCTGCTGCCAGAGAGGCTGCCTTTACCTCCAGGAGATTTCGCACCTCGATAATACTGTCAATCTGGCCTCCATTTAAAAACAATGACCACGATAACGGAATAATAAAAAAGCTTGACTCATTATTACTGATATATGTGCCCTGCCCGGGACGGATGTCTATCATGCCAAGGACATCTAATACCTTAAGCGCCTCACGGATTGCAGAACGGCCGACTCCCAGCTTTGCTGCCAGAACTCTGTCAGATTCTATTTTATCACCTTTTTTCAGCGTCTTATCAAATATTTTTTCTGCAAAATACATGGTAAGCCGGTTTAAAAGCTGATTAATGCTGCCCTTTTTCCCACCGCTATGTTCGCCCCCGTCTCTTCCTGTATCATCAGGAAGGAGAATATGAAGCTTTTCAACAAATTCCTCCGGCGGCATGGAAAACAGCATGGAATCAATCCCCAGGCTTTCCGATACGGTAAGTATCACCTCATTAAGCCTGGGTCCGTCCTTTGCTTCCAGATTAGAAAGCGTTGCAATACTCATAGACGGCGTACCGTCCGGTGCAGAAAGAAAACGTGCAATAAACTCTTTTTGTGTAAGCCTAAGTGCCCTTCTTAACAAGCGAAGATTATCTTTTTTGTGTACTGGATTTAATGCTGTCATATATCTCTCCGTTTCTTAGTGCATGCTGTCTTTTTATTCTGCCACAAGCTCCTTTGCAAGCTCTGTCATAATTACGGATGCTTTTGCGAAATCACTGTATTTTGTAAATTCAACCGGGCAATGGCTTCTTCCTTCTTTACTTGGAACAAAGAGCATAACTGTCGGAATCACCTGGCCGATTTCGAGGGCGTCATGACCTGCGCCGCTTGGAAGCCTCTTATAGCTGTAGCCTCTTGCCTTGCAGCTTTCCTCCATGGAATCAAGCATCTCTTCGGACAGCCATACCGGCGTAATCACAAGCTTTGTATCAATCTCATAGCTTCCGCCCATCTCTGCAACCTCTCTGTCAAGAGCCGCACGGATTCTGTTGGCGATATCATTAATATTATCATTATTTTTGGAACGGATGTCAACCGTAAATTCTACCTTCTCGGCAACAATATTCATTCCGCCCGGTGTTGTGCGGATAAAGCCTGTTGTCGCAACTGTTCCGTCAGCCTTCTCACGGGCCCAGTCCGGAATCTTGGAAATGACCTTTGTAGCAGCATCCACTGCATCCATACGCATATCCATAGGCGTTGTTCCCGCATGGTCGGCTCTCCCGTGAACAGTTACCATGTAACGCTGGATACCAACGATACAGTCTACAAGGCCAAGCTCAATGTTCTCTGCGTCAAGAACCGGTCCCTGTTCGATGTGCAGCTCAAGGAATTTTCCGATTTTTGATACATCCCATTTTGCTTCCTCAATTTTCTCCGGATCAAGTCCGTATTCCTTCATTGCGTCATAAATCGTTACGCCGTTGGTATCTGCAAATTTTTTACAGTACTCCACGTCTCTGTTTCCAAGCATTGCTCCGGATCCAAAATATCCTGTTCCAAAACGCATGCCTTCCTCATCACAGAAGCCTACCGCAACGAAATCTCTCTTCGGGGTAATCCCCTCTTCCTTTAACTGCCTTGCAACCTCAATAGCACATACAGCGCCTGCAATGCCGTCAAAGTCTCCGCCGTTAACAACGGAATCAAAATGTGAGCCCATCATTACACAAGGAGCATCCGGATCTGTTCCCTTCATAACGCCGATTACATTTCCGGCAGCGTCCTCTCTTACCTCAAGGCCTGCCTCTTCCATAATCTGCTTTAAGTAGTTCACTGCTCCTCTTGCCTCAGGAGTAAAGGGCAGTCTTGTGCATCCGTCTCCCGGTGTCGCCGTAAACTGCTTGAGAGTCTCCAAATCCTTCGCTATTCTCCCTGTAATTGCTTCAATCGCCATAATAAAATCTCTCCTTTCATTTTTATTTTTTTGGCTTTAGTATAAATGTTTTTATCGGTGAATACAGCATAGCACCCACCATAATAACAAACCCTGCCAGACAGACGGTATCATTCAGGCTATTAAGTCCTGCCAGAATGATAAAAAACGCAAGCATAATCACAACAAATGCAATGGTAAGTCCGCCTTCCTTTGTTTTAAAAAAACTCTTCTTTTCCATTATCAGCTCTCCTATCCTTTAAGCACTACATGCCTACCAGCACGAAAAGAATCGCGCCGATGACAATCGTTGTGGGTACTGTAAGGGCAATAATCCTCTTAAGAACCTCACCCTCTTTTCCGAGGATACTTGCCGTTGTGGTTCCTAAAATAATCTTGCTTGGACTTACCGCGCTTCCGATAGCCCCTCCTGCAGACTGCGCCCCTAGTATTGCTGAGGAATTAACCTCCAGAAGGTTTGCCGTTGTCATCTGGAAGCCTCCGAACAGAATATTAGAGCTCATATTACTTCCTGTCATAAAGGTTCCGAGAAGTCCTACAAATGGTGCCAGGATAACATATATCTTGCCAAGGACCTTTGCGATTCCATTAGCAAGAACAACGGTCTGTCCGGTTCCGTCCATAATCTTTGACATAATTACCAGACCGATAACTGCAATTCCCGACGGCATAGTCATGGAAACAGATTTCACAAATATTCTTTTTACACCGCCGTCTCCTATCCAGCCGTGTTTTTTATAATAAAGAAGCCCGATAATCGCTGATATAAACAGGAACATACTTGCATGTGTAAAGGGAGCAAAAGGTGAAAAACTCTCTACCGCTTTATTCACATAGCCGTACCCTGTTGAAGTCTCCGGAAAAGAAAGGCCAAAGGAAATTTTTCCAAGAGTCTCATTTACCGGCTTTACCAGAAGAACGATAAGGGTAAGGGCTGAAAGCAGAAAATATGGTACGAATGCCTGAATAAGGCTCATGTCTGCCGGCGCCTCTCCTCCCTTTTCCTGCCCTGCAAATTCACGGTTCATAATCGGGCTGTCTTCTACGCTCCACTCTTGGTTGTACATTTTCGTTCTTCCAAGAAGAAGAATGACAATAAGGGAAACACAGGCCGGCACAAAGCAGCATATCGTAGTATTTACCTGACTTAAAAGCAGCTCGCCTCCGCCCTGTATGACTGCCATTAGCACGACTGCGGGAAGTCCCTTCTTAAGGGCCTTTCCCTTTCCATAAAACCAGCAGGTGGCAAAGCCTCCGATGGCATTCCAAAACCAGATAAAGGCAGCCGTCCAGAGTGCTGTCACAAGATATTCCTTGCTGCCTGCGGAAAGTCCCGCGGACATGGCCAGAGAATCCCAGGCAGCGCCAAGGGTTCCGAAAGTATTTCCCCAAGCCTGCCCAAGTAGGGGGATAATGACCGCCCACATGGGCTTTACGCCGATACCGATGAGCAGGGGCGCTCCTACGGCAACCGGTACGCCGAAGCCTGTGATTCCCTGCAGGAAACTTTCAAATATCCAGCCCATTGCAAGCACTAAAAGAAGCTCGTTGGGAAGAAGCTTGCGCATACCGTTACGGATAACAAGAAATGCCTTTGCTTCGTCGCCCACCTGATACATCAGGATTGCCGTCCAGACAATAATCAGAATGATGAGGGCATTCCAGACGCCCTTAGCGCTTTCTGCGGCTAAAAGCCTAACGTCTGCCTTAAAAAATGCAAGACCTGTAACAATGGTGATGATAAGGCCCACCGGAGCCGCCTCTGTGGCTCCCCAGTTAAATTTTATCATTAAAATTAACAATGCGATAATGGGAAGAAAAGCCATTATCCACATAAATAGATTAATTGGTATGTTCATGGTCCATCTCCTAAAAAGTCATATGAAGTAAACAATCTCGTCAAACAGGACGGCGTTTCGGGGCTGATATTTCTCACGCAAACGGGGCAAAGCTGCGGCGAACTAACTGCCGACTGCGGCTAAGGGATTCAGGAAAGCCTTCATCCCTAAGTCTCCGTAGGCAGTGGATTTCTCCTCCGCAAAAAGCGCCCCTGATTGTTTGCTTAGAGAAATATCAGCCCCGAAACGCCTGTTTGTCAAAATTATTTATTGCATATTTATTCTTTCATGAAGCTGCCAGAATTTTTAGTCCGGCAGCCCCACATGACTTATGAATGTATTACGGTGCCGGTTTCGCCTGCGATTCCGGCGGCTGCTTTGTCGAGGAGGGTGATGAGGGCGTGGCGGCCTTCCCCAGACTCGGCGAAGCGGATAGCTGCTTCTACTTTCGGAAGCATGGAGCCTTTCGCAAACTGCTCCTGTGCGATATATTCTTTTGCCTGTTCTACGGTGAGGTCAGAAAGCCACTCCTGATTTTCTTTGCCCCAGTTGATGGCAACCTTTTCTACTGCTGTCAGAATCACTAAATGATCTGCGCCCAGCTGGGATGCCAGAAGGCTGCTGGCGTTATCCTTGTCGATCACTGCGTTTACGCCTACGAGACGGCCTTCTTCGTCGCTGACTACCGGAATTCCGCCTCCTCCGCAGGTGATTACGATGTGGCCCGCGTCTATCAGGGTCTTAATGGTCTGGAGCTCCCGGATTCTCTTTGGCATCGGGGACGCTACTACGATACGGTAGCCTCTGCCTGCGTCTTCCATACAGCGGATGCCGTTTCTCTCGTTCTCATCTGCCTCTTCCTTAGTAAGGAATCTTCCGATTGGCTTTGTGGGATTCTCGAAAGCCGGATCATCCTTATCTACCTCTACCTGTGACAGGATGGTAGATACTTTTCCATCAATGTTACGGCTTAACAGCTCATATTTGATGGCGTTCTGCAGGTCAATGCCTATGTACCCCTGGCTCATGGCTACGCTTGTGGGAAGCGGCACCTGCTTGTAATTCTGCTGCATCACAATCAGGTTATCCATTGCGTTCTGGATCATGCCTACCTGAGGGCCGTTTCCGTGTGTAACGATAATGTCAAGTCCCTGCTCTGCAAGATCTACAATCACCTTTGCTGTCTTTGCAACTGCTTCCTTCTGCTCTTCAATATCCTTGCCCAGGGCGTTTCCGCCCAGAGCAATGACTACCTTTTTCTTTTCCATATATAATCTCCTATTTCTGCTTTTAAGACTCGAAGCCAAGCTTCTTAGCGTAAGCCCTTACAGCCTTCTCAAAGCATTCAATCGGCGGATGTACAGTACCTGCGCCAATCTGGCCTCTTCCGGCTACCTTATTTGCAATACCCGTGTTAATTACCGGGGTAATTCCTTTTTCTACAACAAGCCTTGCGTCAATACCAAGACAGATTCCCTGGAAGTTCCAGGTAGGAACCGTAAAGTTCGGATTCCTGTCGATACAGATCTCTGTCATCTCGTTGCTGGTGCGCAGGGCATCCTCATAGCCGCCTGCTCCTACGAACCTTGTAACAGCCGGAGCTGCAATCATGGCCATACCGCCTACACCAAAGGTCTCTGTGATAGCGCTGTCTCCCATATCCGGGCATGCGTCCTCGGCATCATAGCCTGTGAAGTAGAGTCCCTGCGGTGTATTTACCGGGCCTGTAAACCACTCGTCTCCCATACCTGCGATACGGATACCGAACTCGTAGCCGTTGCGGCACATAGCAGTAACGATTGTTCCGTCTGTTCCCTTTCTCGCATCATCCATCACAGCCTTGCCTGTAGCCATCATGATATTTAAGAAGAACTGGTCTGTATCCGCCAGGAACTTGATCACATCATAGCGGTCCTTTTCATCCATATCCATCGCTGTAATAATCGGTGCAACCTCCTTTAAGAACGCAAGGGATGCCGCAATATTTCTCTGATGGAATTCATCTCCCATGGCAACTGCCTTTGCAATAAGCGGATTGATAGCAAGACCATTTTCCATAGAGCGCAGCGCCCTTCCAAGTGTGGGACCCAGCACGTCTCTCATCCAGCGTAAGCGGTTTACAACCTCTTCGTCATATGCGCCGAAACGGAGAACCTTTCCGATACCCTCATTCATGGTGCAGTACGCCTTATTGCCGCCTGTCTCGTTCTCTACTACGAATACCGCCATGTTCGGGGATGTGATGCCGCCCATAGGTCCTACTGCATTGCAGTGGTGGCACGGAATGAACTTAATCTCTCCGCCCTCTAACATCTTTCTTGCCTCTTCCTCTGTAGAAGCCCACTCCTCGAACATCACTGCGCCTACGCAGGAGCCCTGCATCGGGTCAGGCATATTCTCATAAGCTACCGGAGGACCTGCGTGAAGAATCACCTTTCCGCCGTTCTCTGCAAACTCCGGAATCACTTCCTTTGCGCGTACGTTGTCCTTAAGTACCGGCTGGCTTGCTACAACCTTCTCAATAACCTCGCGGTTCAGCTGGTCGATTCCCTCATAATTTCTTAAGAAGTTCAGTGTCTTAATCAGCTCAACATTTCCTCCTGCAGGCGGCTGCCAGTCATACTGTACCACCTCGCATCCGAACTGTTCTACAACCTCTGCAAAGCTCTTAAGGCCGATATTGATGATATTCGGTTTCTCTGAAAGCAGTGCGCGGAGCTTGTCGGAAGGTGCATGTTTCTCTACCTCTGCAACCTCTTTTGCCCGAATCTCCTTTGCCGGCTCATCAAAGTCCCTGCCGATTGCGCGGATTGCGGTGCGGCATGCAAGCTTGTTGTTCTCACATACAATAACGCCTGCGTCTTTTAATTTATTTACTGCTTCGTCATAGCCCTGGTAATCGCTTCTTGTACCGCAGACTGTAGCGACAAAGAATACCTTTCTTCCCTGTGCCTCTGCCTTTTCCTTAAGGGCAACAATCGATGGGAGAAGCGCTCCCGCCATATCTGCGTGTGAGCCGTAGCCAAGCATAATGTCCAGGAGAACTGCTCCTGTAGTCGGATCATCTACTGCCTCCTGCATACACTCGATACGCTTTGCAGGATCAATCATCGGATGAGGCTTGCCCTGTGTATAAGCGTCGTCGCCAAGGTCAACAACAATGTTACCGTCTAACTGCAGCATGTAGCCTTCAATATCCTCCGGAGGAACTTTGCAGTTCATGGCGTCCTTAATCAGCATGGCAGCCTCATTTGCAAGAGTTCCGCCTGAATAGTAAGCCTTGATAGTCTTGCCGTCCTCTGCCTTGTAGAACTTGGACTCGTCAATATCAATGGAAGCTTCCGGAACCTCTGTGCCTCTTACAAGGCTTACTGCCTTGCGTGCAGCCTCGTCTAATGTATAGCAGTGATAGAAGTTTTCCTCATGGTATTCCGGCTTCTCGCCCACGAATAAGGTAACAACCGGCTTGCTGAAGTTAGAAAGCCTTGCGGAGATCATATCCCGTACTTCCTTTGCCGGCGGCTTGGAAACAATCACGAGCACCTTAACCGTATCGTCATCCTCCATGACGTCAATCATATCCATCATGGTGATTCCGCCGATCTTTGCATTTAAGTCGCGTCCGCCGATACCGATGGCATTTGTAACGCCCTCGCCTAATCTGTCAATAATAGTTGTAAGCTCCTGAATACCGGTTCCTGACGCGCCGATAATACCGATAGAACCTTTTGTAACCTTGTTGGTAAATGCAATCGGAACGCCCTGGATAATGCCTGTACCGCAGTCAGGACCCATAACTGCCAGTCCTTTTGCGTGTGCTTTCTCCTTTAATGCCTTCTCATCTTCAACGGTTACATTGTCAGAGAACATAAATACATTCAGTCCCTCGTCAAGAGCGCGGTCAGCCTCAAGGGCCGCATATGCTCCCGGGATAGAAATAACTGCAAGGTTTGCTTCCGGAGCTTTCTTAAGCGCTTTATCCCATGATTTTACACTCTCAGCGCCTTTCTTCCCTTCTGCTGCCGTAGACTGCTTCTTTAAAAATTCCTCTACCTTCGCAAGAACTACATCCAGCACGCCGTCCTCTTCAATGTCTGCTACAACTACCATGTCGTTTGCCGTAGCTGCCATCAGCTCCTCTGTATCAAGTCCGCTTGTCTTAAAAATATCCTTATTTGCAGGAGTAGCCATCATGACCTGAATCTTGTTTACTCCTTCTACTGAAGAAATCTCATTGGTAAGAAGCATAAGCACTACGGAATCCTGATAACTTCCTTTTTTTACAACTGTTTTTAACATGTTTTTTTCCTTTCTTAATTTACAGGTATTTAGTCTGCGAATCTGTTTTTATGGTCATATCTGTCAAAGTGGACTGCATCGCCCTTAAGGTATTCTACCAGCTCGTCAACAACTTCAATTCCGCCGGATGCATATGCCTTATCTCTTCTCATGACAGCTCTTTCACCCGGATAATATACCTTACCGTATCCCGGAGCCGCCTTCATGGCCCCAAGCTCGTCACAAGTCTGGGACATATTCTTCTTGAACTGCTCGGCGCCGCAGAATCTCTCCGGATCCATAACAATAATCATCTGTCCAAGCTCACGTCCCTTTGAGCAGTCATGATACATAGAGCTTACATGCTTTCCGAACGGAACGCCGAGAAGTACGCCCGAGAATACGTCTACCATCATCATAAGTCCATATCCTTTAGCGCCTGCAATAGGTGTAAGAGCATTTACCTTATGAGGATCCGTAACAGCCTCTCCGTTTTCATCTACTGCCCAGTCGGACGGGATTTCCGCTCCCTGGGAACGTTTGTCAAGAATTTTTCCCCAAGCCTGAACGGTCGTAGCCATGTCAAATACAACCATACGGTCGTCCGCTGTAGGCGCTGCAAATGAGATTGGATTTGTTCCATAATACGGCTCTGTTCCGCCGTATGGCACTGCCATTGGGTCAGACTGACAGAAGGTGATGGCAGCAAGTCCTTCCTTTGCACACATTTCTGTATAATATCCAATAGAGCCTGTGTGAGAAATGTTTGCCATACCTACAACTGCAACGCCATTCTCCTTTGCCATCTCGATGGCCTTCTCTGTAGCCTTTGTAGCTACCCAGTAGCCGATGCCGTTGTCTCCGTCCATGATGCCTGAGCATGGGCCTGTCTGTGTCCATGTAATATTCGGCTCATGCGTGATACCGCCTTTGGCAATTCTTTCACTGTAGTATTCCACACGTACTGCACCGTGTGAAGCATATCCTCTCTCATGTGACCAGGTAAGAATCTCTGCTGTCTGCTCAGCATGATCCTCTCTTAAACCTGCCTGCATCATTTTATTTTTCATTAAACCCTTTAATTCGTCTCTTGAAAGTTTCATTGTGTCCCCACCATCCTTTTATTATTTCCCGCTCCTTTGCGGCAGTTCTTATTACAATGACTATAATGCAACATCTCTGTTACAGTCTTTGGAGTAGATGTAAGTCGTAACCTCCTCACGTCCCTCGTCACCTACTGCGTAGCATGCCTGGGGGCAGTATGCATCCATGAATACATAGTCGCCCTTCTTTACAGGCACCCACTCATTATCCAGTCTGTACATTGCCTTGCCAGATAAGAATAACATTCCGTGCTCCTGTACATGTGTCTCAATGTAACCATGGGAAGCGCCAATGTGGAATTTCAGAATATGCATGTTCATGTCAAATCCAAAATCATCTGTAGGAAGGAAATTCTGAATATAGCAGTTTTCCATTCCCTCGTAGGACAGCCACTCTAACTCATTTGCATTGCCGACAACTGTGTGGGCGCTTAAGCCTTCTACCTTCTCATACCTGCGTCTGTAAAGGTAAATCTTCGTATCCTTTTCTCCTTTATTTTCAAAGGAAACCGGCTTATCCTCCGGAGAGTAGATATATCCGCCCTGTGTAAGGGCTGCCTCTTCATCAGCATTCTTCACTGTAACCTCACCTTCGATTACATAAAGGAATGTCTCAATGCCGTCTCCTCCGATGCCATCCTTCTTTCCGCCTGCATGCGCGGTCACAAGATAATCTGCAAAGGATGCTCCCATAGCCGGGGAACCAAGGATTGTTACGTCACAGTTTACGTAACCTGGAATGGCGTTCTTTACAAGTCCGTCTGGCTCAAGAAGAACCCAGTTCTCTTTCTTGATGACAGAACGGGTGGAAAGTAAATCATCGCGGTATCCGATTTGATTGTTTAAATAGCTCATTGCAAAAATCCTCTCTTTCTTAAGATTGTTAAAAAATGAATGATAATGTTACTGTGATCAACCAGTTTTTATATTTATATTATGCCAACTTTTGTTAAAATTTTCAATTGACATTTTAGACAAATTCGCACCCTATATTTTGTCTATTCTGTAGTACTGTCTGGGACATTTTCTCTATTGATTCCACCTGTATTTGTGGTATACTGATATTGTTTGAAATCTATTTAACGCAGTTTTTTTCTGTTAAATTTTAGACAATATATTTCAAAATGCATTATAGCTTTCAACCACATTTTAAATATTGTACAAGGAGGGTATCCCATGCTTTGCGAAAAACAAATACATATTACTAGTGAAATCTATGAAAAGAACGCCACCGTATACTATGATCCAGACATAACTTTAAAAGCCTGTATTTTATATTTCCACGGAGGCGGACTATTATACGGCATAAGGACAGATTTGCCTGCCCTTCACAAAGAAACTCTGACAAAGGCCGGCTATCGGATTATCGCCTTCGATTATCCCCTTGCTCCATCTGCAAGGCTGGATCTTATCCTTGAGGATGTATGTGCCTCTGTCAATCATTATTTGGAAAATACTTCCTTTTATATAGAAGATATCAGGACAGAAGATACGGAAGGAAAAGTCCCTTACTTTCTGTGGGGGCGCTCCGCCGGGGCATACCTGTGCCTGCTTGCCGCAGCCAGCGGTAAATGCAAGGAGGCTCCCTCCGGTATTCTATCCTATTATGGATACGGCTTCCTATGCGATGGATGGTTTATGACGCCCAGCAAATATTACAACACACTTCCCGCCGTAGGCGATACAGCTCTTAGAAATACCCCCTCCGGCATCCACGCAGACGGCGATCTGGATACCCACTACAGCGTCTATGTATATGCAAGGCAGCAAGGGTGCTGGGTGGACCTTATCTATGCGGGGCGGCAGAAGTTTTTCTATCTTGATTATACCTTACGCACCTGCGAAAAGCTGCCCTGTCCCCTTTTCTGCGCACACAGCACCGGAGATACAGATGTGCCCTATTCCGAATTTCTGGAGCTGTGCGGCAGATACCGGGCACAGAGATTTGTTGTGTCCCATAATATGCACGATTTCGACCGGGATGAAAACAGCCCCGTAACAGCAAGGCTTCTCGAGGCCACAGTTAAATTTTTAGATTTAAAGCTGGCATAAGCTTCGGGGACAGAGACAGGGACAGGGTAGATCCCAATCGGGGACGGAGTAAAATTCATTTTACTCCGTCCCCGATTGGGATCTACCCTGTCCCCATACCTCTTCCGTTTCTTTCGAAATGCAGTTTGCGCATCCCCTCCACCTCATCGCATATGGGCTTTAGGTTACAGCTGCTGCAATCTGTCGGCATCCCGTCCAGAATATGTGTCAGCGTCCTGGTAATATCTGATGCCTTTTTCGCGTCAGCCGTAAGCATCTGGTAAGGAGCCTTAGGATCCGTGACAAAAATAAGCTTTACCTTAAGAACGTTCGGATTTTTCAGATACTGCCGTATAAAATCAAAGCCCACGTTCCTGAAAGAGATTCCTCTTCGAAGTGCGCTTTTACTCACCCGCACCTGTTCCCGGAAATCTCCGGAAGAAATGCGGAACATATAACCCTTCGGAAATACATGGTATTTGACAAAT
The DNA here is from genome assembly GCA_949502235.1 of uncultured Lachnospiraceae bacterium. Taxonomy (GTDB): domain Bacteria; phylum Bacillota; class Clostridia; order Lachnospirales; family Lachnospiraceae; genus CAPEBR01. The sequence goes on along the minus strand of CATBDC010000006.1, from coordinate 52,863 downwards.
TCTATATCCCGGACAGCCTTATATGCCTCCTCATCATCCTCCCCTAACTGGGTTGTTTTAAGAATGGCAATCCTTGCATAGGGGGCATCCTTCTTTAATTCTCTAAGATCCGGGCCGTACAGAACCACCTGATTTTCCGTCAGAATATCCTCTGTTGTCACACAGGTAAAATTTACAGCGGGACAGCCGCTGCCTCCCAGCTCGTAGGCGGCGTCCCGCATAAGCACCAGCTCGCTTACCCCCGCATCCGGCCATGCCCTGCTTTCATCGTAGGCCCAGGCTCTGGGAGTAAGCATGCTTAGCTGCTCCTTTGTATCTGCAATGACTGAATCATACAGCCTCATCAGAATTGTATATCCCTTAAGGAATCCTTTTTATCGTGGAACTTATTGAGCCAGGTGTAAATAAAGCCCACGAGCTTCATGTCCAGATTCAGCATATAAATCGTAAACAGTATGCTAAATGTGACACAAATAATCTTAAATAAAATCTTCAGCAGTTTTTTCATGACTTCGCCAGCCCCTTCTTCCTTGCATACTCTGCCGCACCTAAGGCTCCCATAAGCTGCGGATCAATGGGCAGATCAATAACCTTAAGCTTCAGTACATGTTCAATCGCATTTTTAAGGCCCGCATTTTTCGCACAGCCCCCCGTCAGGGTAATCGCGGTAGTAGCCCCCGCCTTCTTTGCCATAACAAAGCAGCGCTTCGCAACCGCCATCTGAATACCCGCGGCAATCTCATCCATGGGCTTTCCCTCGCCCACCAGAGTAATGACCTCACTCTCTGCAAACACTGTACACTGGGCCGTAATCGGAATCACGTTTTTCGCCGTCAGGGACAGATTAGAAAAATCTGTAAGAGACATCTCAAAGCTCCGGGCCATTGCCTCAAAGAACCGTCCCGTACCAGCGGCGCATTTATCATTCATGGCAAAATTCTTTACCGTGCCGTCCGTATCAATGTTGATTCCCTTTACATCCTGGCCGCCGATATCAATAATTGCCTTTACCGCAGGATCCGTCACATGAACGCCCATAGCATGGCAGGAAATCTCGGAAATATTCTCATCTGCGAAAGGCACCTTATTGCGTCCGTATCCGGTTCCGATTAAGTAAGCCAGATCCTGGGGCGTCCTTAATTCCGGCACCTGTCCTACTACCTCCTCCATAGACATTTTCGCCGAAACCTCCGAATTGATTTTGCTGCGCATTGTGGTGTGGGCGGCAAGCTTTCCGTTCTCATCTATAATTACCGCCTTGGTATAGGTGGAACCCACGTCACATCCTCCGAAATACTTCATATCTTACTCCTTTCCAGTAACGACATATTTTTACCATGTCACATCATCTTCAAATTCTACCAGGGACGGATCCAGCGGTTCCTCCTGGAATACATTCATCATATAGTTATTAATCTTGCTGCGCATATCCCGCCGGGATACGGTACGCGGATCCATCAGGTCATGCTCCACCCAGATCAGGTGGATTCCCCGCTCTCTCGCCTGCTCATCAAAAAGTCCCTGCAGGCCGCTCATGGTCTTGCAGCATACATGCTGGTACATGATAACAATCTCCACATTAAACTCTTCCACCTGCTTCCACAGCTCCTCCAGTACATGGACATGGCCGCCGTTGGTGTGCTTGCGCATAACCATCCGTTCATACAGACGGGCCAGATCCCGGATGGCCTCCTCCTTGTCATAGGTATCAAGCATCTTGGTAAAGTTTAAGCTCTCCATCTCTACCAGCACGCCGATTCCCCAGCAGTTCTGAAGCCAGTTAGAAAAGTTCGCATAATAATGAGCAGGACAGCTCCAGACAATAGCCCGGTGGCGGATAGGCGCCCGGTAAGGATTCATCTTCTTTTCATAGGCCTTCATCATCATCCTGTCGACCCGTCTGAAGGTCTTCATAGTACGGGGATTCAGTCCCCCGTCCATCTCATAGCTCCACTTGCGGAACAATTCATAAGCAGAACCGATTACCTGCGGGTAAGGAGTCTTATTAACCTCCCATTTATTCAGCTCATAATTCGTCTCTTCATTGAAACGGCGGATAACCTTAAAATAGTGATCCCAGTCCCACGTCTCTCCTGTAAGCTCTTCAACCCAGCGGATACAGCGCTTCATATCCTCTGCACCACAATCCACCGTATCCTCATCGTCATAGCGCACAGGCAGGGTAAGAGGGTAAGTCGGCATCTTAAAGCGGCGGTCCTGATAGGATGTGGCCATATCCGAGCCGTCACAGGGGGTCGAGGTAGAGATAAAGCCCAGTCCGCAGTGGGGCAGTGCATCCATAATGGCCGCGCCGCACTCGGAGGTCGGCACCGGACAGGTATCCGAAGGAAGCCCGAAGCTCTCCACGGCATCAATATAAGGGATACAGACTAACTGGTCAATCTCTGACACCATAAATACCGGCATCAGCTGGTAAGGAACACCCTCAAGGTTCGGAAATCCTGCCATCATCTGGCTCATAGTCATCTCGTCAAAAAGCAGCAGCTTTTTCTGAATCTTCTCATTTCCTCCCAGACGCTCGTCCGCCATAAGAATCGTGGCAATCGTATCCGCGCCATAGCGGAACACAGGCAGAAACAGCTCGTGGGCCATGGTCACATGCGGCCCCCGGAGCCCCAGATTATTTCTGTCCGCAAAGGCCGGAAGCGCCAGATAGGAGCTAAGCCACCGGTACTCAAATAATCCCTCGGCGATGGAAACCGGATCCTTCATCACCATCCCCATCATTGCGCCCCAGACCTTCAGCCATCCGGCGAAATCTCTCGCCGTGCTCTCTACGCCCCGCCATTCCCTTCGGGTAAATGCAATCTTTCCCGACTGGTACAGCCGTCCCAGATGCTTCTCGCCGTGAAGAAGAAGATCTATCCGCTCTTCCCCCGACATAGCTGCCACCGTCTTTGCCTCATCGGTAATCCGTTCTTTTGCTGCCTTGAAATCCTTCTTAAGCTTCCTGCCTACATCCTTTATATCTACTTCAGAAAGCAGCTCCCTCCATATCTTCAGATCCTGAGGAACATTTTTCTTTGCCCATTTTAAATTTTTCTTTAACACTCCTGGCTGCCTCCTCCCTTTTGGATACGCTTAATCTCTAATGATTCTACAAATGCCTGCATCCTCGTGCGCAGCTGTCCGGAGGACCTTGCATTATAGGGCCGGTCAATGGAAAGCACCGGATGTCCGTACTCCTTCTCCTGGATATGGCTGGCAAGAGCCCTCTCAAAGGCCCAGAAATCGCAAAATTTAATCTGCTCAAATATAATTCCTTCCGCGCCGTACTCCCGTGCCAGGGCATCCACCGTCTCCCGGCGCTGGTTGATTTTCTCGTTACTCATAAAGCGCGGGCACTCGGACACCTCCAGATAATGCCGGCACACCTGAGTAAGAGCGTCCTCCTCCTCGTTTAAAAGTATCTCCTCCCGCCCTGGCGTAGAACCAAAGCAGAACCTGTCAGCCACAATAAAGGCTCCCGTATCCTCAATCAGCTTCGTAAGACCCAGGTCGTCCACCTCGCTTCCCACAAGGGCAACCCTGGCACGATACCACGGCTCCTTGTCAGGCTTCCGCGTCTTAATCTCCTCCAAGGTCTCATAAAGCTTATCCAGAATCAGATATTTCGGACAGCAGAAGGTCACCATATTAAGTACATGAAATTCATATCCCGTAATGGGCGGGTTAGGAAGCTTTCTGAACTCTCCTATCTCGGTAATAATGCGGCAGACCTCGTTATGCAGCTTAACCGCCTCCCGGATAGCGCCATCGGAAATATCTGTCCCGTACACCTCATGAAGCCTGTCCAGCACCCTGTTTTTAATCTGCCGTACATAATGAGTGATCGTGAAATCCTCCACCTTATAAGGAATATCCGCATGCGTCACAAAAAACTTCTCGCCTGGAATCAGCTTCTGAATCTCAATATTTTCCATACAGCGGTTCATCTCCGCACAGGCGTCCACCCCGGCCAGCGCATCCAGAAAATTAAAGCCTCCCTCAAAGGAACGCTCTAAAAGCGCGCGGCAGAACTCGCAGGTATAGTTGGACATGTAATAGGTAGCAATGTCCATAGAGCCTGTATTCGGCGCCCGCAGACGCACGGAAAAGCAGTTATCCAGATTCAGAAGGACCTCCGGCATATGAAAGCAGGTGAACCCGACTGCCAGCTTTCCCTCTTCTCTGGCCTCTCTTATCAGGGGATTATTCGCATTCTCCAGCAGGCCTTCAAAATATATCAAATGCTTCAGATCTTTCAAATATCACACCTCTCTTTCTGTTCTTTATTTTTATCTCTTTTGTCTATAAAATTTCCCATTTCTTTAAGGCTTCCTCCGCGCCTTTTAGCAGGGCAGCATCCTGGTTAAGCTCAAACACACTTAAGCCCCGCACCTCATTTGCCGCATGGGCCTCATCTGCGGGAATACCGGCCAGCACCTCCATGGGAGATACGTCAACAAGCTCCATCACCGAAGGATTCATAACCCTGTTCACAATGACGCCGCAGGACTTATACATAACAAGCTCCTCTGCCACCTTTCGGATTGTACGTACGACCTCCACTCCCTTTCGGCTTGGATCCGTAACAAGCAGCAGATGGGTCACCCTCTCCATCACCCTGCGGTTAATCTGCTCAATCCCCGCTTCGCCGTCAATCACTACATAGTCAAAATCCTTCGCCAGCATGGAAATGACCTCTCTTAAATAAGCATTTACCTTACAGTAGCATCCTGCGCTCTCCGGACGCCCGATTGCGAGGAAGGAGAAACCCTCCTGTTCCTTCATGGTGTCAAAAATCTGAAAACGTGCTTCCCCCAAAAGCTCTACTGCCTCCTTAGTCTCCCCCTGTTCAACACTTTCCACAATACGCCTGCGGATGTCATCCAGAGTAGAATCCACCTTCACACCCAGACCGGCAGCGAGTCCCACCGCAGGATCCGCATCAATAGCCAGAATCCGCGCTTCCGGATGTTTCTCCACCAGCAGGCGTACCATAGCCGCACAGATGGATGTTTTACCTACGCCGCCCTTGCCTGTGGCAGCAATAATTGTTGTCTCTTGCAATGGTTCCGCCCTCCTTTCTTTTTCCTTGTTCTTATTTTGCTGCTGTTCACTCCGTTCACAGCAGCTTTATTTTATCATTTTATCATGAGTATTGTATGTTTGCAATAAAATATTGTCGAATTTTCAGTTTTTTTGTTGCAGTTTAACCAAAAAATTGTTATAATGAACCCATTATTATATGTGTCAGACAGGTATGAAAGAGAGGAGATGATCTGATTATGAATGAAAAATTGAAACCGCTGTTTACTCCGTGGAAAATCGGAAACTGCGAAATTAAGAATCGTATTGTCCTTACTTCTATGGGGGGTACGGATTTATTTGGATGGATGGAGAAGCACCATTTCGACAGGGCCGGCGCACACTTTATCATGGAAGTGGCAAAGAACAATGCAGGCCTTGTACTTCCAGGCTGCCAGCCGGTATACAATCCCATGTTCGGGCAATGGCTGCACAAGGAAAAGAAAATGTACCAGGATCTGAAGAAGTGGATGCCCGAATTTCATAAGACAGGGGCTAAGCTTTTTATTCAGCTTACTGCAGGCTTTGGCCGCTCCTTTACCATCAGCGAAATGATGGAAAAGCTTTACACCAATCCGGCCCTTAGAAAAGCCTCTAAGCCCTTTATGGATCTGGATAAGATTACGGCTTCCGCCAGCCCCTCCCCTAACCGCTGGTCAGATAAGGTGCCTTCCAGGGAAATGACTGTGGAAGAGATACACGAATTCGTTGAGGCCTTTGCAAAAACAGCGAAGCTTTTAAAGGATGCGGGGGTGGACGGCGTTGAGATCCATGCGGTTCATGAAGGATATCTTCTTGACCAGTTCACTCTTAAATATGTAAATCATCGTACCGACCAGTACGGCGGCTCTTTCGAAAACCGCTATCGTTTTGCTGCAGAGATTGTAAAGGCTATCAAGTGGGCATGCGGGGACGATTTTCCTGTTTCGCTGCGCTACAGCGTATTGTCTAAAACTAAAGGCTTCCGCCAGGGCGCCCTTCCCGGTGAGGAATATACGGAAGCCGGACGGGACATGGAGGAATCTGAACGGGCGGTAAAATATCTGCAGGATGCCGGCTATGATATGCTCAACTGCGACAACGGAACTTATGACGCATGGTACTGGGCACATCCTCCGGTATATATGCCGGAGAACTGCAACCTTGCCGATGTAGAGCATATTAAGCAATTTGTAGATATTCCGGTTGTATGCGCGGGCCGCCTGGATCCATATACTGCCGCGGACTCTGTCGCAGCCGGAAAATTAGACGGCGCGGGCTTCGCAAGACCATTCCTGGCTGACCAGCAGTGGGTAACCAAGCTGATGAAGGGAAAGGAGGAGGACATCCGTCCATGCATCCTCTGCCACAACGGCTGCTTCAACATGTGCCATTATAAAGGAGTTCCAAACGATCAGGATTTAAACGACAGCCTGCATCTGGCACGCTGTGCAGTCAACGCGGAAACCATGCAGTGGAACCGCCACTGGATAAAGCCAGCCAAAACCCCGAAAACCGTACATATTATCGGCGGCGGAATCGGCGGCATGGAGGCCGCAAGGGTACTAAAAAAACGAGGGCATATGCCGGTCATCTATGAAAAAAGCGATGTTTTAGGAGGAACCTTTATTCCTGCCAGCGCAGAGTCTTATAAGGGAAAGCTGCGCGACCTTCTTACCTGGTACCGCCGTCAGATGGAGGTTCTTGAAATTGAAGTGCGCCTCAACGAAGAGATAAAGGATCTGTCCCGGTTCGGGGATGAACCTGTCATTATCGCAACCGGCTCCGTACCGCGCATACTGAAAAGCGTCCCGGGCCATGAGAAGATGATAGAAGCCTGCGAATATTTAAACGGCGCCGGGGTCGGGCAGAAGGTTGCCGTAATTGGCGGCGGCCTGACTGGAAGCGAGATTGCATACGAGCTGGCACTTTTAGGAAAAGAACCCATTATCATCGAGATGCAGGACGACCTTGTGTCCCAAAAAGGCGTCTGCCTGGCAAACAGCTCCTATCTGCGGGAATGGTTTGCACTGCATAAGGTCCCGGTATATCTGGAAACTGTCCTTAAGGAAGTAAAAGACGATGCCGTTATCTGTACGGACAAGAGAGGCAAAGACATTACGATTGCATGCGACAGCGCAATCTCCTCGGCCGGATATATTGCCAGTCCTTTAGATGTAGATAAAAAGAAGAAAAATATCTATCTGGTGGGCGACTGCCGTCAGGTGGGGAACCTGCGGAGCGTAATCTGGGGCGCTTATGAAACAGCTATGAAGATTTAACGTGTTGCGTTGGGGACGGAGTTTTTCTAGAAATACCCCGTCCCCAGAAACAAAAAAGTTTACGGGGACAGGCACTTTTTAAAATTACCCCGTCCCCGACTGGCAAGCCGCTACGCTATCGAATCCACCATCCCTTTAAGTCTCTCCAAGCATTTTTCCAGTGTACTTCGCGGACAGCCGATATTAATCCGCTCATACCCTTCCCCTTCCGGTCCAAAGCTGTCTCCATATGTAAAACCGATATGTGCCCCTAATAAGAGCTGCCTTAATTCCTCCGGTGTTTTCCCAAATTTTCTGAAGTCAAGCCACACCATATAAGACCCTTCAGGACGGATCACCTTAATATCCGGAATATTTTTTTCTATATATTCGGTAAGGAAATTCAGGTTGCCAAGCAGGTATTCATTCAGGGCATTAAGCCACCCATCGCATTTGCTGTATGCCGCCTCCACTGCTGCCAGGCTGAACACATTAACCGCGAATTCCATATTATATCCGCTGCGCTCTGCCTCGAATTTCTCCCGCAGCCCTTCATCCGGTATAATCACAACCGCATAGGTCATTCCCTGCAGATTAAAGGACTTGCTGGGCGCTGTAATAATAGCCGTCAGACGCTTTAATTCTTCTGATACCATACAGGCCGGAAGATGCCTGCACCCGTCATAGACCACATGTCCGTGCACCTCATCTGAAATAACCGGCACATTATATCTGGCACAGAGCTCTCCGATTTTTGTAAGCTCCTCCTTCGTAAAAACCCGTCCTGTAGGATTCTGCGGATTGATCATGATAAATGCTTTTACCTGCTCTTCCACAATTACCCTTTCCATAGATATAAAATCAATCACATATTTTCCGGCAGCTTCGTCATATGGCATTGTATTTGTCACCATTCTTCTATGGCATCCCTTTATGATGTTCGGAATCGGTGAAAAATGGGGCGAGTGAACCAGAATTGCATCCCCCGGCTCTGTAAATGCCTCCACGCACAGATGCATGGCTGTCCAGACTCCCGGCGTATTTGAAAGCCATTCCCGCTCTATCTTCCAGTTAAATCTTCTTTCATACCAGCCTTCAATTGCCTGATAATAGCCTTCAGACTTATCCTCATAGGCGTAAATACCCTCCTTGGCCCTCTCGATTAAGGCCTCCTGAATTTCCTTTGGCGAATCAAAATCCATATCCGCCGTGCTAAGAGCCAGAATCTCCTCATCCTGATACTGATCCCATTTAAATGAATATGTGCCGATGCGCTTCCTTACTTTATCAAAATTATACATTTTCTGTTCTCCCTTCCGCTTTCTTCTTTTCCGAATGATCCACTATTACAGAAGAAACCATGTCGCCCACAACATTTGTGGCAGTGCATATCATGTCCGTAAGATTATCAATTCCTGTAATAAGGCCTAAGAGACCTGCCGGAAGCCCCAGCGTTGACAGAAGCAGAAGGTTTAAAACAAGGCCTCCGCTAGGCACCCCTGGAACTCCGATTCCGGAAATTGTGCAGATAAATATGGCAATGGCATACTGGGAAAGGGAAAGATGAACCCCGCAGGCATTTGCGGCCAATATTCCAAAAGCCGTCATATTAAGAGCCGCACCGTTCATGTTAATGGTTGCTCCAAGAGGAAGGGTAAAGCCTGCAATTTCCTCTGACACCTTTAGGTCATCCAAGGTTTTCTCCATTGTCACCGGCAGCGTTCCCGCACTGCTTCTCGTGGTAAATGCAGTGATAGCGACCGGCCACGCCGCCTTTAAAAACTCCTTTACTCCTACCTTTCCGAATACCTTTGCCAGTACAACATCAACAGCAAGCACTATAAAGCAGGAAATATATACTGCCAGAATATACGAGCCGATTGCGCTGAACACCTCTGCCCCATGCTCTCCGATGGCATTTCCCAAAAGACAGAAGATTCCTACAGGGGAAAATTTCATTACAATCCCTGTCAGAGAATACAGTACGGCTGTCAGGCTGTTGATTCCCTTCTTGAAGCTCTCCGCCTCTCTCCCTGTAACAATGATGGCACATCCCAAAAAAACTGCAAATATAATCACCTGAAGGTTATTTCCTTCCGCCATGGAGCTTACAATGTTGCTTGGAAACATGTTGAGAATAACCTCCAGAACTCCCGGCACCTCTCCCACATCCTCCGCAAGCTCTGCAGAGTAGTCAAGCCCTACGCCGATATGCATAACTTCCGATACAACGATTCCGACTGCCGCCGCCACACTGGTTGTCACTACAAACAATGCCAGCACCTTTCCGCCCACACTTCTAAGCTTTGACATATCCTGCATGTTGCACACGGCGCCGCATATGGAGCAGAATACAAGCGGAATAACCAGCGTTTTAATGAGACTTAGGAAAATGTTTCCCACAGGGGCCAGCACCGTCATTCTTTCCCCCAGCAAAAGCCCTGCGATAACAGCAAGTATAACTGCAATAATAACCTGGGTGCTTAATGATAATTTTTTCTTCATAAACGTATCACCTTTCGATTTACATTTTGAAAGCTTTCAATGCAGTTATTATATTTGCTGTATTTGTATTTTTCTATTACATTTCTGCGTATTATTTGTACAATTTTAACATCCTTTAGCGAAACAGCTCTTTGGATTTGTGCTCTTTTATATGATTTCTATACGAAGAAGGGGAACATCCCACCTTACTTTTGAAATATTTTGTGTAATAGCTAAAGCTGTTAAAGCCAGTCTTAAGGGCGATCTCGCTGATAGACATGTCCGTATAATTCAGCAGATCCATACTCCTCATGATACGGAAATTTCCTATATATTCAAAGCATGTCTCATTCAGCATTTTCTTAAAAAGACGGCTCACCTCCCCGGCACTCACCCCCAGCTCATCTGCGATATCTTTAAGCTCTATGGTTTCCTGATAATGCTCATCAATGTACTTAAGAGCCTTTTTTATCCTTTTCTGCGCCGGGGTCTCCTCTGAATTTTTTTCAAGAATCCGTTCCTCATTTCCGTGAATCATCTCATACCAGAGCTGTACAAGGCAGGAAACAATCTGAAGCTCGAATGCAAAGGGCTCCTCCTGGTACAGCTGGTAAATATTTTTGAGAAGTCCGATCACCTTTTCCTGCCATCCCGCCTTTTCCCTGATATGCAGAGAGGAAAAATTGGGATCATGAAGGAAATGGTAAATATAACGGTGCCCGTCTATGCTGCTTAAAAATGGGATCAGATATTCCGGCTTAATGTTAAAGCACGCATAGGTGCTCCCCGGCTTTAAGGCCCGGGACATATGAATACAGTTGGAATTAATATATACAATCTCGCCTTTTGCCGCCGTATACCGCAGATTCTCTACAATAAATTCCACCTCGCCTTTTGTTACATAGCAGAACTGAATTTCCGGATGGGCGTGCATTTTAATAAAACCTGTAAGCGCCAGATTCTGTGGATCCTGATATACGTCAATCAGATAAGAGATAGAACCTCTCGAATTTTCATTTGTCCATTTTACATTTGTAGGAATGTCATAATTGTCCATGATTCATCTCCTTTAGCTATTCACCTTTCTCTGCCTCCCTAAACGTCTGCCGCTGCAGAGTATGGCGTCCCGTTTAGAAACAAAAAAGCCAGAGAGCAATACACACTCTCCAGCTCATTCCTTTACTCTCCGAGCTTTTTAACCAGCTCTCCCGTACCCTTTTTGGCAACAATCCTGCCGTCTTTTGCGATCACATTACCGCGTACAAGCGTCATCACCGGAAGGCCTTTTCCCTTAAGACCGACAAAGGCAGAAATCTTATTCACATACAAGAGGGATTCTTCTGTGATCTCCCATTCCTTCTCCGGATCAACAATCAACAGATCTGCATCAAAGCCAGGCTTAATATCCCCCTTCTTTCCGTAGATTCCAAAAGCCTTCGCCGGCTTTACGGACATTGCGTCTGCAAGTACAGTGGGACACACGCCCCTCTTTACAACGCCCTCGCTGAAGGCAGCCTGGAAACCGCTCTGGATGCCGGAGCAGCCGCCCCACACATCGAATACAGTCTCAATCTTATTCCCGAGAATCTCATTGTACTTTTCGTCATAGGAGCATGGCGAATGATCGGAAGCGATTCCGCTGAATACCCCTGCCTTCACATACTCCCACATCTCCTCGACCGCTTCCTTAGGCTGAAGAACCGGCGCGCATTTATAAAGAGGACCCTTTTCAATCACATCCTCATTACTAAAGGTCAAATAATGAGTACAGGTCTCTGCCGTAATATCATATCCCTCATCCTGCGCTGCCTTAATCTTCTTCGCAACTGCCGGGTGGGATACATGGCAGATGTGAGCTTTACAGCCTGTCGCCTTTGCAATCTCAATAATCGCGTCCACAGCAACAATCTCTGCCACAACCGGGCGGGACTCTAAGAACGCCTTCCAGTCATTGCGCCCGGCCTCCTTCATCCTCTTCTCCTGGTTTTTGATAATCGCATAATCCTCACAGTGGAAGCCCGCACGCCCGTCAAATTCCTTAATAATCTCCATTGCCTCCATTGCCTGGCCATAGTTAAGCGACTCATAGTCCGGAGATACCGGGCCGATAAAGGATTTAAAGGATACGCAGCCCTTTTCGTCCAAATCCTTCAAATCATTAAAATTATAGCTTGTAAGGCCGCCCCAGAAGCAATAGTCCACATATGCGTTAGAAGAAACCTTGTTTTCTTTAAAATCAAATGCTTCCGCATTTGTCATACACGGGTCATTTTGAAGAGGCATGTCAATCACAGTCGTATAACCGCCAAGAGCTGCCGCCGCTGTTCCATGCTCATAATCCTCACGCCATTCAAAGCCCGGATCATTCAGATGGGCATGTGTATCAATTGCTCCCGGGAATACATACTTCCCTGCCGCGTCAACCACTTCTGCTGCCTCCGGCTCCATACCGGCTGCGAGAACTGCGGCAATTCTACCGTCTTTTATGGCAACATTTCCTTCTATGACAGAATCAGCAGTAACGATTTTACCGTTTTTCACCAATACATCATACATAATTTCAGTTTCCTTCATTTTTTTGAATTTTATTCAAAAGTACTTCTATTTCTCTGCAGTATGCCGGAATCTGCTCCACACTTTGAATATCACTTTCGATTTCCAGGCTTACATCGGGAACATTGCCCTCCCGCGCCTCCTTATCATACAGCCTGTAGACACTCTCCGGCCCGTAAATCTCCAAGGCCCTGCCTGACTTAAGATACCCCTGTATGGCACATACGGTATTCAGATTCCGGTATCTTTCGTAGATCCCGCTCTTTTCATAAAGGCCTTCAAGTACTCTTCTTGTGCGCCGCCCCGGCTCCTCAAGAAGCTTCACCAGCTCGTACGCATGGCTGTATTCTTCATATTCCTTCCAAAGCTTTCTGTAAGCTTTCTTCCCCCTTGTCTGCAGCACAATGAAGAAAATAATCAGGGCCGCCGTAAATATGGAAGCTCCTATGCCGATTCCTCTATAATTCATAAAAAATGCAAAAACATCGAACAGCACCCATGTGGCCGAGAGTGTAATCATTCCCAGGGAGGCCCTGTTCTTGTACTGCGGCGGCTCCTGGGGAATATATGTATAATCCCCATATGCCTTTGCTGTTTTCTCCTGCCCGCACAGCGACCTTTCCAGCATCACAATATCCCCAAGCTCCGCCATATACTCTTCTACAGACTTTTTTTCATCCATTATTTATCTAATGTCGTGCCCTTTCTGAAGCTCGCGCATGACGGCATCATCTTCATGCCAAAGTAGAAAATAAGGGCCGTTGGAATCGTAGCTGTGAAGAAGGAAATATCAACATTAAATAATCCGATAACCGCGCCTACTGCAATGGCGATAATCGCTGCCCAGTTCACGCCCTTGTGCTCGCCTTCTTCATTATACAGATCCTTTAACAGAGAATCGGAAATTTTTCTTCTGTGAAGAATGAAATAATCCGTAATCAGTACCGCAAAAATTGGTCCGAAAAATGCCGTATAAATCTTGGTAAACAGAGCAAGCCCTGCCGCAGAGCTGTCATTTGTCAGAACCCACGGACACGTACATACCGCAAGGATACCGACAATAATAACTGCTGTCCTGTGCTTCATCTTAAATACATCCATAAATGCATATGCCGGCGGAATTACGTTGGACGCAAGGTTTGTTGATAACTGTGCCATAATAATGAAGCAGAGAGTTACAACAAGAACAAGCTTGCTGTCAACCATCTCATAAAATGCATTGATCGGGTTTGCAACGCCTGTTGCTGAGCATGCCATAGCGCCGATCATACCGAGAAGTACTGTTGCAGGAACCATAGCAAGGAAGTAGGATATTCCGCGCACACCGCTTGAATAGCCGTCTTTTACTTCACGGGAATAATCGCCGGCATTAAGCATAACTGTGGTACTGTTACCGAAAAATGCGATAATCGCTGCCACAAACGGCATTCCCCATGTTCCCTCTATGCCAAGAAGATTTGCAGAAATCGCGTCCCACTGTGTCGTCAGGCAGAGGTATAACAGATAAAGCATAGCAATAGTAATAACCACGCCGCCTATGTTACCGACCCATTTTGCTCCCTGGAAGCCCTTTGTAGAAAGGTAAATCTGAACCAGCTGGAACAAAATAAAGAAAATTACATAGCCATACTGAATATCCAGTCCGAATGCACGGAAGATATTATTAATCGCCGTACCGCCCAGCCATGTCTGATAACCATACCACACGATAGCCGGAAGTCCTCTTATAAATACAGGAACAATGCTTCCCTTTGTACCAAAGGACATCTTAAGCTGTACCGCGTAAGGCGCGCCTGTCACATAGGAAAACTGGTCGTTGCACGCAATACCAATAACCAGAATTGTAGAACCGATCAATACCGCAAGGAACAGCTGCAGTAAATTAAGTCCGTTCTCAAGCTGGGCTGAACCCATGGATAATGTACCGATGGAAATACATCCGCCGAGCCACAGCATGGTATTAGAGCCCCAGCTCATGATTCGATCTTCCTTTTTAATTGGGGCTATAGAGCTGGCCTGTTTCTTTTCGTTATTTACATCACTCATATTCTCTCTCCTTTTTTCTTTCCCATCCGGGTTATTTTACCGGTGTGATATATTCGCCGTATCCCACCGCTTCTTCTTTGTACATTCCGTCAGCAGCAACAACCTTTCCCCTGATGATGGTACAGGTAGGAGCACCCTTTCCTTCCTGTCCGTCAAAGCAGGATACATGTCCCTTGGTAAGAAGCTTCGTCTGGTCAACCTTCCATGCCTTCTCTGGATCCACAATAACGATATCTCCGTCAAAGCCAAGCTCAAAAGCACCTTTGCGTCCATACAGGCCGAATATCTTAGCCGGATTGTAGTCCATAACCTTCGCGATCAGTGTGGGGCTTAATCCCTTCTTATTTACTACCATGTCAAACATCATAGGAAGGAAGAACTGAATCGCATTCAGGCCGCCCCATGCATGCCAGATATCCTTTGTTGCATTATCCTTCTCCTCATCTGCTGCCGGAGAGTGATCGCTTCCTACACAGGACAGAGTTCCGTCAAGCACATAGTCCCAAAGCTTCTCCATGTCCTCCTTTGTGCGCATCGGCGGAGTACATTTTGCCGGAGCGCCTTTTTCAAATACAAAATCCTCCGTAAATCCAAGATAATGAGGACAGGTCTCTGCCGTAATCGGAAGTCCTTCATGAATCGCGTCCTTGACAACCTGTGCCACCATGGGATGGCTTACATGGCAGATATGCACACGTCCGCCCGTAGCTCTTGCCATATCAATCACATTCTTTGTTGCAACATATTCCGTCCAGACATCGTGGGAATCAAGAAAATCACGGATTTTCTGCTCATTTGTCTGGCCTTCCTTTGCCTTTGCTTCCTTCTCTCTCTCCAGAACCTGGCCAAACTCCTCACAGTGGAAACCGCACAGCGCACCGTAGGGTTTTAAGATTTCCAGAGCTTTTCGCACATTTCCCATATTGACGGTAGGGAACAGATCCCCATTCGGGCAGGTAAAGCCCTTGAAAGCTGCGACACCGCAGTTATGCAGATCAACTAAATCCTTCATGTTGTTCTTTACAGAACCTGGCTTGTCATCATAGTCTCCCACGAGTCCGCCCCAAAGAGCATAATCAACAACAGAATGTTTGCTGATCTTTCCCATCTTAAGGTCAAAGATCTCCTTATTCATAAGAGACGGGTCATTGTTAAGGGGCATGTCAATCAGCGTTGTGCAGCCTGCCACAGCCGCGGCACGGGAGCCTGTCTCAAAATCCTCCCTGTACTCGAAGCCCGGCTCATTCAGATGAGCATGACAGTCAATAATTCCCGGGAATACATAGTTCCCGGCTGCATCGATTGTCTCTTTTGCTTCTGCCTCGGTTCCCAGCGCAAAAAATGCGGCATACTTGCCGTCAGAGATGGCAATATCAGCCTCATAAATGCGGTCCGGAGTTACTAGTTTTCCATTTCGAATCACTAAATCGTACATCCAATGTACCTCCTTTAAAAAATTTAAAAACAACTGGTCAACCCTTTTTTAACATCCTACTTGTATTTTAATCCATTATGCATCAAATCACAATAGCCTAAATCATCAAATTTTCACCTTTGTTTTTGTGCAAAATAGATAATCCGTATTAAAATTTGTACATAAATATTTAAAATTTTATCAACCACTTTTTAATTTCTTTCATTTGCACTTTTCGCCTGAATCTGATACTATATTTATCGTATATTTTCGCCAAATTATCAGCCGCGTTTCTTATATTTTTATATATATTGTTAATAATTTATCGAAAGGAGTTTCTATTTTATGTATGTTTCTATCCGAAAAATGTCGGATTATGCCGGCAGTTTGTTAAAAAACGCCTGGGAAAAGACAAAAGCATCTGCCTGCCTGGGAACCGTACATTCCGTATACCGCAAAACAATCAATCTGTCCGTAAACGGGCGGCTTCTTGCCCTGCAGGCAGACGGCACTCCTCTGTCTCCTTTAAGCCTGATTACAGAGCTCCCCTCTGACAGCATGAATACGCTCCCCATAGAAAAGGGAGAGCTTGTAAGAATTTCAGGAGAATCCATAGAAATATGCTCCTCTCCCCAGCCCTTTCTATTTACATACTCTGATGCTGTTCATTATGATTTAAAGCTTCCCTCTGTTTTTGCTTCACTTTCTGATGGGGACGCCTCCCGTCAGAAGGCACGTCTTGCCAGAAATATCGAAGATGCCCTTTTTCATGGGGATACCGGCGGTTTTTCATCTATATTTAACTGTTCCTCCGAAAAAGAGCTTTCTCTCATGCTCCTTGCCGCAAAAAGACGCATTGAAGACAGCGCCAGGCTGTATCATAATAAAGAATTTGAAAAATCCGGGAGTACGCTCTCCGGTCTTTTAGGCCTCGGAATCGGACTTACCCCCAGCGGGGACGATTTTCTATGCGGAGCGCTGGCAGGGCTTTGCCTTCTCGGGAAAAAGAACGGCCCCTTTGAAAAAAAATTAAAATCAGAAATTGCGTCACATCTTTCCGATACCATTGATATCAGCGCAGCTTTCCTTATTTGCGCACTGGAAGAACAATTCAGCCTGGCAGTGAATGGCCTGGCAGCAATTCCGGAAGCAGAACAAATCAAAAATGCTTTTTCTGAAATCGGACACTCCTCCGGAATGGACACCCTGTGCGGAGTATTATTTGTACTAAATTTGGTAAAATAAACAGATAAACAGTAAAAATCATTAGTTTTTTGCGCTCATTTTAGTCTTTTTGCACAATACATAATATTTTTTCGATTTTCAAATGTAAATATTGACGAAACTATTATTAAATGTTATACTCCTTTTATAGTACACTCTGGTAAACAGAGACAAACAGTAAAAGGAGGAATTAAGTTATGAAGAAATTTGCAGCACTATTTCTTACTCTTGTCATGGTATGCGGACTAGCTGCCTGCAGCAGCAGCGGCGGCGGTGGTGATACCTCATCTGACGGGAAGGAGGAGGCCAAGGATGACGGCGGCTCCGATGGAAAGGTAGAACTCAATGTTATTGCGGCACAGTACGGCCAGAATACGGGCTCCTGGTGGGAAGGCTTTGTTAAGGACTTTACGGCAGAGTACTCAGACATTGACCTCAATGTGGAGGTTGTATCCTGGAATGATATTTACACAGTCGTTAACACACGTATTTCCAACAATGACGCACCTGATATCCTGAATATCGATGTATTCGCCAACTATCAGGCTGACGGGCTTTTGCTTCCGGCAGAGGACTTTGTTTCCAAGGAGACCTATGACAAGATGTATCCTGCATTCTTAGAGCAGTCTGACGTGGACGGCACTATCTGGGCAATCCCGGATCTTGCTTCTGCACGTGCTCTTTACTACAATGCAGACATCTTAAAAGATGCCGGTGTAGAGGTGCCTACTACCTGGGATGAGCTGACCGAGGCATGTAAAGCAATTAAGGCTCACGATTCCAAGATTTATCCGTGGGGCATTGACATGACCACAGATGAAGGCCAGGCGGCTTTTGCTTACTACACCTGGAATAACGGCGGCGGCTTTGTAGATGATGACGGCAACTGGGTGCTGAACAGCGACAAGAACGTGGAAGCTATTGAATACGCTATAAACCTGGTAAAAGAAGGCTACACAAACAGCGACCCGGCAAATGATACCCGTTACGATCTTCAGGATATGTTCGGTGCAGGGCAGGTTGCCATGATGATCGGACCTAACAGTATTCCTACATATATTGCTGACGGCGGCTATTCTGTTAACTACGCAGTAGCTCCTATTCCTACAAACGGAGGCGTTGATTCCGTATCCGCAGGCGTTATGGATCGTTTTATGTGCTTTGACAATGATTACTCTGATGCTGAGATGGAAGCTATCAAGACATTCTTTGATTTCTTCTACGAGGATGCGCGCTATTCTGAGTGGGTTCTCATGGAAGGCTTCCTTCCTGCTACATCTACCGGCGGAGAGATTCTCGCAAAGGAAGATGAAAGCATGGCAAGCTGGGTTGATATCGTAGGGAGCTGTAAATTCTATCCTACAGCTAAGACTGAATGGGATGATGTAAAGCAGGGCGTTATCAATGTAGAACAGCAGGCGCTTCTCGGCGGTAATGTAAAAGAGCTGTTAGATGAGCTTCAGGCTGAAATCGCAGAATAAGAACTTATATAAATCTGTAGTGGGCCGGGCTGGTTAGGCCTGTCCCACTTTTATTTTATTCATTTTAACTATGTACGAGAAAACAAAAGGGAGGTGTTCCCGTGAAAAATAAAACATTTCGCAAGGTAGAACCCTATATCTGGATTATGCCAAGCATTATCCTGATGGCAATATTTATTCTGGTTCCGATTATATTTGTCTTCAGAATGTCCTTAAGCGATGTCAGCAAAGCAGGAATCATCAGGGACTTTGCTGGCTTTGCCAATTTTACTAAAGTCATTAAAAGCTCCGCTTTTAAGCTTGTACTTAAAAACACGATTGTCTGGACCGTTGCAGTAGTGGTCCTGTCTACCGTACTCGGTTTTATACTGGCTCTTATACTTAACAATGAATTCCGAGGGAGGAAAATCGCCCGGGCCATTATGGTCTTCCCATGGGCAACCACACTGGTTATTCAGGCCAGCGCATGGAAATTCATTATTGACACCGATTATGGTACCCTTAATACCCTGTTGCTCCGTCTTGGAATTATAGAACAGTCCATCAACTGGACGCCGACAGCAGAAGCCTATTTCATGTGGGAGATCGCCTGCGGTATTTTTGTTACAATTCCATTTGTTACATTCTGCGTTCTCTCCGGGCTGCAGAGTATTGACGGAACCTACTATGAGGCGGCTACCGTAGACGGTGCAAGCTACTGGCAGCAGCTCTTCCAGATTACCATGCCTCTGGTCCGTTCGTCCCTGACAGTAAGTACGGTGTTGAATATCATCTATGTTTTCAACTCCTTCCCTATCATCTGGACGATCACCAAGGGAGACCCCGCAAACCATACAGACACCCTGGTTACCTACTTATATAAGCTCGCTTTCTACAATGGAAAGCAGGGGCAGGCCGCCGCGGTTTCTGTAATCGGCTTTACAATTCTGCTTATATGCGCAAGCGTATACATGGTATATACTTTGCGGAAAGGAGATGAATAATATGGCAAAAAAGAGCACTTCACCTAAAAAAATAATTCTTCGGATCCTGCTTTATGTTGTAGTAATTGTGGTCTGTATGATTACATTGTACCCGTATTTTGCCATGTTCTGTACTGCTTTAAAGAGCAGGGCCGAGATTTTCTCCATTGACGGTACAATACTTCCCATAACCTCTCTCTGGTCAAACTTCATTGATATCTGGCAGAGAGCGCCTATGGCCAACTATATGCTTAATTCACTTATAATTGCCGGCGGTTCTACGATTATTGCCATGCTCTGCGGTATTCCTGCCGCATACGCCCTGGCAAGAATGAAGTTCAAAGGGCAGACTGTATTTCTGGGATTTGTCATTGTTTCCCAGATGTTTGCACCTGTAGTTCTTCTCATTGGTATTTATAAGGTTATGTCCCTTTTAAGCCTGACAGACAGCATTGTGGGCCTTATCTTTATCAACGCTGCTTTTAACCAGGCCTTTACCATATGGCTGCTGCGCGGAACCTTTATGGGTATTTCCCCTGAGATGGAGCAGGCGGCGACCATTGACGGTTGTAACAGGATTCAGGGCATGATTAAGGTTCTGCTCCCTGTGGCTGCACCCGGAATCGTAACCACCTTAATCTTCATCTTTATTAACGCATGGAATGAGTACACGGTTGCGCTCTGCCTGATTTCCACTGCAGAGAAACAGCCTCTGACTGTAGGTATTAATGTCTTCAACGGCTACAATATGATAGAGTGGCAGTATCTGTTTGCCGCATCTCTCTTCGCTATTGTTCCGGTTGTAATCCTGTTCATGTTTATTGAAAAAAACCTGGTAAGCGGTCTTGCTTCCGGAGGTGTAAAGGGTTAATAAAAAAATTGTTACACATAAAAGGATGTCTCCGCATATGGAGGCATCCTTTTATATTGTAAAGTAGTGAACCGTTATTGTTACTGTTCACACAGGACTTTGCATTCACTGCAAAGTCCGTAAGAAAATGATTCAGGCGTGAGCAAATCCCATTCGCGAAGCGAATTTTAAATGGATTTGCGAAGGTTGCTGTGAACGGAGTGAACAGTAACCCGTTATTGTCGATTTTTCTCGAAAAAAGTCATAGATTCATTGTATTTCCTTGTTTTATATGATAAATTACATATTATATGGAAAATATTGGAAATTATTCACACGTACTGACAGGAGGTGTTTACTTGAAACGTGAATATATGGATGAAACTGTGTATGAGGCATTTCTGAAACGGATGAAGCTTATTTTCGAGGAATTCGACAATATTTATGTCTCATTTTCCGGCGGAAAGGACAGCGGACTTCTGCTGAATATGACTCTGGATTATCAGAGAAAGTATTATCCGTGGAAAAGAATCGGCCTGTTCCACCAGGATTTTGAGGCACAGTATACCCTGACCAGCGAATATGTAGAGCGGACCTTTGAGCGTCTCCAGTTTGAAGTGGAGCCCTACTGGGTATGCCTTCCTATGGCCACAAGAACCGCCTTAAGCAGCTATCAGATGTACTGGTATCCCTGGGATGACAAGAAAAAGGAGCACTGGGTACGGAAGATGCCGGATAAGGATTATGTTATCAATCTGGAGCACAATCCCATGTTTACCTACCGTTACCGGATGCATCAGGAGGATCTGGCAAAGCAGTTCGGCAGATGGTATCGTCTCTCCCACGGAAGAAAAAAGACCGTATGCCTTCTCGGCATGCGCGCTGATGAATCCCTCCAGAGGTACAGCGGCTTTTTAAATAAGAAATACGGCTATCAGGATGAATGTTGGATCAGTAAGCAGTTTAAGGATGTCTGGTGCGCCTCTCCCTTATACGACTGGTCTACTGAAGATGTGTGGCATGCTAATTATCTGTTCCAGTATGATTATAATCATCTGTATGACCTTTATTATAAAGCAGGCCTTACGGTTTCCCAGATGCGCGTAGCCTCCCCATTTAATGACTATTCCAAGGATTCCCTGAACCTTTACCGGGTAATAGATCCGGAGATATGGGTAAAGCTTGTGGGCCGTGTCCGCGGCGCGAATTTTGCGGCTATATACGGAAAAACAAAGGCGATGGGTTACCGCAATATTACCCTCCCGCCGGGACATACGTGGAAATCCTACACCATGTTCCTCTTAGATACACTCCCCGCAAGGCTCCGCAACAATTATGCAAAAAAATTCAATACCTCCATTGAATTCTGGCATAAGACCGGCGGCGGACTTGACGAGGAGACTATCCAGGAGCTTATAGAGCACGGATATAAAATTAAACGAAATGGCGTATCAAACTATACGCTAAACAAAAAATCACGGATTATTTTTTTAGAAAATATCCCCGATAACACGGATGATATTAAAACCTCTAAGGATATTCCCAGCTGGAAGCGCATGTGCTACTGTATTTTAAAAAATGACCACATCTGCCGCTTTATGGGATTTGGAATGACAAGAGAACAGCAAAAACGCATCGACAGCATTAAGAGAAAGTACAAAAGCATTGAGGAGATGAATTATGAGCCGTAAAAGTCCTGTCTACAATATTATTTCAGTACCAATAGAAAAGATCAAGCCGAATACCTATAATCCGAACACCGTGGCGCCGCCGGAGATGCGCCTTCTCTACGACAGCATCAAGGCTGACGGCTATACCATGCCTATCGTATGCTACTATGATAAGGAGGACGATAGTTATATTATCGTAGACGGCTTTCACCGCTACCGTATCATGCTTGATTATCCCGACATTTATGAAAGGGAGGACGGCATGCTTCCTGTTTCTGTCATAAACAGGTCTCTGGACCAGAGGATGGCAAGCACTATCCGGCACAACCGCGCCAGAGGAAGCCATGACATTGATTTAATGAGCAATATTGTGAAGGAGCTGCATGAACTGGGGCGGTCTGATGCATGGATATCAAAGCATCTGGGAATGGATAAGGATGAGATATTAAGGCTTAAGCAGATAACAGGGCTGGCAGCACTGTTTAAGGATATTAACTTCGGGAAAGCCTGGAAGCCGGTGGTTCCGGAGGAGTAGGATTGGGGACGGTGTAAAATGAGAAAGGGGCTTTCAAGTTTGGAGATTATGGTTGTAGTGTTAAATCAGGGGGCAGTTCACTCTTTGAGACGAGAAGAAAATTATAATATGAAAAATGCTGTGGCTTTATTTAATGCTCCTCAACCTAGGTTGGGGACAGGCACTTTTTCATTTTACTCCGTCCCAGATTCGATTTACCCTGTCCCCGAATCTACATATGGCTCTATCTGGTTCGTCAGGCCCAGGATGTAATCCGAACTGCACCTGTAATACCTGGCCAGCGTAACGATGCAGTCCACCGGTATTTTCCGAATCCCTTTCTCATACCTTCTGTAGACCTCTCTCTGGCAATGCAGGAGCCCGGCAACCTCTTCCTGTGTTAAGTTGTGATCAAGCCTTAAATCTTCTAATCTCTGAAAATGTTCCATATCTCCTGTACCACCATGTAAAGCTAATTAACTTTGATAAATCTTTACATTCAAAAAAGACTGCCTCTCTTAGCAGCCTTTATCTTTTTATTTTTCTACTTTCGCCATACGAATCTGTCAACAATTCCCGTATAGCTCTGGATAATCTTTACGACCTTTGTACTTACATTTGTATTAATATAATCTGGTACCGGAATACCGTAATCACCGTTTTCATTCAATGCCACCGCAAGCTCGACAGCCTGCAAAAGCCCTTCTGTACCGATGCCGGATAACACGAAGCAGGCCTTCTCTAACACCTCCGGGCGTTCCGTACTAGTGCGGATACATACAGCAGGAAAGGGGAGGCTCACGGATGTAAAATAACTGCTTTCCTCTGGCAGTGTTCCGGAATCTGACACTACAGCATAGGCATTTACCTGTAAACAGCCATGGCATTGACAGCGGTAAATAAAGAAACAAAATTTTTCTCTGTATCTATATTCTCTTCCCTGTGTGCGGACAGAAGAATATATTTTCCTTTCTCAATTGCTGTCCCCGTCTCTGCGGACAGTCTGCTGTGGATGTCTGACTTAAGGACTGACTGCAGGTTATTCTTAAGAACCTCGGCCATGGGTGAGCCTGTGACATAGGTCCTCTCTTTTGGCAGACCGCAGTCGGCGAGATATCTTCTGGCATGTTCGGAATATGCCAGGTTGACATCTGATAGCCACGGCCGGAAACAACGATAAAGCTCTTCCATTTAGAGCAGCAAATCTACAATCTCACTCAACGCCGCATGATATGTAACTTGAATACAGCAGTAACATCCGATGTCCACTGAGACTGCTTCCAGGCGTCAAACATCTCTGCCACTAAGATGCTCTTAACCTTTTTATCTGTTACTGCATTGACCAATGCAAAATAGAGCTTTATATCAACCTTAATAGAATTTAAGCGCAAATTTTTCAGCTTTCAAATACCACTTTCTAAAAATAAAATAAAGATGATTGCTAATTGAATGTATAACCCAACGAATAGTCTTATCATACAGCACTGAACAAATTAAGCTAAAAAGAAAAACTGCGGCAGTCAGTGCAAAAACCCAAAGCAAAAGTTGGCTATAGCCGTACTTCTGGTATACGAAATTCCACATTGCCGGCCTAAAATATAAGCGCAATATAAGATTGTCATGAATAATATAAATCAACAAAGACATACCTGAAAGGTAATTAATTACTTTGTTGCTAAAATCAAAATTACGCATACAGTTAAAAAGGGCTATAGAAATCGCAATTAGAAACGGATTAGGGTAGCAGCTCGTTACCCAATGTAATATCTTATCATTCAAATAAGCGTTATTTATGTACCCCAAAAAAATAATTGCGACAACTTCTATTCCTATAAAGCCTGCAAATCCGATAGCTAAAAGGAACATATTCTGCTTTATATTCTTTGAAAACTTCTCTAAATATAATTGCAAATATGCCATAACGAAATATATAGCAATCCACAGTTTTTCAGTAATTCCACTCCAGAATTTCGTTTGTTTATTTTGCCTTCCTGTTTGTTATACTTGTGTTGCATTTTGTCAGCTCCCTTTTCACAACGCATAAAATCATTTGTTAATTTTCATTTTTTTTTATGATCTTTCCAGCCTCGATTGATTGACTAACAGCATAGCCAATAGGAACAATAACATTATTGCCAATCGATACAGTGTTAATAATTGAAACGCCCGCCGGAATAGTACAGCTGTCTCCTATTAAATCTGACCCAGACGTGAACACACCTGGTGCAATAAGATTATGACTGCCGATGACATTGTGATGACCAATATTAGCTCCATAACTAATAGAGTTATTATCCCCTATCCTCGTCAGAGTCCCAACATAGCACCCCGCACCAATAATATTGCCCTCTCCAATCTGTACTCCTCTTCTTATTTCAGCAGATTTCGCTATTGCATTAGTAAACTTAACCCCTTTTGCCTTGTATTCTTCAAAAACACTCCGGCGAAATTTCATTGATTTAAGATTTGAACCTATTGATATGATTGCTGTATCGTAGAATTCCTCACCATACTTGTCTGGAAAATCCATTATTCCACAATCAAGTATAGGTATGTTATAATTCTTAAATACCTTAACATTATCATCAACCAACCCAACAATTTCCACATCCTGATAATCCAGCAAAATATCTATAACCACTTCTGCGCCATTTCCAGCACCAATGATCACTATGCGTTCTCTCTTCAGGGAAAACAAAGGCCTTTCTTTTTTCAATTTGCCGCTAGTTATCGCAGATGCAAACAATTCAACATCTTTTTCTTTTATAAGTTTTCCACTATTTGAAGAAACAATTTCTGAAATATCAACGCCTAATTTTTCAGCTAAAGCAATCGCTTTTTTTGTTGCATTTACAGAGAAATTGTTTGCCTTCTTATTTTCGTTGTTACTAGAAAAGCTCTGACTCTTAAAATTCTCCAACTCCTCAACCGTATCAAAAATCAGTGCAACGCAATCTCCATTCTTCATAGTGTCAAACTCCTTGCACTGAAAAAGTATATATCCACTCTGATCTGCTATAACATCTTTTGTTGCTTTTGTATTTTCAACGACAAGCACAGCATCTCCACTCTCAACTTTATTGCCATCTTTAAATAGTCGCTCTGTAATTACAGCCTCTTCTTCATTCACATCAATGATTGGCAAATAAATTTTTGTGTAAGCCATTTTTATCCTCCTAAAATTCTAAGATTTCTTCACATATGTACGCTTTGTCAAAAGCATCATTTATTTCTTTTGCTATCTGTTGTTGTATGCTTAACCTCGCAGAGTTCTGAATATTCCGTTCCAGCCACGCAATAGGGTCATTCTCGATATTCTTTTGTTTCTCTTCATTTGACATGTACTCCATACTATCAGATTTTGAATGTCCGCACAGTCTTGCAGTATGCACATCGATGACGCAGGGTTTTCTGAACTTTCTAACATACGAGAATGCTTCTTCCATATCGTTACATAGTTTCTGAGGCTCCGCTGTATCCGACATTATATAGTACATCCCTAGAGATGTTACTCTTGTACCAAAATCTGGTGCCGAATACTTTACTGTTGGAGTTGACATTGCATAATGATTGTTCTCGCATATATATAATATTGGAAGTTCTAAAGATGCTGCCAAATTCAGTGATTCCTGAACATAACCCTCATTAAATCCACCGTCTCCAAAAAATGAAGTAACTATTGCATCTTCAGCAGTTTTTTTAATACCAAGCGCAATTCCAGTTCCAACTGTCACCATACCTCCTGTGATTCCATTTGTAAGATATTTATCAACCTTAATGTGCTGACTTCCGCCAATTCCTTTAACAAATCCATCTTTCCTTCCCATCATCTCACATGCAAGGCGGTATGTATCACCCGTATATGCAAGAACTTGTCCATGACATCTGTGTGTGCCAACAACATAATCTGTCTCTTTGTTTATGAATTCCATCGCCAGAACTGGAATTATCTCTTGTCCTATGCAGCCATGAGTAGTCCCTCTAAGTTTACCATTAGAAAACTCCTGCTCTACTTTTTTTTCAAAGGAACGTATTCTATAACATTCTTTGTATATTTTTTCTACATTCATTACATATCCCTTTCTATAGTAGCAATAACGTCATCAAACATCGGAAGCACCATTTCCTCAGCTTTTTTAGCGGAAGGAATAGAACGCCTTCTTGCACCTATTCTGGTACTGTGAACACCTAACTTAGACAATTCATAACTAACCTCCGAGCCCCATCCAAATTCAGCAACCCCTTCTTCAAGTACGACAGCTTTATGTGTTTGAACATAATTCATTTTACCCTCCAAATTCGATAATTCCGAAAGCACAAGAATCTCAACATTTATCTCCTCTTCATACAAAAAATATTTCATTACTTCAACAGATAAAGGAACCATACCGCCATAGGTAATCAATGTAATATCTGGTTTTTCCCCTTCCGGACATAGTGACACTACAGGAAAGTTATCTGATGTTATGTTCTTAATCCAGAATTCACCTCTATCAGGTAGCAATTCCTTCGGATAATCTAATTTATTCTCCACAAATAATGTAGGAACTCCGCTCTCTATTGCCCTGTTGAACAAATCTCCCGGATCTGTTGCAATAGATGGCGCTATAACCTGTATACCTGGAATACCCATAAATATCTTTTCCAATGACTGAGAGTGGGTGGCCCCATATCCCCTGTAGCCCCCCGATGGACATCTGACAACTAAGTGCATTCTCTGTTGGTACATATCAGCAAATTTTGCCGCATGGTTTATCATTTGATCCGCAATAAGAGTGATAAAGTCTCCAAACATTATTTCTACAGAAACGTACTCCCCATGCAGCGCCATTCCAACACCAAGCCCAGTAAAGCCTTGTTCACACATAGGTGTACCGATTATATTATCAGGATATTTACTTGACATTCCTTTGGTAACCTTAAAAGCGCCGCCATATGGTTCTTGAATATCTTCTCCTATTAAATACCCATTATGAGTTTCAATCATTTTTTCTAAACCTTGTCTAAGGCTCATTAAATATTTCACTGTTCTGCTCCTTCTCCTGATGTTTACTGCGTTTTAATTTTTTATTTACAGCTTTTGCTGCATCCTTAATTACTTCAATATAGGATGGATGGGGAAAAACTATATCAGATATTTCATCTACTGTTTTCCTTGCATCAATATATGTTTTACATAGCTGAATGTTATCAACTGCATTGGGTGCCGCTATTTCAACACCTGTCATAATTCCTGTATTTTTTTCTGCAGTCATTCGTATAAAACCCAATGTTTGTCCTTCAAGTACTGCCCTTCCATTTAGCTTTAATGAAATCTTTTCTGCAATATATGTTTCATCCTCTTCATCATCAATCACATGGCCTGCCTGGGCTATTTCTATATCCATATAAATACACTTGGGAATTACTCCACTTCCATCAGACTTTCCCTTATATAGATTATCAACGACTTTTTCGCCTGACTTTGAAGCAGTATATGCAAGCTGGATTTTGCTGCTCACATCGCCTACTGCATACACTCCCTGTTTTGATGTTTCAAAATCCTCATTGACTTTTATTGCTCCACTGTCATGAATATCAAGCCCAAGCAATTCAGTAAATGTCTGCTCAATATTAGCTTTTCTTCCTGTACATATTAATGCCTTATCAGTAAGCATTTCATCCATTATATCGCCACTGTTTTTTAGCATCAGATATACTTCATCATCTTCATCTGATATTTGAATAACACATGTTGAAGTTCTTACTGATACCCCCTTTTTTTGTAGATGTGTTCTTACAAAACCCGACAATTCCTTTGAAAATCCAGAAACCAAATTATCTAAGGCCTCAATTACAGTAACATTTTTTCCTAAATCTGAATAAATAGATGCAAACTCTACTCCAATAACCCCTCCGCCAACAATTGCTATCTTTTCAAACTCTATGTTAGATGCTTTGAAAGCCTCATCAGTAGTAAAGATATTTTTACTCAATTTAATATCACGCGGTATAAAAGGAAGTGCTCCTGTTGCAATTATTAAATTTTGATATACTATATCTGGAACATCTCTAAAATTTTGCTCATCTTCATCTATATTAATCACGCCAACTGTATTATTACCTTTTGCAATAGCCTTCCCATAAAAAACATCGATTCCCGCCTTATCAATCATATACTTGAGCCCTTTAATAATAGTCGAAACCTTATCCTGTATTGAATTAGCTATACTATCGCCTAAAGATGACTTTTCATTTGTCTTTGTATATTTATAAGAGTTTATTTTTTGATTTTTTAAATCTTTAGCAATATGTAAAAATGCCTTTGTCGGAATACACCCCTTATTAAGACATGTTCCGCCTAATTTTTCTTCTTCTATTATTGCTACAGTTTTTCCGTATTCTCTCGCTCTCAATGCGGCACTATATCCACCTATTCCCCCGCCGATTATGACAAGATCATAATAGCCTTTATTCATAAGCATTCAATTCCTCCACAATCATTCTACATATATCGTTTATAATATCTACATTTCCATTAAAATTGGGCATTATGTTTTCGAGTCTTTCTCTCATCTCATGTTTTATAAACTTACACCCGCTCAACGATTCCGATATCTTCAAAAAGATTTTTGTTTCGAGGGAATCTGAATAACAAATAGCATCAACTATTATTTCTCCAATAACACAGAGGTGGAGATTGCATTCACCCCATGAAAACTTTCTGTGCAGTCTAAACACTGCCTGAATATTTTTTCCAAATATCCATTCATCTGATTTGTAGCGGCTGACCAAACAATCTGGTACAACAATTTCTTCCGATTTAAGAAAACTCACGGAATCTTTTTTTTCTCTTAATAATCTCTGCTTGAATTCCTTTATCAATCCACTTTTTATCTGGTTATGATGGATTTTTGAATCAAAATCCTGTAAATTAGCAACTCTAGCCTTTACTGATTTTATTCCTTTAGATTCAATCTTTTCTGAACTGACAGTGAGTATGCGCTCCAATTCACCAAGGTCAACACAAACCAATATACATCCATGAAGAAATGAATTTATATTTCCCTGATAGTACGCCATCCCTGAGATCTTTCTGCCATCAATCTCAACATCATTTCTTCCAGACAGGCTAGCATTCAAGTTTAAACTTAACAAACAGTTCAGTACAATTGATGAAAATAATTCTTTTGAGTAAATATCATTCGGAGCAATGAATGTATAATTAAGGTTTCCCTTATCATGATATACAGCCCCACCTCCGGAAATTCGTCTACTGATGTTTATACCGTTTTTCAGTGCATATCCAATATCACACTCCATATTCGCACACTGATTACGTCCGAGTACAATAGACTTTTCGTTATTCCAAAGGAATAAAATAATCTCATCCTGTGAACAGTACTTTGTCGTAAGATATTCCTCTAAAGCCAGATTGTAATAAACATTACTCGAAGTTGATTCAATGATTACAAGATGCATATATCCCCCTTTCAAAGAGCAACAATATATATGGGATTTTTTGAAACTACTGTTTTATCCATTAATCCATATAATTAGAAGAGATTGTTTTTTCAAAGTCATTTATGACCTTCTCTGCTCTGCAAGTCCATAAATTATTTTTTCTTACTTCTGTCATATAAGCCCGAACTCTTTTTATTTCCTCTGGATGACTGCAAAGCTCCTCCAATTTTTTTTGGATACTCTGCACATCATCTTTTGCGACCCATCCAACATGGTTTTCTGCTATAATCCTTGCTGTCTCTGTACAATCAGTTACTAATATAGGCTTCAAGTATGAAATATATTCAAATATCTTAATCGGTACTGCAAAGTCTCTATAAAATGTCCTAGGTGCTGTAAGTAATGCCACATCCGTCTTTTCATACAGCGGTTTCAAATTACTATCTCCTGATGTAAAGATGACCTCTAACCATTCGCTGTACTTGTATTTATCAATTCCAAGTCTGTTCCACTGCCATTGAGGACAGACATATATTAATTTTGCCCGAACTTGGGTTTTATTTAGCCTTTCAAAAGCTTCTAAAGTCAAAAAAGTGCCATAATTTCGTGCTGCACCGCCTATAAAAATAAATTGTAATGGATTAGAGGGCTCGTTTTTTTCCACTACATCTGGAATAAAGCTACCTGGTGGAAGTTCATCTTTTTTCGGACACTCAAATTCATTAGCCATCTTCATTGAAGGAAAATAAATCATATCAATATTCTTCCGAAAAACACTCCACTGATGAACCTGCATTTGCTTTATAATAAAACGTTTTATGTGATCCTTTAATGACAAAACCATCTCTTCATCGTATTCCGGATATTTCCAATATGCGTCCCGATAGAAAATAGAAATCGGAATCCTCATTCTGTGAAGATATTTAATTAAACCAATATCACCCCAATAGAATATTGGCCCCGAAGGAGGCTCAATATAACAAGCATCCGGCTTCCATGTTTTAAATAACATCTTAATCTCTGACACAGTCTGCTTACGAAGTGATATGTTGTTATTTCTACCTCCAAAAGATTTAACCTCGACATCCAGCCTTTCAAATGCATCTTTCATCTTCAATGGACGAACAGATGAACCACTAGTTGGCGTAACTTCTAATGGGATATATGTTAGATATAAAAGTCTTTTAATCATATAGTAACCTCAATTAAAACTTTTCCATTTATTGTTTATAAACATGTCATACCTTATTCCAAAATTAATCATTATCTCCTATTGTACACATTCTGCACCTGACACTTTTTGTTTTGTATATTCGAATGACTCCAAAGTGCTCATAGGAGCAATTCTCTTTTTGTATATATCAAGCTGTACCTGTGCGACCTTTCGATAGTCGTGATAATCTTCTACATATTTTCTCCCAGCCTTACCAAGCTCTTGTCTAAGTTTTCCGTTTACAATCAGTTCCTTAAGTATTTCCGTCAAGTTATCGATTGTAGCACTCACTATTGGCATACTCGCAGGAAATGTCTTTCTAATTTCATCAGATATATATGCAATTACTGGTTTCCCTAAAGCCATAGCTTCAATAGCAAAGACACCATATGTTTGCGCAAAAAGCTGATCAATAATAATATCTGCCTTTCTGTATATTTCAAATGCTTCATCCTGTGTTTTTTTTTCAACTAGAATAAATTCTATATTATAATTTCTTTTTAGCTCTTCAATACTTGCAATCACATATTTAGAACCCTTCCCTACATAATCACTCGGAGCATGGATAATTGTAACTTTTTCCTTTTCCGTGTCGGGATAAATCGGATATAACTTATTAGTATTAATCCTTAATGGTGTAATATATAGATTTGTATGAGGTATATGCTTCCTAAGTTCTTCATCATGAGTGATTACTGCATCAGCATATTTCATTATGCGATCATTTATTCTTTTTACCCGTTTTGCTCGTACAACAAGCTTTTCATATGGATAATATTGAGGCTTTTCCCGGTTATAAAAATACCGGATATCGTTTCCATGATATTCCATTATTATTCTTTTGTTCATTAGGTGAAGCCAAAATAAATCAAGCCCAAATGGGAGAAGTGAGTTTCCAAAATGAAAATGAAATACACTGTATTGAAATACGGACTTAATTGCAAAGGCAAACATTTTGCACAAAGCGAAAAATGCATAAAGCGGCTGCTTCAACTTTTCCTTTTTTATTTTCAAATCTATATCTTCCAAATAACCGAATGGATTCCTTCTCCATACTGCCATTGTGGCATCTGCACCTATACTCCTTAATCCTTGCGCAGAATAACTTCCCTGACCTGCAATGTCGCTCATGCCATGTAGTATTCTTAAATTTTTGTTCTTCCTTATTTGCATATATGAAACTCCTTTTAGATTTCCTTTTTTCCAATATAATTTATAACAAATCTGATAATCAGTTTAGCTATGTCCCTATATATGATTAGGCAAAAAGAAACCACAACTACCCATATCCCTATTCTAATGAATGTATTCATTTCGATTGTAATCACAGAAAGCATATATGTTGCGCAAAATGTTATTCCTACTCTTACCATTCCATATTTGCAAGGGTAAAGCTTTTCAGAAAAACAATACGTTACAGCCATACAAACAAGATAACCAATTAATGTAGTCAGTGCAGCAGCAGTCAAACCATATTGCGGAATGAAAATCAAATTTAGAATAAGGTTTATCATCGCACCCGATGAAACTGCCAGTAAGGAGTACACACTTTTCTTTTGAAAAATTATTCCGTAAGATACGATTGTTGACATTGCATATAATACTTGGCCATACATCATATCTCTTACTATAATATAAGAAGAGTAATATGCATCATCTGTCATCACTGCAACAATCTCTTTACTAAACAATGCTACTGTAAATGAAATAAAAAGCAGGCAGACCGAGACAACATTAAAAATATAATAATACTTCTCATTTGCATCTTCATCGTCTTTGCTTCCAAAAGCAAATGTTGTGTATGCAGTTGTTATCGCATTAATCACTACATTCAAAAAAGTAACGAATCTAGCGCCTATTCCGTATAAGCCAACGGATGTATCGCCATGATAATAAAGCAATATATATCTGTCAGATAATGAAAGTACCCATGACATCAAAACCGATGGAATCAGTGGAAGTGCAAAAACGAACATCTTTTTTAAAAGAGTTACATCAAACCATTGTTTTTTCGGCCTTTCTTTTATAAGGAATCTGTATAGCAAAAAATGTTCTGCACCTACAATAGTAGAACTTAATATCAAAGATAATTCCCCTATCTTCATAATTGTCACAAAAACAATATTTAAAACAACCATACTCAATGAAGATATTATCGAAACGATGCCAAAAAAGAACATTTTATTCTTTAAACGCATCTCCAAGGAAAAGGGAAGAGACCATAAATTTAATGCAACTCCGATTAGCGCAACAATCATTTCCAAGCAATAGCGATCTGACTTGAAAATCACCGCTGATAATGGATTGGCAAAAAGGCACATAATAATTGGCACTATTCCAAGAAAAAAAAATGATATCCCTAAAGTACCAAAAACCTTCTTATCTCTGTTATGATCTTCAGCATCAAAATAAAAAGCGCTATAAGCAGAATCTAATCCTAAAACAAGTAATGGAAGTAGTATTCCAGTAAATGTAGTAATAGAATCAGATACCCCTAACATTGATGGTGTAAGATTTTTGGTATAAAGCGGAAGAAGCAGAAAATTTATTGCTTTTATACATATATTGCTTATAACCAGAAATATGCTTCCTTGTACAAATAATTGGACCTTACTTTTTTCCTTTTTCATATAATAAAGTTCCCTTGTCAGAATTATAATTCATACCCAACATATAATCGCCCATTGCTTTTTCCTCAATAGGATTTATTTCTGAGACTCCCAACAAAATAGTCCCTAATGATATTACAATCCATTGCCACGAATAACCTATAAAAGAACTTGAAGCTATACATGATATACTATAAAGCACTAACATCTCACACCCGGCTATTAGTTTTCTTCTGGTATTTCTGTCTACCGATTTCAATATCTTTTTCCTCAATTGATAAATCAATTTAAACAATCCTACAGTAAAAAATCCTGCTATAATCCCTCCATATTCAACAAGGATTTCGAGATACAGATTATGAGGATTTACCAAACCGCTTATAGATGGATGTGCTTTAAAATAGTTTGTAAACGCTGCAGGCCCAATTCCCAAAAAATATGTATTTACTGATGCTTTTAAGGAATCGACATATATCATAAACCTTGCATATAAAGAGCCATAAGATTGCCTTGCATTTAAATGTTGCGTCCTAATCGCCATTAATAGCCTACTGCTATTTTTTAAGGTATCGATGTTTCTCCAGACAAATATTACCGCAACTGCAATAATAGCAATCAGTAACCCTCGCAGTACTGCTTGTCCGCGTTTCCCATACTTTTTGATAAACACAAAGTAATATGCAACTCCAAATACCATTGCAATCACGCAAATATTTGCATCGTTAATTGTATTTATGTAAATAGCTCCCAGTAATGCCGCTAAACCCAACACCCTTTTTTTCTTCCTGTAAATCATTAACGGTGCTAAAGAAGTCAAAAAAGTACTAAAATCATTTTCGCTATAAAATACTCCTGTTGCAGCTGTTCGTCCTACTATATGAGTTATGGTAGCATCATTAAAATAGGACATTGGTAGATGTACTCCTAATATTATTTCCGCCATTCCTATCATAACCAACGCAATATACACATAAAATACAATTGTCACAATTTGCTCAATATCCTTATGATTTCTTATGATAGATACTAATATATACATACATATCAAACCATTAAAGATTGATAGTACTTCTATGAATCCAAGATGCGGATCCGTATATGGTGATAAATTCATAAGAATAATACCATATATCAACCATACAATAAGCAAAAAAATCCACTTCATATATACTGAACGTTCTACAAGTCTTTCTTCTGTTTTGGGTATTTGCAAATATATCAGAATTGCGACAGGCATCGATATCCTGTATAGCGTCCAATTAAATCCAAATGTAGATACTTTTATTCCAATATTTGGTACCAAACTGGTAAACACAAGAAGAAAGATTAAAAATCTTTTCGGAGTAATAACTATCTTTTTCATCATAAAAAACTGTTCACCTATAATACTTGACTTGCAATAAATAATTACATTATTTCGCACCACAGATATGTTTCAATGTATTGCAAATGTGTATGACTTCCTCCCGCTTTAAATAAGGGTGCATTGGCAGACTGAACACCTGTTTTGAGACCTTTGAGCAATAAGGAAGAGTAACATTACCATACCCAAGATTCTTATATGCTGTCTGTTCATGAAGAGGAATTGGATAATATATCATCACTGGAATATTCTTTTTTCTCATTTCATTAATAATCTTGGTACGTTCTTCTTCATTCTTCGCACAGATAGTATACTGTGCCCATGCAGAGAAATATTCCAGATCCGTTTTGGGAACCGTAAATACATCCTTCAATTCATCTGTATACCATCCTGCAACCGTCTGGCGAGTCTGAAGTTCATCTTCAAATATATCAAGTTTTACGAGAAGAACCGCTGCTTGAATTGTATCCATTCTTCCATTTATTCCAAGACGTACATTGTCATAACGATCAGAACCCATTCCATGAACACGAATTGATTTCATTTTGTTGAAAAGCTCCTCGTCATCTGTGAAAATCGCTCCCCCATCACCATAGCAGCCAAGCGGTTTAGCTGGAAAGAAGGATGTCGCAGAAACATCTCCAAATGCTCCATTGCGTTTTCCATGAAGACTGCCTCCAAATCCCTGGGCTGCATCCTCTAAAACAAAAAGGCCATACTTTTTAGCAATTGGAAGAATTAAATCATAGTTTGCACTGCGTCCAAAGAGATCGACCGGCATAATTCCCTTCGGTGTTAGTTTCCCCTCATTAAGCACTCTCTTTATCTCCGTTTCAAGAGACTCTATACTCATATTGAATGTACTATCAATGTCCACAAAGACAGGAGTGGCACCTGAAAGATTAACGCTCTCCGCACTTGCAAAAAAAGTAAAGGAAGGGACAAATACAGCATCTGTCTTTGAAAGCTCATAGGCCATCAGAGGAATCTGAAGTGCATCCGTTCCGCTTGCGCAAGTTAGACAATACTTTCTTCCAACAAACTTTGCCAGTCTGTTCTCTAGTTCAGTAACCTCCGGTCCCATAATAAAACGATGGGAATCAATTACATTCCCGATACTGGTATTGAGCTTATCCTTAATAACCGCATACTGTCTTCCTAAATCAATGAAATCCATTATAATATCTCCTTTTCTATATATACTCCAATATAAAACATGGTCTATTCAGAAATTATCATGTTTTTATCCGCTTCTTCTAGTACAGTCAATACCCTAATAGCTGCATCCGCTCCTGAAAGAGACTCTTTCTTATTTATAATACACTGCCGGAAATGTTCCAGACTATTGTACAAAGCATCGCCTACATCAAGTTGAGGAATTACTGCATCTCCGCTTCTTGTTTTAACAACAAACTCATAGTATTCCATCGGATCGCTTGCTTTAATCACATCAAATCCTTTATCATAAACTATTAGCTTATTTAGCACGTCAACATCATCATATACGAGCATTTTCTTTGTGCCAGCAATAATTAGTTTTCTTTCTTTGATAGGGGATATCCAATTTGCCTTTATATTTGCAATAAAGTAGCCATAATCTGCAGTAATAAATGTAACAGAAGGTTTTTTACTATATATAACTCTTCCCATACTTTTTACGTTCTTTACTTCTGCACCGTTCGATAGAAAATCTATAATCGAAAGATCATGAACACTCAAATCCCACATAGCACTGACATCATTTTTTACCTTGCCAAGATTCATTCTAGAACAATCCATATAAATAGTGTCTCCCAACTCTCCTGCCTCCATAATCTCCTTAATCTTAACAATAGCAGGATGGTAGATCATGATGTGATCCACATGTATTTTAACTCCCTTTTCTGCAGCAAGTTTTTTTAATTCAAATGCTTGTGCAACATTATCCGTAAAGGGTTTCTCGACATACAAATGCTTCCCGGCTTCAATAACCCTCTTCCCCAACTCATAATGAGCACTTGTTTCTACGGCAAGGCATACTACATCAATGTTGTCATCTGCAATAACCTCATCAAACTTTGTTGTATAGTTCACTTCATTTACATATGAATCTTTTGCAAGATTAAGTCTGTCCTGCCTCAAATCACAGATGTACTTAAATTCTATCTGTTTGTTTTTATATAGATTCTTTGCGACATTAGGTCCCCAATATCCATATCCTATTAGTGCAAAGTTTAACATCTTCATACCCTCCAACGTTTACAATCTCCAAAATCTCATTCCAGAAGCTTTAAGCTCATCCATACGATACAAAGATTTAACATCTACTAAAACCTTTTCCTTATCATCAAGTTCATCCTTGAACAGATTTTTTAGCTGCATCGTTGACATGGAACGATATTCATTGTGGCCGACTGCCACAATTACACAATCTGCTTTTGGGACATCATCCCAAACTGTCAATTCCACGCCATATTCTTTTCTGGCCACTTCAGGATCTGCCCAGGAATCCGTTACTATTGGATTAATATCATATTCATTTAGCCTGTCAATAATATCTATAACTTTACTATTCCTAGTATCCGGACAGTTCTCTTTAAATGTTAACCCCATAACAACTACCGTTGCTTTTTTTGGAGCCATTCCTGCTTCAATCATCTCTTTGATTGCAGCATCCGCCACAAAAGAACCCATGGAATCGTTTACTTGACGACCATTTAATATTATCTGGCTATGGTATCCGAGTTTCTCTGCTATGTTTGTAAGATAATATGGATCAACACTAATGCAGTGACCACCTACCAGTCCCGGCTTAAAGCCAAGAGCATTCCATTTTGTATTCATTCCCGCCAAAACTTCATCTGTATCAATCTTCAGCTTGTCGCAGATGATAGCAATCTCATTCATAAAAGCGATATTAATATCACGCTGGCTATTCTCAACAACCTTCACCGCTTCAGCAGCTTTGATACTAGATACTGGGAAGGTTCCTGCTTTAATGATAATATCATATACTTTTTTAATTTCTCTCGCAGATTCTTCATCCATACCAGATACAACCTTGCGAATTGATGTCAATGTATGTACCCGATCTCCTGGATTGATGCGTTCTGGACTATATCCTATTTTCCAATCTTCACCGCATTTAAGGCCTGATTCTTTTTCTATGATTGGAATACAGATATCTTCTGTAACTCCCGGATAGACCGTAGATTCGAATACAACTATTGTTCCCGGAGCAAGGTTCTGACCAACTGTACGTGAAGCTCCTTCCACAAATCTCAAATCAGGTGTATTATCTTCGTTAACTGGTGTTGGTACAGCTACAACAATGAACCTAGCTTCTTTCAATTTAGCTGCATCCGCCGTAAATTCCACTGTTGTATCTTTTATAGCTTCACCCACCTCATTTGTTGAATCAATACCGTTCTTATATTCATCGACACGATTCTTATTAATATCGAATCCTATAACCTTAACGTGCTTGGCAAACTCTACTGCAATTGGCATACCGACATACCCAAGACCAACCAGTGCTAGCTTTTCTTTTCCAGAAATCACTCCCTGGTAGATGTTGTTAAATTCCATTTTCTTATGCTCCTTTATTAAATGTAACGAGACCTCTTATCTCATCCCTTTTTCACATCGAATCTCCCTTTGAAATCCATTGTAGAACAACTTTCAAGCGGCAGTTTGACTGGATGCCCCTCTGCAGCAGATTTATAAATAGCTAGAACTAGCTCTAATGCTCTCTTCCCATCTTCTGCTGTTACATAAGGAGCCCGCTGATTATTAATTGCATCAATGACATCTGCATATAACGGTGTATGTCCAAAACCATAAACATTGGGTGGATTTTCTGAGTATGTTGCTTTCACATGTTTCGGATCATCCATACCATCAGCAAAGTTCCACTCTTCTATAATATTATCGCTTGTTCCCGCTGCCTTTGCAGTTCCTTTTTCTCCGAAGATATATAGTGTCTCTTCTAAATTCTTCGGATACACATTAGTTGTCCCTTCAATTAGCCCATAAGAACCATTTGAAAATTTTACAAGCGCTATACCTAGATCCTCAGCTTCTAAATACAAATGCTCAAGCTGATCCGTGTAGGCCATCACCTCTTCAACTTCGTTACCCATCATCCAACGGAGCAGATCAATATTATGAATACATTGATTCATGAGACAGCCGCCGTCTTGCACCCAAGTTCCTCTCCAAGGAGCCTGCTCGTAATAACTTTTTCCACGGTTCCAACGTATATGTGCCGCACCATGCAAGAGCTTTCCAAACCTCCCCTCTTCCAATGCTTTCCTGATATACTGCACAGACTTATTAAATCTGTTTTGATGATTAGCACATACAACTACACCTGCCTCATGTCCGGCCTTGATAATTGCATCGGCATCCGCAATCGAAAGAGCAATAGGTTTTTCAATAATCACATTACATCCGGCTGCGATGCAGTCCAGCGCAATAGATGCATGTTTTCCTGACTCTGTGGCAATTGCCACAAGTTCCGGTTTCTCATGGTTAAGCATTTCCTTATAATTGGTGTATTTTTTAACATTCTCTAATCCGAACTTTTCAGCCTTCTCCCTCATTGCTTTTGGTAGAATGTCACACATAGCTACAAAGTCCAATTGATTATTCTTTGCAGCCCCAATGTGATTAGGGCTGATACGCCCGCATCCAATCAGTGCATACTTCATAACTCTTTCCTTTCCCATTTCTTAATGATTTCACATATTTTTTCAGCAGCATGTCCGTCACCGAACGGCTGGTAATCTCGATTTACAGTTTGATTTCTAGACAGTTTTTCAAGAATATCCCTTTGATCCGCCTTTGCCAACTGGTTTCTGTTATCTACCATTGTCTCTGGCCAGACTACAAAATCTAGAACAAACACGCATTGAACTCCTGCATAAAAGGCTTCGCACTGAAGCCCCCCTGAATCTGTAACTATTTTCTTTGCATTTGTTGTTAAATGTACGGATTCTGAGTAACCTACTGGCTGTGTAAGTATAATGTTTTTTAAACCCCTCTTTTCGCAAATACATTTTGCCCTGTCATGATTTCTAGGATGGACCGCATAGATTGTAGGTGCATCCAAACTATTCATAGCCAAAAGAATCTCCGTCAAAGGCTCATCACAATACGTGTTCTCTTGACGATGACATGTCATATAATAATATTCAGAAGGTATAGTTACAGGCTTCCCATCAAAATCCAGAATATTAGGATGTTTCAGTGGCTGATTTACAAAGTGAAGAAACGAATCGTACATTATATTTCCTACGAAGTAAGATCGTTCCTCCACCCCTTCTTCCCTTAATTTTCCGAGTGCGTCCTCTGTAGCACAAAAATTAATAGTAGCAATATGGTCCGTTGTTATTCTGTTAACTTCTTCTGGACTATTTAATGTACCAAGTCTGTTCCCTGCTTCAACATGAAATACTGGAATATGGAGCTTTACTGCGGCAAGACCGGCTGCCAATGTTGAATTCGTATCTCCATAAACCAAGAGCGCATCTGGCTGCTCCTTTTGTAGTATCTCCTCGATTCCAATAAGCATTTTCGCTGTCATCTGAGCATGTGTTCCACCAGAAACACCGAGATTGTAATTAGGCTCAGGAATTTCCATTTCGCGAAAAAAAACATCTGACATGTTTTCATCAAAATGCTGTCCCGTGTGGACAAGAATCTCCGTATGATCTTTTCGTATTTGTCGTGACCCGGCAGCAGCCTTTATGAACTGCGGCCTTGCACCTACCACCGTTACTATTTTCATATGTACCCTCTTTTTAAGTCCTATTTCCAACAGTCTCTATTATTTCAACCAACTTCTTTGTTGAACTTCTAAAATCATAATCCTCTGCCGCCCTTCTGGCATTACAACACATAACCCTGTAATCATCTTCCTTGCACTTATAAAGCCTTATCAATTCTTCAGCATAGCTTGTACTATCCCACATATTCTTGGATACTCCACACTCATAT
This sequence comes from uncultured Lachnospiraceae bacterium, assembly GCA_949502235.1. Lineage (GTDB taxonomy): Bacteria > Bacillota > Clostridia > Lachnospirales > Lachnospiraceae > CAPEBR01. The sequence goes on along the minus strand of CATBDC010000006.1, from coordinate 11,727 downwards.
CTTTTTATAATGTCGTACCCGATTTCCACATTTGAAATAATTGGTTTCCCACTTGCCAAGTATTCAAAAAGCTTATTCTGGCTACTTCCATATTTGTACAAAGCAGTAACAGCTGTATTGTAGTTCAGCATGTTTACATTACTTTTTGATAATATGTATGGAATATACTTTTTTTCAACACTCCCCTTAAAATGTACATTTGTAAGGTTATCTCTTTTAATAATGTTTTTCAGTTCACTCTCAAAATTTCCTGAACCATAAACGAAAAATTGGATATCTTTGTACTTCAAAACTTCTTTTGCACAACCCAGCAATTGAGGCAACCCATTTGCCTGCCTCAATGAACCCGTATACATAACCTTGAAGGTTTCATCATTATCCAGATCTTTGTCTGTGAATCTATACTTCGATACATTTTCGTCAAACTCATCTAAATCTATTCCATTATTTAAACTATAGTATTTTTCCTTAGGCAAAACATTCTCATACCTGCGTTCAACGAAATAATCATAACCACCCTCAAAAGTAGTAATCAAAGCATCACAATTCTTACAAGTCCACTTTTCCAATCTATATAACAGCTTCACTAAGGGGTTATTTCGAGATGAAATGCCAACCGCCACAATACTTTCGGGCCACAGATCTCTCATTTCGCATATACATTTAACATTATATTTTCTTGCTAGTTGAATTCCTGCAACTAAAGTCAATGGATGTACTGAAGATGCTATAATAATATCCGGTTTGCCATGTTCCTTTTCATATGCCACGGCCGCTTTCTTAACATTTAAGTAAAAAAGTATCATATTGTTTACGCGATCTATTCCATTACTTTCATATAGGCTGGAATTAACAAGTATGTATGGAACTTGTATTTCTTCATCATATCGTTCTATCCACTTTCTATCAGTTTCAAGATATCTCTCCTTTATGCCATGTTTAGTGTTACAGGTAAACACGACAGGATTATATCCATATATCCTCATATATTTTGAGAGCCAGTAATGCCTCCCTCCTTTCCGAAAAAAACTACCTGTTGCATGATGATTTAATATCCATACATTCTGCTTCATATTATTTTGTATACCTTTCTATTATCCTGGTCTCATTCCTTTATTAATTGTGGGTGCTTTTCATCTTCAGGTAGAAGATTCATGTATTCTAATTATTGTAGAAAAAACACAAATCTTTGTGCTTTCTCACTTCCCCCAAATCATCACTTCACTAAATTTCATCATATATACATCTTCTTGATATCTGCCTATATCCTTCTTGTTTCTTCTCCCGTACAAATTTTCCACTACCAATCTCATGTGATCACAGCCGCTCTCATATGCATGAGGGTATCCGCCGCCAAATCGCGGATTTACCTCAGATATGTAATATTCCCCATTAACATTAAAGATATCAATATCAATCTGCCCCCTGTATCCTGCCTCTGTAACAAATCTGCTTATCAGTTCAAATAAATATTTGTCTTTGAAGCTGACAGCCTTATCGGTTTCCCCAGCGCGCATCTTGATTTTTTTCTTTGTGAAAATAGATACTATTTCCCCGCTAATCATATCAATATAAACATCTGCCCCTATTTCCTGACCGTCCAGCAATTCCTGAATGATCAGATTATTATCATGGGAAAATAAGACTTCTATTGTTTCTTTATCATCTACTTTACTGATTGCTACAGAAGCGCTCCCTCGTACTGGCTTGACAAAGACTGGAAAACTAATTTCTCCTTTTCTGATATCCTGATAAAAGAAATCTTTATCCGTGTAGCTCCTTGCACATTTGTATCCATGCTCCTTTAACCACTCATACATCCTCATCTTATCCAAAGACATCTCACAAAGGTCATAACTGGACCCGATAACAGTAACTCCTCTTTTTTTAAATCCAGCTTCATTTTCTGCTAACAGGGAAAGTTCCGGATCAATCAGGCTTAAGACTGCATTAATATTCTCTTTTTCGCAGATATCATAAACTATATCCAAATATTCTTCATCTGTTATTCTTGGAACTATATAATATTTATCAGCATCATATAAAGCTGGTGCCAAATTACTGCAGTCTGCCGCTACAATCATTCCCTGGCAAGCCAGTGCCTTTTTAAAATATTGGACTATTTTATTTCTCGTGCCGCAGCTCAAAATCAAAATATTCCTCATCACTTAATACTCATCCTTTATATTTACTTTATTAATAAGTTCCTCACCCCTGATGAAATGTGCAAGGTTGAGAATTACATCATCAAGATGCGGAAACTCCCCTTCCACAAATCCTGCTCTGTGCGGAGACATGATTACCTGATCCAATTCGTCAAATTTGTTATGTATGGATGGCCAGCTCTGTGTTTCCCCTCTTTTAGGTGCATTCCACCACACATCGCTTGCAAAACCAGCCAAATGTCCATCTAGCAACGCGTCATAAACAGCATTCTCATCAAGAATTGATGCTCTCGAAATATTCACAAGATAACTCCTGTCAATCATCTGCGAAATAAAGTCTGCATTAATCATCCCTCTTGTACTATCTGTAAGCGGTAAAGCATTAATTACCACATTTGCCTTACTGACAGCATCCATCATATGTTGACTGTCATACGTAATTATAGCCCCTTCATACATATTACTATTTCTTGCAACAGCCAGTATCTTTGCTCCAAATAATGACAACAGCTTCCCAACTTTTCTGCCAATATTACCATATCCTAAAATACAAACAGTCTGTCTGGAAATCATTTCTGATGATAAATCAAGTGGCGTCTTATCTCTATTCCAGTTACCTTTACGCATCTTCCGATCATGATAGGAGACCTTTTTCAGAAGATCTGCAAGTAGTGTTACACACAGTTCCGCTACAACAGAAGCATTCGAATGTGAATTACACACAGGTACATCCAGGCCTTTCATGACAGAAAAATCAAACGTATCCATACCCGTCCATGGAACTTGAATCAGCTTGATATTCTTTCCCTGCTTCAGCATCCTTTCTGTCACATATGGTCCAAGAAGAACATCTGCATCCTCTATAAATTCCAAAATTCCTTTCTCATCATACGTTTCCGGAGAAATCAGCTCAAACTGATTACCCACCAGTTCTTTAAGTCCTGTTGTAATATAGTCCTGATCGACTGGGAGCAGTCTTCTTGTAATTAATATTTTTTTCATAGTTACACACCCCGCGCTTCAAAACGATACTGCTTTAAAAGTCCAATTGCTCTCTCTAACGTAGCCAGTGGTACTGCAATAGAGAACCTTACGTAAGAATCCCATTCCGGACCGAATGCTATTCCCGGAGTAGAAGCTATTCCTGTCTTTTTCAATAAATCGGCACAAAATGAGTTGGAGTCTGTTCCCGTTGCGGAAATATCAGCAAAACAGAAGAACCCTGCCTGGGGTTTCACGACAGTGATATACTCAAGTTTATTTAATTCTTCCGAAAAGTATTTGATACGCTTTTCCAGCTCCTCAACATATGGTGCTATGTGTACCGGCTTATTCTGATAGATAGAGCAGGCACCCTTTTGAATAAATGTACAAGTGTTTGTATTGATATGCTGCTGCAGCTTGTTCATCCTAATAATCACCTCATGAGCGCCAATGGCATAGCCCAACCTCCACCCTGTCATTGCATGAGATTTGCTATATCCATTGCAGATAATAAGCCTGTCCCTGATTTCGTTGTATAAGCCAAAACTGATGTGCTTCTGCTCCCTGTAAACCAACTGTTCATAGACCTCATCAGAAATAATATAAGCATCGTTTTGAATTGCCAGATCAGCCACCAAATCAGTTTCTTCTTTAGACAATACCATTCCTGTCGGATTGTTTGGAGTGTTTATGAGAATAGCCTTAGTATTTTTGTTACATGCTGCCTTCAGCTGCTCCACATCCAGCGTAAGATCCCTGCTTAATGTCACATTTACGATCTTAGCCAATGGCTCTGCAAGCTTAACCATAGCAGGGTAACTGACATAATAGGGTGAGATAAGGACAATTTCATCTTTTGGTTCAAGGATTGCTGCAAGCGCAAAATATACCGCAGATTTGATTCCTGGTGTAACAATTACATCATTAGCTGCATAATCAGAGGTATAAGACTTATTACAACTAGCCACTATATAATTCCTTAATTCATACAAACCTTGTGTCGCAGAATAGTGTGTAAAACCATTATTCATTGCTTCCATCGTGGCCTTCAGAACATAGTCAGGTGTCTCAAAATCCGGTTCACCTAAACCCAGAGAAATAATTTCTTTTCCCTCTGCCTTCATCTCTCTGGCTGCCTGTGCAAACTTATAAGTTAAAGACTCTCCTACTTCTTTTTCAAAATGCATTTTTCTTCTCCCTTTCTCTTACCTGATTTAAAGGTGGAATTCTTTTCTCTGCCACGTCAGATTGTTTGATTACTTTCACAATCGTTTGAAGGATTATTTTCACATCCCCAATAAATGTAATTTTTTTTGCATATTGAACATCTAATGCAATACGTTCATCCCACATTAAAAAATTTCGTCCATGAATCTGAGCTTCCCCCGTCAGTCCAGGTCGAACAGCATGGCGTTCTCTCTCGTTTTCTCTATAATATGGAAGATATTCTGTCAATAAGGGACGAGGACCGACTATTGCCATATCTCCTCTAATGATATTGAAAAGCTCTGGAAGTTCATCTAAGCTTGTGCTTCTTAATATTTTTCCAAACCTGGTAAGCCTTTCTTCGTCTGGCAGCAATTTACCCTTTTCATCTTTCGTATGTGTCATCGTCCTAAACTTATAGATCTGAAAAATCTTTTCATCTTTTCCGGGCCTTTCCTGCAAAAAAAGCACGGGTGTTCCGAGCTTAATCCTCACCAAAAGTGCTATGATAAGCATAATCGGCATCAAAATTAGCAATACTACCGCCGAGATAATACAATCAAGAATGCGCTTTATATACTTTTCATATACTCCATATGTTTTATGTTCTAAAATCTTTTCCATATTTGTCTACTTCTTCTATTTCAATATTTGTATCAAATCCTGCAAGCAAGTCTGGTATAGTAGTAATACAATCTCATGAAAACGAGACCCAAAAATCCTAACTTCTTCTTTTTTAAAATATGTCCTATCTTTGCAACGTATCGGACATATCTATCTGGATGAAAGACAATTTCTACAGCATTTATCTTTACACCCCTTGCCGAAAAGTTGATTCCAGTCATTGCCTGCTGGAAATTCTGGGAAAATCCTTCTACACAACTATCCATAAAATCAAGCCTTTTTTCAGACTGAATTAATGTACTTCTTAACATGGTTAATGCCAGTTGTTTATTAATTTTGTTATATTCATAAACATCACAATTAATATCATCAAGAAGCCTTGTACATAGACTGGTAAACTTTATCCTGATCCTATCCTGTACTTCACTAATAATCGTTTTATACAACCACTCCTCCTTCGCGTCCCATTCCTGAACTACCTTGACATTACCTTCACTATCCAAACTGTAAAAACAAGCGCTCCCATGCGGTGCTCCAAGAAGCTGTTCATAAAACTGAATGTTTGCTCTAAAAATGTTAAAGAATGCTGATTCGTTTCCTTTTACATCTTTGTTAAAAATCAAACCCTGTCTTTCAACAAAAGGCTCCTCAAACAAATTTTGATATATGCCAAGATAAAACCCGGTTGTTTTAAGATGAGGAAAAAATATAGAAATACCCTGCTGCATTCTTCCGATCCATCCCACATCTACAATATTTACTTCTTCTCTTTCGAAAAATCTTTTTGCATATTCCTCAAATGCTTTATTATTACTTGCAATTCTCATTTGAACAGCATCAACAATTTTTTTATTCGTATTTATTATTTTTGCCTCTTCCGAATTGGGAAAATCTGATATAACACAAGCATCATCATTAATACCCGTTTCAGACAAGATTTCATTAATCTCATCTACGCTAAACCCGATTGATTTAAAGTAATTGCCGACTGAGATATCCCCAAAAAAATCTGTCTTGCATTTATCTTTCTGTACACTATGAATGGCCCTTCTGGAACATAAAAAGTATTGTGTCTCCATGCGGGCATCTAAGGGAATACAGTATTCTTGATAAATATCAAAAAGTATTTTAAGGAAATACCCTTCTCTAGCTAAAAACACTATCTTTTTACTTCCGGTTTTAGACGTTTTAGCATATAATCTTGAGCAAAATGTAAAAAATAGTATCGAATATTCTTCATAATTCGAATTATCTTTCCAATATTCTTTTCCTATATTTCTAAGAGAATGAACACGAGTTTGAATACCCATTTTGTGGATTGCTTTTAATCTCCACTGATGAATCAAATGAGGCAAATATATAGTGTTAATTCCGATGTTCCTCGCGTTTTTAATGTCTGAAATGTAATTATCTCCGATCATTACACATTCTCGTGCAGGGATCTCCAACTCATCTAAAATATATTTGTACAATCCCCCTTCGTGCTTAGTTGCCCCATAGTCAGCAGATGAAAATATTTTTGTAAGAAAATTAATCCCAACTTTGTTTAATATTTCTTCCATATCCTCTGATGAAAAATGGAAGTCCGTTACACAACACACCTCTGTTCCATCTTTAACTAAGCTTTTTAGATGTTTAAGCAATTTTTTATCAGAATACGCACTAGAAATTTCAGAATAAATTTCTATTTTTCTAGAATCTCTTACAAACTCGTCTACGGAATTTATCAAACCTTCTGTAAAATATTTAGCCGCTATCTCCTTGTATATTAGGTATATCCCAGCCTTATCTATTTTAATAGATTTCATTAATGCAAAACGATCACGCTCAATGCGTTCTGCTTGAACTTTCGGATATAATTTATTCATACACACTGCCCATCTTTTAACTATTTCATATGGATGTTCCCTTCGATGAATCAATGTATCAAAGCAATCCACTAATACAATTTTTTTAATCACTTAAATCATCTCCAGCTAATCATCTTTTGTGACCACGCATTTCCTCTCATTCAAATCTTTCTTATTCGAAACACGCCCTTATAACTTCAATCACTTTATCCTGTTGTTCTTCTGTCATCTTATTGTCAGATGGCAAGCACAGTCCACGGTTAAAAATATCCGCACCTACATCTGAAGGTTTTCCATCTGCTCCATAATTCTCTCTCTTTATGTATGCGTTTGTTTTTGCACGCGCATCTCCGTATCTATTAATAAAAGGATTCATACGGTATATGGGCTGCATGTGCATTGGTTTCCAAACAGGACGCCCTTCTGCATTTATGCTTGCTATCGCCTCTAAGATCTCTGTAGGACAAGATTTTCTGTGTTCCGGAATATAAAGGGCTTCTGTTTCTGAACGTACCTGGAGGCACATTGCATCAGATGTCAACATCATGCAGCTAAGCCAAAAATTCGGTTCGCTATTCTCCGCGTCATAGGGATTCATTGAAACCGGCAGTCCTTTTAACCTTTCCTTATATCTCTCATAAATCTTCTTTTTCTCTCTTATATGTTCCTTCAAATAAGGGATCTGACCTCTGACTACTCCGGCAATCACATTACTCATACGATAGTTATAGCCTAACTCCTCATGTTGATACCATGGAGCATTTTCCCGGCTCTGTGTAGACCATTTTCTCACTTTCCCCGCTGCTTCAACATTATCTGTCAACAAAGCTCCACCTGATGAACCAGTGATAATTTTATTGCCATTAAAACTGATACAACTGAATTCTCCAAATGCTCCAGTTTGCTTTCCTTTATATGTTGCTCCTAAGGATTCTGCTGCATCCTCAATAAGCACAGCATCATGCATATCAGCAATTTTTCTAATCTCATCAAGCTTACCTGGTGTACCATAAAGGTGTGTTAACACAATAACTCTCACCTCAGGATACAGCTCAAATGCTCTCTCTAAAGCTATCGGATCCATATTCCATGTATCATACTCTGTATCAATAAAGACCGGAACTGCTCCTTCGTAAACCATTGGGTTCACAGTAGCATCGAATGTCATATCAGAACTGAACACTTTATCTCCCGGCTTTATTTTTGCCAGCTTAGCAGCAAGATGTAATGCAGCCGTTCCTGCTGATAATGCCACCGCATATTTACATCCTACTTTTTCTGCCAGCAATCTTTCGGTTTCGTCTATATTCTCCCCTACTGTAGACATCCAGTTTGTCCTAATTGCATCATCTATCCATTTCTGTTCCTCTCCATGCATTTTAGGACTTGCAAGCCACAACTTTGTGCTAAATGGTTCATATTTCCTACACTTGTCAAACATTGTTCTCTTTCTATTTCCTTTTCTATTCTCTAATAGTACCCAAAAGCCATCACAAGCTTAAAAGCATATTTAGTTTCTTCTTCATATATCACCAGACTAATAATCCAAACCTATAATTCAATCAATCTAAATCTACATTTTTCTAATTTAAACATAATTTACTTTCCTCTTATTCTTTCCCCAATGTTTTTGACACAATCTCAAGTCCTACTTGTATCATCTGTTCTCTTCCAAACAGTTTCAATTCTAGCCATGCTTTCCTTTTATGCCTGTCAATCTTTTTAATGTATCCTTCCATTCCCATAAGTGGACCTCTTGTCACCGTCACATATGTTTTTTCAATAAGTCCTTCTGACATCACAACTACCTGTTCTCTTCCACCAAATTTTTGAAGAATTCCTATTTCCTTCTCTGTAAGTGGAACAATCTCTTGTCCAGTTCCTAAAAGTCTTGTAAAGCCTATAATTCCTTTCAAACCTTTATAAACTTCCTCTAATTTCTCCGTTATCACAAAAAGATATCCGGGGAACAGTATCTTTCTTAAAGTAATCCATTCTCCCCGGATATGTCGTTGTTCTTCAAAATAAGGGATAAAGCAACGTTCCAATATATTTTTATCTATATTTTTCTCACACTGTTGTCGAATAATTTCCTCTGTACCTGTACGCACCTGTATCACATACCACATATACTTTCCTCCCCAAAATGAGCATCCTGCAATTTATACATATCCCGGAATACTTATCTATCCTCAGAGTAGTCTAATTTATTAGGGTATGCTTCGCCATTCTGCCTTCATTCAGGCAGATTATATAATGGCTAGCTATTACATTCTAGTTTCCCAAACGCGGCGAAGCGACGATTTGATTAACTGGAAATTTTTCTATGATACTCTATGATAAGTGGGTACAATCTCTGCTACTATCTCTTTTATTCTTGATGAGTCTTGGCGACTTGCCTCGTCTAACTCTTCTAATCTCTCGACAAACCAATCATCATCCATTTCTATAGGACGGCCAATATGTATCATCTCATTAGCTGTACCCGCCAGTCCTTCCTCATCCATTAGAAGCTCCTCATACAGCTTCTCCCCAGGCCGTAATCCTGTGTATATAATGGGAATATCCACTTCCGGCGTGTATCCTGACAAACGGATTAAATTCCTTGCCATGTCATCTATCTTTACTGGCTCCCCCATGTCCAGAACGAAAATCTCTCCACCCATTGCATAGTAGGATGCCTGCAGTACAAGGGACACTGCCTCCGGTATGGTCATAAAATACCGGATAATGTTCTTATCCGTTATGGTCACCGGACCACCCTCTGCTATCTGTTTCTTGAATAACGGAATTACACTTCCGTTGCTCCCCAGCACATTCCCGAACCGGACGGCGGCAAAGACCGTATCCGTTTTCCGGTTCATCATCTGCACCACCATCTCACACAGCCGCTTTGATGCCCCCATGATATTGGTGGGATTTACTGCCTTGTCTGTGGATATCAAGACGAACTTCTTTACTCCCACTGCCACAGCAGCCATAGCTGTCTTATAGGTTCCCATCACATTATTTTTAATTGCTTCATTGGGGCTTTCCTCCATCAGCGGCACATGCTTGTGGGCCGCTGCATGGTAGACTACATCCGGCCGGTACTCCTCCATCACTTGGTTAATCCGATGGGTGTTGCGCACCGAGCCTATCAGCACATGGAGTTCTAAATTATTATGTTTCTTGAGTAGTTCCTGTTGTATTTCGTAAGCATTATTCTCATATACATCAAAAATGATTAACTGCGAAGGCCCTGCCTTGGCTATCTGGCGGCATAACTCACTCCCTATGGAGCCTCCCCCTCCCGTTACCATCACCTTATGGCCACGGAGGGCGGCAAAGATTTCTGCATTGTTTACCTTTACCTGGGTTCTCCCCAAAAGGTCTGTGATCTCTACATCCCGAAGTCTGCTCACACTGACCTCTCCGTTGACGAGCTGGTATACCCCCGGCACGGTCTGTAGCTTGCAGTTTGTTTCCTTGCAGATATTTAAGATATCCTTCCGGTTCTTTCCTGTGTTAGCAGGTATAGCATAAATGATATGGTTTATCCTATACTTCTCCACCATGTCAAGGATATCGTAGCGATCTCCCACAATAGGAATTCCCTCTAACAGGCGGCCATGCTTATTAGGGTTGTCATCAATCACACAGCATACCTTTGTATGCAATCTTCTACTGTTTATTAACTCCTGTATCAGAGTCTGTCCTGCTGCTCCCCCGCCGATAACCATAATCCGATCCTGATCTTCCTCATAGGTATCCCGGTTACTTAAAAACTGGCGGAACAGCCGGTAGGAAAACCGGAGGCCTGTTGTCATACAGAAGCTTAAAATATAACCAATAAAATAATAAGACCTGGGCATCCGCAGGCTCATAAATACAATCCCCAGGCCGTACACCGGCAGCAGCACGATATATGCCGTAATGCACATCTGCACCTCCGGCACGCTGGCCAGCCGCCAGATGCTGTGGTACAGCCTGCATGCGTAGAATACCACAATGGTAGCGGCTATCCAGAAGGGCATGGACCACAGGTAACCGTTCAGGTACATCCGCGGAATACTGGAAAATTCAAAGTCAAACCGGAGAATCAGCGCCAGCAGATAGGATGCCAGCACAATCAGCATGTCCAGAAAGGCAATCATAGCTGCCCGGTATACCCACGGCGTACCCGTCTCCTTATTCATATACACCTCTTAACCTTTTCTTAAGGGTTTTCCTGTTCCTGTACAGGAATAAAACAATTCCCGCTGACGCCATAATGGCTGCGGCAAGAACCGCCCTTCCCGGGTCAACCACCTGCAGCATCATTTGTCCTCTCCCTCTTTCCTCTCTCCTCACGCTGTCTAACGTCAGGTTTTGAGTCATTTTTCTGTGCTATTCTCGTTAATCACTTTCTTACGGTCTGCGCAGTAAATGCGCAGACCTGTGAACAGTAACCTATTCTCCTTCTGTACCTGCATTTTCGATATCAGGGTCATTAATCAGCACTCCCTGTACGAGATACCTGTTGTTTGGTTTTTCTGCAATACAGGTACTCATGGTGATAATCTTGTTCTGAATTCCTACCTGTACTCCGTCACGGAAATGTGCCCCCATGTCGCGGGTTGCGAATATCATGTTCAGATATTCCTGATAGCCCGCGTCACTGCCTAGATTGTAGGTGTAAAGGATGTGTTCATCTGTAAACTCATATGCCGCAAAGAGATCATATGCGTATACCTCCTCCGGCGTATAGATAAACGCGTACCTGTTTGCCTGGAAGAACGCCTCGTCTTCAAAATTATGCAGCTGCGTAAACATAGTCCCGTCAAGAAGGTCATGCCCGTACAGCACGGTATTGCGATCCATAAATCCCCTGTTATTCCAGCTTGGCTCCGTGTAAATGCAGCCCGGATACCCGGCGC
>CATBDC010000005.1 GCA_949502235.1 uncultured Lachnospiraceae bacterium | reverse complement strand
ATAAGGGTTTCCGGAATCTGTTCACTTACATCATATCCTTCTCCCTTTGTTACCGGGATCTCTACTGAATCCTGAAGCTCTGTTTCGTTACCTTCCTCATCTACATATACATATCTAAGCGTGATGGTTACTTCTTCATTATCCTTCTCCACAACCGTGATTTTCACTTCTCCTGACGGATCCGGTGTATCCTCCGGCTTATTGGTATAGCTTGCCGTTGCCGTATTGGCAATCTCGGTTCCAGCTGCCGTAGTTTCTTTCACCTTCGCCGTAATTGTTACAATACGTGACTGGCTTGCCGGAATATCCCCAATAGTATAGTCATTTCCATTCTTTACAGCTGATGCGCTGACAAATTCCAGATTGCTATCCAGAATATCCGTTACCTTCACATCCTTAGCTGCAACCGATCCTGTATTTGTCACAGTAATCGTATACTCTACGGTATCTCCCGCTTCTACCTCAGTCTTATCCGCTGTCTTTTTGACAGTCAGTGTGGTAGGAATCGTTTTGTTAAAATACAGCGTAATTGCAGGCGTTGCTTTAAGATCTGCCGGATTTGCCGGAAATACTGCGTTTTCTACCTTTGTGCAAAGGTATTGGCCCCAATAAGCGTCTGTAGGATTGAATGGTGTTCCTATATAATTTTCAAGCGTATAGGACATTCCAAAAGCGCCCGGCCATGCTCCCTGATAGTAACCGGCATATTTAGTTTCTCCGTTTTCCTGAAGGACATACTTCATCTGGTACTGCGGCGAATAGTAAACGGTCTCTTCTATATCCTTCGTTCCCATAATTCCTGTTATGGTCATTTTTGTTCCGTCAGTAATTATATTGCTAAACGGCGCCGTATTTATACCGGCCGGCGGGAGACTGAACCATATAAAATTTACCTGATTGAACTGACAGGACCTTGTCTGCTACGGCTGTCACATCTGTGCCAGCCCATTTGTAATGGATGGTTATGTTATTCGCTTTGTCATAGTACAGATTGAGTACCGGCTGTTCTTTCAGCTGACTTGGGTCACTTGGAAGCGTAACCGTATCTGCTGAAGTATAACTATAATACTTTCCGCCGTAAGATGGCTTTGTGGTAATTCCATACCCATCCACCGTGATCGTTCCGCCAAAGGGAACCTCTACCGTAGTTGTATCCAGGACTTCAGCTACAACCTTTCCGTTCTCCCGGTAAACATGGTTAACCTTAACGACTGGAGTATAAGTAACCCAATGTGTTACATCTTCCGATGCATACCCCATCATACCTGCTATCCTTGGACGGTCAATTGTATACTCAAAAGGAACTGACGGGTCTGCCTGCGGCGATGTTACATCATAGGTTTCTCCCCTGTAAAGGTCAACCGGATGATGGTACGTGGACGCGGCATTATAGTTATGCATATGCACCAGCTGTCCCTTGATTGCCCATCTGTAATAAATGGTAAGCGGATACTGATGTCTTCCATCTTTATACACTGCGGTATAAATGATGGTTTTCTCTGTCCCGCCAACTGTAGGCTGCCATGTAGGCGACCACATCTTGAAGTCTTTATCCTTACCTTCAAACCACTTCGTCATGTCGTCATTCTCTACCTTGGGCGTAGGATCGCCAGCCTTCAGGCCTGTATGCTTGGCAAATACTGTCCCGCCATACTCTGCGCTGTCTTTGTAAATAACCGTGTAGGTATCTTCTTCCGGCTTACGGATCTCCGTACCGCCATCCGTGGCCTCTGGATTCTCCTTATCCCCTGGTTCCCCGGTGGAAGCCTTAACAGTGTTAAACAGCAGGCCGTCTTTTGCATTCTCATAGTCCTCTTCTGTTACAACATGCGTAGCATATACATATTTTGAGAATCCTGGTCTAAGGGTAAATGTATCGCTCTCTGCACTTCCATTATATTTTACAAATGCTGTATTCGGAAGATAATCAGTCAGGGTAACTGTTTTCTCAACATTGGAGAGATTCTTTACCGTGATAAACCAGTAAATGGTATCCCCTACATTCACGGACTTCGGTCCGTTAGCAGCGTTGCCAACAGCCTGAATTGTACGTTTTGTAACAGATATGCCATTGCCGTTATCCCCTTCCGGGTTCTTATCAAACAGCGCCGTAATCGTGATATTTCCGTCTGCGTCTGTTACCGGGCCGCTCCACTTACTAAAAGTATAATCTTCCATAGCCGGATCGTCTGGATACAGATTCTCATAAGCTCCGCCCTTTTTAATGACTTCCTGCTTTATAGTATCGCCGGTAACACCGTTTACCCAGGTTACTGTAACGCCGATATTGGTACCGGAGTCCACGCCGCTGGCCTTCTCGCCCTGGCCAGTTACTGCGCTCACCGTGTTATAAAAACGATTTTCTTCCGAACCAGTTACCGTATATTCCGCTGTAACGGTCTCGGATGTTCTCGCTACAAGAACAACCCTATCCTTGCTAAGCGTAACTCCCTCAATTTCCGTTAGCGTAACGGTCTTTTCCACATTCGACTCATTTGTAACCTTAATCTTCCAAACGATTCTATCGCCTTTTAAAGCAATCTTTTTTGCCGAGTCGCCATTGATTGATACACGGTCCTTCGTAATGGTAATGCCCTTACCGTCATCAATAGGCGTATTAGATTTCCATACTGCATAGAGAGTCGTGTCTTTGTTAATTACAAATGTATCTCCAGCCTCATATTTCACCGTTCCGTTTTCCGTCTCTGACCAGCCCAGGAATGTGTATTGATCTTTCTTTTGATTAATAACAGTTACATCATCGCCCTTTCGATATGTCTTTGTTGCAATGATGTCAGAGCCATCTTTGTAGGTCAATGTTACATTTTCTACTACCTGGCCTCCATCCGGCTCATACTGGGCATGTAAATGGAGATCATTTCGATCTGATTTATCAAAGCCATAGGTTCCTCCCGATGCATAAGATGTGCCGCTGCCATTCTTCGCAGTATTCCATACAGGATTCTTTAACTTATACCCGTCTGGTACGCTAAAACCTGTTGCTGAAAATGTTTTTAGACTACCGGTTATATAAGTTACTTGTCCATAAGGTCTTATCGTATAAGTAACGCTATAGGTATAATCCGTATTGTTTGGATAATTGGAATGGTAAATGATCGTTTTCGTCCATGGGGCTCCATTGCCGCTTCCAACCGTCTCGTTTCCATCGCCAGTATTCGGTTTGTCGCCAGAACCACTTCCTGGCATATACCAGTCAACCCAGTAAGTCATCCTTTTCGTGCCGGCATTCGTGGACCATTGGATGTTTGCACCCGGCATATTATCTCCTGTAGGAAAATACCAATTGCCCACAACCTTTGTAACTTTTCCAAATTGACTGGAACTAACAAAATGGCTCAACTGTGGAATCTGATAATCTACACTTTGTATTAACTGTGGATCACCACAGGAAACCTGAACGGTCCCTAAGCTATACGTATTATAATTACTTTGGTCAAGAACCTCTACATTAATTGTAATATATCCTATCGAAGCTCTATTGGCCTTTAATGCCTTCGGCATTTCCTCAGACTGTAAACCTTCTTCTGCAACCTCAGCCGGGAGTTTGCCTTCCTCTGCGCTTCCCTCGCTTTCCGGCACGCTAGTATCCGGCGCGTTTACTGTTTCCCCGGAAGTTTCAGTCCAAGTAACATCTTCGGGCTGTTCCACTGTTTCTATGGCCGCAGATGCTTCCTGTTCTATGACAGGCTCCGTCTCCGCGGCTTCCGCTGTCGGTTCATTGGCCTCTGGTTCTTCCGTAAGCGCCGTCTCTGACGTTTGCGTCTCCCCGGCCTGAACCGCGGCTGTATCCGTCTCACTGGCAAATGCCGTAAGCGAATTCATACCCAGCAGCAGGACCAGAAACAGAGCAGTAATTCTTCTGCCCATTTTTCTTCTCATTTTCATATAATTCATCCTTTCTTTGCTTAGTTCGGATGCAAAGTATCCGGCGGCCGGGCTGGCTTAGTACCCTTGCACCTTAGCCCCCTTAGCTTTGCGTCCCGTCGTTTCCGGCGGTTTGCTAATTATAATTAGTAACCGGCTGGCCTAGATTTCCTCCTTAGCCCCATGGCTTTGCGTCCTGCCGTTTCCCGCAGTTTGCCTTTATAATCAGCGGCCAGGCTGACATAACGGGTTTTCTCCCGTCTTAGTCCCTGTGGCTTGTCCCACCGTTTCCAATGGTTTGCCGTTAGTTTTTTTCCATCGTGCCTTTCCGCGGCCCTCCCTGACTGCGGATTTTACGCCCTGCCGCCCGATGGATAAACTGACAGGGCCTCTCTTACTGGCGGACCGTCAACCGCCGTCAGCTTCTGAACCATATGTCGCCCTCCCTTCCTGTTACTCTCCACTCCGCTCACACTAACCTATATGCATCCCTGCATAATCTCTACCATCTTTCCGATTTCCGCAAACTGCTTCTCGTCATACTCGTCAAACCACTCCTGGCCTCCGGCCAGTATATAAGGCGCATGCATCGTTAATTCCTCCAGCATAGCGCCCGCCGTCTCACTTACCAGGTCTGTCCGGATATGAAAGCAGCAGTGCCGGTAATCGTACAGTATTAAATCTCCGTCCATATCTTTTGTAATGTCCGTAATCTCCGGCTTATAATAGCCCCCGGATTCCTGATCCCGAACCCTTAAGTATCCCAGAACGATTTCCTTATAAGGAATCCTCCTATTCCCGTATGCGGCATCCTTAATTCCCACATAGCTTTTCCTAAAACTGATTTTTTCCGGATGTAATGTTATGTTTCTGTTCTCCATGCTTCTTTTCCCACCCTGTCTTCCCTATTATCCTGTCCAGTAAAGTTAGACTTTACTGGACAGTAGGAATTTTGCAGATTTTGAAAAAATTATTGACAAAAGTGCACAAAAATATATACTATATTAATAGAAGAAGGTATATATAATAAAAATAATTTAGGTACTTTTTTGCCAGCAATGCATCCAGTAAATCCTACCTTCCGGGACACCGGATAAGCGCCGTAAATAAGCTGTTTTAAGGCATAAAATATAACACACAAATAAGGAGCAGAATCTGTCAGACAGATCACGCTCCTTATTCTTTATCTTTTAAAAGTTTTATAATTTCGTCTCAAAAGCAGCTCTGTTACGCTATATACACAAACTGACAAAAGCCCAATAAATACGGGTTTTTGTCGGTTTTACTTCAAAACTTGAGATAGAAGTGGAGCAGAAACAGATGGTGTATTTGCCATATGGTCCTATTTCTCCTGACAGTTAGTCTGAATGTTGTCGCTCATATTCCTCCTTTTGGGCGCAAAAAAAGACGCATGGTTTACAAATTTACTGTTCCATGCGCCTTTACACTGTAATTTTAATATTAAATTGTTTCTCTGATTATGCTAACTGCATAACCTCCGTTTCAAGTTCTTTTAGTTCGTCCATTGATAAAGATACATAACGTGCAATTTTTTCAAGTGCCTCTCCATCCTTCATCATTCTTTTCGCCGTTTTTCTTGCTTCCCTATGTGTGGCATTATCGTCAATATCCTTTGCATATGCTTCCAAAACCTGCTCATCATCAAACAATGTCATCATAATGTCTACAACCTCCTGTTCTTTACTTTCGAGATACTCTTTTAACACGTTTCGGCTTTTACAGATACGGATTGTTTCCGTTACCGCTTTCTTTGCCTGCCCGTATTTCCTTCTCTGCTCATTATACACTTTACAGAAAATAATATACTGCCCGATTATGTTGCCTTCGTCCTCTTGGTAGAGTACCTTGACTTCTGTGTCTACCAGTATGTGTTTGATAGTAACATCTTTTATATCTTCTTCCGTTACATTACTGTCCTCTGGGTGAAGTGCCTTATACAGTCGGAGTAAATATTTTTTGTCCTGAAATAAATTTGTGAACACACTGTCTTTTATTTTACGCTTCGGCGTGTTTTGTGCCATTTTACCACCTTGCTATTGCAATTCAGCAGAAAATACAATACAGCTTGCTCCTACTGTATCTCTATTGTACAAAAAAGCGTCTGCCTTTACAATAAAATTCACATTAAATTTCTTCCTCTCCGCACTGTCGGCTGACTGCAAGGCGGTTCTGTGGGATGTAAAATGGCAATTGAATAATATGCGGAAAGCCTGACTCTAAGAGAAATGAAATGTGTAATCGGGAAAAATTCGTTTGGTTATGCTCTTCCACAAGGTGATGTCTCTGATATAGATAAAATCGACAAGATATTGAAACGGGCAGGCGGAAAGACGAAAGAATAGCATACTCCCTGGATGAGATTAGAAATACCGCTATTGATATGCATAATGCTTTAAGAGAAACTGACATCCTATAAACTAATCATGCAGAACATCTAAAATGCCATAGAAAATGTCCTTAAAGATAGCGATATTAAGAATAGCCGGATAAGCTATATAAAACAGGTTTCAGGCATCTAATGATGTAAATGTTCTATATGCAAAAGATTTTTGGAAAATGAACAAGTATATTGCAATGTTTCTCATAACGGTAATTAAAGAAAATAAATATCGTTTTGGATATGGAAGAAAATGAACCCTGGAGAAAATGAAGGACACGGTAATAAAGTTACCCTCATCACCCGCCAAATAAGGCGTCCACCCCTATAAACCGGGGCAAACACCTTATTATTTTTGTATCAGACGTAACGTCCTAACTTCCGGTTTTACAGGAATATATATTTTAATATAAACAATACTGCAAGCACGTACATCAAAACACTGATTTTCTTTTCCTTTACCTTTCCTGTAAGGAGATTCAGCGCTACATAGGAGATAACTCCCATTGAAATCCCTTCGGAAATGCTGTAGAAAAACGGCATGGAGGCAATACAGATATAACACGGAAGCGCCTCGGATATGTCATTGAAGTCAATATTTACTACATTTGTCAGCATATAAAAACCAACCACGATAAGAGCCGGAGCTGTGGCAAAGGATGGAATAGCAAGGAAAATCGGTGACAGGAACAGGGCAAGTCCGAAAAGAATTGCTGTTGTCACGGATGTAAGACCTGTTCTTCCGCCCTCAGTTACACCGGATGCACTTTCTACAAAGGTTGTGGTCGTAGTTGTTCCAAAAACTGCTCCTGCGGATGTCGCAACTGCGTCTGCAAGAAGCGCCCCTTTAATGCGGGGAAGCTTTCCGTCCTTGTCAAGCATATCTGCCTTAGAGGCTACTCCGATCAGTGTGCCAATCGTATCAAACATATCTACGAATAAAAACGCGAAGATAACTACAACAAAATTAAGTGAAAAGATTCCGTCAAACTGAAGCTTTCCAAATACCGGCATTATGCTGGGCACAGACAGGCCGTTGCTGAAGTCCGGAAGCAGCCCGTAGAAACCAAGCTCCGGATTCGGGACATAAATTCCTGCAAGCTGGCAGATAATCCCGAGAATCCATGTAGCAAGAATTCCCCATAAAATATTTCCTTTTACATTCTTGATTACGAGAATCCCTGTAATAATGACTCCTATAAGGGCAAGAAGCACTGTAATTCCCACATCATGAAATCCTGCCTCTACTCCATTTGCCAGGTTATAGCCGTCCACGGAAAACAATTCAACCAGTGTGGCGCCGCTTACTACAATATTTGCATTCTGCAGTCCGATAAATGCAATAAACAGACCGATACCAACACTTACCGCTGCCTTAAGATTAAGCGGAATGGCATTAAAAATCGCTTCCCGCACATTTGTAAGCGAAAGAATAATAAAGATAATACCTTCCACAAACACTGCCGTAAGCGCAACCTCCCAGCTATAGCCCATGCCCAGTACAACTGTATAAGCAAAATAAGCATTCAGCCCCATGCCGGGTGCCAGTGCAAATGGGTAATTTGCCAGAAACGCCATAAGAAGTGTGCCAAGAAGTGACGCAAGCGCGGTGGCTGTAAATACAGCTCCCTGATCCATTCCCGCCGCCGCAAGAATACTTGGGTTGACAGCAAGAATATATGCCATGGTCATAAAGGTTGTGATGCCGGCCAGAACCTCTGTCCTGACATCTGTGTTGTTTTCCTTCAGCTTGAAGAATTTTTCTAACATGTTTTTCCTCCTTTGTCTCATGTCAATTAGATTCTGATAACAACACTATTTTAGCAAAATGAAGTTGTAAAGTAAATGGGTAAATGGATTTTCGTTTGATTCGTTACTGTTCGCACCCTACGGGTGTTCCAGTAACGGAGGGAAAGTAATTGACAGAAGAAGACTTCAGATGCTATTCTATTTACAGATTAAGGAGTTAATCGGAAGAAGGAGGGAATGTGCTGTGGGTATGTATTTGAATCCGGGAAACAGTGGATTTACCAGAATCAGAAATGACATATATGTGGATAAGAGCGGATTGATCAGCCTGATCAATGAAACGATAGAAACGCCAAGATTTTTGACATGTGTCAGCAGGCCTCGCCGCTTTGGGAAATCATTTGCCGCGAAAATGTTATGCGCATATTATGATAAAACCTGTAATTCCTCGATGTTATTTGACGATCTTTCAATTGCGCGGGATGTAAAGATTAATGGAACATACAGACAGCATCTGAATCAATATAATGTCATTTGTCTTGATATGACAAATGTCCTTGGAAAGGCAGAACCGCATGACATTGTGCCCTTTATTCAGAACAGTGTGACAAATGAGCTTTTGGACACGTATCCAGATCTAAAAGCCGGAAATGTTTTTGATGAAACACTGCTCCATGCAGTGGAACTGACAGGCAGCAAATTCATTATGATCATTGACGAATGGGATGCGCCGATCAGGGAAACACCAGAATTCCAGAAGGCCTATCTGGATTTTCTGCGCACATTATTTAAAAGCAGCGGCACAACGGACCAGATTTTTGCGGCTGTTTATATGACAGGAATCCTTCCGATAAGAAAAGATGGTTCGCAGTCAGCAATTTCAGATTTTAAAGAATTCACGATCCTCGATCCGGGAAAATATACCAAATTCACAGGATTTACAGAGGCAGAGGTACATCGGCTCTGTGACACATACAATATGAGCTTTCATGAGGCCAAAAACTGGTATGACGGATATTTTTTTGATAACAGATATTCCATGTACAATCCTTATTCTGTCATATGCGCTATGCAAAGCAGGAAGTACAGATCCTATTGGAAAAAAACAGCCGCCGCAGAGGCGCTTCTGACCTATATAGATATGGATGAAGAGGGGCTGCAGGACGATATTATAAGGCTTATCAGCGGTGAATTGATTGAAGTTGATACAGAAGGATTTGAAAATGATTTCGAAACGTTTAAGAATAAAGATGATGTCCTGACGCTTCTAATTCATCTGGGTTATCTGACTTTTAAAGAAGAGGAAAATGGAACAGGCATTGCATTTATTCCGAATAATGAGATTCGCGGGGAATTCAGTAAGATTCTCAGGCGTGGGCGGCATACCAGCCTGCTCCGCCTGATACGGAAATCTGACAAATTGCTTTCAGATACGCTTAAGGGGGATGCGGATACCGTGGCAAAAACCATTGCGTTAGTCCATGATTCTAACTGTGCCCCGCAGTTTTACAATAATGAACAGGCATTACGGTCAACTGTGAGATGCGCATATATTACGTGTGTAGATCAGTATATTAAGATTGAAGAACTGCCTTCCGGCCACGGGTACGCTGATATTGTATATATACCCAGAAGACGTTCTCCTTTACCGGCGCTGATTATTGAGTTGAAATGGAATAAGACGGAGAAGGGGGCGATTGCCCAGATCAAAGAGCGGAATTATCCGGCTGTTCTGGAAGGCTTCGAAGGTGAACTGGTTCTTGTCGGAATCAATTATAATGAAAAGACGAAACGGCATACTTGCAGTATAGAAAAAATTTCCGGTGAACCAACCGCTAAAAACGCCCCGCCCTGTGAACAGTAGCGAGTGAACACTACACACTGCTTGACATTCCGAAAAGTACAGCGTAAACTTTAGTTTATACTAAGAAGCAAGGAGACAGGCATGGACAGGAAAAAAATCATAGAAAACGCAGTTCTCTCCATCACAAAAGATGAGCTGCAAAAATATAATAAAAGCGCTCTCCTATTTACAGCAAAAAGTGCGGATAAATACAGCCAGAAATGTTTACAGAATGCAATTACAGAATATGCTGCAGGCTGTAAATCTGATGATATTGTTGTTTTTGTGGATCAATCAATAACCTCAAATGGAAAAAAAGGCTTTCTGTTTACAGAAAACGAGTTCTATGCAAGCAGAAAAATACTTTTATCCGGACCGTTTGGAAAACCCTGTATTCAATATCCAGTTGTATATGATGAATTGGAGAGTGTCAGTCTTGATGGTGATGATAATACCTGGCTAATCCTGCAATACAAAAACGGAGACAGCAAAAGAGCCTATGGTAATCTTCACACCCCACACCTGTTTACTGCATTGAATGAGATTCTAAAAGCGCTTGCAGGAGAACAATACATAAGCACAGACAATGCCCCGTCCAACTCTGCTTCCGAATTAAAAGACACCTCCGAACATAAACCAGCCTTCGCGGCTGATAAGACTCAGGCGCTGCTTGAACTCGCTGCCGTATTGAATGAAATCCAAAAGACCCGTACAGAGGAACAACCTGATTATTCCAAAACTCTGTCCTGGTTCCTTGCTGCTGCAAGGCAGGGTGATATGGAGGCCGCATATCTGTGCAGCATTATGTATTTTAATGGAATCGGAACAGATATTGATCAGGACACAGCTTTGAAATGGCTCAAAAAAGCTGCTGTTCAGGGACATAAGGCTTCACAGGAAGCATATTATAAAGCCTTCGAAATCATGGATAGTAAAAGGCAGAAGCAAGAAAAGCCAGATTTCGAAAAAGACTCTGAAAACGCACTGCATTTGCTTCGGGAGAGGGCGCTGCAGGACGATGCAGAAGCGCAATACATACTTGGAAATATTTATTGTTATGGAAAATACGGGATACGGCAGGATGTGAATGTGGCCTCCTATTGGCTGGAAGAGGCGGAATCTAACGGTTATGATGAAGCAGAAGACTTTTGGAGAAAGTTAGATATAAGCAGTTTAAATTTTAATAAAGACCCTGAAAACGCGCTGCCATTGCTCCGAAAGTGTGCACTGCATGACGTTGCCGAGGCGCAATATACCCTTGGGACTATCTATTGCTATGGAGATTATGGGATGCCGAAAAATGTACCTGTGGGGCTTTATTGGCTGCAAGAGGCAGAATTTAACGGTTATGATAAAGCAGAGAAATTCTGGAGCAAGAATCCCCAAAGTGCTTTTGACAGAGCCCTGGCAACAGCAGATAAGAACATAAAAGAGCTTCTGCATGCACGCAGAAAGGCCGCCGGACAGGGACACCCTGCAAGCCAGTATAATTATGCCCGTATGTTGAAATGGGGTCATGGAACCACAAAAAGTGAGGGCGAGGCGTTTCACTGGTATGAAAAGGCGGCCAAAGGCGGTCACGTTACAGCAATGTATATGTGTGGGAAAGCTTATGAAGAAGGCAGCGTAACCGATAAAAATATACAAAAATCACTTTACTGGTATGAAAAGGCAGCTGAAAGCGGAAATGGCAACGCACAATACTCCCTGGCTAAGCTATATGACCATGGTTCATCTGGTGTAAAAAAGAATCCTAAACAGGCTTTGTACTGGTATCAAAAAGCAGCAGAGCAGCACATTGACGGGGCAAAAGCACGTTATGACTGGCTGTCCGCACAGGCAGACACAAAAAAGCCTGTGACTTCCGGATGCATTATGATATGTGAAAGGGCCCCACTTTATCGGTTGATGCTAAAAAGCATTCTGACCGCCTATGGATTTAGTACAGTGTACGAGGCCGAAAGTATCAAAGAGAGCCTGGAGCTGTATAAAAGCCAAAAGCCCGTTTTGATTTTTCTATCTCTCATGTTCGATGAATTTGACAGCTTTGAATCAATAACCAAAACCATAGAAAAATGGTCAGATGCAAGAATTATTCTGATATACCGTGGATTTCTGGAAAATACTGTTTCAGAGCTTATGACAAAATACAGCTGCATTAAGGATGCCATACAGCTGCCTCTTTCCCAGGATATAGTCACAGCGGCAATCCTCAAGGCATTAAAATAAGATCAGCTGAAAAAGGAGAGAAAAACATGGAACTTGATGAAGACAAAAAAATATCTCTACTGGAAGTAGAGCTTACACCAATAACGGAGCTGAAAGATCCAGTACCTGCTGCAGAGCCGGCTGTCCGGCAGGAACCGGAGATTTTTAAACCAGAAGCGGACGCTTTGAAGCATGCAGCAGAACTCGCGAAAGAGGAACTATATGAAAAGGGACTGGCCCTTTTCCGGGCTGAAAATTATGGCGAGGTGCAGTCTCTGCCGCGGGATTATCAGGCGCCGGATTATATAGAAGCATTGCGTATGGTTAAAAAAACTACGAGAAATGGGAATACAAAAGCGCAATACAACTGCGGAAGTATGTATCTCAAAGGAAAAGGGACACCGGCAGACAGGAAGGAAGCATTAGAATGGTATTTAAAGGCGGCCGGACAGGAAGGAGAAGCAAGGGCGGATACGGAAGAAACATCAGAATGGTATAAAAACACAACAGAACGGAAAGCTGACAAAGAAGAGGCTGACAGTGGGCATACACATGGTATTGATGAACAAAAAGCGAAGTGGATTGCATGGAATGAGAAGGCAGCAAGGCAGGGAGATGCCAAAGCTCAGTTCATTTGCGGTAATATATATTACAAAGGAGATGGCGTAAAAGAAAATATACAAAAGGCATTAAGCTGGTATAAGAAGGCGGCAAGGCAGGGAAATGTTAATGCACAATTCCTTTGTGGAAATTTATTCCGCAAAGGAAGGGGAACAAAAAAGGATAAGGAACAGGCATTAAGCTGGTATGAAAAAGCTGCAGAGCAGGGAAATGTCAGCGCACAATTCATCTGCGGTCTCATGTATGAAGAAAGAGAAAGAGAAAATGAGGATAAGAAAAAGGATATGGAGCAGGCTGTAAAATGGTATATAAAAGCTGCTTCCCAGACAGAGGACAAAGAGATACAAAAACATGCAAAAGAAATGTTAGCATATTGGTAGATTTAAAGAGGCTTTGAATCAGAGCTTTACACCCAGATTGTTAATTGATATAATATAAGTATCAA
This sequence comes from uncultured Lachnospiraceae bacterium, assembly GCA_949502235.1. GTDB lineage: Bacteria > Bacillota > Clostridia > Lachnospirales > Lachnospiraceae > CAPEBR01. The sequence goes on along the minus strand of CATBDC010000005.1, from coordinate 132,096 downwards.
TCAGCGGGCAGAAATTCAAAAGGAAGGTGAGAATATGTGACAGGCAAAGAGATTGTTAACCTTATCAGACAGCTTAGAGAATTTGGCATGAGTGACACAAAAATACTTGATTTAATCGAATACATTGAAACTCATGATCCAAAGGAACAGACAGACAACAAATGAGTTTCTGCTTTTGTCATTGACAAAGCAGGCAATTTTGCATATAATAGGAACACATAAGAAAAGACGCACTTATGTCTGCAAACCAGAGGCAGCTATTTAACAAATCAGGGCTTGTACTGGTTTCGACGGGGGTCTGGAAGTTGGAGAAGCCATCCGTAGCGGGACACTACGTTAAAAGTTCCAATTAAATATAAACGCAGACAATAGAGAATTAGCGTACGCTGCCTAGTATGGCGGCAGTCGGCCTTAAGTATCCGCTTCTTAAGTAACCGGCTTCATCTTTAGCGGAGCACTTCGCCTTCAAAGCTTTGAGGAGGTGGAAGAATTTATGAAGCTACTAAAGTCAGCAGCCCGTTATCAGGCGGCTGACCAAGGGAATGTTAATATGATGACTGTGATGGGAGAAGCTCTGATGGATGGGCTTTCGGACGCGGGTTCAACTCCCGCCAGGTCCACTAAAAAAGCTTCAGCCACAATTCTATAATAGTGGCTGAAGCTTTTTTATTTGCTCACTCCTGAATCACTTTCTTACAGCCTATCCGCTCCCCAAGCCGCACCTTCGTCTCGATCCCCTTCCCCGCGTTTTCCAGAATATCCTCATCCGGCCTCACCTTCCCGGCCTGGGTCATAAGAATAACCGTGGAGCCTCCGAAGGCAAAGTTCCCTTTTTCCTGACCCCTTTTCACAGTTTTCCCTTCCTGACAGTTTTCAATTTTTCCCACAAGGAGGGCGCCCACCTCCATCTGAAGCACGGTTCCAAAATTTTCTGACTTTAACAGAGAATACTCTCTTGCATTTTCCTTATAGACCGGCAGCCTGTCCCCTGCCGCTGGATTTACTGTATGAAGCACTCCGGGGATTCTCCGGCGCAGCGACTCTTTCCCGTTATCTATATAAATATAGCGGTGGTAATCATCCACACACAGACGAAAAATCCATATATAACCGCCGGCATATCTGTCTGCGGTTTTGAAGTCCCGCAGAAGCCCTGAAACGGTATACCATGTATGTTTTATAAAAAATGTGCTTTCCCTGTCTATTTCACAGACCGTAAGCCTGCTGTCACAAGGGCTTATGAAAATTTCCGGATTCTCCTCAGGCTTACGTGCGCCGGGAGCAAGACGGCGTTTAAAGAAATCGTTATAAGATACATAGCTCCTTTTCTCATATTCTGACATATCAATAGAATTTCTATTGATAAAGGGTCGGATAAACGCCTTAGAAAGAGACGAATCCAAAAATTGCCCTCCAAGCTTCGATACTGAGGGCCTGATTAAAAGCTTAAGAAAAAGCCGTCCCGGAAGATGCCCATACATCCACTCAAGCGCCTTATCCTGCAGAGAATTTTCCTCCCATACCGCTCCTTTTCTGTCCGCCGTAACATGCATTTTCTTTTCCTCCTCCCTGTTACCCAGGCTGCTGCTGTTTACTCCGCTCACAGCAGCCCCTGTAATACATTCCCCTCATATATTATGGGATGGCTGGACGGGCGTAAAAATGCAGAAACTCCCACCATGTATGCCACAGGAACAAAATAACTCCCACAGCTGCCGCAACAGCTGCTACCAGCAAAAACAATTCTTTCACGGATAATTTCCTCATCTTAAAATCTACAATAAACAAACATCCTACCGCCGCCACCAGAAAATGAAGCACAAGAAGAAATGTCTGATGGTTCGGCAAAAGCGGCGAAAACACAAATAAAAGTGGAAGTGCAACTGCCATAGATGTAATAGGAAGCCCCTGATAATACTTTCTGTTTTCATTTGTTGACTCCTGGCGCTTTGTCTCCATTACATTAAAATATGCCAGACGGATCACACCAGCCAGACCGTAGAGTATCAGGACAGCCATGCTGTATATCTTTCTCATTCCAAGATGAAAGCAGATGACCACAGGCAGTATTCCGAAGCACACGATGTCGCAGAGGGAATCTATCTGAATTCCAAAGCTCTTTTCTTCCTCTGTTCTGTTTTTCTTCGTCCGGGCGACTTTACCGTCAAACATGTCGCACAGGCCTGACAGGGCAAGGAAAAATACTGCCCATCTCAAGTGCTTTGTGGACGCGCAGAAAATACCGGTGACCCCGGATGCGAACCCTATATATGTAAGAACTACTGTATAATCATAAAACCCTATCATCTGAAAGCCTCCTGTTTATTAATGTATAGTATAATTGGGCCACAATTGTAAACAATGCACTGATAAACAGCTGACTATAGTAGCCCAGTCCCCGGGACAGCACCATTGCCGGAAGAAGAAGAGGACCGAAAACCGGAACAAATATTTTAAGGAATAATGTCTCACTGATTCCCATTCCGCCCGGAAGCGGAAGCATATCAACGGACACAGATATGACTGCCTGCAGAAGCACCACCGAAGCCACACTTACTCCTGATGCTCCAAATGCACGGTAAACCGTCCAGGTCACGGCAAACAATGCCAGCCGCTGCATAAAAGTAAGCAAAATAACGATTCCAATCACCTGCTTATGCTGTTTCAAATATTCCGCCGTTTTCCGGTAAATTCCCATTGCATCTGAAAGCCTTTCTCTCCGGGATTTTTTATATTTCAGAATATGCAGTCTCTCCAGGCATCCAAGACCTTTAAGCAAAATATTCTCTGCCAGGGCAGGATGAAGTACCAGTATGGTCATAAGGCCTACGCAAAATATATTTAAAAGCAGCCCCAGATAATAAACCGGCATGATCTCTCCCAGATATTTTCTCCGGAACTGCTGCCCAAATATAAGAATTCCAAGCCCAATCACAACAAGCACCAGCTTATAAGTAATCGTAACGATCATCAGGATCACTGTAGAAACCGGAATCGGTATTTTCTCCTTTTTCATATAGTAGATCTGCATCGGCTGCCCGCCGCTGGCCGATGGGGTAATACAGCTAAAGAAAAATCCCACAGATGAAAATAAGAAACAGATTCTTTTCTTTAGAAAGATATGGAAGGTTCTCATCAAATACCAGATGATCACCGATTCTCCCCAGATAAAAATGATAACGAGAACCACGCCCGGAATCAGCCACCTGACATTTACCCTCCTTACAGCCAATAGCACCTCCCCCAGATCTTCCCCATGAAAGACTCCGTAGAGTGTGAGAATAAAAACAAGCAGAAGAAACAAGCTGTCCAGAATCATTTTTCGTTTGCTTCCCATCTACACACTCCCTTTCTCCAGACGGAGCCTTCTGTTTATTTTATCCATAATCTGTCCATAAATTCCTGTATCTTCATTTCTTTTTCCGATATAAAAGCACAGCTCGGCCAGAAGAACCCCTCCGATTACATCCACCAGTACATGCTGCTTTGTAAGAAGAGTTGAGGCACATACAAGGAGCGCCATAATACAGGAAAAGCCCCTGTACCACACCGGAACGGACGGATTTCTCCTGATTCCGATGTAGCAAAGCCAGCTTACCAGACAGTGAATAGATGGAAACAGGTTATCCGCCGCATCAACAGAATAAAGCCACAGCACAGCCTGATTCCAGAGCCCGCTGCTTTCCACGAAGGGCCTGATATTTGTTGTAGGAAAGCTTAGGAAGCATAGCAGGCAGATAATCCTTGAAAGAAAATCACATTTAAAAAACTGATAAGCCTCTTTCTTTCTCTGCCTGGCAATAATAATATAGTTGACGGCCCAGAAAAGATAGCAGCCCAGATACACTACTATGGCTGGCGGCCAAAATGGTATCATTCTGTCCAAAGCACTCTCTAAATTATAATGATACCACTCTCCCGCTATCATTCTGGCTCCGTTATAAACTGCTGTATTAAATAAAACAGCCAGAATGAGCGGAAATAAACTATATCCCGGAATCATTCCAGCTGATTTCTTTGGTATACTCTTCATGTCTATCTCCTGCTGAATTCATATTATAATTTTGATTCTTATCAGAATCTTAATTTTTATTATAAACAGAAGTATAGCAATATATTTTTAAATACTCAAGAATCTTCCACGCTTCTTTAGAAATCTTCAGAAAACATTAAGAAACTTCAAAAAGGGACAGGGTAAATATCGGGTAGGAGGCTACCCATTAGTTGAGTAGCCGACCTCCCACACCACTGTACGTACCGTTCGGTATACAGCGGTTCAATAGTTTTCACGCAACTTTCAGATAATAGTCAAGCATGGATATATAACCCAGCCTGACTATTATTTTATTGGTTAGGGCTACGTTTAGCATCTGCGCTACCCTCCAGTATCCTTTCCGGCTGTTGGCTATCTGATGTACCTGCCATTCTTCAAGCTTTAATGCCCTCAAATTTCTGTACCTCGTCTTTACCTTTTTCCATTGTTTCCAATAGACTGCTCGTATCCTGCGTCGTACCCACTCATCTGTCTTCCGCATCAGTTCTTTCATATCCGCTAGCTTATAGTAATTAATCCACCCTCTGACATACTCCTCAAGTTTCTGTCTCCGGTACTCATTACTCCACCCTTTATTCTTCTTGGTAATTTCCCTTATCCGGTCTTTCATTCTCCTAACCGTTTTAGGATGTACCCGGAACCGGCATTTCCCTTTATACCGGTAAAGTGCATATCCCAGATATTTTATCCCGCTGACATGGCTTATTGTGGTCTTGGCTCGGTTTACTTTCAGGAATAGCTTTTCTTCTATGTACGGGATAATATTCGCAAGCGTCCTCTCTGCACTCTTCCTGCTCTTACAAAACAGCAGCATATCGTCCGCGTACCTCACGAATCGGTGCCCCCTGCGTTCCAGTTCTTTATCCAGTTCATTCAGCATCACATTCCCGCACAATGGGCTTAACGGCCCGCCCTGCGGCACGCCTTCTTCCGTCTTCTCAAAGTATCCGTTCTGTAATACTCCTGCATTCAGGTACTTATGTATCAGGGATACCACACGTCCATCCTTGATTGTCCGTGACAGTACCTCTATTAATTTGCTGTGGTTTACCGTGTCAAAGAACTTCTCTAAATCCATGCTCACCACATACACATACCCTTCATCTACATTCTTTTTACAGGCCTTCAATGCATCATGTTGGCTTCTTCCCGGCCTGAACCCATAACTGTTTTCTGAAAACTGTGGTTCAAACAACGGTGTTAATTCCTGGGTGACCGCCTGCTGTATCAGCCGGTCTACTACTGTTGGTATTCCCAGCTTCCTGACCTTGCCTTTCTCTTCCTTGGGTATTTCTACCCTCCGGACTGGGTTGGGTTTGTATTTCCCTTCCCGTATCTCCCGGATGATTTCGCTCTGGTTTTCTTTCAGGTAGGGCAGAAGTTCATCCACCTGCATCCCGTCAATTCCGCCTTTGCCTTTGTTCGATTTCACTTTTTTATATGCCTTGTTTAAATTGTCTTTTCGTAAAATCAGTTCCAGTAGATTATCCGTCCAAAAGTCCGTGATGATGTCGTTGTTTTCAGTAATCCGCTGATAGACGGACACTTCTGCATACTCTTTCTGTTCCTCAGATACCATTTGCAGATAATCTTCCATATGAAGTTGTCTGTCCTTAAACCCATCTTTGGTTACATTCATTTACTCACATCTCCTAAAGTTCAGTCCTTCCCACAACGTTTGCAACCGTAGTGGTACTATGACCTCTGCTGACTTCTCGTGGTAAATCTTGTTTCAACCGCTCCCGCGAATGTTCTATCGCTTTGGATGCGTCCACGAGACCTCCCCGGGTACTCACACGCTCTTTCCCTCTTATACTCGCTCCATAAATACTAAATACAGTTTCGTGCAGTTATTGGACTTTGATTTGTTACGCAATCTCATCCTTGCATTTAGCCTCAAATGTAGTAAGCCAGAGTTTTGCCTAATCCTTTCTTCAGATTCCACCTCACGATGGACACCCTTGGCTTCGGCTGTATCCTTCCCACTGCCGGGCGGATTGGGGACTTTCACCCGTTAGAACGTGTGCCCACCGGGCACACCAAATTGGGGACGGAGTAAAATTCATTTTACTCCGTCCCAGATTCAGATTCGATTATCCAAATATTTCTGCCGCCTTCTTCATATTTTTTATAACCTCTACTTCAAAGGGGCATCTCTTTTCGCATGCACCGCACACCACACATTCCTCTGCTTTATGCTCAAGAGCTGCATAGTGCTCTCTTACTGTCTCGGGAACCTCCCCCTGTGCAACACAAAGATTTAAGAGCTTTGTGACCATGGCAACGTCTATTCCCTTCGGGCATGGCGCACAGTGCCCACAGTACATACAATGTCCCTTCCAGCTTATCTTTGGAAATCTGGCGAGTGCAGGTGCATAATCTTTTTCTTCTTCTTTTGCATACTCGTATGCAATGCTTTTCTTTAAGTCTTCAAGTGTTCTGGCGCCGGACATGGCCGCTGCTGCCGCCGGGCGTGTCAGTGCGTAGTTAAGGCACTGGAACACATTCAGGGCTTTTCCTGCCGGGGACAGCTCCCCGTCAAGGAGATCACCGCCTCCGAAAGCCTTCATGACAGTGATTCCTATTCCGCGCCTCTGGCATTCCTCGTATAGCTTTTGCCTCTCCGGATCCATATTAAGGAGTGTGTGCTCATAATTTTTTTCGTTCCAGAGCTCTTCCACATCCTCACTTGCGGGAAGGAGATCATAACACGGGTTAATGCTGAACATGATAACGTCAACATTTCCTCCCTTTACTGCTGCCATCGCCGCCTGCGGGTTGTGGCTTGACATTCCGATGCATTTAACGGTTCCTTTCTCCTTAAGCTCTAATGCATATTCCATTACCGGGCCGCCTTCTACCTGCTCCCACTCTGATACGGAATCCACATAATGGATCATTCCTATTTCTAAATGGTCTGTCTCAAGGCGCTTGAGCTGATCCTCAAAGCCTTCCTTCACCTCTTTCATATTCCTTGTCCGTTTATATTGCCCGTCCTTCCACACCGTACAGATGTGTCCCTGAAGGACAAATTTGTCCCTTCTTCCCCGAAGTGCTTTTCCAAGGGCATCCCTCATCTGTGGATTGGGAGAATATAAGTCTATACAGTTTACACCCTCCTTCTCCATAAGATCCACAAATTCCTTTACCTGCTCCTCTGATTTATCTATGAAGCCTTCGCAGCCCATTCCGATCTCGCTGACCTCTATTCCTGTATTGCCAAGCTTTCTATATATCATACCTGCGCTCTCCTTAAGTCTATTTAAGCTTTTCTACAAAATCTGCCATAATCTCTGATATCTTTATCTGCTGGGGACAGACTGCCTCACAGCTTCTGCATCCCACACAGGCAGAGGGCTTTTGTTCCTCCGGAACTGCCATAAGCGCCATAGGAGCAATAAAACCGCCGCCGGTAAATATATGCTCATTGTATAGCTCAATCATGAAGGGAATATCGATTCCCTGAGGGCAGTGGCTGGTACAGTAGTGGCACTTTGTACAGGGTACTCCATTTACCATCCTTGCAGCAAGCTTAAGAACCTCATCCATCTCTGTGTCATTCAGAGGCTTCTCTGTCTCGAATGTATGTATATTATCCTTCATCTGCTCATAATCGGACATTCCTGAAAGAATCACCTTTACATTAGGAATACTCTGAAGGAAACGGAAGGCCCATGCAGGAATTCCTTCATCTGGGCGCAGTTCCTTAAGACTTGCACTGTTTTCCTCTGATAGGGATGCAAGCATGCCGCCGCGAAGGGGCTCCATAACCCATACCGGGATATTCCATTCACCGAGAAGCTCCGCCTTTTCCTTTGCCTGCTGGAATTCCCAGTCCACATAGTTAATCTGAAGCTGGCAAAACTCCATGTGCTCTCCATATGCCTCAAGGAAACGCTTAATCACCTCATAAGAGCCGTGGGCGGAAAAGCCAAGATGCTTAATCCTACCGTTTTCCTTCTGCTTCATTAAATATTCAAATATACCATATTTCTCATCCAGATATTCGTTAATATTCATCTCGCAGACATTGTGGAACAAATAAAAATCAAAGTATTCTACCTGGCATTTCTCAAGCTGCTTTTCAAAAATCTCTTCGGCCTTCGGCATATTGGCAAGGTCATATCCGGGAAATTTTGTTGCAAGATAAAAGCTGTCACGGGGATATTTCTTTAATATCCTTCCCATAACCGTCTCTGAATTACCTCCATGATATCCCCACGCCGTGTCATAATAATTCACCCCGTGCTTCATGGCATACTCTGTCATCTCAGCCGCTGCCGCCTCATCAATACATTCGTCCTTTCCTCCGATTAGAGGAAGCCTCATTGTCCCCATTCCAAGTGCGGATAATTTTAAATCCTGAAACTCTCTGTAAATCATAAAATATGTCCTCCTTTTATTTTCATTTTTTAATCCCAGCTTAATCTACCGGTCTTCAGCGCCTCGTCATAGCGCGATATTTTATAATCCAGCCGTTCCTTTGCCCTGCGGATTGCCTCAAGCTGTCCGATAAGCTGTTCCCTCTGTCCGTTTAACAGCTCTCGTCTTTCTAGAAGTGTAGTGTCGCCCTTCTGTGTAAGCTTTACGTACTGGACAAGAGCCTCCACGGAAAGACCTGCGCTTCTCATACACTTCACAAGCTCAATCCAGCCCGTATCCTCTTCGGTATAATCCCGCACTCCCCCCTTCGTCCGGTGAACCGGCGGAATCGCCCCGATACGCTCATAATAACGGAGCGTATCCTGAGAAATCTCATACTTTTCACTCACCTCAGAAATTGTCATATCCCTCACCTCTTATTTCTGTAATGTAGTAAGTATATCATCTAGAGTTTACTCCAAGTCAATAGGATTTTTTACTTCACAATTTTTTCACAAATTAATTAGCACTCACCCCTTGTTATTATGGCGTGGATTTTATCTAATTTCATAAAGTGTCGTAAGCGCCTATTTACAGGCGTTATACGGATTTTACGATTTTATCTCGTTTTATTATTATTTGTCTTTTTTAAAAAATTTGGTGTCAAAATTGGTGTCAGAGAATGGTATTTGGAGAAATCTGCTATTCTTTTCAGATAGTGCTTTAATAAAAAATATCATAACGAATGGATTGGAACGCAGAGTCAGCGTTCCTTTTCTATTTTCAGACGTTCAGAAATGAGCGTCTATTTTTTTACCTAAAACGAAAGGAGAATCATAACATTATGGAAAAAATCTTGAAACGGTTACTGACAGCGATTCTTGCTATAGTGACCGTATTTACAACCTTGCCTGTCACGCAGATACACGCCGCTGATTCCGTCTACACTCATTCAGACGGTCACGCAGGTACGGTTGTCAAAGTGACAGACGGCGGCTCAAAAGAATCCACTTTTGAAGAGGGGTGGTTGAAAGCTGACGGAAAGACGGCTTATTGTATCCAACTAGGCGCAGCGTTCCAATCTGGAAATAAAATACGGAAGAACGCTACGGAACGGTTGAGCGAAACGCAGATTAATGACGTGGCTCTCAATCTGGAATATGTCAAGAAACATACGAAAAATTATTCCGCTGAACAGGCTTACCTGCTCCAACAGTGTACCGTATGGCGCAGGTTAAGCGTTCATTTAGGCTGGGGATATAAAAATACGCATGTTGCCTATGATGAAATCCCCAAAAGTGAGCAGAATGAACTCTATGCCAATGCAAAGGCTTTTGCCAAAGAAAACAAAAACCGTTATGATTGCGGCGGCTATATCTACACTGGAGAGGGGCAGGACTTAGGGCAGTTCTGGGCGAATTTAGCGGTAGGAAACGGGAATTTACAGAAAAGCTCCACGAATACAGGTATCACCAGAGGAAATGACTGTTACTCCCTCTCTGGTGCGACCTATGGGGTATATTCTGATAAAGGCTGTACGAAGTCTGCTGCTACTCTCACTACAGACGGAAACGGCAATACAAATACGGTGGAGCTACGAGCCGGAACATATTATGTGAAAGAGACAAAAGCTCCAAAGGGATTTCAGCTTGATAAGACCGTCCATACCCTTACAGTTAAAGTAAGTGAGACTACCACTTTAAAGGTCAGTGATACACCAAAAGCTACAAACACACAGATTGAGCTTTTCAAGCTGGATATGGATACTTCAAAAGGCACGCCACAAGGAAACGCTGCCTTAGAGGGCGCAGAGTTTGTCTGGAAATATTACGACGGATATTACACCAGAGACAATCTCCCATCAGCACCGACACGCACATGGACGACACGGACAAAAGCGGAGAAAGGCAGCGACGGCACAACCCACTATATCACACGGTTAGCGGATTCCTACAAAGTTTCTGGCGACAGTTTTTATACGCAGAATGGCTCTATCTGTCTGCCGCTTGGCACAATCACGGTAGAAGAAAAAGTTGCTCCGAAAGGTTATCTGCTGGACGGTGCATATTTGCAGGTAAATGGAACTTCTGAACGGGTAACAGGCGTATATGCGGCGCAGATAAGGGAGAATGGGGAGCTTGCGACACTAAGCGGCGGCAACCGTTACTTGGTATCGGACAAGGTTATTCGTGGCGGCGTGAAAATCCAGAAACGAGACCTTGAAACAAAAGAAACGAAACCACAGGGCGGCGCAACTTTCAGAGATACAGCCTTTGCCATCACTTCACTGAATGTCAATCCCATGCTGGTTGACGGGAAATTATATCAGAAGAATGAAGTGGTAAAGACTATCCATACAGGGATTGACGGTATCGCTACAACTGTCGCCGACGCACTCCCCTACGGTCATTACAGGCTTGAGGAAACAGCGCCGCCGGAGGGGTATCTGATAGACGGTGCAATTTCCCGTGAGTTTGACATTGTAAATAACGGAGAAATGGTAGATTTGACATCAGCGAAACAATCTATTTACAACCAGATAAAGCGAGGGGATATTGAGGGCGTGAAAATCGGTTCTGGCACACATAAGCGGCTTTCCGACGTGCCGTTTAAAATCACAAGCAAAACTACAGGGGAAAGTCATAGGATTGTAACCGATAAAAACGGTCAGTTTTCTACTGCCGCTGACTGGACTTCCCATAAGAAAAATACCAATGCCGGAAAATCCAGCGAGGACGGTATCTGGTTCGGAACGTCAGAGCCGGACGACAGCAAAGGTGCGCTGCCCTATGATACATACGAGATAGAGGAACTCCGCTGTGATTCCAACAAAGGATTGACGTTGATTCCAGCCTTTGATGTGGTCGTATCCAGAAATAAGGTTGTAATTGACTTGGGAACGCTGACCGATGAATACGAGCTGGAGCTTTCGATTCACACAACCGCTGCGGACAAGGCTACTGGGGAGAAATCCATCATTGCAGGTAAGAATGTGACGATTGTTGATACGGTTTCTTTGGACGGGTTAAAGAATGGCACAAAATACCAGCTCAAAGGCTGGGAAATGGTGAAGTCTGAAAATGCGGAACCTCTGATTGACGGAAAACCTGTAGAAAATGACCTTACATTCACCGCAAAGGATTCTAAGATGGAAGTCCAGATTGCTTTTACATTCAATGCCAGTGCGCTCGCCGGAAAAGAGCTGGTGACTTTTGAGGAACTATACGACGTAACGAATCCTGATGAGCCGGTTAAAGTAGCGGAGCATAAAGATATTGAGGACGACGGGCAGACGGTAAAGATTGAGGAACGTGTGATAGACATTCATACAAAGGCTTGCGATAAAGCGACAGACGACAAGATGATTCTTGCCAGCAAAGATATAACGATTGTTGATACAGTAGCGTTAGCCGGATTGGAGAAAAATACAAAGTATCAGCTCAAAGGCTGGGAAATGGTGAAATCGGAAAATACGGAACTTCTGATTGATGGAAAGCCTGTGGTGAATGACCTTACATTTACCGCAAAGGATTCTGAAATGGAAATGCAGCTTTTCTTTACCTTTAATGCCAGTGCGCTTGCCGGAAAAGAGCTGGTGACTTTTGAGGAACTATACGACGTGACGAATCCCGACGAGCCGGTTAAGGTAGCGGAGCATAAAGATATTGAAAATGACAGGCAGACCGTGACGATTACAGAGCGCATTATCACTATGCACACCAACGCTGCCGATAAAGCTACAGGAGAAAAGACAATCGACGCTGGCAAGGAAGTAACGATTGTTGATACAGTTTCCTTAGAGGACATTGAGGATAAGGGGCAGACGGTGACAATCACAGGAAATCCCGACAAGCCGACCACACCAGAATCCGGCACGCCGACAGGCAAAGGCAATCCACCGAAAACAGGCGACACGACAAATCTTGCGCTCCTGTTTCTCCTGCTTATTTTATCCGCTGCCGGACTGGTATTTACAGCATACAGGAAATACCGCAGTATGAAAGCAAACCATAATTAATACGGGGGAATCAGCATATGAGATTTTGTTCCCGTTCGCCGCCTTGAAAATATACAGTTATATGAGACATACAAACTGTTTCTTTTCGGTCAATCGTCTTTTTGATTGGCTGGAAAAAACAGTACACAAGGGGTTTGGGGAGTGTAGCTCCCCATATGGAGGTATAGAAAAATCAGAAAGAAAGAGGTAAACATATATGGAATTAAAGCATGTTATCCCGAACATGGAAAAGACTTTCGGGAATCTGGAATTTGCAGGTGAGAATAAGGTAGAACAGCGGAGAATCAACGGGCGTATGGCTGTAATTTCCCGTAGCTATAACTTGTATTCAGACGTACAGAGAGCCGACGACATTATTGTGGTGCTGCCTGCTACTGCTGGAGAGAAGAATTTCGAGGTTGAAGAAAAAATACGGCTTATTAATCCGAAGATTACCGCAGAGGGTTATAAAATCGGCAACCGTGGGTTCACAAACTATATTTTGTCTGCTGACGATATGGTGAAAGCGTAAGGAGGTATCAGAGATTATGAGATTAGCAAATGGAATCATTATAGATAAGGAAAAGACATTCGGGTTGCTTAAGTTCTCCGCATTGCGGCGTGAAGTGCATAAGCAGAATGAAGACGGAACGGTTTCTGAAGAAATCAAGGAGCGTACCTACGATTTGAAATCCAGAGGACAGGGGCGCATGATACAGGTGAGTATTCCGGCTGCCGTGCCGTTAAAGGAATTTGATTATAATGCGGAGGTGGAGATTATCAATCCTGTAGCGGATACGGTGGCGACGGCTACGTTTCAGGGGGCAGACGTGGACTGGTATATCAAGGCAGAGGATATTGTTTTGAAAAAGCGAGTTTCTGATTCATTAGATATCGGACAGAAAAAGCGTGAACAGCAAAAATAGTATAGTTGCCTATAGTAGTAAAATGGACTATACTATAAACGTATAAGTTAATTCCCAATTACATTTATATTTTTTGCTAAAGGAGTGATTTTTTGTCTAATATTGATTATATTGCTTTTATCAAATTTGGAAAGAAAGAACATTTGGAAGAATTGCAACATGGACTTATTTATATGAAAGAATCACAATATTTTAAAGACTTAGAATACAAAACAAGAATGCGAGGTAAGGGCGACAGGTATGATTCAAGTAAGGTTCAAAGAAATGTCCCTGTTTGGATAAACGGAAAAAGGGTTCCCAATCCTGATTATATGTCTTTTTCGTCTTATGAAGATTCAAAAACACCAATTTTTTGTTGTACTTGTTTAAAAGAAAATGATTTTCTTTATGACTATAGTAAAAAGTGTTATGTGTTAAAAGATGATTTGTTTGACGAAACAACATTAAAGCAGGATTTTGGAGAGCATTTTCTGATTATAGCTTATCCAGAAGAATTTCTTGGACGCATAAATTTTTATTGTCAATTACAGAATATTGCGTTTAGATTCAAAGAAGTAATCTATGTTGATTATGATAGAAAAGATAATTATTGGATAAAATATTATACAAATAATCTATCTCATTTTTTTATTAAGGACAACTGGTTCTCTAGGCAGAAAGAATTTCGTTTTCTTTTAGCGAACATTTTTACAGATGATGATAAAGATTTTACTACTATTACAATTCTAAAGGGATTTGATGATATTACGAGGATTGAACCTGTTGAGAAACTAAATACTATCAAATTTTACAGAAAGTGACAGTATTTTATGTTCATGTAAATAGTTACTACATGCTTACTGTTTCTTTAATATAAAAGGGAGTGGATTTTTAAATATTTATGAAGAAAAGAAGTCGTATCAAAGCCAGCGATAAGTCGCTGGTTTTTCATTTTTCTGCCGGCTCATTGTTCCTGCTGTTCTTTATGGCAATGATACTTTTGAACCTAACGGCAATCATAACAACCGACTGGAACTCGGTCACGCTTTTTAGCAACGGAAATCTACAGTTCCACCTTACGCCATACAGGATAGTTACACTCATTATATCAGCATTTGCCTGTTTAACCGTTGCTCTGCTCTATTACCGATTTCGATATGACAAGGTAAAGCAGCTCTTTCACCGCCAAAAGCTGGCAAGAATGATTCTGGAAAATGGCTGGTATGAAGCAGAAACCTCACAGGACGGCGGTATCTTCAAAGACCTGCCGTCAGATGGGAAAAAGGAACGGATTACCTATTTCCCAAAGATGTATTATCGCATGGAGAATGGCTTGCTCCATATCCAGACAGAAATCCCGCTGGGAAAGTATCAAGACCAGCTCCTACACTTGGAAAAAAAGCTGGAAACAGGCTTATACTGTGAATTGGTATCCAAAGAGCTGCATGATTCCTATGTAGAGTATGTTCTACTCTATGATACGATTGCAAACCGCATTACTATCAATGAGGTACGGGCAGAAAAGGGCAAGCTCCGACTGATGAAAAATGTCTGGTGGGAGTATGACAAGCTCCCTCACATGCTGATTGCTGGCGGTACAGGTGGAGGAAAAACCTATTTTATCCTTACCATTATCGAAGCTCTGTTACGCTGTGATTCGGTAATGTATGTGTTAGACCCGAAGAACGCTGACCTTGCCGACCTCGCCGCTGTCATGCCCGAAGTCTACTACAAAAAGGAAGATATTACCGCCTGTATTGGCCATTTCTATAACGGCATGATGGAACGCTCGGAAACAATGAAGCTCATGGAGAATTATAAGACGGGTGAAAACTATGCTTACTTAGGATTGCCGCCGCACTTCTTAATCTTTGATGAATATGTGGCGTTTATGGAAATGCTAACGACAAAGGAAAATGCCGCTGTCCTTAACAAGCTGAAACAGATAGTCATGCTTGGGCGACAGGCAGGATATTTTCTCATTCTCGCCTGTCAGAGACCAGACGCAAAATATCTGGGCGACGGAATCCGAGACCAGTTTAATTTTCGTGTGGCTCTTGGGCGTATGTCAGAGCTGGGTTATTCTATGATGTTCGGAGAAGTAAATAAGGATTTCTTTTTAAAACAGATAAAGGGGCGTGGCTATGTGGATACAGGTACAAGTATTATATCCGAGTTTTACACTCCCCTTGTACCCAAAGGGTATGACTTCCTAAAGGAAATAGGGGAACTCACACAGAACAGGCAGAACGGACAGGCGGCGTGCGGAGCGAAAGCCGCAGGTACGGACTAGCCTGTGCAGGTGCGGTATGCCGTACATGCCATATGCCCCCGGTATCTAACAGGGGGGCACAAATACAACTGAAAACAGATTCGGAAATCTGAAATATCCTTATGGTACAGACATTTCCGACAGATTTTAGAGGTGTGATAAAAGGCTTTAATCCTGTCACACCTTTTTACAAGGAGGGGTTTGACTGAATGAAACAGACTGGATAAAGGATTTTAAGGAAAAACGTACTGCCTATGGCATTTCTCAAAATAAGCTGGCGGTTGAAGCAGGAATCAGCAGAGAACATTTAAACCGTCTGGAATCCGGTAAGGTGGCACTGACAGAGGAAATCCAGAAACAGCTACTTACGGCACTGGAAAAATACAATCCAGAATCACCGCTTACCATGCTGTTTGATTATGTACGTATACGTTTTCCGACAACTGATGTGAAACATGTGATAGAGGACATTTTGCAACTGAAAACGGATATGATGATACATGAAGATTTCGGTTTTTATTCCTACTCGGAGCATTATGTCTTAGGTGATGTGTTCGTACTTACTTCTGCTGACGAAGAAAAGGGTACGTTGCTGGAACTAAAAGGGAAAGGCTGCCGTCAGATGGAGAGCTATCTGCTGGCGCAGCATAGGAGCTGGTATGATTTTTTCATGGACGCTTTAGGCGACGGCGGCGTAATGAAGCGGCTTGACCTTGCCATTAACGATATGGTCGGTATGCTGGATATTCCAGAGCTGACTGAAAAATGTAACCATGAAGAATGTATTTCTGTATTCCGTAGTTTCAAAAGCTACCACAGCGGCGAGTTGGTACGAAGCCATGAACAGGACGGACATAGTATGGGAAATACCCTATATATCGGTTCTCTGAAATCGGAATTATACTTCTGCATTTATGAAAAGAATTATGAACAGTATGTAAAAAATGGGATTCCCATAGAGGATACGAAAATCAAAAACAGATTTGAAATCCGGCTCAGAAACGAAAGAGCCTACCATGCGGTATGTGACCTGCTGAATTATTACGACGCAGAACGTACCGCATTTTCGATTATCAACCGATATATCCGTTTCGCTGACAAGGAGGTGGACAAGCGGCGCAGCGAATGGAAAACTAACGAAAAATGGGCGTACTTTATCGGCTCTGACCGCAGACGTTTGAGACTGACGACGCAGCCGGAGCCTTATACGCTCACACGGACGCTGAACTGGATAGACAGGCAGGTTGCCCCTACATGGAAAATGCTGCAAAAGATTGACTGTGCCAACGGCACACATATTCTTAGAGACATTTTAAATGATGTGGAGCTTACCGAGCGTCATAAGAAACTGATAAAACAACAGACGACTTCCCCAGAGGAAGTGATTCAAAGACAGAAATTTGAAAGGAGAAATGAAGAATGAATTTTGGACAGAATTTATACAACTGGTTTTTAAGCAATGCACAATCGCTGGTGCTTATGGCAATTGTGGTTATCGGGGTGTATCTTGGATTCAAGAGGGAGTTTTCAAAACTTATCGGGTTCTTGGTGATTGCATTGATTGCTGTCGGTCTGGTATTCAATGCTGCTGGCGTGAAAGAGGTGTTATTGCAGCTTTTCAATAGAATTATCGGAGCATAGCAAATCTAATAGTTTGCGTCTCAACGCAAACTTACCATTCCCCCTATGGGAGTTCGGGCATAGGGGGAATGAAAAGGGGGTGAAGGAATGGTACACGAATAGTCTTTCATAATCAAAAAATAGATTACTTAAATTTTTCTACAAATTACTCCGTGAAATGGTATAATATGCATAGTATTATTAAACAAATTCAATTAATGGAGAATACAAATGTCAAAAAAAGAAAATCCAAAAAAGATGATTAAAGTAATTTATTTTGATGAAACAGCAGCAACAGATTATATCACAATACAAAATGGTGGACAAATTGACTGGACGTCTACAGAAAACAAAGAAAAATTAGCAAAATTGATAGCAGAAATTGATATACAAGCTAAAGGTGGATTTAATTTACTGTCGTTTGTTAAAGCGTCTATATCTGGAAATGCAAATACAAGTATAGACACAAATACAAGTAAATTGATAAAAAGTACAGTTACTAATACCCTTTTAACAGATTATATATCAATGGCGAGCAAGGACAAAAACATACGTCAATTTCATAATGACAGTGTTTATGCTCCACAAAATTCTATTTCTATGTATAGAATGTATAGTTCATATTTAAACATTGTTCCTAAAGAACAAATTCCGATAGACCTCGAAGGACTTAATAATGCTCTTCTTGGCGAACGTGGATATTATCAAATGCTTTTAAGCAGTGAACAAAAACCGTCCTGTGTTTTAAGATTTAATATTAATGCCTTTAAAAATGATTACAGTTTAGCCGATTTGTCAAAAATGAATTTAAGCTATTTTGGTGTTCAAGTTGGAGAATGTACTAATGAGCAATTATCATTAGAAAAGGAATTTGAAACATCTCAACCTAATAGTGTACCAGATGTTAAGGAAATTGTAACAGGGAACATAAGTGAACCATCAAAACAATTTTTAAAAGTATACGATATTGTGTTAGCAGGAGTGATGAGCATTGAATAGGATAATTATTTATTATGGTTCAAAAGAAAAGTTTAATCAAATAATTCCTAAAGAATATAGAAATTTGACTGATTTGGCTTATGAATCTGATAAAGATGGAAAATCTATGCGATTAGTTATACCTAATCAAAACGGAGAATATCCGCCGGAAGAAAAAGAAGAAAAAATAAATGTTAAGAATTTTGTGATAAGTTCAGATGAATATGCAGGGGTAAGAGAACATGTTATTATTAACTTTGCGAATTTTTTATCTAAATTTAATATAGAAAATTTATACATACAAAATCCACCATTACAAATTAGTGAACAAATTAGAAGACTATATCCAGATGCAGAAATAAAATACCAAAAATATAAAAAACTTACAACTTCTCATTTATTTAGTCTTAATAATGATTATGACAACAAGATTATTGGACAAGAAGATGTTAAGATAGAGCTATTGCAAGCACTTTTTCCTCTTACTTTGAGATACAGGAAAAAACCTGTAGTTTTGCTGTTTTATGGAAAATCGGGAATAGGAAAAACGGAGACAGCAAAATATTTGGCTAAAATTATAGGTGAACCAATATTTAGGAAACAGTTTTCTATGTATCAGAATAATCAATTTGCAACATATTTGTTCGGAGGCGCACATTACGAGAAAAGTTTTGCTAAAGATTTGTTAGATAGGAAATCTAATGTATTATTATTGGATGAATTTGATAAAGCACACCCCTCTTTCCACAGCGCATTTTATCAGCTTTTTGATGAAGGTGTCTATGAAGACCAGAATTATTATTTGGAACTCAAAAAATCTATTATAATTTGTACGTCTAATTATACAGATTTAAGAGATGTCGAAGAAAATCTAGGTAGTGCCATTTATAATCGTTTCGATAAAGTTATTCATTTCAATGATTTGACCGACGAATCAAAAATAAAAATTGGAGAAATGGCCTTCAAAAAATATGAAAAAGATTTCAAATATCAATTAGATGAACCTACTAAGTTAAGATTGAAAAATTCTTATATACAATGTGAAAATGTTCGACAAATACAACACACTATTGAAAATACTTTCGCATTATCCGTTATTTTAAGTAAAGTAAAAAAGTAAATGTGTTATAAAGCAGTAAATCATATTACGGTTTGCTGCTTTTTTCATGCAAATTTTCATCAACAGTTTGCGTTTCAACGCAAACTTACCATTCCCCCTATGGGAGTTCGGGCATAGGGGGAATGAAAAGGGGGTGAGGGAATGGTACACGAATAAAAATCTGAACGCTGTCAACTTTTAAAAATCAATTAGAAAGAATGGAGGTTACATTGAAAACAGATATTTTTGAGGACATGGTAGAACTGACCGGCTGCAACTATATCTCCGACCTGCCCCACCGCAGAAAAAGGGTGCTGGAAGAATTAAAGGAGCTGCCGCCGCACTCCTACCCAAAGGAACAGTTAGAAAAATTTTCCCATTATGTATTCGGAGAGGATTATACTGTAGTCATGGGAACACTGGAAAGTAAGAAAGGAAGTGAAACAACGTGTATGAAATGAGGATTTACCTGTTAAACAATACAAATCCTTACCGAGAGGGCGACGAGGAATACTCCGGCGATTGGTTTGACTGCCCTGTGGATTTTGAGGAAATCAAGGAAAAATTAGGCGTGGAGCATGAGGAACAATTAATGATTGCAGACTATGAGCTGCCGTTCCATGTGAATACCGACACTTCCATCTGGGAGGTCAACGAGAACTGCCGTAAGGTACAGGAAATTGAGGGTACGCCTGTGGGGAATGAAATAGAAGCTATACAGAAAAAGTGGTTTTACAGCTTTGAGGATTTCTTTGAAAACAAGGAAGAGATACGCCATTATGAGGCATACGACGGGGAATCGCTGGCAAGGATTCTTCTGACGGAGGAACAGCTTTACGGGGAGATTCCGGTTGCTCTGCAGAACCATATCGACTATGCGTCAATCGGGCAGGAATTAGAAGCAAACGACGAGTACCTTTTTACTACAAGCGGCGTGTTCCGCTATCGGTAAAGGCGGTGATGTATCATAGAAGAAATGCAGGTTTACATTGCCAACCTCGGAAAACACAATGAGGGGGAATTAGTGGGCGCATGGTTCACGCCGCCCATAGACTATGACGAGATGGCAGAACGTATCGGCTTGAACGACCAGTATGAGGAATACGCAATTCACGATTACGAGCTGCCCTTTGATATTGACGAGTATACATCTATCGAGGAAATCAACCGCTTTTGTGAGATGGTGGAAGATTTGCCGGAGGACATACAGGACGAGCTTTCAGAACTGCTCTGCTACTACAGCAGCTTGGAGGAACTATGCGAACACGCAGACGAGATTATCCAGTATCCCGGCTGTGACGATATGACTGACGTTGCCTATTACTTTATAGATGAATGTCAAAGTCTTGGAGAGATACCAGAAAGAATCCGCAGCTACATAGACTATGAAGCATACGGACGTGACCTTGACTTGGAGGGGCGTTTCGTCGTCACCAATCATGGGATATTTGAGTGTCCGTATTAAGGATATTCCTACCAGAAATAACAATAGCATACACCTTTACCCTCTGCCAGTGAAACACCACTGGTATTTTTTATGCAACAAGAGAAATGCGGCGGTCTGAAAACAGGCTGCCGTTTCCAGTTAAAGCAAAATAAGAAAGGACTGATTCAGAAAAATGAAGAAAATAAAAAGCTACACCAGCATTTGGAGCGTGGAGAAAGTTATCTATGCCATCAACGACTTTCAGCTCCCGTTCCCCGTGACCTTTAGCCAGATGGCGTGGTTTGTGCTGTCGCTGTTCGTTGTTATCCTGTTCGGGGAGCTGCCGCCACTTGCCATGATTGACGGGGCGTTCCTTAAATACTTTGGACTTCCCGTGGCATTTACATGGTTCGTATCCCAAAAGACTTTCGACGGGAAGAAACCTTTTGGATTCCTAAAATCCTGTATTTCCTACTACTTGCGCCCGAAAGTCACTTATGCCGGAAAGACTGTCCATCTGAAAACCGAAAAATTTAATACCGCTGTCACAGCAGTTAGGAGTGAAATCTATGTTCCCGATTAAATATATCGAAAACAATCTGGTATTCAACCATGACGGCGAATGTTTCGCCTACTATGAGCTGATACCCTACAATTATTCGTTCCTGTCGCCGGAAGAAAAGTATCTGGTGCATGACAACTTCCGCCAGCTTATCGCACAGAGCCGTGACGGGAAAATCCACGCCTTGCAGATAAGCACGGAATCCAGTATACGAGCCACACAGGAGCGTTCCAAAAAGCAAATCACAGGGCGGTTACGTGAGGTCGCCTGTAAGAAGATAGACCAACAGACACAGGCGTTAATAGATATGATTGGGGAAAATCAGATAGACTACCGCTTTTTTGTCGGCTTTAAGCTGCTGGTGAACGAGGAAGAAATCAGCTTAAAGGGCATGAGGAAATCAGCGGCTATGAGCTTTGCGGATTTTATCTATGAGGTCAACCATAAGCTGATGGGCGACTTCGTTTCCATGAGCAATGATGAAATCAGCCGCTACATGAAGATGGAGAAATTGTTGGAAAATAAAATCTCCCGTCGTTTTAAGTTCCGCAGGCTGGAGAAAAAGGATTTCGGTTATCTCATAGAGCATATCTACGGCAGAGCCGGGGTTGCCTATGAGGATTACGAGTATGATTTCCCCATAAAGAAATTGAAGCGTGAAACGCTGGTAAAGCGGTATGATCTTATCCGTCCTAGCCGCTGCCTGATAACGGAAAACCAGCGGTACTTAAAGATAGACAGTGAGGATACTACAACTTACGCTGCCTATTTTACCATCAACAGCATTGTCGGGGAGCTGGATTTTCCATCTTCGGAAATCTTCTACTACCAGCAACAGCAGTTTACATTCCCCGTCTCAACCTCTATGAATGTGGAGATTGTGACAAATAAGAAAGCCTTATCCACTGTCCGCAACAAGAAGAAAGAGCTGAAAGATTTAGATAACCATGCGTGGGAATCCAACAATGAGACAGGCAGCAACGTAATGGAGGCTCTGGATTCGGTAAATGAGCTGGAAACCAGTTTAGACCAGTCAAAGGAATCCATGTACAAGCTGTCCTACGTTATCCGTGTGGCGGCGGACAGTCTGGACGAGCTGAAACGCCGTTGTGACGAGGTTAAGGATTTTTACGACGACTTGAATGTAAAGCTGGTGCGCCCGTTCGGGGATATGCTGGGATTGCACGGGGAATTTCTGCCAGCCAGCAAACGGTACATGAATGATTATATCCAGTATGTCACCAGTGATTTCCTTGCCGGACTTGGATTCGGGGCGACGCAGCAGCTAGGGGAAACGGACGGTATTTATATCGGCTATAACCTTGATACAGGAAGAAACGTCTACCTAAAACCCAGCCTTGCGGCACAGGGGGTAAAAGGTTCTGTCACCAATGCGTTAGCGGCAGCGTTCTTAGGCTCTCTCGGCGGTGGAAAATCATTCTGCAACAACCTTATCATTTACTATGCGGTGCTGTTCGGGGGAAAGGCAGTCATTGTAGACCCGAAATCCGAGCGTGGCAACTGGCAGGATACATTGCCCGACATTGCACATGAAATCAAGATGGTGAACCTCACCAGCGAGGACAGGAACAAAGGACTTCTTGACCCGTATGTGATTATGAAGCGCACAAAGGACGCTGAAAGCCTTGTGATTGATATTTTGACATTCCTTACAGGTATTTCTTCCCGTGACGGTGAGAAGTTCCCCGTCCTTAGACGGGCAATCCGCTCTGTTACCCAGAGTAAAAAGCGTGGACTTCTCCGTGTGATTGATGAATTAAGGAATGACGGCTCTCCTGTGGCGGAGAATATCGCAGACCATATCGAGAGCATGACGGACTATGATTTTGCACACCTGCTTTTCTCGGACGGTGAAAAAAGGCAGTCTATCAGCTTGGACAGGCAGTTCAACATTATACAGGTGGCAGACCTTGTGCTACCGGATAAGGATACAAAATTTGAGGAATACACCACAATGGAGCTGCTTTCCGTTGCTATGCTTATCGTTATCAGTACCTTTGCTCTGGATTTTATCCACTCGGACAGAAGCATTTTTAAGATGGTAGATTTAGATGAAGCATGGACATTTTTACAGGTGGCACAGGGGAAAGCTCTCTCTAACAAACTGATTCGTGCTGGACGCTCCATGAACGCCGCCGTTTATTTTGTAACACAAAATTCCGGCGACGTGGACGACGAGAAGATGAAGAACAATATCGGTTTAAAATTCGCATTTCGTAGTACGGACATCAAAGAAATCAAGAATACCCTTGAATTTTTCGGCGTGGACAAAGAGGACGAGGGCAACCAGAAACGGCTTAGGGATTTGGAGAACGGGCAATGTCTGTTTCAGGATTTATACGGGCGTGTGGGCGTTATCCAGATACACCCGGTATTCTCCGATTTGTTTCATGCTTTTGATACCAGACCGCCCGTGCAGACGGGAGAATCGAGGTGAAGCCTGTGAGGAAACGAAAAATTCTAAAAGTTCTCGGAGTTTTGCTGTTATCTCTTATTGGTGCGCTACTATTTTTCTCCCTTACAGGCACAGTCGCTTATGCCGCCGGACTGGTAGACAATACAGTGAGCGACGCAAACGCCTACTCCAAATATCCGCTGGAAAACTACCAGCTTGATTTCTACGTGGACAGTTCGTGGGATTGGCTGCCGTGGAACTGGTTAGATGGGATTGGAAAAAGTATCCAGTACGGGTTATATGCCATCACAAATTTTGTCTGGACGGTGAGTTTATATATCTCCAATGCTACAGGCTATGTGGTGCAGGAAGCCTATAAGCTGGATTTCATATCAGATACGGCAGACGCAATCGGAAAAAACATACAGACACTTGCCGGAGTGACTTCCGGCGGCTTTTCCAGCGAGGGGTTCTATGTGGGATTCTTGCTTATTCTCATTCTGGTTATGGGTATTTATGTGGCGTATACAGGACTTATCAGACGGGAGACCACAAAGGCGATTCATGCGGTGGTAAATTTTCTGATTGTGTTTCTGCTGTCAGCGTCAATGATTGCCTATGCGCCGGATTATATCGCAAAGGTCAACGGATTTTCCGCAGACATAAGCAATGCCGCCCTGTCGCTGGGAACAAAGATTGTGCTGCCGGATTCTGACAGTAAGGGAAAGGACAGCGTAGCTTTGATACGTGACAGCCTGTTTTCCGTGCAGGTGAAACAGCCGTGGCTGCTTTTGCAGTACGGGGAATCGGATATAGAATCGCTGGGTGCTGACCGTATCGAAGAATTACTGTCTGCCAGCCCGGACACGGACGACAGGGAGGACGTAGTAGTTGATGAGATTGAGGACAGGGATAATGCAAATTTAAGCGTCACAAAGACGATGAGCCGTTTAGGAACGGTGGTATTCCTGTTTATCTTCAATATCGGGATTTCGATTTTTATATTTTTACTAACGGGCATGATGACATTTTCGCAGGTACTGTTTATTCTGTATGCTATGTTCCTGCCCGTCAGTTTTATTTTGTCCATGCTGCCGACTTATGAAAGTATGGCGAAAAAAGCGCTTACAAAGCTGTTCAATACGATTATGCTCCGTGCCGGTATTACGCTGGTGATTACGGCGGCTTTCAGCATATCCGCTATGTTTTATTCTATCTCCGCAGGTTATCCGTTCTTTATGATAGCGTTCTTGCAGATAGTGACCTTTGCAGGAATCTACTTTAAGCTGGGGGATTTGATGGCAATGTTCAGCCTGCAATCCTCGGATACGCAGCAGGTGGGCAGACGTATCTTACGGCGACCGTACCTGTTCTTGGGGCGTGGTACAAGACGTTTGGAGCGCAGGATAGGAAGAACTATAGCCGCTGGTGCTGCCGGAGGTGCGGTTGGTGCGGCGGTAACCTCTCACTCGCAAAAGAGCAATGCGGCAAAGGCAGGAAATCATAATAGACCAAACCACGACGCACAGACGGATTCTCCGGCAAACAATAGCACTTCTACTTTCGGGAAACGTGCTGGTGAAAAAGTGGGTGCTGTCCTTGACAGCAAAGACCGTATCCGTGATAAAGCAAAGTCTGACAAACAGCAGGTAAAAGATATGCCGATACAAACACAGTATGCGATTCACAGCGGCGCAAGCCGGATACAGGAGAATGTATCGGATTTCCAGCGTGGCATTGTGGAAGAACAGGCGACAAGGAAACAAGGACGTGCCGACAGGCAGAATCAGCACAGGCAGACCATTGCAGAAAAACGCAAGGAGCTGGACAGGGCAAGACAAGGCTCTGGTTTTACAGGAAAAGAAGCTGCCCCAACCCATGACCGACCAGCGACAACGCCTGTATTGGTGAAGTCAGGTTCACAGGCGGCAGCTAACAGGCAGCATGAACCTGTAACTAAGGAACGTCCGGCGACGGCAGGAAAAGGACAGGCAGCGTCGGGCAGGACGAGAGACGTAGCTTTAAGACAGCAGGAAAATACAAGGGCAAACCAATCTGTTTCCGCAGCTTTATCACGCCAGACTACAAAACAGAAGAAACAGGTGGCGATTGCCCCAAATCAGACGGTACGGCAATCTCTCAAAGCTGACAATTCCCATCAGACCGCCAGCCGGAAAGGACGGAAGAAATGAAGTTAAGATATTTGGCGGTATTCGGTGGGATATTTACGGTGATTATCAGCCTGCTTTTGTTCCTGTTCATCATAACCGCAGATGATGAAGAAAGCGGCACTTCTCTCTTTGATTTTTCGGGAATGAACTTATCCCCGGAGGTATTGAAACATCAGCCTACGGTTGAAAAATACGCAAGACAGTACGGAATTGAGGACTATGTGGATTACCTGCTTGCGATTATGCAGGTAGAATCTGGCGGCACGGCTACGGACGTTATGCAGTCTTCGGAATCTCTCGGTTTGCCGCCCAACTCCCTCTCTACAGAGGAATCCATCAGACAGGGGTGCAAATATTTCTCGGAATTGCTAAAATCCGCAAAGGCAAGCGGCTGTGACATCAATACGGTCGTACAAGCCTACAATTACGGCGGCGGCTTTATCGGCTATGTCTCCGGACACGGGAAGAAATATACCTATGAGCTGGCGGTGAGCTTTGCAAGGGAGAAATCCGGCGGCGTGAAAGTCAGCTATAAAAATGAGCTTTCCATAAAGGAAAACGGCGGCTGGCGTTACCGATACGGGAATATGTTCTATGTAAAGCTGGTGTCGCAATACCTCGCCGCTCCCAGCTTTAATAACGCTACGGCGCAGAAAATCTTTCAAGAAGCATTAAAGTATCAAGGCTGGAAATATGTATTCGGGGGCAGCAATCCGAACACCAGCTTTGATTGTTCTGGACTTGTTCAGTGGTGCTACGGAAAGGCGGGTATCAAGCTCCCCCGTACCGCACAAATGCAATATGACGCTACCCAGCACATACCGCTGTCACAGGCAAAGGCTGGCGACTTGGTATTCTTCCACTCTACCTACAATTCGGGAACATATGTAACGCATGTGGGGATTTATGCCGGTAACAACCGTATGTATCATGCCGGAAATCCCATTGGCTATGCAGATTTGACAAGCTCGTACTGGCAGAAACACCTAATCGGCGCAGGACGGGTGAAAACAAAATAAAAGCGAAAGGAATGGTGTCTATGCTATTTAAGAAAAAAGAAAAAGAATCAAAACCTAAAAAAGAAAAACGAGTGCCTGTAATGAAAATCGGCACACATAAGAAAACGGTACTTGCCCTGTGGCTGGTGCTGCTGGCAAGCGTCAGTTTTGGGGTATATAAGAATTTCACCGCCATTGACAGGCACACGGTACATGAAAAGGAAGTCATAGAGCAGCGGATTATCGACACGAATCGGATTGAAAATTTCGTCAGAGCTTTTGCGGCGGATTATTATTCTTGGAGCAACACGCAGGAATCCATTGACGCAAGGACTACGAATATCAACCGCTATCTGACAAAAGAATTACAGGATTTGAATGTGGATACGGTGCGGCAGGATATACCTACAAGCTCCACGGCTACAGACGTTAAAGTTTGGGATATTGAACAGGAGGGAACACAAGATTTTACCGTCACCTACTCGGTAGACCAGACCGTGACAGAGAGGGAACAGTCCATAGGCTGTACTTCTGCTTATATGGTAGTGGTTCATGTAGACGATAACGGGGATATGGTAATTACAAAGAATCCCACCGTCAGCAGCCTGCCGGGAAAATCCGGCTATGAGCCAAAGATTAAAGAATCTGACGGAACAGCGGACGCTGCTACCACGGAGGAAGTGACAGAGTTCTTGGAGACGTTTTTCAAGCTGTATCCCACGGCTACGGAAAAAGAGCTTGCCTATTATGTGGAGGGGAATGTGCTTACGCCTGTAGGCTGTGATTACCTGTATTCGGAGCTTATCAATCCCATATTTACAAAGGACGGGGAACAGGTGAAAGTGTCCGTGTCCGTAAAGTATCTGGATAACCGGACGAAAGCGGCGCAGATTTCACAGTTTGAATTGACGCTGGAAAAGGATAGTAACTGTAAGATTGTAGGATAATAAAAATAGGCTTGCATTTCGTACTTCGGTATGATTTGCAAGCTGATAATATAGTTGTGACATTTCATTTAAAAGATTATAATAATGAAGCGGCTAAGATTTATTTTTAATGATAGTATATGAGCATAGTTGATAAAAAATTGCTTTTTCAATGATAAAATATGCTTTTAAGGAGGAATGAGATATGGCACAGAGCATTTTAATTGTAGACGATGAAAAAGATATTGTATCAATGTTGAGCCGGTATTTTTATAAAATTGGTTATGTAGTATACACAGCAATTAATGGAAAAGAAGCACTGAATGCAATCACAAAGCACCCAGATATTATTTTATTAGATATAAATATGCCGGATATGAATGGATTTGCGATTTGTGAAAAAATCAGGAATTATGTGTCCTGTCCTATTATTTTTTTAACAGCTCGGATTGAGGACTGTGACAAAATCAAAGGATTTGCAATCGGCGGCGACGACTATGTTGTAAAGCCTTTCTCTATTGATGAATTAGAAGCTAGAGTTGCTGCTCATTTGCGTAGGGAAAAAAGACATAATTCATTTGCAATAGTCCAATTCGATAATAACATAGTAATTGATTATTCAGCACGAACAGTTTTTTACAAAAAATCTGAAATAAATTTTACAAAGAAAGAGTTTGATATTATCGAATTTCTTTCACAAAACAAAGGTATTATTTTTGACCGTGAAACAATTTATGAAAAAGTATGGGGGTTAGATGGTACTGGAGACAATTCTGTTATTACAGAACACATACGCCGGATAAGAACAAAATTCCTTTCTATGTGTAACAATCCTTATATAGAAACTGTTTGGGGGTGCGGATATAAATGGAAAAAGTAAAACAAAAAAATGTAATGTATTATATTGACAATATGAATATTAAATTTTCATTTGTTTTTTATGCGCTTATTTTTCTGGTTGCTGGCATTACTATAAGCATTATATCAATTACTTTTGTAGATGATTTTAGAATGAACCTTAACTATAAATATGAGGACATGACAGCAAGATATAATATACCTGAAAATGGTTCATTTACAGCAGAATATAACAAAGACCAAACAGAATATACGATATATAATGCAAATAAAAAGAAAATATGTAATTTTGTTGTAGACTATAAAAAGGAACGTCCGGTACAAGAATATATTTATCCTAATCATGTCTCTTACATTGAAGTTTCACCAAATTTTACAAAACATGATAGAATTATAGATTCTGCTTTAGGTGTGATTAATATTGTCATCATTCCTATTGTTCTTTCAATTAGTATGATGCTTTGTGTGACTATTTTTATACGCCGGAAATTGGCAAGACCGATAAAATTACTAACGAATGCATACAAAAAAATTGAAAACAACGAACTGGATTTTACTTTGCCTTACCCGTATAAAAACGAGATGGGTAGATTGTGTCTTGCATTTGAAAAAATGAAAAATTGTTTATATCAAAATAATAAAAAAATGATACGTCAATTTACCGAACAGAGGCGATTAAATGCTGCTTTTTCGCATGATTTACGAACACCTTTAACATTACTTAAAGGTCATACTACAATGTTACTTTCATTTATTCCCAAAGGCTTAGTTTCGCAACAAGAGGTACTTGACGAGTTATCAATAATATACAACAATGTAAAGCGGCTTGAAAATTATGTTAATTCTATGACAAACCTATACCGTTTAGAAGATATTGAAATAGAAAAAGAAAACATAAATTTTGACTTATTATTAGACACTTTATCAAATACAACGAAGCCGCTTTGTTCTGATATAAAATATACTATTAAAACAAATTGCAGTAGAAAACAAATTTTGTTTATCAATCTTGAAATTGTTAATAGAATTTATGAAAATTTGATATCTAATAGCATTAGATATGCTAATTCTATGATAGATATTGATATAAGCAAGAAAAATGAATATCTGTTGATTACGGTCTCTGATGATGGTTGCGGTTTCAGGAGTACAGATATAGAACGTGCTACACTACCATTTTACAAATCATCGCAAGATACTTCGATTGAACATTTAGGACTGGGATTAAACATTTGTAAGATATTATGTGAAAGACACGGAGGCACAATAATGATTTCAAATAATCAAAATGGAGGAGCCTGTGTTACAGCTTGTATAAAAATTGTATAAGTTGATGAAAAATAGACATTTCCCCTATATAATTGCAATAAGCACTTATACAAGGAGGTTTTTGAAAATGAGAAAAAGTATTTGTATTATTTTAATATTTGCTGTAAGCATTTTGTCCGGGTGTGATTCAACATCAGATAAGGAAATTATATCATCGCAAGATTTTAAAGAATTTTATGAAGTTTCGTCTTATGGAACTGAGGAAAAAATCAATATCCTATCAGATGTCAAGCTCACATCAAGTAAAAAAGATAACTCTGACTTGGGAAACGCAATATTTTTTTTAGAAAATAACTCTGACAAAGAGTATTATTATACTAAAGGTTACTTTGAAATCGAAGCAGAACAATCAGATACATGGTATCAATTGACACAACTTTATGAACCATCAAAAGATAATGAAGATGATGTGGTTATAAAGCCTAATGAAAGGTTAAGTTTATCATATGATATTTCTTCAGTATACGGAGAACTCCCATCAGGACGTTATAGGATAATTGTAAGTGTTTTTTATTTTGAATCACCTAAAGATTGGGATTATGATACTTATTATTTGGCATGTGAATTTACACTAAAATAGCATATCAGAAAGGAAACGAATGGAAACTGTAAAATGGATATACTGTCCTATATGCAAGAATAAAACAAGAACAAAAATCAGAAAGGATACTGAATTGATAAATTTTCCATTGTATTGTCCAAAATGCAAACAGGAAAATCTTATCAATGTTAGTAAGTTGAAAATAAAAATAATCAAAGAGCCAGACACTAAGATGCAGAGCCGATAATTTAGAGGATTTTATACCTCATAGATTATCGGCTTATTTTTATCACTTATCATCGTATTTCGTATTATCAATAAGCAAATAAAAATGGAGGAACTAATTTTCCTCCACTCCCTTTGACTTGATGATTCCATCAGCGACGCTCTCTACAATCACTAAATCCTTATTGGACAATTTGTCGAGTTGCATTTCCAACTGCCGCCGTCTGGTGCTTTTTGCCGGATCAGGCGCAGAAAGGAAAAATTCATCAGTTGACACATTGAGCAAATGCACAAGGTCATAGAATACCTGTAGGCTTGGGTGCTTGCCCTTATTCTCAATGTTGGTTAAGTAGCGTGGGTCAATCTCAATCATTGCGCCCACTTGTTCACGGGTTAAACCCTGTTTATTTCGGGCGGCTTTGATTGCCAGTCCGAAAGCTCTGAAATCGTACCTATCTTCTTTTTTACGCATAGTAAATCACCTCACTACATTCTACAGTTCCTATGGAAGAATGAACAGGTATGGAAAAGCGTGTTATATAGTCTTGTAGTTCCTATTATGTGTAAAAAGATACGAATACGCTGCAAATGCGGTTAATAAAAAAACCGTTGTTTACAGCTCTTTTTGGAATACAGACTTTGATATATTCTTTCGGACGACGGTTGAAAAGCCGCCGTTTTTTCTTTTTCCTCACGGTGCAGACATAAGGTTATTTTGTTTCAGCGGCTATAGGAGGCAGCCGCTTTGAAAGAGATTTACTATCCGTTTCTTCCGGCAGAAAAATTACTGTCAAAAAAATCTTAGCCATCACAGCGGCAAAATGCGCCCTTGTATATGGTTTTTCAGATGATATGACAGGAACTATCAAGAAAGTGCATGGACAATATTTTCCTATTGTTCCTGTGCTTTTTTGCTGCCTGACAATATTTTTTGAATTTTTTCCCAGACTTGCAACAAATCACGTCTACGCAGCGAGTGTTAGTACGAAATGGGAAAGAAATCTCTTATCCCCTTTCAGTTTAGCCAGAAAGGGGGTGAGATTATGAAACCATCTTCTTTCCAAAATGCTATCCGACTTCAATTTGATTGTCTGGCAAAGCGTATTGTTGATACGACCGTCAAGGACTATCAGAGGGAGTTAAGCCGACACGCAGCGCACGTAACGCCATTTTCTGAATTGCCGGAGCAGGCGTTAAGCGGTATCGGCACGACGGACGAATACGATTCCGATTATTCCTGCTTTGAAGTTTTAGGAATGAAAGTCAAGGTGAACAATGAGCAGTTGGCAGAAGCATTAAAGCAATTGCCGGAGAAAAAGCTGGATATTCTGCTGATGTTTTATTTTCTGGAAATGTCTGACGCTGAAATTGCCGACCTGCTACAGATTGACCGGACGACTTCTTTCCGAAACCGCAGGAAATCACTGGAAGAAATCAAGAAGATACTACAGGAGGACGAGCTATGAAATCCACAGAAAAATGTCCGTCATTCACTGTTATTTCCGCTGCCGCCGACGGCGACGCACAGGCAATCGAAAAAATACTAAAGCACTATGACGCTTACATCTCGAAAGCCAGCTTGCGCCCGTTGTACGACGAATACGGCAATATCTACATAGCCGTGGATACGGAACTGAAAGGAAGAATCAGAGCCGCCATGATGGAAATGATTCTGAAATTTGAAGTTGAGATAGTTTGATTTGGTTTACTTGTTCTTTGACAACTGAATAGAGCAGATAGATACGTTTGATATGCGGAGAGCCGGTGGAGATTACACGCTATGACCTGTAAAAAATAAAGAGAGCGATTCATGTAATGCTTTACAAGCAACTGTTGGAAAGGTTGTTGCCATGACCTGCATATTTGGATAATGATACACCCGTATGACACGGTTCGCCCATCAGAATGGGAAAGGTGAAAGTCCTGTGGAGCTTGCCAGAGCCATTTATCTGCTAGTTATGGAATATTAAAAGGAGGTGCATAAGAACAAGGGTATATCTATTCTAACAATTAAAATGAACGATATAAAGAGAGGTATTTTTTATAATGAATAAAACAAAATACAGAATAACAAACCAGCCGCTTACTGTAGATATAGAACATTTATCCGCTATGCTGTCCTGTGGTAATGCTACTGCAAGAAAAATCGGAGAGCAGGCAAAAGCAAAGATTATCATAGGTCGCCGGGTTCTCTATTCTGTGGAAAAGATAAAAAAATATTTGTCATGTCTCGAAGAATAATATCGAATATATGTTTATATTTTCTGTGATTAGTGGTATAATATTTGTAGATAAAACCACGTCATGGGAACATTAAAGGGGGCAAAAGAAAGGATTGATTCTCATGGCAAATAGCAGAAAAGACCATAAAGGGAGAAAATTAAGAGAGGGCGAAAGCTGGCGTAATGATGGCAGGTACAGTTACCGTTATACTGATATAAGGACAGGAAAGCGACAGACAATTTATGCACAGGATTTACCAGAGCTTAGAGAAAAGGAAAAGCAGATTGCAAAAGACATAGATGATAACATTCTGACTGACAATGCAATTAAGAAGATGACGTTGAATACCTTGTTTGAGAGGTATCTGGCTACCCGTAAACTGGCTGATTCCACCAGAGTAAACTACACTAGGATTTGGGATAATCAAGTGAGAGATGAAATAGGGAATATCAAGGTTGTACAGATTTTACCATCACATATTAAAGGCTTTTATTCCAAACTGTCAAAAGCTGGCTATGCTCATTCGACGATTAAAAATATTAATACTATGATTTATCCAGCTCTTGAAATGGCGGTTGATGATGATATTATCCGTAAGAATCCAGCAAAGGGTTCTATCAGTGATTATGGCAGACCGGCAAAAGAACGGGAAGCGTTGTCAATTTCACAGCAGGAAAAGCTCATTGATTTTGTAAAGCAAAGCAATGTCTATAATGTCCATTATCCAATGCTTATGATTATGATAGGTACAGGATTGAGGTGTGGTGAATTAATTGGGCTTACATGGAAAGATGTAGACACAAGGGCAAGGGGACTGAATGTAGACCATCAGCTCATTTATAAAAATCTGGGTGATGGCTGCCGTTTCCACATTTCTACTCCCAAGACTGATTCTGGTATCCGAGTTATACCTATGACGCAGGAAGTACAGAAAGCGTTTGAAGAACAGAGGAAGATTAACTTTATGCTGGCAAAGGATAAATCAATTGAAGTAGACGGCTATTCGGGGTTTGTTTTTACCGCTAAATCCGGCAGGCCGCTTATGCCATATGGGGTAAATAGTGTATTGTATAATATTGTGGATGCTTACAATAAAGAAGAAGTACAGAAAGCAAAGAAAGAACATAGAAAAGCAGAACTACTTCCAAAAGTATCCGCTCACGTTATGCGTCATACAGCCTGTACCAGAATGGCAGAGTGCCGTATGGATATTAAAGTTTTGCAGTATATCATGGGGCACGCTCATATTGATGTGACAATGGACGTATATAACCACTTGGGAGACAGAGAAAGAATCGAACAGGAAATTGCAAGGCTGGATAGTATGGCGGTAAATTTCTGACACAAAAATATAAAAATTGGTGTCAAACTGGTGTCAAAACTTATGAAAAGGACAATTACAGGAAAACAAAGTGTGTGCAAACCATTGATTTCAGGCGGTTTGCAAAAATTATCAGAAAAAATTAGCACTCACCACTTGACGTGGCTAATAATTTATGTTATATAATATATATAACAAATAAAACAATTCATATTTCACATACCTTTTTGGAATACTACTTTCCATAAAGGCAAATTTAAGGAGGAATCATTATGTTATTAGCAAACAGAAATTCAAGTTTATTTGACGAGATGTTCAGGGATCCATTCTTCACACGTCCGTTTGAAAACGCGTCTTCTCAGATTATGAAGACTGATATTCACGAAAAGGACGGTAATTACATCATCGAGATGGAGCTCCCCGGCTACGCAAAGGAAGATATCAAGGCTGATTTAAAGGAAGGCTATCTTACCATTACGGCAACAAAAAATGAAACAAAAGAAGAAAAAGACGCAAAAGGAAACTGTGTACGCAAGGAACGCTATACCGGAAGCTGCAACAGAAGCTTTTATGTAGGCGACCAGGTGACACAGGAAGACATTAAAGCGGCATTTAAGGACGGCGTACTGGCGCTTAAGGTGCCAAAGGAGGCTCCGAGGGCTATTGAACAGCCGAAGCTTATCACAATTGAATAAGACGGAGTAAATTTAAAGTGCCTGTCTCCCGCCAAAGGTGGGGACAGGCACTTTTTAATTTTACTCCGTCCCAGATTCAGCTTTACCCTGTCCCGGATTCAGCTTTATTTTAAAACCTTAATCTTTCCGATGAGAGGCAGCTCCCGTCTGGTGCCCTGACATGCAGATACTAGTCCCATGATAAACAGAATCAGGCATGCAAAATCAGCGATCTCAATGAGCCAGGAAAGCGCTCCTCCGCCAAAATTAATCCAGGAATGGAAGCCCCACACCCATTTCCCGTCAAGCAGGTCTAAGACCGAGGATATCACAAACAGTATAATCCCCTGGTTTGCATGATGCCTTACATACGCAGAGCTCTTGTCTCCTGCCAGAAGGGGCACAAGAATAAGAATCCCTAAATAGGACAAAACACCCATAAGTTTATTTTTCTTAACCTCTGCCGCCGGAAAATAGTCCGGGCGGCTCTGGCTGTCCTGATATGAGTCCTGATATGAATTCTGATAATATGTATAATTCTCGGAACCGCCAAAACCGCCGCTGCTGCTGTTCATATCCTGCGCCGCTTTCGGAATCTCTGCGCCGCAGTAAGGGCAGAAGCTCTGTCCATCGTCAACTCTCGCACCGCATTTTACACAATATGCCATCTTTTTATTCCTCCAATCCAAGTATTTCTGCCAAAACCTCTATGAGGATTTCATTTGTACAGGATTTCACATATCCCAGCATATGGAGAGATATCTCATCCTGCTTCTGTGCCTCTGTGAGTGTCTCGTTATGCTTTGTCTCGTTAATCAGCTGAATCAGCTGCGGAGTCAGCTCCTCATATGTCTCTATTGTAGTCTGACTTACCAGTTTTCGCAAGTCCTCTTTCTTTACCGGCACCATTTTTCTTCCTCCCTTATGGTTAGTGTCCACTCCTGAATCACTTTCTTACACATTTAAATTACGGACCTTGAAATCTCTCTCTGCTTCCCTTTTCTGATCCTTTTTTGCTATGTCCTGGCGCTTGTCGTAGAGCTTCTTGCCTTTTGCAAGCCCAATCTCTACCTTAACAAGACTGCCTTTAAAATATACCTTAAGGGGTACAATGGCCATTCCCTTTTCCTTCGTCTTACCAAGCATCTTATTTATCTCTGATTTATGCAGAAGGAGCTTCCTTACCCGGAGGGGATCCTTATTAAAAATATTTCCCTTCTCGTAAGGGCTGATATGCATCCCGTAGATAAAAACCTCTCCGTTCTCCACCCGGATAAAGGCTTCCTTAATGCTGCATTTTCCCATCCGCAGGGACTTGACCTCCGTCCCATGAAGGGCAATGCCTGTCTCATAATTTTCAAGTATAAAATAATCATGATATGCCTTTTTATTATTTGCTATCATTTTGCCATTGGTCTTTGCCATCTTCTATATCCTCTCCCTCCGCAATCTGAAAATCAACAGTCCGGAGCATGCGGTCCGTGCCCGTCACCTTCACATGAATCCTCTGCCCCAGCTTATATACCTTTCCCGTATGCACACCGGTCATCTCATAGCGGCTCTCATTATAGTCATAATGGTCATCTGTCATATTTATGACATGGACAAACCCTTCTACCGTATTTGGCAGCTCCACATACATCCCCCACTTCGTGAGGCCGGAGATCACGCCGCCGAATATTTCACCTATATGATCCTCCATGTATTCTGTCTTTTTAAGCTTAATCGTCTCTCTTTCTGCCTCCTCTGCACATCTTTCCTTCTCGCTTGCCTGCTTTGCTACCTCCGCAAGAAGCTTTTCATAATGTCCTATCCGCTCCTCCTTCATCCTTCCTCTTAGATTATCCTTGATAATCCGATGAATCTGAAGATCGGGATACCGTCTGATAGGAGAGGTAAA
Organism: uncultured Lachnospiraceae bacterium; assembly: GCA_949502235.1. Classification (GTDB taxonomy): domain Bacteria; phylum Bacillota; class Clostridia; order Lachnospirales; family Lachnospiraceae; genus CAPEBR01. The sequence continues at coordinate 95,239 of CATBDC010000005.1, read as the reverse complement.
ATGGGTATAGTAATTCGCCGCAAGGCCAAAATGCCCTGTATTCTCCGGGGTGTATTTTGCCTGCTTCATGGAACGTAAGGCCAGACGGCTTATCATGGTTTCTTCCGGTGTTCCTGCTGTTTTCGCAAGCAACTTTTGTATCTCCTTAGGCCGCACCTCATTTACTCCTATGTGCATGGAATAGCCAAAATTGTTGATAGATGCGGCAAGCGCGCGTACCTTTCCTTCCTCCGGCGTATCATGTGTCCGGTAAACAAAGGGGAGTTCCTGCCAGTAATAATCCTCGGCAACCGTCTCATTTGCCAGCAGCATGAAATCCTCAATAATTCTGGTGGCTGTATTTCTGTCATAGGGCCTGATCTCAAGAGGATGCCCGTTTTCGTCAAGCACCATCTTTGTTTCCGGAAAGTCAAAGTCAATGGAACCCCGCTTTTCCCTCCGTTTTCTTAAGATACCGGATAACTCCTCCATAAGCTCAAATGCCGGAACAAGCTCTTTATATTTTATAATTTCTTCTTTATCGTGCTCCTCCAAAATCTTTTTTACACTTGTGTAAGTCATACGGCGGTCTACACGGATAACTGTCTCCGCAATCTCATGATCCGTCACAATTCCATTTCCATTTACCGTCATAATACAGCTTAAGGCCAGACGATCCTCGCCTTCGTTTAGGGAGCAGATGCCGTTAGATAAGGTATGAGGGAGCATGGGAATCACCCGGTCCACAAGGTAAACGCTGGTGCCGCGCAAAAGAGCTTCTCTGTCAAGAGCACTGTTTTCCTGCACATAATTCGTCACGTCAGCGATGTGAACGCCCAGAATATAGCTGTCACCGTCTCTTTTGATGGAAACAGCGTCATCCAGATCCTTTGCATCCTCCCCGTCTATTGTTACCATCTGCCAGTCTCTTAAGTCCCTGCGTCCTTCCATGTCCGCGTCACTTACCGGCTTCGCCGCGCGCTCTGCCTGGTTTAATACCTTCTCCGGGAACTCTGTGGGAAGATCATATCCTTTTATAATGGACATAATGTCCGTGCCCGGGTCATTCACATGCCCGATAATCTCAGTAATCCTCCCTTCCGGTTTCCGCCCGTTTCCGCCGTAAGAGGTAAGCTCTGCTACAACCTTATGCCCATTTACCGCCCCCTTAGAAGCCTCCTCCGGAATAAAAATATCCTGTATGATACGCTGGTTATCCGGCAGAACAAAGCCATAGCCCGTGTTCGCCTTTTTCTGATACAGGCCCACAACTCTTGTAACCTTCCGGGATACAATGCGGATAATCTGTCCCTCCCGGTTTCTGTCACCGGATTCCTTCGTAATAATAACCTCAACCTCATCGCCGTCAAAAGCGCCGCCTGTATTCTCCTCACTTATATAGATGTCGCCCTCTTCCTCCGGCAGAAGGACAAAACCGAAGCCTTTCTGGTTTGCCCTGTAGGTCCCGACTATGCGGTTAGCCTCACCCTTACAATATTTTCCTCTCTTTGAAAGATAGATCTTTCCTTCTGCCTCTAATGCCTCAAGTGCCCTCTTAAGATCATCCCTCTGCTCCTTTGAAACCTGAAGGAGCATTGCCAGCTCTTTCTGCTTCATCGGCACATATAGGTCATCACAGATGAAATCATATATCATCTTTTTTCTTTTTTCAAATGTCTTATCTTCGTTCATAACTTCCTCTCATAATTTCGTAAAAGGGCACTCCTGTTACAGGAGTGCCCTTTTTGTCTTCACATATAACCAAAACCTAAGCAAATACTTTTAAATTCAACACTGCTGCCAAAACAATAAACAGAATCGCAAGGAACTTCGTAGACTTTACTAAAGCGCCCTCCATGGAGCGTCCCTTGTTCTGTCCCCAGTACGTATCAGCCATACCGCTGATCGTGCCAAGGCCTGCAGACTTGCCTTCCTGAAGTAATACGATTGCAGATAATGCGATGCAGTCTATTGCGAATATAATTAATAGTATTGTTTTCAAAATCTCCACCTTCTATACACCTCCTGCGGATAAACCATTATTATATTAACACAGCTAAGGGAAGTTTACAAGTATTAATTCTCCTCATTTTACGATTGTGCTCTGGATTAATATACATAATTATGCTAAGATATTCAAGAGTTTTAGATAAAATAGAGCAGAGAGGTATACATTTCTGATATGAAGGACGATAACAAACCCTTTCAGAGGGCCAGAACAAAGGAACAAATTGAAAGCAGAAAAAACGAAATCATAGATGCATGTGCGAAATTATATTCTAAAGGAGGGATTGACGCTGTTAATTTCAAAGCAATAAGCCAGATGACTTCATTTACCCGTCAATCTATATATAATTATTATAAAACCCGGGAAGAGGTACTACTGGATTTATTAAAAAGAGAACAAAGTGTCTGGAAGGATGACATGTATCAGGCAATATCCGATTATCCTGTCCTGGATAAAGAGGATTATGCTCTTCTTATGACCAGTATTTTTGCAGATCACGGTATTATGCTGGAATTGACCAGTATGTTGTTTAATATTATTGAAAGAAACTGCCGACTTGAAAAACTGACAGAATTTCGAGAGAACAGTTTTGATGTCTATCACATTCTTTTAATGAGTGTAGCTAAATATTTTCCGGCTTATCCGAAGGAAAGCCATCAGGCCTTTGCTTCTACAATATTTGCTTTTGCAATTGGTTTATATCCTATGAATCATATGTCAGAAAAGCACCTGGAGGCCGAACGTATGGCAGATGCTTTTTATGTATATCCAGAGCACCTGGGCAGGGCAACAGCTTTTGAAACCCAGTTTTACAATGGAGTACTGCTTCTTCTTTCCGGTATGTAATATAAAGTTGTAATAAAAAGAGACTAAACATAAAGTTTGGTCTTTTTTATTTGTAATAATACAATTTATCTGACATAGTGAAAATTATCAACAAACTTTCCATATAATTTTTATCTAAAATGACGAAATATTTGTTTTTTTAATTTTACTATTTACAAATTGCACAGTGCAAGTTATATTTAATTTACACAGTGCAATTAATTTTAAAAAAATAATGAAAGGAGGAATTCCTATGGTTTGTCATGTAGCAACCTTTAAACTCGCCGATCCATCCAGAGCACAGGAGGCAGCTGATGCGTTATGGAGGCTTAAGGATATTGTTCCAGGCACAATGGACTATAAAGTTGGAATTAATTTCAAGGATTCACCTACCAATGCCTCGTTATGTCTTATCGGTGTATTTGATACAAAAGAACATTTTGAAGAATATATGAACCATCCAGTACATATCGAGGAAGTAGCGCCAGCTGTCATCGAATTATGTGATTATGAGATTATAGAACAGATGGTCTCCTGTGACTTTGAATTGTAAGAAAGGGGACAACTTATGTTTGATAATTTATTTCAGCCAATAACCATACGCGGTACAGAATTCAGGAACAGAATAAAAATGCCCGGCTCTGATGTCTGCCTGCAGGATCGGGGTTATGTTACAGATGAGATGATTGATTATCAGGTAGCAAGAGCCCGGGGCGGCTGCGGACTCAATACAATAGAAGCAACCTCGATTCACGCGCCCACCGCTCCGGAAGAGCTCGGGAATATCTCTGAAGACAAATTTATGCCTGGTTTTACAAAACTCTGCAAAGCGATACATGAAGCCGGAGGAAAATGTAATATCCAGCTCGATCAAGGGGGAATCTCCACCTTTTATGTAGATCCGGCGCTGCCTGTATTTATTCCCAGCGCCAAGCCTGAATTTGGACTCGAAGGAGCTTCTCTTGAGTTTATGGAAGAAGTTAAAACTGCTTTTGCTGATTCTGCTGCACGGGCAGCGGCTTGTGGGTTTGATGCAGTAGAGCTTCATCTTTCTCATGGATATGGCCTTCATGGATTTCTTAGCGGTGCAATGAACAGACGGGAGGACGAATACGGAGGCTCATTAGCCAATAGAGCCCGCTATCCCTTAGAAGTAATTCAGGCTGTAAGAAAGGCAATCCCTGATATAATGCCTGTCTTCCTGCGTATTGCACCTTTTGATGATTATGCAGAAAACGGTCTGTCCGCGGAGGATGTGATCGAATTTTGCAAGTGGGCAAAAGAGGCTGGTGCGGATGCACTGGATGTCTCCCGCGGAAACTGCTGGGGGCATGGTTCAAAATATATTGTTCCTCCGATGGATCTTCCTCGTGGATTTAACATTGAAAATGCCGCCCGCTTAAAACGTGAAACTGATATGGTTGTTGCAGGCGTAGGACGTATTAACGATCCACAGCAGGCAGAGGAGTATATTGCATCAGGAAAGGTGGACATAAAAGGACGTGGACATACAGTAATTCTTGCAGAACAGGATTCAGAACTCGGAGGCCTGTTCCGTCTCGCAGGGGCGGCTCCTGGAAAACAGGAAACACTAGAGGCCGTAAGGGCAAGAGCCGGGCATGTCGTAAAGGCAGGTGTGGATATCCGCCTGAATGCAAAAGTCACTCCTGAAGCTTTAAAGGAAATTATGCCTGACGAGGTAGTACTTGCTACAGGAGGCTCACCGATTATACTGAACATTCCAGGGGCAGACAGACCAAACGTAATCGGCTATAAGGATATCTTACAGGACAAAGTAAGGCCCAAAGGACACATTGTTGTAATTGGAGGCGGACTGGTAGGTATCGAAACTGCAGAATATCTCTGCGATGGCGAAAATAATCTTACTGTTGTAGAAATGGCTAAGGCAGTAGCAAAGGAAGCCGGAGGAACAAGATCTGCATTTATTGAAGAAATGCTGGACAAAAAGCAGATTACCTATATTACCCGGGCAACTGCAGTTGAAATAAAGGAAAATTCGCTGGTAATTGAAAAGAAAAGCGGATTAGAGGAAATCCCAGCGGATTACATAATTGTAGCTGTCGGTTCGAGACCAGTCCCCCAGGATGAGCTTCTTACCTTCTGTAAAGAGAATGATATCCCGGCGCATTTGGTGGGAGACGCCCTTAAAGTAGGAGTTGCCATTGATGCTATTGCAGACGCAGCAGCTCTTGCCAGAAAAATTTAACAACTATCTATTACGAAAGGAGACACTTGAAAATGAAGGATTATTTCGGATACGCCAACAAAATCTGTGTAGTAACAGGCTCTGCATCGGGCATGGGACGTTCGCTGACAAAAATGCTTGTAGACCTTGGTGCAGAGGTTTATACCCTTGATTTAAAGCCTACAAACATCCCGGGCGTAGAAAAGGAGATACACTGTAATCTGATTGAAAAGGAGGAAATTGACAACGCATTTTTAAACGAAATCCCCTATGAAATTGACAACTTCTTTGGAGTAGCAGGTATTTCCGGACTTCATAATACAATGCTGGAGACTTTTAAAGTAAATTTCCTCGCCAACAAATATATTATAGAGGAATATCTGATGCACCGTATGCTAAGCGGCGGGGCAATTACAATCTGTACATCTTCCGGCGGGCTGGGATGGGAAATAGAGAGTAATAAAGAAGAGTATATTTCTCTCATTGCTCCGAAGGGTTATGAAGACAGTCTTAAGGCATTGGAGGATCTCTGTAACCCGCGGGAAGGAAAATGTATGGTGCCTTTATTCTATGGGGTTTCTAAACGTGCAATGAATTATTATATTGCTTCTATTGTTGAAGAGCTTGCAGAGAAAAAGAATATTCGCATCAACGCAGTTCTTCCAATGGGAACTGATACCGGTCTCCGCGAGGATTTTGCCGAATTTGCGGGAGGCATTGAAGAGATGATTGAATACGGAACAGGAGCAGCACACCGCATGGCTCTTCCCCGGGAAATGGCAGAGCCGATGGTATTTTTGGGCTCTCACATGGCAAGCTTTATCAGCGGATGCCTGTTGTCTGTAGATTACGGAATGCTGCTTCCAATGACTGCCGGAATAGAAGCATTTGCTTTCGGTGCACCGGGTCTTATGACATTTGATTTATAATCTGTGCATATTAAGCCAGGGGCTTTTATGAAAAATACTATATAAAAAGGAGAGATATTATGGCACTTACAGTTGATAGCAAAATTAAGGATCTTGCAAAAAATGAACAGGCGAACGAGATTTGTGAAAAATATGGTTTTGATTTTTCAGACAAGCGTTCAAAAATGACCTATGGAATGACTCTGCGGGCTTTGGCCGCATTTCCGCAGACAGGCTGTACGCCAGAGAAGCTGGCTGCACTTAATGAAGAATTGACTGCAGCAAATTTAGAGTAATAAAAACTGGCAGAATACTGCAATCTCTGTCCATGAGCCGCCGTCCGGGCGGCTCACAGCTTTTTTATACCGCTTTATCTATAAAAAATATTGATTGCAGCCGCAGGCTCTCCTGTGATATAGTCGGTATAAAGGAGTGTGTATGTCATGACAAAGGATAATGTAACTATGAACCAGATTACAGAGGGTGTAATCTGGCGCCAGCTTCTGTTCTTTTTCTTTCCGATTGTAATCGGAACCTTATTTCAGCAGCTTTATAATACGGTAGACGCCGTCATTGTAGGCCGGTTCGTGGGGAAACAGGCTCTCGCAAGTGTAGGCGGGTCGGCGGCTGTGCTTTCTAACCTTATTATAGGCTTTTTTACCGGCCTTTCTGCCGGGGCTACGGTAATTATTTCACAGCATTACGGTGCTAAGAACTCCAGAAGCCTTCACGAAAGCCTTCATACCGCTTATGCCTTTTCCATCGCCGCAAGTCTGGTAATTGCCGTGCTGGGATGGTTTTCTACGCCCTGGCTTTTAACGGTTATGAAAACTCCGGCAGATGTATTAACGGATTCCATTTTATATCTCAGGATTTATTTTCTGGGAATGATCGCTGTACTTGTTTTTAATATGGGATCAGGTATCATGCGGGCAATCGGTGATTCCAGGCGCCCCTTATATTACCTGATTATCTGCTGCCTGTTAAATATTGTACTGGATATTGTGATGGTGCTTGTTTTTCATCTGGGGATTGCCGGTGTGGCAATTGCGACCATTATTTCACAGGCGGTCAGTGCTCTTCTTGTTACCCGCGCGTTAATGAAGGGCTATGACCTTTTGAAATTATCACTTTCTGCAGTCCGTATCTCGCCTCCTATGCTAAAATCGGAGCTTCGCATCGGTTTTCCAAGCGGGCTTCAGTCCTGTATGTACGGCATCACCAACATTATCATCCAGGCAGCCGTAAATGGCTTTGGCACGGATCCTGCGGCAGCATGGGCCGCCTATGGGAAGCTTGATGCAATTTTCTGGACAGTGTGCGGCGCCTTCGGCATCGCGATCACAACCTTTGCAGGCCAGAATTACGGCGCCAGACGCTATGACCGGGTATTTAAAAGCGTCCGGGTGTGTCTTGGCATGTCCCTCGGGGTCTGCGGGGGCCTGCTTGTCTTTCTGGTAGTTTTCTGCCGTCCGCTGTTTCATATTTTTACAACGGACATAAATGTTGTAAATATCGGCGTGTACATGCTGCGGTATATCACGCCAAGCTATATTGTTTTTGTATTTATTGAGATCCTTTCCGGGGCGCTTAGGGGAATCGGCGATGTATTGTTCCCTACCCTTATTACGTTGGGCGGGGTCTGCTGTGTGCGCCTTCCCTGGATTCTGCTAGTTGTACCCATAAGACATGAGCTTTGGGTCATACTCGTCAGCTATCCCATGTCCTGGATCGCAACTGCAGTACTGCTTATCATCTATTATTTTTACAAGAAAAAGCGTGTGTCCGATAAGGGACAGGGATAATCGAATCTGGGACGGGGGTAAAATGAAATTTACCCCGTCCCAGATTCATTAAAATTCAAATACTTCTAAGTCGTCCGGCACATACAGATTTCCTGAATAATATGCCTTTCCTTCTTCTGTATACAGCTCTTTACGCCTCTGCAGGTTTTTCTCCTCCGTATGATACAGAATCAGGTTGGGGATTTTAAGCTCCTCTGCCGTCCGGCAGGCCTCTCGGACAGTACTGTGATGCTTTTCGTAGGGCTTAAATTCCTCTGCCTCGCTGTAAAGGCAGAAGGCCTCGTGTGTAAGCCAGTCGCTTCCTTTCACGAATTCGTAATCCTTTTCATTATAGGGTTCATCGCCTGCACATGTGAATTTTATCGTTTCCTTCTGTGTGTTCTTTTTTGCGGCAAATTCCATTGTGAAGCCAAACTGCTTTGCTTTCGTGGAATATATATCAAAAAATGTCACTCTGTTTCCCAGTATTTCTTTCATGTCCCCATGTTCAAGAGGAACAAAACGAATCCGTTCTCCCATATGCTTACATACCTTCTTCTGAATCGTAAGATTTGCTATGGTCCGGATCGTATCCACAAGTCCGCTGTGACAGTAGATTCGAAGCTCCCCGTCATATTTCTCCTGGTTCATCCTTGTCCCGATTACCCGTATCATCCATACGGTTCCCAGAAGATGATCGATATGCTCGTGGGTAATGAAAATATCATGGATATCCTCTACTTTAATATCCGCATCCTTCAAAACCTTCAGTATCCGGTTGCCGCCTCCGGTATCTACAAGGAAATGCCTGCTGCCTTCGGAAAGAGCAAAGCAGGTATTGTAGCACTCTGCTGCCATAGCATTTCCAGTTCCAAGTATTGTTAATCTCATCTTGATCTCTCCTTACACAATACAGTCATCTTATCATACACATTAGCCATATCTCTCTCATCCGTCATAGTTACAATCACGTCCCCGGCGCAAAGTCTTGTCCGGCCACGCGGAATGATTTCCTCTGATCCCCTCCGGATTGCAACCAGCAGGCAGTTTTCCGGCCATGCAATTTCTTTTACAGCCGCATCTGCAAGCCCTGAGCCTTCCAAAACGGTAAAATCCGAAAGCACCTTTTGACCGCGTTCTTCTGACGGCTTTCTTCCCTGCCTGATAAGAAGGCGCTCCAGCAGGCTTTCATAAATAGGCTTTGATTTAAGAAGAGTCGCAGTTACATATGCCGCAATCGAAACAATGGATAAGGACAGCATCTGACTAGTGGATCCTGTCATTTCAAATATAAGAATAATGCCCGTAAGAGGCGCCCGCACAATTGCGGAAAAATATCCTGCCATGGCAAGTACCACAAAATTATTAATAAAAATCATATCCAGCCCAAAATACTGGACTGCCACCGTAGCAAACGCCCCGCCGATAAATCCGCCCAGTACAAGCAGTGGAAAGAAAATACCTCCCGGAGCACCAGAGCCAAAACATACTGCTGAGAAAATAAATCTTCCTATTAATATGAAAAACACGGTCTTAAGCATGACGTCCTCGACTGTCAGATATTCTAACAGCGCATGTCCGCTTCCGAGAAGCTGCGGCGCTGTAAAGCCAAGGAGCCCGGCACAGAAAAACGGAATCATAAGCTTCGTAGTTGTATTTAAAAATGCCGCCTTATTATACAGCTCCTGAACCTTCAGGGTAAACCAGTTATAAAATGCGCCCAGTACCCCCAGCAGAACGCCGAGTCCCACAATCATACCATAATACTCCGGCGGAAGCACCTTAATAATTTCAAACTGGAACACAGATTCTGTCCCGATTACGGTCGAAGAAATAAAGTCAGCCGTTAGAGACGCTGTCATGACGGATACCAGCACGGATACGGAAAAATTCTTGTGTACCTCCTCAAGAGAAAACATGACTCCTGCAAGAGGTGCATGAAAGGCTGCGGAAAGCCCGGCGCTGGCCCCGCAGGTCAAAAGAAACTTCTCCTCTGTTTTCCCCCTGTCCAAGCCATTTGACACACTTTTACCAACCATTGCCCCAAGCTGGATAGAGGGACCCTCCCTGCCAAGTGCAAGTCCTCCTAAGAGGCATAAGAAGCCCCCGAGAAATTTTGCCGGAAGCACCCGCCACCATTTCTGTTCAAGCTTTCCGGTCATCTCTCCCTCAAGCTGGGGAATACCGCTCCCTGATATCATAGGTTCAAAGGTTACAAGCCTGGCTGTTATCCATGCAAGGAGCATAAGAACAGCAAACCACCCTGCCATACGGACAGGACTTTCCTTGGCATATGCCAGGATTTTATTCAGCCATTCACCGGCGCTGCCTAAGAGCATCCGGTAGAGAAGAACAACAAGGCCCGCGATACCGCCCACAAGAAGCCCTTCCCCGATTAAAATAGTCTGAAATCTCTCCGCACGCCGGATCGTACCGGCGGTTTCTCCTTTCACAGCTCTTCCTCCTTTGCTTAGGGACGGGGTAAAATGAAAAAGTGCCTGTCCCTGGCTTTCCTGGGGACAGGCACTTTTTCATTTTACCCCGTCCCTGACTCGTTTTTTTATGATGATGTGGGTATGTACGGTCTGATAGCACCTGCCACATTGCTGATCGGCATTGTCTGAAGCCACACGTGGCCTGGTCCGGTAATCACAGTGTTAAATATCCCCTCTCCACCAAACAGCATATTTTTTACGCCCGGCACACTCTGGATATCCATACTGCAGGATGCCGTCATGGCTGCAAGATGGCCTGTATCAATTACAATCTGCTGCCCGGCCTGAAGCTCATATTCCACAACATGTCCGTCAAACTCCGCAAATACTGTTCCCTGTCCGCTGATTTTCTGCATAATAAAGCCCTCGCCGCCAAACAGTCCGGAACCTAATTTTTTGCGGAAATGCACAGAGAGCTGTACACCTGCTTCTGATGCAAGAAACGCTTTTTTCTGGAAGATCATATCCTGCCCGGGAACAATCTGAAATGCCTTAATGGAACCCGGAAAGCTTGACGCAAATGCAATCATCCCCGGGCCGCCCTGAGCGGTATAAATGTTCTGGAACATCTTCTCTCCGGAAAATGCCCTTCCAAATGCTTTTCCAAGTCCGCCGTTGCTCGTTGTCTCCATCAGCATATTAGGCGACATCCATGACATAGCGCCGCCTTCCGTAATCATCTTTTCTCCGCCCTCAAGCTCGCAGATAACTACCGGAAGCGTTTCTCCCTGTATTTGATATCTCATTCTTCTCATACCTCCTGTAATATGTTTTCTTTATATAGAATCCAGCCTGTCAAGCTGTTCCATATAAGCATTGATGCGTTCTCTTTCCCCTGCCGTAATCAGCCTGCCGGAAAAATAGTATGTTACCCTTCTGGCACTTCCACTATACAAGACTGCCTCTGACACTCCGCTGTCCGGGCTTCCCCCCGCGTCCCCAAGCTTCCTTAAAAGCTGGCGGATCGTCCCTGCATTTCCGTCTACAAATTTTACAGTTTCCGGAAAGATCCTTTTATAATATGCCATAAAATAATTAAAATGCGTACATCCAAGCACAAATGCCTTATATTGATGAAGAGGATAGGCTTTAAGCTCCTCCGTAAGATATTCCATGATTTCTTCCGAATCAAAATCACCCTTCTCGGCAAACCGGACCAGGCCCGGAAGCGCTGCTAAGTCTACCTTATCCTCCCTGTCCACCTTCTCTAACAGATGATGAAGCTTGTCCCCAGCAATGGTCACCGGGGTGGCTGCCACAAGAATCCTTCCCGGAAGGTGTCCATAAAGCTCAACTGCCTGCTTCACCGCCGGCTCCATACCGATAATCGGCACCGGAAACCTGCTCCTGTATTCCTTTGTGGCTACACTGGTAGCCGTGTTGCAGGCGATGACAATAGCGTCCACCTGCTTTTTCAGCATAAATTTAATAATTTCGTCAATATATCCTTTAATCTGCTTTTCCTTCTTCTCACCGTATGGTACATGCTCCTCATCTGCATAGTAGATAAACTCTGCCTCTGGTATCCTGCGAAGCGCCTGGTGAAGAACGGATAAGCCTCCGATTCCCGAATCAAATATTCCTATCCGCATTTAAATTGCTCCTGTGTCTTTTTATCTTAAAGCGGAATTCTTTTTGCTCCTTTAAAATTCCACGTTTTTTCTGTTTCTTCTTTTAAGAATTTTTTAAATGCACTTATTTCATCTGTTTTATCAAATAAAGCCAATGCCATATAATATGTTTTTCTATCCTCCTCATAAATAATTACAGGCGGATATCCTTGTGTCAGCAGGTAATAATTTAAAATAGTTCTTCCAGCTCTTCCATTCCCGTCAGCAAAGGGATGGACAGATTCAAAATTCAGATGGAGGTACGCGGCAGCAGTAAGTACATCTCCGGTCTTTTCCTGATACACCTGCTTCAGTATAAATTCAATCTCCCCTGGAACATCCTCCGGCTCTACGCCGGTCTCATCACCCACGACATACATTGTCTTCTTATATTGCCCGGGACGTTCTCCTTTCGCATATCTTGCTTCATCATAGCATCCCCTCATCAGAAGCTTATGAATCCTTAAGATTAGCACCTGGCTTAGGGGTTCCTTTGCCACAATCTTTTTCTTCAAATATTCATAGCATATTTTCTGATTTTCAATCTCATACAGGGTTCTAAGATCGCCTGTATAATTGCTGACCCTTCCATGTTCAAAAATTTCTCTTGTGTCATGATAGGTGATTTTTGAATTTTCAATAACATTCGAATGATATGCAAACAGAATACGAAAATTCTCGAGATAAACCTCCACATCCGCCGCAGTTATTATATCATGTTTCTGCCATTCCTGCACAATCTGTTCATACGTTTTCATTTAAACCATCCTTAGTGTTACTATTTGTTCTGCTACATTGTACCACATTTCAGGTTGACATGTCCGTAAAATTTTAGTATGATAGAAAACAATTTTAGAGTGCGCTCTGTTTTTATAGAATTTACTTATACACAAGAAAGGGTTTATAGATATGATAAATACAAATTTACTCTTTGCAATGGAATTAATCGGCACCGCTGCCTTCTCCTGCTCGGGAGCTCTTGCAGGCATCCGCAAAAGGCTGGATCTGTTTGGCGTAATTGTCCTTGGTGTTATCACCGCCACGGGAGGCGGCATGTTCCGTGACATACTTATCGGAAACATCCCTCCGGCTCTTTTTCGAAAACCCTTTTATGTCGTAATTGCCCTGCTGTCTGCAGTCGCCATATTTTTTACCGTACAGTCTAAAAGACTTCTCAAAACATTTATACAGCTCGAACGCTACAACCAGATCTATAATCTTCTTGATGCTATCGGACTGGGTGCATTTACGGTGGTCGGTGTGGATACGGCCGTTACTACGGACAACAGCAGCTATTTTTTTCTGACTATATTTCTCGGCGTGATTACCGGCGTGGGGGGAGGGCTTCTCCGTGACATTATGATCCGGGAGATTCCTTCTATATTAAAGGAAAATATCTACGCCTGCGCCTCCCTGGCCGGAGCGCTTCTCTATGCGCTGACATATCAGATTATTGTGCCAGATATTGCTATGATTCTAAGTGCACTTGCCGTAATCGCCATCCGGCTGCTGGCAAGGAAATATGACTGGAATCTTCCGCTTGGGACAGGGTAAAACTAATCCTCTGAATGAACCTTCATGCCTTTTAACAGAAATATTCCGCACACCAGCAGCAGCGGAAAGACAACTGCCGCCAATATTCCTTTTTTCAAATCGTCTGACGCCGCACTGGAGATATATCCTACCAGCGTAGGCCCGCCGGAGCATCCCAGATCTCCTGCCAGCGCCAGCAGTGCAAACAGCGCTGTCCCGCCGTTTCGAAGCATTGCGGATGCTTTGCTGAAGCTCCCGGGCCACATGATTCCTACGGATAAGCCGCAGACGGCACAGCCCGCAAGGGATAAAACGGGAGACGGAGAGAGGGAAATACACAGGTACGATATCACGCATAGGATTCCGCTCCCTGTCATAAAATGATCCAGATTGATTCTGTCTCCAAACTTCCCGTAAAATGCCCTGGCACTTCCCATCAGAACGGCAAAGGTCATAGGCCCTGCAAGATCGCCTACGGTTTTCCCGACCCCAAGCCCGCGCTCGGCAAAGGTTGACGCCCACTGGCTGACAGACTGCTCGCTGGCTCCCGCACATGTCATCATAAGCATAAGAATCCAGAATACCTTCGTCCTGCACAGTTCCGGTATGGACATTCCTTTCTCTCCCTCCTCGATAAGAGGAGCCATAGGTGTTTTTGCAAAAACAAATGTATTAACCACCGGCACAATGGCCCAGATACAGGTCAGTATTTTCCAGTTTTCAATTCCGAAGACTTTAAAAAATAGAGTAGAAAACAGCACTACTCCCACATGCCCCCAGCAGTAAAAGGAGTGGAGAAGGCTCATTGCCTTTTCTTTATTTTCCGTAGGACAGCTTTCTACAATAGGGCTTACCAATACTTCAAGAAGTCCGCCTCCAAGAGCATATATAACTACCGAAATTAAAAGACCCGCATAGGCGTCCGGCAGAAGCTTTGGCAAAAAGGCAAGACCTAAAAGACCTGCTGCCGAAAAAATGTGCGCAGCCACAATCGATGCCCTGTAGCCAATCTTGTCTACAAAGCCTGCGGACAATAGATCCACCAGCAGCTGAATTCCAAAATTGAATGTAATTAATATTGTAATTTTGCCAAGGGGGATATGATATGTACTCTCAAAGGTCAGAAACAGCAGGGGTACAAAGTTATTGACAATTGCCTGGACAATATATCCTGTAAAGCATGCATAGATTGTCTTCCTGTATTTATTATCCATCATTCACTCTCCTTTATGCATTTTTAGTTCTGTCGTTACTGTTCTGCAACATTATATCATCATTTTTCTCAAATTCAATTGAATTATTTCACATATTTATGGTACAATATCACCACACGGAGGAATCGGCATGATAAAAATTTTAACAACAGATGATCTGCGGGAAACAAAGCAGCACGGACATCCTGATTTTCAGCTGGAATATTATCTGGACGATATAAGAGAATATTTTAATAACCAGCTAGACTGGCACTGGCACAACGAATTTGAAATTGTTTTAGTAAAAAAGGGGGTTATTACGTTTCATATCGGACGGGATACTCTTATTTTAAATGAAGGGGAAGCAATTTTCATTAACAGCAAAATCCTCCACCAGTTTACCGCCGAAGATTACGGACTTCTTCCAAATATTGTATTTGCCCCCGAATTTATTGCTTCTGAACAAACAGTAATTTATCAAAAATATGTTGCACCTGTTGAAAATTCACCTATCGACTATGTTATTTTGAAAACAGAATGTAAATGGCAGAATCAGATACTTTCACTTTTGGCGGAAATGTTTTTACAGCTGTCCTCTGGAAAATTTCATGAATTACAAATCAGAAACATCCTATGCGAAGCATGGCTTATCTTGACAGAACACATTCAGCCCCTGATTTCTGAAACCAGCCACCGGAAAACTGCTGGCAGCTCCTACAACAGTGTGATGGTCATGATTCAGTATATCCGTTCCCACTATATGGAAAGCATCAGTCTTGAGGATATTTCTTCCGTTGCAAAAATAAGTAAGAATACAGCTATCCGCTATTTTAATGCAAATATAGCAATGTCCCCTGTCGATTATCTGATCAAATGCCGTATAAGTACTGCATGTAAGCTATTAAAAGAAACCGCAGATAAAATTTCCCATATTGCACTTTCTGTGGGATATGAAAATACCGGATATTTCTGCCGGTTATTCAAAAAATGTACGGGGCTTTCACCAAAGGAATACCGTCAAACATTATAGGCGCTCTTTACAAATTTATTCCCATATAGTATAATCCTACAAAGTAAAAATCTGAAAAAGCTGTTTAGAGTAAGAAAGGAGACATGACAATGGAACAAAATGCAAAGGACTATATTATTGAAAAGGTAAAAGGACTCATCAGTGCACCTTCCTGCTGTGCAGAGGCAAAGGAAGCAGGCAGAAACTGGCTTGATGCACTCGGAACAGATAAGGAAAAAGAGACAGCTAAAATACTGATTGCGGAGCTTGAAGAAGATATCATGCCGATTGAAGGGCTGATTGCCTTTGCCGGTTCAGAGGCAGGCGCACAGGTATTCGGTGCGGAAAAAGCAAAAGAGGTGCTTGCACATGCCGAAGAATTGAAGGCTTCCGGTGCAAAATACTGCGACTGCGCCGCATGTGCTGCAAGTGAGGCAATTCTCGAAAAGAAAGAGGCGCTTCTGTAATACTAGGAACAGTAATGTACTCGCTTCAGAAGGGAGGACATTTGGTTAATGGCAAAATTATAAGCCTTGGGAGGTTGTTCTTAAAGACAAGCTGTTGATAGAAGCTGTTGTATAATGACAACAGCTTCTTTATATTCCGCCATTTATATATCCCGCCCGGGTAAATCCGGAAACGGAATCACAGGCTCTGGCATATCTGTATGTTTTCCAAGCATCTTCTCCATCCACACCATATTGTACCATGTACCAAATTTATACCCGCATTTATGGAACTCTCCCGCAATCGCATAACCCATATGCTCATGAAACTGTATGCTGTTTCTGCTAAGGTACTGGTCTTCCTTCCTGGGGCATGATATGCAGGCATTGAGATTGAGGATATTCTGCGCCTTTGAAACCTCCTCTAACCGTTCATAAAGCTTTTTTCCAATTCCCATCCGCCTTTTGTTTTCCTTTAAATAGATGGTTGTCTCTGCCGCCCAGTCGTAGGCTGCCCGGCCTACAAAGGCACCGGTATAGGCATAGCCAAGAATCTCCCCGTTTTTTTCCGCAAGAATATAAGGATATCTTTTCAGTGTATTTTCCATGCGGTTCTTAAACTCCTCAAGCTTTGGAACCTCATATTCAAAGGTTATGGCTGTCTTCTCTACATACGGCGCATAGATCTTAAGCAGCTCTTCTGCATCTGTTATCTTCGCAGTACGTATGATAATATTTTCTTTTTTCTCTGTCATTTTCAACATATTTCCCTTACACCACTGCTTCAATCAAAATCTTATCCCCCAGCGCAATCTCCTGCAGACCGGCTGTTTTTTTCTTATTGAAATTAAAACTAAGCATATAACCTTTCTTCAAATGATAGTAGTCCAGATAATCCGACAGTTGTTTTTCTCCTCTTTCATTATAAGCATTGCCATGCCATATCTTGATTTCTGTTATAAACTGCTCTCCTCTGTAATCGATAATTACATCTGTTCTCCTATGGTTTCTGGTATGTGCCTCGATATAATAATTTCCGGTTCCATTGATGATCGGCTTGATATATAAGAGAAACAGTTTTCTTCCGTTCTCTTCAACAAACTTTTCCTCTGACGAACCATAAACATCCTGCCAGTGAATTACAAATTTTTCTAAAATACGCTTCATATTTAAACGGCCATTTTGGATAAACTGGTTCTTCTCCTCCATATCCGGGGAAAACGTACGGTACTGAATCTCCTCCTCTGATAAGAAATAATTGTAAAGCCGCATCTCAAATATTCTGTTTGCAATGGCCATATTTCCCTGATCATTTTTTATAAAGCCCAGCATGGATGCCATATCAATGATATGATAATCCAGGTTATATGAAACAGAGCCTCCCAAAAACAATATGGAATGAAGCATTTCTTTTAACTTAGGATAATCGTTTAATTTCTTAATAAGGGAATCAAACAAAGGATTTTTTTCAAGTAAAAGGATTTTTACAGCTTCTAAAACTCCTTCTTTTGTCCACGCTGCCTGCTTATCCGGAAATTCGCTGCTGCCTGCAATCCGTTCATCGAGAAGCTTACAGATACGCGAAACCAGATATGGATATCCGGATGTGTATTCGTAAAGCAGAGCCGCTATTTCTTTCCTGTCCATACCTGTATGATAATCAGCTTCATACATACGGAGCATTCCGGCAATATCAGAAACGGAAAAACTCATATCTACCAGAAAATCCGCCGCGATGTTCCATGGGCTGTTTGTTTTATGATTTTCTTCCCTGACAAATTTGCTCTTTAGATTTTTTATGTCGTAGACACCGGCAAGTATCACCGATTGAAAGGCCGGGACTTCATCCCGTTCGATATAAGCGCCTCTTAGCTGCCCAAGGAAATCAATAAATACCTGATTATTGGTTGCACTGTCAATCTCATCGATAAGAAGAACAACTGGCCTTAATGACTCCCTGCACCATTCTGTAAAACAATCAAATAAATCAGCAAGCAGAAGCCCATTCGATGTGTTTTTTGAAAGCTCAAGTAACTTTTCTCGAATCTGCTCTGGTATGTTTATCCTTCTGCCGTCTTTTTTCAGGCTCTCTCTGGAAAATGCCTTTACGAAGGAAGCCTCGCTTTCGAAGTCCTGATAACTTAATTTTTGAAAATCCAAATCCAGGACTTCATACCCAGTGGCTGTCACACAGTCCCTGTCCCTTTGGGATGGGCAGCTCCCGCCCGATAAGTAACGCGCCAGCGCCTTCAATGTAGTTGTTTTTCCATACTGTCTGGCTCTGTTTATCGTAAAATAATCTCCCCTGTCCACCATCTCTTTTATTTTCGACAACCGGCCATCAATATTTACCATATAGTGCTGATCTGGTTTGCAGTCAGCGCTTACATTAAATACTTTGCCCATCGCACATGTCCTCCGTTCCTCTTTTTATATAGTATAAAGATTTTCCGGCACATGATCAACATGAAGCTTCCATATCAATTGAATTTTTGCTAAACTTCTTACAGTAGTTCGTAGAGAACGTCTTGGATAATTTAAGTTTTTATATAACAAAAGTACACCCACATCCTGTCTGCTCCAGAAAGGCTTTTTCCACGCTGTTAAGCTTCTCCCTCTCTTCTGTCTGTTTTACTTTCATCTGTATAAGCCTCTTCTCCGGAAGATAGGAGGGATTTTTCACAAGCTCAATCCCATATTTCATACACAGAACCTGGGCTGTCTTAAACAGTCCGTTCTGATTTATCTTATCTGAAATACGTATCCGCCAGCCGGTTTTATTGGCCAAAGACTGCAGGGTATCCCCATACTGCCGTCCGATTGCGGGAGAGATGAAACCAACCTCCAGATATTGTCCCCGTCCGTCCTGCCTAAGGCTCTTTTTATCCGGCCTGTGAGGCAGAGCTTCAAATGCACGCTCAATAGAAAGGAACGCCATATTCTGCTCTGTCCTTTTTACAGATGGATCGGACGGCAGGAAAAATCCAGCCTCTTCCTCTGTCCCGCAGGGCATGAAATTTTCCTGGACATCTCCCTTCGGCGCCTTTCCATCAGTCACCAGAGTCCAGCCAGTTACAGCCTTGAATTTTTCCGCCGCCCCAGCGATGAGAGCCTGTTCTGTTTTCCCGGAAAGGGTTACTGAATAGCACTTTTTATCCTGATAATAGGATGTCTTCAAAATGTGATCCTCAAAGAGTACGGAAAGCAGCAGGGCGGCCGCGTTATGATTCATGGAAGGACTAAGCTGCACTGTCCACTCATTTTCCTTTAGGAAGGCGTCTGTGATCTTCTGGAACTCTTCCGGATTCACACTGTCGGGATAGTCAAATTGGAGAACGGCCTCCTTCCGGTCAGGGTAGTAACTGATTTTTCGGTACTGGTACTCTGAAAATGCATCCTGAATCCTCTCTTCCAGCTCCTGTATGGTAAGCTCTCTTTTGGCAAGAGCCTCCATGACTTCCTCCGGTGTGCTGGCCTCAAAGAGAAACAGCCGTCTTGCGTTTGGCATAAAATAAGGGCTGTTAAGGAAAATATCCTGCATATTCCGGAAAATCTCCTCGTCCGTCACTGCCCTTCCGTACCAGATATGGGCGATCTGTGACACTGAAAATATTTTCCCCGGATAATGCTCCTGCCAGTAATCCCAGAGTCTTTTTTCGTCCTCCCTGGTAAATGGCTGGTTCATCTGCATGGTATAATCAGGCTTAAATAAAATCTGCTTTCGTTTTTTATGAAGCAGAACCTCATACTCCTGTCCGCACTCCGGCAGGTAGATCTGCCGCCTATAATCCTCGGCTGCCAATTCTTTTCCAAGCTCGTCTATGGCCTCCCGGTTCCCGTGTACAAGGAAAACCCGGCGGGAGGACAGCCGTTCTAAAAGCGCCGTAATCTCTGATTTGTCTCCGTGGGCGGAAAGTCCCACCTGTTCGATCCTGCATCTGACCGGCACTGATTTTCCGTTAACGGACAGATGGGCGTCCTCCGGCTTTTCCAGAAGGTTCAGAAGCTGACGCCCGGGAGATTCCTCATCCTGGTATCCGGTAATAATAATGCAGGCCTCCTCCGAGGATGCAAGGGACGCGGCATACTGGGCGCTGGGCCCGCCGGTCAGCATACCGGAGCTTGACAGAAAGATAGCCGAGCCGCTTTCCTTTAGAAGCTCCTCCCTCTTCTCCATAGGCTCCACGGGCCTGATTTCCTTTGTATAAAAAGGCTCGTTCCCCTTTAAAACCCTTTTTGCCAGGGCATTTTTAAGATAAATGGGGTTCCTGGTATACATAATATTAATATCCCGGACCATACCATCCACATAGACCGGCACAGCCGGAATCTCCTGATTCTGGATGGCCGCGCGCAGAATCAGAAGAACCTCCTGGGCTCTTCCCAGGGCAAATACGGGAATCAGGATTTTCTTATTTTCCTTAATACATTCCCGCACCACTTCTACAAGACGCTTTTCCTCTGACATGCGGTTTGCATGAAGCCTGTTTCCATAGGTTGTCTCCACAATGGATACGTCCGGGCGGAGCTTTGGAATCCGGATTCCTTCAATGGTACGCTGGGAAAATGAGGAAAAGTCGCCGGAATAAAACAGGCTCCCCTCCTCCGTCACCAGATAAACACAGGCGGCCCCTGCAATATGCCCTGCCGGGTAAAAGGTCAGTGTAAATTTATCGAAAACCGGAAACGGGGTCTGATAGCCCACAGGATGGATACGTCCCAGCATGGAGAGCACATCCTGCTCGGAATAGTGGGGGATCTCGTCTTCTCTGTATTTCATAATTTTCAGGCTGTCATATAGAAGCACTCTCGTAAGCTCCGCTGTCATGGCAGTCATGTAGATACGCACATCAGGATAGGCCTTGCTGATCATGGGAAGCGTTCCGATATGATCCATATGGGCATGGCTCACCACGATTGCATCAAGCCCGCCCTGCTCCTGTATGGTACGGAAATCAGGAATCGGATCTTTTGACACCGACTGCCTGATTCCGCAGTCAAGAAGGATTCCCTTTCCCCCGATTTTTATATAAATGCAGCTTCCGCCAATCTCCATGGCTCCGCCGAGAAAATGTAATTTCATAGCCATTCTGCTGCCCAGTCAGCAAGTGCCTTACCAGATACATTTGCTGCAAAGCGCTTCCCGTCCGCCACCTTCGCTCCCGGCGCCAGGGCCTGCATGTTCTTCCCAGAGCTTCCCACAGGGCTTCCGCCTGAGGTAGCAAATGGCACAACCGTCTTTCCGCTGAAATCATAGGCCTCCATAAATGTATCAATAATAGACGGCTCTCTGTACCACCATACCGGGAACCCTACAAATACAATGTCATACTGGCCCATATTCTCTGCCTTCGCGGCAATTTCCGGGCGGCAGCTTTTGTCATTCATCTCAACAGAGCTTCTGCTCTTTTTATTCTGCCAGTTCAGATCCGCATCTGTGTAGGGAACCTTCGGTTCAATCTCATACAGATCTGCCCCGATCTCCTCTGCAAGCCTCTCTGCCACCCTGGCTGTTACGCCGCTTGCGCTGAAATACGCTACTAATACCTTACTCATTAAATAAATCCTCCTTTATTCTGACTTTTTATGTCTAATCCATTATACAACCTGAAGCGCCCTCCAGATCAAGAGATTTTAACTATCCGATCAGAACTCTTTTCCCTTCAAATGCGAATCCATACTTTCTGATTCGTTCCCGGGTGATTCCTTTTGCCTCCAGTGCAGCAGAATATCTCATGGATTCAATCTGAGCAAGCGCATTCTGAACCGTATCTGCAAGGGTATCTTCATCCGCCGGATCATGAACCTTGAATTCCAGGATGATCACATCATCTGTATCTGTAACAGGCTCTAACATCACATCATATCTCCCGAATCCGCTTTCCCGGTTAGAAGTAATGATATAGCGCCCGGCAAGATCCACCATCAGGCCAAGGACAAAGCCGTGGTAAAATTTCTCAGGCTCCGATGCTTCGGAGGGCTTCTTTCCCGTGTCGAAATAGCTAAAGGTCGCAAGAGCGACCCTGTTCATATACAGGTTCATTGCCTTTTTGTCATCCAGTAATAATGCTTTGATGAAATTATTATATGCCGGCGTGAAGTCAGAGAACCAGTCCTCGATCATTGATTCAAACATCAGGGACACTTCCCGGTTGGTCATTACCAGCTCATAGATAGTCCGATCCCTTTTATCCGTGGTCAACTGCTTTACACGAAGATAACCGCTTGCAAGTAAGAGGCTCCAGATGGCGCTCTCTTTTTGTCCCAATTGATTAAAAACGATCTGTTCGTCAATCTGGGTACACAATGACTTACCGGAAAGAAGATCCTCCATCATCATCTTAGTATCAGCGCTGCCTTCCCGGATTAGCTTCCCTGCCAGGCTGTTGCTGCTGGTATTGGCCCAGTAGGGGGAGAACTTCTTTTTATCCAGATAGTTGATGATAGACCACGGATTATAAATGTCCGTCTTTCTTCCAAAGGTAAAGCCATCATACCAGGCTTTTACATGCTCTCTTTCGTCATACAGGTCATATTCCTTCAATGCCTCCCAGACCTCTTCTTGTGTAAATCCAAAGGATGTTTCATATTTTTCCGAGGTTGTGGTTACTACTTCTATGTTATTCAGGTCAGAAAAAATAGATTCCTTGCTGACTCTGGTGATTCCGGTCATAAGGGCTCTTGCAAGAAAAGGATTGGTCTTAAAGGTAGAATTAAAAAGGTTTCGGATAAAAGAAACCAGCTCATCCCAGTATCCATGTACATAGGCCTCCTGCATGGGGGTATCGTATTCGTCCAGCAGGATGATGACCTTCTTTCCGTAATAGCGCATAAGATAATCAGATAATGCGTTCAGGGAATTTGAAGCAACAGGATCTGCCATATCATCTGATATTTCCAGATAGGCTTTCTTCTCCGCATCGTTCAGGCAATCGGTTTCCAGCAGAAAATCATATTTATTATACAGAGTTTTAATGATCTGACAGATTTTATTGCGTGTATGTGAGAAGGAAATTTCCTTCACGCCGGCAAAGCTTAAGAAAATAACAGGACAAGTTCCCTGCATTTTCCTGTACTTTTCATCCTTCCAGATGGACAGATCCTGAAATAAGTCACTTCTCCCCGAATAATTGACAGAGAAGAAACATTTGGTCATGTTAAGCGTCAGAGTCTTGCCAAAGCGCCTGGGACGGGTGATCAGAGTTACGATATCGTTATTCTCCCACCATTCCTTAATAAATGTGGTCTTATCAATATAGAAATTATTGCTTATAATCATGTCTTCAAAACTTTGATGTCCGATTCCAACGGTTCTTGCCATGGCTGCACCTCCTTGCCCTTACTGGTATCTTATCATTATCTTAATCGAAATTCAATGAATTGAACTAACCTGCCACCTCATAAACTGCCGTTCCATATGCCAGGATTTTCTGTTTGCCTTCTGCCTCTTCTCCTGTGTACATGAGCCTTGCCTTTTTTCTCAGTGTAAATTCCACATCCTGATTCTGGAAATTCAACACGAACAAATAGCGTTTCCCTTCCTTTTCCCTCATAACGATTTCCAGCGTATCAGGTGCATCTATTACATTGGCAAACGGCTCCTTTATTTCCAGATATTCAAACAGCCAGTTCAGATTCCTTCTGGAAAATGTACTTCCGAAATGAATTGCCTTTCCATCTCCCAGTTTCCTTTCGGTTACTGCTGCCTTCCCTGCATAATAGCTGTTTCCATAGACCGCCAGAACTTCTGTACCGTCCAGCGGTTCCAGAATATCATTAAATAAGGGCATTTCTATTGTCTCTCTTTCCCTGCTCCCCTTAAGCTCTGCCCAGACAGCTTCTTCTGCCGGACTTTCAAAGGTGAAATCCCTTACGTCAGAGCCGGTAATCTCCTGAAGAAGCCCGGGCTGCGGCATCATCACACATCTTCCGTTCATATCCTTATATCCGCTGCGGCAGCCAATTACCAGCACTCCGCCTTGTTCTACATATTCTCTAAGCAGCCTGGCACGTCTCTCATCCATGATGACCGGATGCGGATAAATCACTGCCGGATACTCTGTCAAATCACTTAACTCACTATCCTCCTGCAGATACACAATATCATATGGTGTATGATATAATTCCGAAGCAATAAAAATCTCCTTTTCACTCTTTTCTGCTACTCTCCGATGCCATGCATCTACTTCCGTATCCCATTCATTATCATAATCCTTGATAAGGGCAAATGCTGCGACATTCTTTGCGCCGCATACGGCGTCAATGCTCCTGAATTTCTGATAGAAGTCTTTAACCTCCGCAAGCTTTCTGTTATCCCGGTTATCATAATCCAGGATTCCATGCCAGTAGATTTCAGTCCCCACCGTACAGGTCCGCCAGCGGAAAAAAGAGATATAGTCAGCGCCCTGGGCAGCACTCTGCATTGCCCAGAGGGTAAGCTGTCCCGGCCTTGGCGCCGGCCCTTCCATGCGGGTAGTCCATCCATTTGCCCCGGACTGCTGCTCCATGATCCCAAAATGGGGGCAGATGGAACGCACTTCGTTCAGATGCATGGTCCACTTCCTGTCATTCAAGTCGTCTGCTGCCCCAGGAGCCCTGTCAAGCCCAAACGCAAAGCTTGGGTATGAATCATAGGTATAGACATCCAGACAGTCTTTTTCCATGCGGTGGTTATCCACATTCCAGAACATGCCGTTGGTGGTGATAAAATCTTCCGGCTTTTTATATTTTCGGATAATCTCCGCCTGCATGCCGCAGTATTTTAATGTACTGTCTGAAAGGAAACGATAATAGTCTAAGTGCTGGTGCGGATTGATTCCCATATTCAATACGGTTCTCGGCACATAGATCTCCTTCCAGTCCGTGTAGGTCTGGTTCCAGAATACCGTTCCCCAGGCCTCATTTAATGCCTCCAGCGTCCCATATTTTTCCTTCAGAAATACACGGAAAGCTACTGAATCTGCTGCCGAGTAGAATTCATTCGTTTCACAATTCAGCTCATTATCAATCTGCCATCCCACAACGGCCGGATGTTTTCCGTAATGTTCTGCCTCTTTCTCTACAATCCGCACACTAAACTCCCGGTAAACAGGCGAATTGTAATTATAATGCCTTCTTCCTCCGTGGCGGTACAGCACGCCGTCCTTTGATGCATTAAGAACCTCCGGATACTTCTCCGTCAGCCATGCCGGGGGCGTTGCAGTCGGTGTACCAAAGATTACTTTCATTCCTTTTTGCTCACACAAATCCAGAAGTTCATCAAAAAAACCAAATTCAAATCTTCCCTCTTCTGGTTCTACCTTATTCCATGCAAACTCTGCAATACGAATAACCGTAATGCCAACGTCAAGCATCCGGTCAAGATCCTCTGCCCATAACTCCTTTTTCCAGTGTTCCGGATAATAGCAGGTCCCCATAGTCATTTTTTTCCATTCATAATTCTGTTTGTTATTCATCTTTTTCTCCTCATCTTACACTGCCAGATTAAGATTTCCCGCCTGGTTCATAAATTCCCGAAGATTATCTATATATCTATATGGTGTATATTCCGAGTAAATCTCCGGATTATCCAGTATTACCTTCTTCATCAAATTTTTTATCTGAGCTGCTCCTTCCTTTCATCAATTTAGCTACTTTTGAAATGAACTGCATTTATCTACGCTCCTTATTTAAAGAAAAAAATACCGAAGTCCCTATTTAACAAGACTTCGGTATATCTAGTCGGAGTGACAGGATTTGAACCTGCGGCCTCTACGTCCCGAACGTAGCGCTCTACCAAGCTGAGCCACACTCCGTTTTATGTAACCGGATGTTGAAAATATATCAGCCTCCGGCGCCCCTGCCAAGGACTACGGATAGAGGATTTGAACCTCTACTAACAGAGTCAGAGTCTGCTGTGCTGCCGTTACACCAATCCGCAAAAGCTTCGTTGGTTTGTCCAACGAACATATACTATTATACCGAAATTTCCATAAAAATCAAGTCCTTTTTTCCATTTTTTCATTTTTGTTTTTATTTACCAAATTTCGCTTAGAAATCCGATCTATTTTACGTCATAATAGCTTAAAAATCGTGACATTTTGGGCGGATTATACTAGCAATATCCCACCGCGAGTCCCATAAGCAGTAGACCTGATGTCAGTATAAGATTCATAGCCTGAAATTTCCAGCTCCACTTAAACCATTCCCCATAGCTTACACCGGCAAGCCCCAGGGAGATGAGAAGCACCGGATTGGTGGGGTAAAATACATTGGAAAATCCATCGCCAAAGGCAAACGCCAGGATGCAAAGCTGGGAGGAGATCCCGAAAATCTGTGCAATCGGGACAATCAGCGGTATCAGGAGAAACGCCTTAGCTGACCCGGAGCCTATGAAAAAGTTCATTGCCAGTACAATAAGGTAAATGAACATAATCACCGCCCATTTCGGGAAGCCTCCTGCCAGTGTAACAGCGCCGTGCAGGACGGTATCCAGTACATTTGCTTCTACCATGGTATATTTGATGGAGCTTGCCATAAGGATCATAAGGATAGCCGGGCAGATGCTTGCACTTCCGGCACCGAAGCAGGAGGCAAGTGTTTTTCCTCTCATATTGCATAAAGCCGGTGCGGCTATACCTGCCGCAAGAAACATGACCGCTACAATAATCATAGTATAATCCTGGAGCACTGTCAGAAAGCCTGATGACAGTACGAGAAGAATTCCGGCAGTCAAAATTCCGGCAAAGCACATAAGACCTTTTTCCATGTTCTCCTGCTTTTCGAACTTCTCCTGTGAGCTCAAAATGACAGGCTTTTCCACCTTTCCCGCATGATTCCTAAGAAAAAGCAGAAGCAATATATAAATCAGCACAAAGGACACAGCCCGAAGCCAGGCTCCGGAAAACATGGGAAGGCCTGCAAGCCCCTGTGCCACCCCCACGGTAAAGGGATTGCATATGCCTGCCGCAAAGCCACAGCTTACCGCAAGAACACTCATCCCCATCCCGGTAAGGGCATCCCACCCCAGGCTTAAGGAAAGAGCCACAACAATAGGTACAAGGGGCACACATTCCTCAAAGGAGCCGATAAAGGAACCAAGCAGCATGAAGAACAACACGATAATGCCCATAAGGCGGTATCTTACTCTTCCATATTTATGTACAATCTTCTGCAGCATATATCCCATGAGGCCGCATTTATCCAGACAGTTAAAGGCTCCTCCCACAATCAGCAGAAAGAGGATCACTGCAAGAATCGTTCCTCCGCCATCGGCTGCAAGCACAAGAAACGGGGAAAGCAGCCATTTATAAAAGGACAGGCCTCCCGGAATACTGGTGAACTGTCCGTCCGGGTCTATGATCATATTCCCGCTTTCATCGGCAATCCGGGCATATTCGCCGCCCGGAATGATAAAGGTAAGAACATAGGTCAGAACCATCAGAGCAAATATAATGAGTGTTGCCGTAATAAAAGATTTTACACTGATATCCAGACCCTTGCTTTTTTCCTTCGATTCTTCCATAAATTATACCTCTCTCATCATATATTTGTAATAGTCCACGGCAGGGACTAATGTATCAATATCAATATTCTCATTCAGTCCGTGCACACTGTCAAGCTGCTGCTTGTCTATCTTAAAGGGCACAAACCGGAAGCAGTTCTTGCATATCCGTCCAAAAAACCGGGAATCAGAGGCTCCTGTCATAACATAAGGGACAGCTGCATCCACATCCGGGTAAACGTTCTTCACAGCTTTCTCAATCAGCCGGAAACCTTCGCTGTCATAGTCCGCAAGTCCAGAATCAATACCATGCTCTATAATTTTTATTTCAATACCATATTTGTCCGCAATAGGTTTCAGCGCCATAAGAGAAGCCTTCTCCCCCTGGTGGTGGGAAAATCTCATGTCCCCCACTACCCAGGCGGTCTGGGGAAGGACATTTCTTCCTTCCGATGCCTGTGCCATTGTAAATGCCAGCGTTGTCCTAAGCATTGCTCCTGCCGCCGGCGAAAGACCCGGTATAACTGCCTTTAAAAGTCCTTCGAAAGTCTCTGCATGGCCTGTGACAAAGCCTGCGGCACCCAAATAGGGAGCAAATCTTTTAAACATTTCCTTTATAACCGGGCTGATTTCACTCTTGAAAGGACATTTCCTGTCCACCTCCGCCATAAAAGCCCCAAGTCTGACTAAAGGCGTATTTTTCCCCGGCGTTGACGCGTGTCCCCCGGCGGAGCGGGCAATGAATCTTATGATGCAGTTTCCCTTCTCACCCATTCCAACCATGGCAAAGGTTCCCTTGACCCCTCCGACAGGCTCATAAAGAATCATGCCGCCCTCGTCAAAGAGCATCTCAAAGCGGATGCCCCGTTTCTCCAGGGTTTCTGCGATCATTTTTGCACCTCTGCCTGTTGTCTCCTCGGTGCAGGAGGACTCAAAGTATATGTCCCGGTCCGGTCGAAAGCCCTCTGCCGCCAGCTCGTCCGCAGCCTGGAGCATGGCCCACAGTCCCCCCTTCGTGTCCAGGGTTCCCCGGCCCCAGAGCTTCCCATCCGCCACATCCCCGGAAAACGGCTCATGCTCCCATTTTCCCGGAGCCTCCACCACATCATGATGATTCATGAACATAACCGGAAGCTTATTTGTTTCCTTCCCCTTCCATTTAAGAAGAAGACTCCCTTCAAAATCCTCCCATTCACAGGCTTCGGAAATATTCGGAAATATTTCTCTTAACAGCCCGTGGAATTTTCTGAACTTCTCCGGATCCGGATTGCGTGAGAATACAGATACGGTTTCCTTTCTAATAAGCTTCGCCAGATTTTCAACATATTTTTCTGTTCTGTTCTCCATAACTTCCTCCATTCACACAAAAACTAATTTTTACTCCTCTTCCGCCGCCAGCTGGTCAAATTCCACCTTTTCAAATTCCTGGATGGAAATATGCCTTTTACCAGGATTTGCAAAGACAAAGGTCTTATCCACATTTTCCAGATAATTCTGTATCTTATCATTGGTTGCGCTGATAATTGCCTGGAAACCCAGCCCTCTGATCAGGGAAATACAGCTTGCCACCTTCTCCGCGTCCATTTTAGAAAATGCCTCGTCAAGCACTACCAGACGGATAATCGGCGAACGCTTAAGCTTTGGGGACAGATTAATCCGGTAGACCTGTGCAAAGCTGGCAAGAAGAGCAACGTAAAGTGGATTCTGCCCCTCACCGCCGGAATTCTTCTTAATCATCTTTCCAAGGCCGATGGTCATGTCCTTTTCTCCCTTTATAATCTGCTGCATATCAAAGGAGAGATAGGTACGGTAATCCGCATATTTATCCATGCTGCGCTTTGCCTCGTCAAGCTCCTCCTTTGTGGCGTTTTCCGGAGGAATAAAAATACTGATGAGCTCATTCATCATTTCCCCGTACTGGTCCTCATGCTCCATGGTAAACATATTAAGCTGGTTATCCATATGATTCGTAAGCTTTGAAGGCTGAATATTCAAAGAATCATCCATGAACATTTTATAATATTTTCCGTCCGCGCCTTTATTTTTTGTAATGACAAACTGATATTTATCTTTGCCAAAATCCATTCCGCTGATAACACGGTTCAGTTCATCTCTGCGCTGATATGCTTCTTTTATAGCGCTTCGGATCTTGAAGATAAAGTCATCCTTAAAATGCTCTACCGCTGTCTGTGCCTGTTCTTTTGCCGTCTCGCGGTAGGTGTTAAGCTTATCACAGCGAAGGCTTTCCATTAACCTGTCATAAGGAATATTGTCCTTGATCACGGTCGAAAACGAACGGTCAGGATAATTACGGATGTATTCGCTCCGGACGCCGACAAGCCTCTGGTATTTCGCTTCTTCCGCCTCCTTAAGTGGATAGCTCTCATTCATCTTCTGACGCTTCAGATAGTCATAGTTCTCAGAACGCCGGCTGTTTAAATACTGCATAAACTGTGACTCATATGCCTCGATCTTAGAAATACCTTCCTCATCTTCCACTTCCCCGGAATCCTCTCTTTTCCGAAGCTTCTTCTTAAATTCCTCAAAGCTTATATGCTGATCCTTAAGAAGCCCCTCTGCTGCCACCAGCTCCTCCTTAAACTTCCTGATGTCGCCCTGATTGCTCCAGACTGCTTTTTCCTCTCTCTTAATCTGCTCTGTCTTTTCTGACTGCTTTGCGTAAAGCTCCCTCTTTTCCTTCTCCAGTGCATCTACCGTCTCTTCCTTAAGCCTTCGCATCTTTTCTGTCAGCTTCTTTTTCCTTCGCATCTTCTCCGGAATCTGCTCCATATCATTTAGCTGCTGCATATAGTCCGCCGCCGGCTGGGAAAGCGTTTCAAGCTGCATGGTCTTTCGTATCTCCTCTAACATTTCCTGGAGCGGAAGCCTCTTTTCCTGCAGAGCCTGACACCTTTCCTCCAGCCTTATGATGCGCTGACGCATACTCATCTCTCCGATATATGCACACCTTGTATAATTTTCCGGATTCATATGCTGCAGACGGAAATTATGGTACAGCATACAGTCCGGTGTAACTCCGATCCGATACTTCCGAAGCTCGCCGATGTTCTCGCATTTCATAACATTGCCCAGCACAAAATCAATATAAGCGCGAACATGGGGCTCCCCGGCAATAATCTCTTCGGCCAGCGCCCCTTCCCGCACCGGGTGCCTCTCTGCCAGTACCTTCTCTGAATCCAGAACTGCCGCCCGGTTGAATTTTTTTCTGTCCATTTCCTGGTAAATTTCCATAGCATCCTTTGCGTATTTCGGCTCTACAACAAGGAGCAGCTTGTTCCCTCCAAGATAACCTTCAATGGCATTTCTCCACCGCTCCTGCCGGATATCCAAAAGATCCGCCAGAATCTGCACATTTACAAAAGTCCCGCACCGCTCACGCAGACGGTTCCTGAGCTCATATCTCGCTTCCTCAAGCTCTTTTGGGTAGGCCTTCTTCCCCTGACGCAGTTCCTTTAATTCCTCTCTTGCTTCCTTCTCTTCCTTTTTTACAACCCGAAGCTCGCCGTCTGTCTCCCGGCGCTCCTCCTCCAAATCCTCATGAAGCTCCTTTAGGGTTTCCTGAAGCCTTGAAAGCTCCCCTTCTGTAATCGTCCCTGCGTCAAATTTCTCTACATCCCAGATAAGCTGGTTCGATGCAATATCCGTTTTCTTCCATTCTTTTAACTGCTCCGCTGTCTTTTTCCACCTGGACTTGCTGCTCTCAAGACGCTCCAGTGTTTCATTCAATGCCTGAAGCTCCTGCTCCATGCCGGAATATCCGCTGTTTGCGATGCGGACAAGAAGCTCCTCATATTCCTTCTGCAGAATATCACGCTCTCCTGTAAGCTTGTGAAGTACTGCCTCCTGCTGCTTAACAGCCTCATCTCGTTCAGTAATCTTATCCTTAAGCTCCAGGCTTTTTGCCTCTGACTGCAGCATCTCCAGACGCTTGATCTGGTAATCACAGGCCTCTTTGCTTTTCTTAGCCTCCCGGTACTCCTCATATGTCTCCCGGATTTCCTTAAGCCGCTCAATCTCCGCAAGGGTTTCTTCGATCTTGCTCTGCATCCGGCCATACTGCATCACACTTTCCTGCAGGTCCTCAATATGGATATCCTGCTCCATGCAGATATATTCCCTCACAAAATCCTCCAGCTTAATATTCATGCGGAAGGGAATGGCCCGCTTAAACAGACGGGGAAATTTCTCCCCGTCAAGGCCACCCAGATATACATCATACAGCTGCCTTCTAAACCTCTCATTACTGGGGCCGCAGTAAAATCTCTCCGCAGTAAAATTCCTCTGCAGATATTCTCTTACCTCTATAGTCGTAAGGCATCGCTTTCCTGTGCGGTATCCGTTTTCTAAAAGTCCTCCCATATGCCAGAAAAACAACCGGCTGATCTCACCCGCCGCCGTATCCACATCAAACACAACGCCCACGCACTGCCGTTCCATTGTAACCGTATTCTGAAACTCCAGCACAATCGTACTGGAAAAGTTCTGATTCCTTAAGTACTGGGACTCATTGTTTTCACTGATATTTACCATGCCTCTTAAATATTCCATCAAGGTGCGGTCCGAGTCATCTGCTGCCGCTTTATTAAAGAACCCCCTCCCGTCTGTATTTGCATACAGGACGATCTGCATGGCATCAATCACCGTGGACTTTCCGCTCCCTGAATGTCCCGTAAAAAAATTAATCCCTTCATTTAATGTAAGTATCTTCTTATCTATATAGTGCCAGTTATTCAGGCATATCTTCGAAAGTGCCCGGAAGGCCTGCTTCTTCTCCAATGTCTTCCTCCTCGCTGAATGTTTCCAACAGTTTCTTAATATCATCTCCCAAAAGTACTGCATGGACAGTGGGGTAAATGACAAGCCTCGTATGCTCCCCCAATTCTTCCAGCACGTCCAAAGGCTCAACGATTTGATATTTTCTAAGAAGCGAGATGGTACGCCTTAATTCCGTGGGTGAGGGAATCCCGGACAACACGCGGAAGTCTCCCGCCTTGCCGCTTATGGCCCCCAGCGTAGTTACCACCTGCACACTTGTTGACGCCTGGGCCATCTGCTCATCATAAATAAGCTTTAATATCAGCAGGTAAATGGTGGCAAGCCTTGGAAGCTTCTCTCCCCACAGCGTCTCTCCCTGTATGTAGATGACTCCCATATGGACATTTTCCTTTAAGATAATTCCTGCTACCGCAAAGTATTCCTTTAAAAACTCCATGTGCCTGCTGCACACGCGGTATTCCTTCGTATATTGAAACCGTCCGGAGCGTTTCTCGTATTTCCGCTCCAGAAGAAAGGTCTGGCGGTACAGAAGCTGAATCACACCGGCCAGAGCCTCCTGCTCCTCCTGGGTAAGCTCCTTATAATATCCGTTCATAACGTCCTCCTTACAAACTTAAGCGCCGGATAACGGTATCCATTCCTCTCCACCATCTCCGCCTCCTCTGAAATCACGGTATATTTGCTTCTCGTCTTTGTGCTGTAATCATAGGCAAGAATCAGCTTTTCAAAATCTTCCGCTCCGTCAAGGGAAAGCTTAGAGGCATCCATCACCTCTCCCTCCATATGGCTCTCGATAAATTCCTCAATCTGTTTCCTGCCAAAGCGGCTCTGTATCCGGTTAAGCCTTAAGACGTCCTCCCGGTTTAAATCTGCTTCCGTCTCGTCCTCTGCCATCTGGCTGATGAAATCCTTTCTCCCTTTCCTCCGTTTATAGAGGGATTTCTCAGACAGAATTTCAAGATAAGACAGATTCATCCTTGCACCTACTGCCCGTATCTTGTCCTCCTTGTCCTCACTTTTCGAGATCTGATTCAGAAGTTTTACAACAAGTCCCTTTGTATCCGTCTCGCCGCTTAAGAGATAATTCATTCTTGTTACCGTTGCGCGGACATACTTCGTATGCTCTTTATCCATATTGGAAATACGGTGCTCAATATCGTCAAAGCCTCTTTCAATCAAATCCAGAAGCTCCAGCACGTCCTCCTTCGTATCCCCCATCATCCGGGAGCGTTCCCGGACCATATAAATCCATTCCTCATCCTCTCGCATTTCACGCAAGACCTTTTTTATATCTGTTTTATAAATGTAAAAATTATCTGATGTCTTAAGGATATGGTATTTTTTTCTTACAATCTCTTCCACATACCCTTCCAGATGCTCTTTTAAAAGCTCTCCGTAGGTCTTTTGGGCAAGAAGCCTTCCGAAAAACTTGTCCATGTTATGAAGCATATCCTGCAGCGCCTTATTAAGCTTCCTTGTATTCACAAGAGCCGTGCGAAGCATCCCAAGATTCACTCTCGGATCGTTTTTAAATGAAAAAAGTGTGGCGTAGACATTCTGAATATAGATTTCCGTCTCCTCCACATCCTCTAAACTTAGCTTCTCAAAGGCATCAATAAAAATTGCGGCATAATCAGGAATGACAATATTTGTCACAAGGGTATTATAATCCTCCACTGCTTTCAGCCATCCCATCTTAAGAAGCAGCCTTAGCATACGCGACGAAGGGGTTTCCAGCATGTCAAAATCTGTCTCATTCTCCTCCCGCTTTAACTCAATCTGTTTTTTTATATTCAGATCAGCCAGTACCTGGATGCACATCTCCCTTGTCAGGAAATAGTTGCTGTACTGGTATTCTTCATTAATTGTAAGCAATGCTTCTATATAGGCGTCCCGGTTCACCGAGCGGAACAAAGTCCAGAAAGGAGCCGGAATTTCATGGCGCAGCTGCATGTTGGTATTCTCCTTGTTATTGTTCACAGGTCTGCGCATTTACTGCGCAGACTGTAAGAAAGTGATTCAGGAGTGAGCAAATCCTATTCGCGAAGCGAATTTTAAATGGATTTGCAAAGGTTACTGTGAATGGAATGAACAGTAACTTCTCCTTTTATGCCTGATAGATATCTTCTAATGTTAAAAGTGTAACCTCCCCTTGCTTAGAAAGGTCTATAAGCGGCTGTGTAAAGCCTCCCTTGGAAAAAATGTAATAATAAAATTTTCCATCCTTCCGGAAGACCTCTGCATACCGCCGAAGCAAGTCAAGTTCATCCGTACCAATCCTTTCATTTTTATATTTGCAGGATCCAATCAGATAACCCCCGCCCTCCGCAGGTGTTCCCACAATATCAATCTGTATCTCCGTTCTCGTCCTTCTGTCCGTCCCCCACCACTGTCCTACGTCACTTAGCAGAATCGGCAGCTCCCTAGCATATCTAAGCAGATACTCCCGGCACATCTTTTCAAAAACCAGCCCCATATAATCAGAATAAAATCTCTTAATTGCAGGCTCATAAATCTGCCGGATACGCCCTGCATTTATGGCAGACATATTTCTTTGTACAAATCTGTACCAAAAGCGGAAAAAATTATCATCAATTACGTAAATTGTTTTCTTTCCCGGCTTTTCTGTAACCGGTGTTTCTTTTTTTAGAATCCCTAATTCCAGCAGGACACGCAGATATTTTGCACAGATGCCAGACTCAAGTCCTACCTTTGTTGAAATCTCATTGGCACGGGACGCCCCTCCTGCAATTGCGGAAATCACAGAATTATAGATCGCCGGCTCCCTAAGCTCCTGCTTCAGAAGATTTTCCGGCTCTTCGAACAAATATCCGGAGGGCTGAAAAAGATTTTCAATCAATGCTTCATCCAGACCGCTTTCCGCCTCCAGTTTATTCATATAATGGGGGATCCCTCCCGTCACGCCATATAAAAGCGCCTGATCCTCTGGAGCCAGTTCCGGATAAAAGGCCGTAATTTCCCTGTAGGTCAGCGCCTGTATTTTAAACTGGGCAGTACGCCTTCCATATAAGGGGCTCTCATACCCAAGCACCTGATATTCCATAAAGCTCATAGATGAACCGCACAGGATCAGATACATCCCTGTATTCTGCCACACATGATCAATCATATGCTGCAGACGGGAGGAAATACTCTTTTCAGCTTTTGCGAGATAAGGGTATTCATCAATCACAAATATAAGCCTCTCTTTTTTTGCCATCTCAGTAATGACATCCAGTACATCCGCATAGCTTCCATAGACCGGGGCATGAAATCCTTCCGGAGCCTTACAGAGATAAACGGCCTTGGACAACTCTTCCAGATTCTCCTGTGACGATGCGTTAAGTGCGGAAAAATATATGGTCTTCTTTCCCTTACAGAATTCATTAATCAAGGCCGTTTTGCCCACACGCCTTCTTCCATATATAATAATACATTCAAACCGGCCTTTATCATACCGCCGGTTCATGATTCGCAATTCTTCCTCACGGCAATAAAACATGAATGTCTCCTTCAGAATATAGTTTCCTGTCTCACAAAAAATAGACTCATAAGTTAGTTTCTTATGAGTCTATTATATACTATGCAATAGAAATGTCAACAAATACCTCCAAAAGGTCATTGACAAAAAGCTTATATTTTGTAGTATACTATTAGAGTTAAAGGAGATAGCATGCAAAAAATAATCATTATCGGAAGCCCCGGCTCCGGAAAAAGTACATTTGCACGAAAATTAAGCAGTGAGACAGGGATTCCTGTGTATTATCTGGATATGATATGGCATAAACCGGATGGAACTAATATTTCCAGAGAAGCCTTTGACGCAAAGCTTCATGAAATCATCCGAAAGGATGCATGGATTATTGACGGGAATTACCAGCGCACCCTTGAAGTACGGCTAAAAGAATGTGATACGGTCTTTTTGTTAGATTTTCCGTTGGATGTCTGCCTTTCAGGCGCAAAATCCCGTATCGGAAAAAAACGGGAGGATCTGCCCTGGATTGAATCTGAATTTGATGAAGAGTTCAGGCAATGGATTATTGATTTTCCCCGGAAACAATTGCCGCAGATATATGAACTTCTGAAAAAATACCAGGAAGAGAAGGATATTGTTATTTTCAGGACACGAAAGGAAACTGATGATTACTTGAAATCTATATCCGGCATCACAGAAAGGACAGTTTAATGAAACATGATAGAAATGATTTTAAATATCGGGAAAAGGACAGAGCGAATCCTGTGAAGTTTAAGGGAAAGGTGGCCTGGTGGTTCTATGGGATAATTTTAGGCACAGCCGCGCTGCTTTTACCCATGCTCATTGTCAGTGCATTTACCGACCCGAATATCACTGCATTGATAATTACCTTACTGTCATTTGCTGCTGTAGAAATATTCTGTATTCCCATTGTATTTCATAATTTTGCAGAGCTGCAAAGCGAATCACTGCTCATTGTATTTGGTCTGATGAAAAAACAAATTCCATATAATGATATTACCGCGCTTTTAACAACACATAATCCTACGTCTTCTTTGGCCGCATCCCTCGACAGAATTGAAATAAAATGCAAAGGCAAATCTGAAGTCATGATAGCTTTAGTTGATAAGAAGGGATTTTTTGATGAAATAAAAAAATATAATCCTGATATTAAAATTGATCCTATCTAAAATCAGGGGCTGAAGAGACAGCCCCCTTTCGCTTATTTCTATTCAATACACATTTTGCGCTTACCCAAGATATTTCTGAACCGTTTCTCTCACTGCCCCGAAGCCCTTGATTTCTTCCCTGAAAATCTCTTCAATCAAAGTACCGATTCCGGCCTCATAAAGGTTGATGAAAAATACATTTTCATTGGAAAGGATCCATTTTAGCTGCTCTGTGAGGCTTGACGGCTCTCCTATCACAATGGTGGAAAGCTGCTTCTGCATTTCCTCTGCCATAGGATCCGGAGCCAGCTCATAGGAGGCACCCTTATCATCCACGCCCAGCAGATAGCGGAGCCATCCGGCAATGGCTAACGGGATTCCTGTTAATTTCTTCGCATCCCCGTATTTTTCCACGTAAGACTTTACTGTCACTCCAAAACGCACGCCCAGCCCCTGGGAAGCGTCCGTGCAGAGACGCAGGCAGGTATCGCCGAGATACGGATTCGGGAATCTTTCCTTGATACACTCATCCAAAAATGCTTTGGGAGAGATAATTCCCGGATCCGGAACTACCTCCATGCCTTCCCCATAGCCTACGGTTTCTGCAAGCTTCAGCATATCCGGATCCTTCATCTCATCTGAAAACAGATTATATCCCAGCAGGCATCCATAAGGGCCGAGGGCTGTATGAATAGGATTCAGGCACACGGTCACCTTCATTCTCTCAGACTTGTTTACTGTCTCCCTGTCCGTCATATAGACCCCTGCCTTTTCAAGGGGCGGGCGGCCATTTGGAAAATTATCCTCAATCACCAGATACTGGGGAGCCTCTGCGTTGACAAAGGGAGCAATATAGGTTCTTTTTGAAGTGGTCACAGGCTGCATATTCTTCACTCCTGCCGCCTCAAGCTCCTCTGCAATCTTTTCCGCCGGCCTTGGAGTAATCTTGTCGATCATGGTCCACGGGAAGGAGATTCTCGTCTCATCACTTATATAAGAAATAAAATCATCATCTACAAATCCACGCTTCTTCCACTCATCCGCCATCATAAGAACCGATTCTCTTAATTTCTCTCCGTTCCTGGAACAATTGTCCATAGATACCAGGGCAAGGGGCGCCCCGCCGTTCTTATAACGCTCTAAAAGCATAGCCGCCACAACCGCCATAGCGCAGGCTGCTTTTTCAGGCCCGTTTTCAATATCCTTCTCCACAAAGGGGAAAAATGTATCGTCTGCATTTTTCAGGGCGTATCCTTTTTCTGTAATAGTAAAAGAAACCATCTGAAGGCTTTCGGCGCGAAAAATCTCTTTTAATCTCTCCCATGCCGTCTGATCCTCATGCTGCGCTTTCAAAGCCTCCGTAAGTGAGCCAAGCACCTTTCTATCCTGTCTTCCGTCTCCATGAAGAATCACACTTAAAACCAGGTTATCATATGGGGCATAAATCTGGTCCACCACGTCTGTGTCAAATGTTTCCACACAGGTGATCCCTTTGTCCATCTCCTTTTGTTCCAGCAGAGTGTCTGCAATCCCTCCCAGAAAAATGCGGAAAATATTACCGATTCCAAAATGTACCCATTCGGGCGCTTCTTTTGTTTCCTGCGTGACGGCCTTTGTATCATACCCTGGAAGCATGATACCTGCTTTTTCCCACTCCTCTTTCTTTTCTATACCACTCCATGTCAGTTCCATTATTTTGTCTCCTAATTCTTATTTACCCTTTTTACATGTAACGATTCCGCACTTTTACGCTGTAGAATATTCTATCATATTTTATCTGCCAAAGCACTAGTTTGCCCGTTTTTTCTTCTGGTAGCAGTCAAAGCCTACGGCAAGCACAAGTACGATTCCAAGTACAATATCCTGAATCCATGTATTAAGGTTCATGAGTACCATACCATTCTGCAGTGCACCGATAATAAATGTTCCTGCCACTACTCCGGAGATTCTTCCGTATCCGCCGGATACGGATACACCGCCCAGAACCACGCAGGTGATAACCTTAAACTCATATCCAAGTCCGGCATTGCCCATACCAGAGTTGGTACGTGACAGGAGCACCAGTCCTGCAAGTCCCGCAAAGAAGCCGGACAACGCAAATACCAGATATTTTACCCTTCCAGTACGGATACCGGAAAGCCTTGCCGCCTCAATGTTGCCGCCTACAGCATAGAAATAACGTCCAAAATAGGTTTTATCCAGAATAAACGCTCCCAATGCGAAGCAAAGAGCCATGATGATTACCGGCACAGGCACAGGTCCTATTTTGCCCTGTCCGAATACCTTAAAGGTTTCTGTAAATCCATTAATAGGCTGCCCGTTACAAAGAATCAGGGCAATTCCTGAAAATGCAGTCTGTGTGGCAAAGGTAGCAATGAGTGCCGGGATGCCGATTGTGGATACCATAAAGCCATTTAAAAGTCCAATGGCTGTAGATGCTGCCAGGGCAATGATTATTGCAAGCCCCATAGGAACTCCCATATTTACCATCAAATAGGAACACATTACATTTACAAATGTTATAATTGAACCCGTAGACAAGTCAATGTCGCCTAACAGAATTACAAATGTCATACCAACGGACGCAATCCCCCATACAGCTACCTGTCTTAACATAATTAACAGGTTGGCAGGATAAATAAATCTTGGATTTGCAATTGTAAATGCTAAAACAAGAACGATAACTACAACCCAGATTGCCTGGCCTTTAATAAAATTTATAACTTTATTTTCTTTCATCTTTCCACTCCTCCTACTCTTTCGCCGCTGCGGATGCATATGTCATAATGGTTTCCTGGCTGAATTCTTCCTTTGACAATTCCCCTGTCATTTCGCCTTCTGCCAGTACAAGAATTCTGTCAGACATACCCATCAGCTCTTCCATCTCTGAAGAAATCATAAGGATTGACTTTCCTTCCTTTTCTACCAGATCATTCATTAATTTATATATTTCATACTTCGCGCCTATATCGATTCCCCTGGTGGGCTCGTCAAAGATGATAAGCTCCGACTGGGCTGCCATCCACCTTCCGAGGATAACCTTCTGCTGGTTTCCGCCGCTTAGATTCCGAATCAGCTGGTGAAGGCTCGGCGTTTTGATGACCATATTTTTCTGGTATTTTTCTGCTGTGCTCATCTCCAGCTTTTCATCTATCACGCTGAAATGGGAATCCCTCTCATAAATCGGCATATTAATATTATTCTTAATAGATATGCCAAGCATAGCCCCATGGCGCTTCCTGTCCTCCGGAACCAGGGCAATGCCAAGATCAATGGCTTCCCTGGGACTCTGGGGATTAATTTCCTTTCCCTTATAGAACATCTGGCCAGACTTCTTTGGCACAGCCCCGAAAATCATCTCCGCCAGCTCTGTCCGCCCGGCGCCTACAAGTCCGCCAAGGCCCAGAATCTCTCCCTTATGGAGCTTCAGGTTTATATTCTTATCGCCATTTCCCGTCAGTCCTTTAAGCTCCAGTATTACCTCATTCTTATCAATGCAGTTTCCTCTGGGCGGATAAGTCTCGGTAAGCTCACGCCCTACCATCAGCTGAATCAGCTCCTCTACCTGGCTGTCCTTCGTAATCAGTGTCGTCACATATTCTCCGTCACGGATAACAACGATCCGGTCTGAAAGCCTGTAGATCTCCTCCAGTCTGTGAGAGATATAGATAATGGAAACCCCCTGCTTCCTTAGAAGCTCTACAACTGCGAACATGCTCTCTACCTCCGCGCTGGTCAGAGGCGCGGAAGGCTCATCCATAATTAATATTCTGGCGTTTTGCTGGATTGCCTTTGCAATCTCTACCATCTGCTGATAGCCTACAGTCAGATCCTTCATTAAGGTTTTTGGATCAATCTTGATATGTAACTGCTCAAAGGCCTTTGCTGCTTCCTCTTCCATGGCCTTTTTATCAATCAGGATACCTTTCCTGATTGGGTGTCCCAGGAACAGGTTCTCTGCCGCTGATAATTCCTTTACATTATTAAATTCCTGATAAATAATCGCGATCCCATTCTCTGACGCAAGCTGGGGCGTCATGCTGTCAAATTCTTTGCCATTTACAATAATCTTTCCAGAGGTCGGGATTACTGCTCCGGAACAGCACTTAATCAATGTAGATTTCCCCGCCCCGTTCTCTCCGATGAGCGCAAGGATCTCGCCTGCCTTTAATTCCAGCGTTACATCCTTAAGCGCAACAACACCTGGGTATTCTTTTCTTATATGCTGTAACTGTAATACATATTCTTCACTCATACCGGCTCTTACATCCCTTCTAAAATTTCATCTATATTGTCACGGGTAATCGGTCCAATCTCACGTATGACATTCCTGTCTGACTTAAAATCCTCCCCTGACAGGATCCGTTCGAACATTTCGACACAGGCCTTTGCCGTATCCAGGTTGGAACCCTCAAATCCTACAATCGCCCGGACTGCCTCGCCGTCAGCCTTCAGGGAGTCTAACTGCTGCTGTGTCACGTCAGTAGTAATAATGCCATAGTAATCCGGGATATTTCCTCTTCCGAATTCCGCCAGAAGCGCCTCATTAGAGCCGATCATAGCACCTGCGCAGACCCCTACGAACACGTTCGCATCCGGGTGTGCCGACATGACAGATTCTACATTCGTCTGCGCCTCCGGAGCCTCCAGTCCATCCACCTCTGCAATGATCTCATAATTGTCCTCGCAGTTTGCCTCAAGGCCTTCTTTTATACCGTCCGCCCTGTCCTTTAACACCTTTGTGGAAGGATATCCGATGACCGTAACCTGGGCCTTATTCTCCGGGGTAAAGTGCTCATTGATAAATTCTGCCGCCGTTTTTCCGATTTCTTCTCCCAGCACCTTGTTGTCCAGAACCCAGTTGGCTGTAGTATTCTCCATAGGGTCATCCCAGCACATAACCTTAATTCCCCTCTCCATGGCTTCCTTACAGACCCCCTCAACGGCTACTGCATCAGAAGCATGGACCATGATCAGGTCACACCCTGATATCATAAAATTTTCAATCTGGCTTATCTGGGTACCGGAATTATCCTTGCAGTCAACAATGGTGTAATCCCAGCCCTTCTCATCAAGCAGCCCGCCAAGCTTGCCCATAACTCCTGCCCAGTAGGCGTTGGACAAATTTTGAATCGTGATCCCCACCTTGTGGGAATCCTCCCCTCCAGAGCGGCTGCCGGCATTACACCCGGCCAGCATAGCAGCGACCATCATAATACTTAAAATCACTGCTAACATCCTTTTCTTCATTAGATTTTCCTCCTTTTATACCATATTTTTTATTTCTTTTTGTACTTCCTTTAAATTCCCACATATCCTGAAACAACGGATCCCGTCCTCCGGTTCTATCAGATCCGGTATCATGATCGTGACACACCCCGCGGCATACGCTGAACGCACCCCATTTTCACTGTCTTCAAATGCAAAGCATTCTTCCGCGCGGCAGCCAATCCTTTCGGCCGCACACAGATAAATATCCGGCGCCGGCTTTCCGTTTTTAACCTCCTGCCCGCTGACAATTTCCATAAAATAATCCCGGATTCCTGACATCCGCAGGTTTTGTTCTATCCGCTGACGGTCAGTACTGCTGGCAACCGCCGTCCGAACGCCCTTTTCCTTTAAAAACCGCAGGATATCAAACACGCCCTCTTTAACCGGAACACTCTCGGAGAGTTTATTTCTCATCCGGCTCATACATGCATCTACAATAGGGTTCCCGTCAGAGACCTGGTAGTACCTTTCGATCACCTGAAGCATCTTTCTCCCGCTGGTTCCGGATATTTCTTTTACAAATCCGCTGTCCAGCTCTACCTTATGTTCTTTTGCTATCTCCTGCCATATATCCTGATAGAGCTTCTCCGTATCAAAAAGTACCCCGTCCATATCAAAAATAGCGCCCTTACACTTCATAGCATCTACCAGCCCATAACATCAATTGCAGATTTTTCAATTTCAAGTCCTGCTTTATAACGTTCCATAAAGAGCCCAAAACCTTCTGTGTCTTTTTCGTCAGGCATTATCGTTTCTCCGGACAGTTCCTTAAAAATCCTGTTGTTGAGATAATCCTCCAGTCTTTCCCCTGGTCTTTTATCTGCCAGATATGCTGCCAGCAGCGCAATTCCCCATGCACCGCCTTCGCTTGCCGTATCCATCACAGTAACCGGAGCGTTAACTGCCGCCGCCAGGTATCTCTGCCCTACTCCTTTTGTCTTGAAAAACCCGCCGTGGCCCATGATACGCTCCACCTTGACCTTCTCATCCTCCATCAGAATATCCAGCCCCAGCTTCACTGCGCCAAGGGACGTATACAGGTGGACCCTCATGAAGTTTGCAAGGTTAAATCTGCTCTCGGCAGTACGTAAAAATGCAAGCCGCCCTTCATTCAGCATGGTAATATTTTCCCCGGAATAATAGCCGTAGGCCAGAAGGCCTCCACAGTCCGCATCTCCCTTTAGAGACTCGGTATAAAGCTTCCCAAACAGCTCCCCTGTATCTGCCTTTATTCCCATCAGCCCCGCAAATTCTCCAAATATGCCTACCCATGCATTTAAATCTGAGGTTCCGTTATTTGCATGGGACATGGCACATGGAAATCCGGTTGGAGTCGTAACCATATCGATTTCCCGGTACACTTTACTGAGCTGTTTCTCCAGTACAATCATGGCAAATGTACTCGTACCTGCGGAAACATTTCCCGTACGGGGAGCAACTGAATTAGTTGCCGTCATGCCGGTGCCTGCATCTCCTTCCGGCGGACAGAGAGGAATTCCTGCTTTCAGGCTGCCTGATGCGCCCAGAAACGCGGCTCCCTCCTCTGTCAGCACACCGGCATTTTCTCCGGCTGCAAGAACCTTCGGGAAGATATCCCTTATCTTCCATGAATACCCGTAGGGCTCTATGAGTTTATCAAATTTATCAACCATGGATGCATCATAGCCGCAAATATCGGAATCAATTGGAAACATTCCTGACGCATCGCCGACACCGATTACCTTCTCTCCTGTCAGCTTCCAGTGGATATAAGCGCTTAAGGTACCTACATAATCCAGATCCTTTACATGCTCCTCTTTATCCAGAATCCTCTGATACAGATGAGCCACGCTCCAGCGGAGCGGTATGTTAAAATCAAACAGCTCCGTCAGCTCATCCGCCGCCTGCTGGGTATTTGTATTTCTCCATGTCTGGAACGGTGCAATCTGGTTTCCGTCCTTATCCAACGCCATATAACCATGCATCATGGCGCTTACGCCCATGGCTCCCACGGTTTCCAGGACAACGCCATATTTCTCCTTTACGGCATTTCTCAAAGAACTGTAGCAGCTCTTCACCCCTGTATGTATATCTTCCAGACTGTAGGTCCAGATATTATCAATGAAAGAATTCTCCCAGTCATGAATCCCTACTGCAAGAACCTGCCCCCTGAAATCAATGAGTACCGCTTTGATTCTGGTGGAGCCCAGCTCGATTCCAAGAGCCGTCTTACCGCTTATGATTGCTTCTCTTTTCTCCATGTTTTCCTCACTTTCCGGCCTGTTGTTTACTTCAAATTTGTAGTAACCTTCTGCGCATTTCGACTGTGTATCTTTCCTTAGAAGCAGGTAAATGCTCCGTCTATGATGAAATCAGCTCCTGTTGTGAATGAACTCGTGTCTCCTGCCAGGTATACGCAGATTGCCTCCAGTTCCTCTGGCTTTCCCATTCTCCCGAGAGGAGCCATCTCATTCCATTTTTCAATGAGAGGTATGAGTGTGGGAGAGTTGAGAGTCAGCTCTGTTCCGATATATCCCGGGCTTATGCT
The DNA here is from genome assembly GCA_949502235.1 of uncultured Lachnospiraceae bacterium. Classification (GTDB taxonomy): domain Bacteria; phylum Bacillota; class Clostridia; order Lachnospirales; family Lachnospiraceae; genus CAPEBR01. The sequence continues at coordinate 50,522 of CATBDC010000005.1, read as the reverse complement.
GTTCACGCGCACCCCTCTTTTTGCCCACTCAATGGCAAGGGATTTTGTCAGCTGGATAACGCCTGCTTTCGAAGCGTTGTAAGCGCACTGCGGCTGCGGTACGTTGACAATATGTGCTGACATGGAAGCTGTATTAATGATAGAACCGCCGCCATGCTCCAGCATGTACTTTCCTGCCGCAATGTCAGTCAGGAAGATTCCATTCAGATTGATATTAATTACCTTGCTCCACTGTGCATAGGTCATCTCCTCTGCCGGAGCGTTGATGCAGATTCCTGCATTATTGTGGCAAAAATTAAGTCCCCCGAGCTCGCTGACTACCTGAATAACCATAGCATCTACCTGCTCTGGATCCGTGCAGTCTGTCTTAATGGCAATGACCTTTCTGCCTGTTTTTTCTGCCAGCTCTGCGGCAGTCTTTTTTGCCTCCTCGAAGTCCAGATCCACAATCGCCACATCCGCTCCTGCTTCAGCAAATGCGGTAGCCGTACTTTTACCGATTCCTCTTGCAGCTCCTGTTACAAAACCTTTTTTCCCGTCCAATTTCATTTTTTCAATAATTCCCATAATGCTCTCCTTTTTATAAATTTTATTTTGTAAAATGATTTATCAAATTGTAATTGCATAATATTATATTTGAGAAAATAAGTCAACATGTAATAATTCACAAGTTTTTTTATCTAAATTTATACAAAGTGCACATTATTTCTTTTTTTAACACTTAATTAAATACTTTTATTATGTTTCTTATCATATATCAATTTCTATATTTTGTCAATGTACATTTGTCCTGGAGTCTTCTATTCGTCAGTATTATCAAAATTCCCGGCTCACTTTTGTATAAAACACACAAAAAACCAGCTGATAAATACAGCTGGTTTTTTGTCGGGGACAGGAAGAAAGGAGCAGTTCTACCGGCCTTAAACGCTTTTGTTTTCATCAAAACACTTCCTCTCTTTTACCTCTTAATTTTTTTGGTTTATTGTATCATTCTTCTTTTGTTTTTACAACATTCATGTTATAATACTATTTTGATAAACCATTTTACCAATTAAGGAATACATGTATGGAAAAGAGTATAACACCTAATCAGATTAAGCAAAATAACCGCAGTCTGATATATCATTATATTTATAAAAATAAAAGTGTCTCCCAACAGGATATTTCCTACGATCTGCGTCTAAGCCGGCCGACTGTCACAACCAACCTGGCATCCATGGAAAAGGAGGGCCTAATTGCAAAAAGCGGGCTTATCAATACAGAATTTGTGGGAAGAAAAGCCTCTGCTTATTCTATTGTTGCTGATTATCGTGTCAGTATCGGTGTGGAGATTGTAAAAAAAGAAGCAAAAATAGTTGCGGTAGATCTGTATGGCAAAAGCCTGGGACGCACGATATGCGATATCATCTATGAATATAAAGAATCTTATTTTAAAACCGTCTGTGACAAAATACTTGAATTTAAAAGTACTCTTGGTATCACTGATGAACAGCTCCTTGGTCTTGGGTTTGCCATGCAGGGCCTTGTCTCACCGGATGCCAGAAGCATGCTGTACGGCAGGATTTTAGACTGCACAGGGCTTTCTATCGAAGAATTTACCCGCTATCTTCCCTATCCCTGTACCTTCATCCACGATGCGTACTGTGCGGCTTTTTCTGAAATATGGGTGTCGCCGGGACTTACGGATGCCTTTTATATCTCTTTAAGCAAGCATCTGGGAGCAGCCATCATCTCCAAAGGAAGGATTCTGGTGGGAAAGCACGGCCATAGCTCTACCATAGAACATATCCAAGTAGAACCAAGAGGGGGGGCACTCTGCTACTGCGGCAGACATGGCTGCCTGGAAACCCTCTGCTCTTTGCATGTGCTCCTTAAGGAGGGGGAAAGCCTGGACAGCTTTTTTGAAAAAGTCCGTAAAAACGAGCCTTCTTTTTCAGAGCGCTGGAAGGTTTTTCTTACAAATCTGGCCAGGGCAATTAATCTTCTCCATCTGATTTATGACACAGATTTTATACTGGGAGGACACCTGGCTCCCTATCTGTGTGAAGAGGATCTTTCATTCCTTTATGAAAAAATCGCAGAGCTGACGCCTTTTACCGAGGCACCAGATTTCCTTATGCTAAGCAAAATGCCCCGGCATAATATCTCCATTGGCGCAGCCCTGACCTATATACATGCGTTTTTAAATGATGAGATTTGAGGTTACTGTTCACACAGTACTTTGCATTCACTGCAAAGTACGTAAGAAAGTGATTCAGGTGTGAGCAAATCCCATTCGCGAAGCGAATTTTAAATGGATTTGCGAAGGTTACTGTGAACGGAGTGAACAGTAAGCGCTATATCCTTTTGATCCTCTCGATAGCCGCCGCCGTATTTTCATAGGAGCCGAACGCCGTCAGCCGGAAGTATCCCTCTCCGTTCGGCCCGAACCCAGAGCCGGGCGTTCCCACAACATTTGCTTTCTCAAGCAGATAGTCAAAGAACTCCCAGGAGGTCATCCCCTTCGGCGTCTCCAGCCAGATATACGGCGCGTTGACGCCTCCGGATACATTGTATCCCGCATCCTTTAATCCCTCATAGATAACCTTGGCATTTCTCATATAATAGGCAATCTGCTCCTTTAGCTGCTTCTTTCCCGCCTCGGAATAAACTGCCTGGCCCGCCCGCTGCACAATATAAGGCGCTCCGTTATACTTGGTTCCATGGCGCCTCGCCCACAGTGAATGAAGTGTCACGTCTCCTGCCTTTATATCCTTTGGAATCACTGCAGCTCCAAGGCGCACCCCGGTAAACCCGGCATTTTTCGAAAAGCTCCGAAGCTCGACAGCGCATGTTCTTGCCCCCTCACATTCATAAATAGTATGGGGAATATCCTCTTCAGAAATATATGCCTCATAAGCGGCGTCATAGATAATGACCGCTCCGTTTTTATTGGCGTAATCTACCCATTCCTGAAGCTGTGCCTTTGTAATCGCAGAGCCTGTGGGATTATTGGGGAAACACAGGTAAATAATGTCCGGCGTCCTTTTTGGAAGCTCCGGCGCAAAATCCGTCTCCTTTGTGCAGGGCATATAGATAACGTCACTCCAGGTTTCTGTATCTACGTCATAGACTCCCGTACGGCCTGCCATGACATTTGTATCTACATAAACCGGATAGACCGGATCACAGACCGCGATTTTATTGTCCCTTGCAAAGATTTCCTGAATATTTCCGGAATCTCCCTTAGCCCCATCGGAGATGAAAATCTCGTCTGCCCGGATATCGCAGCCTTTATCCTGATAATCATTTTTTGCCATGGCGCTTCTTAAAAATTCATAGCCCAAATCCGGCGCATATCCGCGGAAGGTTTCCGCATGGGCCATTTCCTCCACCGCGCCGTGCAGGCTCTTAATGATTGCCGGAGCCAGAGGCTGCGTCACATCGCCGATTCCAAGCCGTATAATACTCTTTTCCGGATTCGCCGCCTGAAAAGCCGCAACTTTTTTCCCAATCGTAGAAAACAGATAGCTTCCCGGTAATTTTAAATAATCCTCATTTACTTTAAACATTTTTCTCTCTCCTGTCTTTTATTTATGCAAAACAACAACCTGTACCTGCGGACGTCCGACTCCTTCACAGACAGCCCGCTTAGTCCACGTCCGGTAAATCTATCTCTCCGTCAAATACAGTTACCGCAGGCCCTGTCATATAGATTCGATCCCTTTGTCTGTCCCACTCTATCTGAAGATCTCCTCCTTTCAGCCTCACTATCACCTGATTTTCTGTCAGGCTGTTTAAAATACAGGCTGCCGTCACGGCGCAGGCACCGGTGCCGCAGGCCATTGTCTCGCCTGCCCCCCGCTCCCACACCCGCATCTTTACGGTATTCCTGTCAAGCACCTCGACAAACTCCGTATTAATTCTCCGGGGGAATCTTTTGTGGTTTTCAAACCAGGGCCCTATTTTTTCTATTTCCAGTTCCTCCACATCCTCCACAAAGACAACCGCATGGGGATTTCCCATGGAAACGCCTGTTATATGGTAGGTCTCTCCATTCACATCAATGGGTTCATCAATGACTCTGTCAAGCGGGCGGGCCGTCTCAACAGGAATCCTTTCTGCCGTAAGCTCCGGCTTTCCCATATCTACCTTCACAAGCCGGACATTCCCCTCTTTTACCGTCAGCTCAAGGTATTTGATTCCCCCCAGCGTCTCTACGGAAATACTTGTCTTATCTGTAAGCCCGTAGTCATAGACATATTTTGCCACACAGCGGATTCCATTGCCGCACATTTCACTCCTTGACCCGTCTGCATTGTACATCTCCATCTCAAAATCCGCCTTGTCAGACGGATTTATCATAATCAGCCCGTCCGAGCCGATGCCAAAATGCCTGTCACTTACAAATCTCGCCGCTGCCGGAGGGTTTTCTATTTTTTCCTCCAGACAGTTTACATAAACATAATCATTTCCCAATCCGTGCATTTTTGTAAATTTCATCTGTATTCACTGTTACCTTTCTATCATTGTCAATGTTACTGTTCACTCCGTTCACAATAGCCGCAATATGTCAGTATCATTTCAGCAGTCTCTGCCATATTTCTGCCGCTGTCCATGCTGTTCTTCTGCAGATATCTGTGAGCCTCCTCTTCGCTCATATGGTTTCTTTCCATCAGAAGGGACTTCGCATCTGCTATGATTTTCTGCTGCCTGGGGTTTCTTCTTTTCTTCTCTTCGCGTCTCTTCTTCCTGCGTCTCTCCATATTTTCCAGCATCATATGAAGCGTTTCCATCAGATCCTGCGCCTTTATGGGCATGGGGAGCCCTACGGTTCCCTCCGGCAGGCTTCCGTCCCACTTATTTTTAGAGGCTACCAGGAGGAGGCCGAAGCTGTCCGGAAGATATTCCCGAAGCTGTGTATACATCATATCCTTAAGCTTATAGCCGCAGATTACAATTCCTTCCTCTAATGCATCCGCAAGATTTACCGCCTGTGCTCCTGAGGTGCACACTCCGGTGACTGTCAGACCGTACCGCACCAGAAGGTTACGGATTCCCACTGCATTATCCTTGTTCGGAAATACTACGATAATACCTGTCACCCTGACACCTCCTGTCCCTTTCCTTAAAAGTCTAAATCACATGCAGATATTTTGAAAGCTCCCAGTCTGTAACCTGGCCGCGGTAATCCGCATATTCCATCGTCTTAGCCCGTATATATTTTTTTGATAAATCCGCCCCCAGCACCTGCTGTATGAACCTATCCTTTTCAAATTCTCTTGCCGCCTCAAGAAGGCTTCCCGGAAGCCGCTCAATACCTGCTTTTTCCCGTTCCTCCTCTGTCATCTCAAAAATATTTAAATCCACACTGTCCGGAGGGTCAATTCTGTTTTTGATCCCTTCAAGGCCTGCCGCAAGACATACTGCCAGCGCAAGATATGGATTCGTGGAAGGATCCGGACTTCTAAGCTCAACCCGGGCCGACTGGCCGTTTAGGGAAGGAATACGGATAAGCGGAGTCCTGTTTTTTGCCGACCACGCAATGTAAACCGGAGCCTCATATCCCGGAACCAGCCTTTTGTATGAATTTACAAGAGGATTTGTGATAAAGGTAATTGCCTTTATATGCTTTAAAATCCCGCCGATAAAATAATAGGCTTCCTTACTTAAGCCCCTCTCATCTGAAGGATCAACAAATATATTTTCCCCGTCTTTATTCAGGGACATATTGATGTGCATGCCCGAACCGCTGACACCGTACTTAGGCTTGGGCATGAAGGTCGCATGGAGCCCGTGGCGTTTTGCAATGGTTTTTGCCACCATCCTAAAGGTCATAATATTGTCGGCCGCCACAAGGGCCTCATCATACCGCAGATCAATCTCATGCTGCGCCGGTGCGATTTCATGATGGGAGGACTCAATAACAAAACCCATATCCTCAAGGGTAAGCACCATATCTCGTCTGGCATTTTCCCCCAGATCAAGGGGACCTAAATCAAAATAGCCTGCCTGCTCATGGGAAATCGTTGTGGGAAGTCCATCGTCATCTGTGTGAAACAGGAAAAATTCACACTCCGGCCCCACATCAAAGGTATAGCCCATATCCGCCGCCTCTTTGATAACCTTTTTAAGAACATATCTTGGATCGCTTTCAAAAGGATTTCGATCTGCTTTAAAAATATCGCAGATTAGACGGGCCACCTTCCCCTGCTGAGGTCTCCAGGGAAAGATTTCAAAGGTATTAAGATCAGGGTACAGATACATATCTGAATCCTCAATCCGCGCAAAGCCTTCGATAGCAGAGCCATCGAACATACACTGGTTATTTAACGCCTTGTTAAGCTGGGCGGGCGTGACAGCCACATTTTTAAAGGTTCCGAAAATGTCGGTGAACTGCAGGCGGATGAAGCCCACGTCCTCCTCTTCTACTAAACGGATGATGTCCTGGCGGGTGTAATGGTTCATTTATATATTACCTCCTTATTTTGGGAACTCGTCCTCAAAAAGGGCGTTCTCATACACGGATGAAAACGCCCTTGTCTCATTTGATTAAATTATAATGATAAAGCCTTGATTTGTCAACGTGCTTATTACTCTTCGTCATTTACCCAGTATTCATCATCCCGGTTGTTATAAGTATTCCCATTGTTGTTGCCACAGTTGATTCCCTTCTTAATCGGCGCAAGGAAAAAGCCCTTTATCATACCAAAAAGTATGCAGCAGAGAATCACCAGCACCTTCTCCGTCACAGTCCAGTCTCTTGTAAAAAAATCTTTCATATCTTCCCATATCTGTCTCATGTCATGTCCTCCTTATCATCAGATATACTCTTCTGTATCTCTTTTCTTAGATTATAAGCTATTTTTTCCAAAAATAAAAGTATAAAATTCCCGAAAAATATGATAAACTATTCAGGTGATTATAATAAAAGGTGGTATGAAACATGGGACTTGCAATTCCTATTGAAACGAGTGCACGTCATATACATATGTGCCAGAAGGATTTTGAAATCTTATTCGGAGAGGGCCGCGCCCTTACCTATAAAGCAGAATTAAGCCAGCCGGGACAATATGTCTGCGAAGAGCGGATCACAGTAACGGGGCCGAAGGGTACATTTGAAAATGTTGCCATCCTCGGACCCTTTCGTCCCGAAACGCAGCTTGAGATCTCCATGACAGATTCCAGAAAGCTTGGCATCCCGGGAATGATACGGCAGTCCGGAGACACTGAAGGTACGCCTGGCTGCACCCTTACAGGGCCTAATGGCACCCTTGAGATTGACCACGGGGTTATTGTGGCAAAACGTCATATCCATATGACCCCTGTGCAGGCTATGCAGTTAAATGTAAAGGATAATGATGATGTTTTTGTCATTACAGAAAGCTATGAACGTTCTCTCATATTTGCAGATGTAGTTGTACGTGTCAGCCCTAAATTTGCCCTGGCAATGCATGTTGACACAGACGAGGCAAATGCGTTTGCCAGCGACAGCACCCCAAGCGGCGTTATCCTGAAGCTTTTCAGTGGAAATACCTATAACCTGCAGAAATGGGCAGAGGAGATACAGAGCGGGATCCATAGGTTGTAAGATAAGGTGAGTTAGGTAGGGGACAGTGTAAAATTACACTGTCCCCTACACCTCTACATCCACCAACCTCCCCGGCCATCCCTCCAAACAGGAATCCACAGAACCAAGCTCCATATTCAGCCGTACATTCTTCCCTTCCTTCAGGCTGTCCGTAAAATTAAGCCAGTTCATCACATATTTCCCATATGTTGTTCCGTCCTTCTGATAACCATTCCTTTTTATTGCAGTATCCTCAAAAAATTGGTTCCAGTATCCGCTGCCGTTTTTATACCGATAGATATCCTTTGTTCCTGGCCGGCTCATCTTCTGTGCATACTGTGCTCTGCCGTACTGCGCACCGGAAGCCAGTGCTTTAAGAGCATCTCCTGAAGTCCGCCAGCTTTCCATTGTCCTATTGTACACATTCCATATACTTTTCTGATCAAGTACCGCATTACCCTGTATATCAGAGGATATAAGAGCATGTGCCCTTTTCTCGCTTAGCTTACGCTCAAACTGATTTATAAAGGAATTGATATATCCATGAAGGGTTTCCTTAAGAACAGCGCCCATTGATGTGCTGACCCCGCCATTTTTCTTTAATTCATCTGTCTTCATTGCCAGCATGGCAAGCTCCAGGCCCATCCGCTCCTCATTCATCTCATAGGTATCTGCTTTTGCCGCCATAGCCGAAAGCCCTGACGCATATTGTCCGAGAACTTCCAAATCTCTCAGTGTATACTCTGCGCTCCTGCCGGAATCCGCAGCTGTAAGATTCTGTTCTCTAAGCCTTGCCGCAATATACTCGTCATCCTGTAAAAGCCACTCATCCACTGTACCTTCAAGACCTGTAAAGCCCTCATTCTCCTTCAGGAACTGTCTGTATCTGTCTGTCAGCTCCTCCACTCCGGATTGAAAGGAAGCAAAAAGCTTCTCCTTCTCTCCCGAAACTCCATACTCCTTAAGGATGCCGCCCACAAGCTCTGCATATTCCCCTGCCGTGCGCTTAAGCGTGTCCTGATACAGTGCATCCAGCTTATCAAGCCATTGCTTCTGCTCCTTTCCAGTATATGTATTTTTAATCCGCTCCTCCATTGCCGCATACCTTGAAGCAAGATATTCTACATTTTTACGGAAGGTATTTTCACGGACAGAAGGGTAAGGCGCGTCTGCTTCAAACCTTAGTCCTGAAAACTCAAACTTCAGCATACTTAAATCTGTGTCATCCACCTCATCTAAACCGCTCTCCTGCAGACGCTTTTCAAGATCTGAAAGCTTAAGGGTTCTGTTGGACGTATCTGCCGTACCGTCTAAAACATCCAGAATATTGACAGTATTCATTTTTCTCCACTGCTTATTTACCGCGTCTGCCCTGGAGTAATCCGAATCATCGGCAGCATATAAGGAGGTGCTAAGCCTCGATATCTCAGTAATATTCTTTGTCTCCCGGCTGGCAGCGGGACGAACGCCTGATTTTTCCTGGGTAAGCTCCGCCTGAAACGGCTTTGCAATGTTAACTGCCTCTGGCAGGGCTGCTATTCTCTTTGCAATTGTCATAATATCCACTTTCCTTTGCACATTATTCCTATATATTTAAATATCGTCAGGAGCAGTAAATCCTATAACACGTATAGCCCTAAAAATAAGGCTTTAATTTTGAATCGGTAAAAAAGAAGAAGTCTTTGTATACTTTGTCAATTGATTTTTTCGCAAAAAAATATATAATAACAAAAAGCACCGATATTCTTTGAAAAACCAGTGATACAATTACAATCAATTATAACCCCTTTTTAAGTAATACAAATTGAAGTGATACAACGCAGCTGCTAAACTTTGCAGTCAAATATCCATACAAACATGGCTACTTGCTCGCTGCTTCGCGGGAATAAAATGAATCTGATAAGGAGTACTTACATATGAATAAGAAAGTTGATATTATAAGGGACGCTGACGGCAAGAGCATTGTGATCATCAATGACTTACGTTTCAAGGGGAGAAGAAGCGTGAACTGGGACATTGTTGAGGACTGCCTGAAAGAATATATCGGCCAGTGTTCGGAGATTACAGAAACATCAGACATGGTATACATAGGCACGGATTTTCCGGACGAGTTTGCACACTCCAAAGACACAAAGGAACTGCGGGGTGCAAATATGTACGCAAAGGCAAATTCTTCCGGTATTATCAAAGAGATGATTGAAATTGCCACAAATAAAACATTTGCGAACAACTATGCACAGAAACATAACACGGATGCAAAATTCGGCTGGTACAGGTATGACACACGTTTTGCAATCCCAGTGTATGGTGATGCGGGCGAACTGGCCAGATACAATGTCTTTAAGTCAAGGATACTGGTTCGCCATGCAAAAGACGGGAAACTGTACCTCTATGATATTTTAAGGACAAAAAAAGAAACGAGCAAGCCGCTTGAGCAATAGCTGTACGGTCGAAAAACTCATTTCTTTTTATGAACCATATTTTAAGGGCATAGGACAGTTTTGTCAAGGATAAAAATTTTTATATTAAAAGAGCTAATTTCTTATTCACATCAGCGAAGCCGCCCCAATTATCCCGGCTTCTTTTCCAAGAGCTGCCATCTGAATCTCCGGGAGCTCTGCGTTACTTCCGCCGAAGCAGTCTTTTAGCACCCTTTCCCTTAAGGGCGAAAGAAGCCTCTCTCCCTGCCCGGCCATGCTTCCGCCTATAATCACAATCTGGGGCCGGAAGATATTGACAATATTCACCATACCGGTTCCAAGCTTCCTCACATAGTCCTCCGCCACTTCTTTAAGTGCCATGTCGCCTTCGGATGCCCTGCAAAAGATTTCTTCCGGCGAAAGCATCTTTCCTGACACAGCCTCCGCCTCTTTTGCCAGAGCATTGACAGAAACATATGCTTCCAGACAGCCTTTACGCCCGCAGGTGCACTCTTTTCCGTCCTCCACAATAACCATATGGCCCAGTTCACTGCCGCCCACGCCTTTTCCCTGATAGATTTCTCCGTCCAGTATGACTCCGCCGCCCACGCCCGCGCCGATAGTCAGCATGACAATATCCTGACATTCCTTACCTGCGCCTGCCGCCGCTTCGCCTAAGGCCGCGCAATCTGCGTTGTTGGCAATATTTATAGGGACAGGAAGATATTTCCCGAATTCCTCCTTAAGCCTCACCTGCTCCCAACGGATATTGTTGGAATAGCGGACACCCCCCGCCTTCCGGTCAATGGTTCCCGGCACTCCGATTCCGGCGCCCACGCACTGATCTATGGCGATTCCCTGACGTTCCAGCAAAAGAAGGGCTGCCTTGGCAATTTCCTCTATCATCTTTTCGGGTGAATGTGATACATCCACAGGAAGAACCCGGGACGCCAGAAGCTTGTCATGGATATCCACAAGCCCGATCCCCGTCTCCCTGCTTCCTATATCTATCCCTATACGGACAGGCGCTGCCTTTTCACGGATAGTTGTAACCAGGGCATCGCACACTCCTTCTATCTGATAGCTTCCGCTTCCGGCGCTTATAAAGAAGCTGTCCCCCTTCTGAAAGGAAAGTGTTTCCTCCCCGCAGATAATCTCTCCTTTCCCTTCAAGAATCAGGATGCTGGCAAAGGATTCCTCTGAAACAGAGCCCTCCATGCGCTTCATAACCTTCCCGTCCAGGTTCAGCTTATCTACTGTAAAATAGTCACAGTCCGCCACATGGGGATAGCTGCTCTTATCCCTGATAATGGGCACCCGGTTGGTTACCGCCAGCGCCTTTTCAATATGCAGATCCCGTTTTTTGCCGTCCTTTCCCACTCTACCGTAATCATATACACGGTAGGTCACATTGGAATTCTGCTGGATCTCCGCAATGAGAATATCCTTTCCGATAGCGTGGATGGTGCCGACTCAATAAAAAGCACATCCCCCTTCTGGACCGGAACGGCATTGAGCACCTCTAAAAGCGTATCCTCCCTGATCCGTTTTTCAAATTCCTCCCTGCTGATTTCCTTCTCAAACCCGTAGTACAGGTATGCCTCCTTCCCCGCGTCCATGACATACCACATTTCAGTCTTGCCGTACTGCCCCTCATTTTTCAGGGCGTAGCGGTTGCCAGGATGTACCTGTATGGACAGGTTATCCTTTGCGTCAATAAATTTTATCAGAATCGGGAAATCCCGAAATCTCCGGCAGTGGGTTCCGAGAACCTCTTTTCCCTCCCCGTCAATATACTCCGCAAGGGTTCTGCCTGCGTAAGCTCCGTTCAGGATCCCTGAAGGGCCGTCCGGATGGCAGGAAAGTTCCCAGCTCTCCGCCAGAACACTGCCCTCATATTGTTTATTGTATTCCTCCACGAGACGATGTCCGCCCCAGAGGTAATCCTTGTAACTGGGTGTCAGTTTTAATAACGACATATTCTCACCATCCCTCCCGTTTAGTCTGCAAATCTGGTTACCGCCTGCATAAGCTCCTTAAGCTGCTTCCCGGCGTCTGCCTCGTCCTGTCCTCTCACACCTGCATAGAATTTGATCTTCGGCTCTGTCCCGGAAGGCCGGGCACAGCACCAGGCATCCCTGTCAAGCTCAAAGTAAAGGACATTTGATTTCGGAAGCAGTGTCTCTGTTACCGAACCATTCTCCAGATTTCTCACAACTCCTTCTGCGTAATCCCGGAAGGCATGTACCCTTCTTTCACCTATTGTATGCGGTATATTGCTGCGGATACTTTCCATAACTGCCTGAATTTTAGCTGTGCCTTCCTGTCCCTTTAGGGTTACAGTGCACAGCTCCTCTTTGTAATACCCGTATGTCTGAAACAGCTTTTCCATCTGCTCACAGAGGGAAATTCCCTGATCCTTATAGTAAGCCGCCGCCTCACAGAGAGCCATAACCGCCACTACCGCATCCTTGTCCCTTGCGTGGGTTCCCTCCAGGCATCCGTAGCTCTCCTCGTAGCCGAAGAGAAATTCATAAGAGCCGTCCTGTTCAAAAAACTTAATCTGTTCTCCGATGTATTTAAAGCCGGTCAGAGTCTCAATCAGCTTCACGCCGTATGCATCCGCAATTTTCCTGGACATTTTCCCGGAAACGATTGTAGTAACTACTGCGCCGTTTTCCGGAAGCCTTCCAAGCCTCTTTCTCCCGGACAGCAGATACTCCATAATCAGCATACCGGACATATTCCCGCTGAAGCTCTTATATTCCCCGTCCCCATCCTTCGCATAGATTCCAAGCCGGTCCGCGTCCGGATCCGTTGCAAGCACAAGGTCTGCGTCCACCTTTTTTGCAAGCTTAAGGGCCAGGGCAAATGCATTTTTATCCTCGGGATTGGGATAGCTTACCGTGGGGAAGTTTCCGTCCGGCTTTTCCTGCTCCTCTACCACATATACCTTTTCAAACCCCAGCTCCTTAAGAATTCTTCTTACGGGAAGATTGCCTGTCCCATGAAGAGGCGTATAGACGATTGTTATATTTTCAGCCTGTCTCTTTATAACCTCCGGAAAGAGCACCAGACTCTTTAATGCCTCTGTATATTTATCATCCATATCCGGCCCGATGACCTGGTACAGTCCTTTTTCCTCTGCCTCCTTTTGGCTCATGGTCTTTACGTAAGTATAGTCCGTAATTGCATTCACCTCCGAGATAATCTCCTTATCCCTCGGCGCCGTAATCTGCGCACCGTCCTCCCAGTATACCTTATAGCCGTTATATTCCGCAGGGTTATGGCTTGCCGTAATCACAACACCCGCCGTGCATCCAAGCTCTCTAAGGGCAAATGACAGCATCGGAGTCGGTCTAAGGGACGGAAATATATAGGCCCTGATTCCATTTGCTGCCATACAAAGAGCCGTTTCCCGGGCAAATTCTTCCGATTTCTTCCGGGAATCATAGGCAATGGCAATCCCTTTATCCGAAGCTCCCTCTTTTATAATATAATTTGCGAGCCCCTGTGTGGCTTTTCTTACCGTATATAGATTCATACGGTTTGTCCCGGCTCCCAGAATACCCCTAAGTCCTCCGGTGCCAAATTCCAGATCCTTATAAAACCGGTCGTTAATCTCCTTTTCATCCTCTGCGATTTTCCTTAATTCCTCATGTGTCTCCTCATCAAAATAAGGATCCCTGCTCCAGAATTCATATGCAAGTCTTTTATCATCTAATGAAATAATCATACGCATCTCCTCAAAAAACCAGTGTTAATATATGCCGTAAGTCCAAAGCCAAATAAAAGATATATGGGGATTGCTGATATTAATATCCTTCCGCCCAGTATAAAAGAAAGCAGAGGAATCATATTAAGAAGCGCCATGATAATTGTATACGGAAAATTCCGCACCGCAAGAAGCATGCTCTCCTTTGACATTTCCATAACACCGCCGCCTTTTTTCAGGACAACAGGAAAAATATAGCAGAATATCATTTCCCATAATACAAACAGACAGCCTACACCGATGCCAACCACGCTCCAGACATTTCTCCCTCCTGTTCCTCCCAGAAAAAGAATATCAAAGATCAAAAGACATCCTGTCGCTAAGAACACAAGCCATATTCTTATACTCTTCTTAAACTGCTTTCGGAATGTGCCGAAAAAGTTCCGGAAAGCAGATATAAACTCACCCTCTGCCATATCGTCACAGGACTGGTAAAGAGCCGCCAGGGAAGCCCCTATGGTGATTACAGGAAGAGAGCAGACAAGAAATAAAAGATTCAGAAGAACAATATCTGCCAGCCTTCCCATGAAATTAAAAAACGGATTATCAATATTCAGCTTTTTCATCATCACACATCCTCCCCCTTATCTGCTATTTTTGATATATTCTATGAAAAGACCGCAATTATCCTTGTGCTTCGCCTGCTTTGGAAAAACTATAAGAACCGGATCCTCACTTTCATCCCTCAGGATATCCTTAAGCCGCGTATCCTTAAGGCAAAACCTTTCCTCTGCAAATTCACCGTTCTGCAAAAGACAGTATTCATAAAAGCTCTCCGGCATAATCATGGCATCAATTTCCCCTGCGGACCAGTTAAAGAAAAATTTCTCATAAGAGCTTTCGTTGATGCCTTCCAGTTCCTTACCAGTATAAGAAATCTGGTAATCAGAGTCTATGGATATTTTCCTTTCATCCAGCCCGGCATACTCACTAAAGGCTTCCGAAAGCATACTGTCCCGTTTAAAATCTATCTCCTGGTTCACAATGACACAGGAGAACTCCTTTTCTGTCTTACCCCATCCGATGTGATAAATCAAAAGCAAGACAAGCCCCAGAAGAATACATCCAATCAAAATATGATACCAGTAATAGTTACAGACATACTCTATGGCCTGCTCTCTGTTCATATCCTTTGTTTTTTCCCTGATATCCCTAATCCATTTTCTCATAGCTTTAGCAATTTCATATTTTTATCGATTAATTCACATCTCTGCTTTACACAGTCCGCTGAGCGGAGCGCGTCCTTCGGCGTGTGGAACAGGTAATCCTCAAGCTTATCCACTGTTGTCTCTGCCACATGCATCCGTGTATCGCTGGAAGCATAGTAAATATATACAGCACCGTCTTCCTCTGCTATGGCTCCATTTGTGAACACTACATTAGAAACATCTCCAATCCGCTCTTTTCCAAGAGGCGATAAGAATACCCCTGACGGCTCTGCAATTACCTTAGACGGATTTTCTAAGTCCGTGCCGAACAGATATAACACATACCGAAGGCCCGCCGCCGTATTGCGCACGCCGTGGGCAATGTGGATCCAGCATTTTTTCCCTTTTATAGGAACTGCGCCCGCGCCGTTTTTTGCCTCTGTCAGGGTATGGTAAACGCGCCTGCTTATAATAAGCTCTTCATCAATGACTGCCCTGGTAATATCCTCACAGAGACCGAAGCCGATCCCGCCGCTTCCTGTTTCGATAAAACCATCCATGGGGCGGGTGTAGAACGCGTATTTTCCCTCTACAAATTCCGGGTGCAGCACCACATTTCTCTGCTGGGGCGAGCGCAGGGTCCGAAGATTGGGGAGACGCTCCCAGCTCTTTAAATCCTTTGTCCTTACAATTCCGGCCGATGCTTCTGCAGCTGAAAGATCCGGGTCATTTTTATCCTTGCTCTCGGAGCAGAATACTCCGTAAATATAGCCGTCCTCATGCTTTGTGAGGCGCATGTCATAGACATTCGTCTCCTCCGGGCAGGTGTCCGGGAGGACAACCGGATAATCCCAAAACCGGAAGCCGGAGGTGGGACTTTCACTTTCCGCGATGGCAAAAAAGGATTTTCTGTCATTCCCTTCTACACGGACCGCCAGGCAGTATTTCCCGCCAAGCTTTATTGCACCGGAATTCATCACTGCATTTACGCCGAGACGCTCCATAAAGTATGGATTGGATTCCTCGTCAAGATCGTATCTCCAATGGAGCGGAATATGCTCTCTCGTCAATACCGGATATTCGCAGCGGTCAAAAAGCCCGTTGTAAAATCTGCTCTTTTTGTTCTCTCTTTGGATAAGCTCCTCATATTTTTTAAGTTCCTCGTAATACCTGCTATGTATCATATCCAAGCCTCCTGATCACTTCCATACACATGCGCCCGTTATGATACGGGCATTTCCACGGCTCCACAATGGGCTTATGAAGGGGAATATTATCCTCATCTGCCGCCCAGAACCATTCCGAGCCCTTCCGGCTGTCCGCCAGATAAGAGGAAATATATTCCCAGAGCGCCTTTGCTGCTTCCAGGTATGCCGTATTCTGGAAGTTCTTTTGATATCCATTGATAAAGCCTACAATGCCTTCTGCCTGCACCCACCATACTCTTGTTTTATCCTTGACGCCGTTTTCTGCTTCATTCATAAGCGCTCCTCTGTAAAAAGCGCGCTCGTAAATATTTTTTGTAAGCTCCTTTGTGACAGGGGACAGCCTCTCCTTATATTCCCTGTCTCCAAGAACCTCAAGACCCCGGTCGAGAAGCCACGCAGCCTCAATGTCATGGCCATAGGAATAGAGGTCAATCAGGGAATTCCATTCCCTGTCAAAGAACACCTCCTGCCTGCCAAGGTCTTTATTGTATACCTTTTCAAGCATGGTATCCATCATAAACCTAAGCTTTTCTGCCGCGCGTTTATTTTTACTTACCCGGTAAAGCTCTGTGTAGGCTTCAAATACATGGAGAAGCGTATTCATTGTTCTTTCTGCCATCACGCCGTTTTCCGACAGCTTCTCATTGTCTGCCGGTCTGAAATCTCTCGTAAAAGCTTCCATATAATACCCAGAGGAATCCGTACATTTCTCCTCTATCAAATTCATAAGCTCAAGGGCAAGGGCAAGAGCCTCCTCATCCTTAACTGCATCATAATAAGCAGCTAATGCATAGACGGCAAAGGCCTGATTGTAGGTATGCTTTGTGTCATCCTTCCTACATCCGTCAAAAGCCACGGACCAGAACACCCCGCCATACTCCTTATCCAGACAGTGCTCCCTAAGAAAGCAGTATGCATGGGACGCTTCCTCCTTAAGCCCTTCTTTTCCCAGAAGCATGTACGCATTGGAAAAACCCCATAAAATACGGCTGTTTAAAATGCAGCCCTTTTCATATGTCCTGTCTACCCGCAGGTTATAATCCACATAGCCGTACCAGCCTCCGTATTTATCATCCCGAAGTCCTTCCCAGAAGGGAATGAGTCCTTCCTCCAGATGGCGCCTGATTTCTCTTACAAAACCTTCCATATTTCTTACCTTTTACCGATTTCTTTATCAGCCTCTCTTATAACGCTGTGTTCCTTGATGTAATCCACAATATCTGTCACCGTTGTAAACGCTAAGCCTACATAGGAATCAGCCGCCCCGTAATAAATGGCGATTCTGCCGCTTTCACTGTCATGAAGGGTCGCGCACGGGAATGTGACATTCGGAACAAATCCCCGCTCCTCGTACCATTCCTCCGGAGTCAGCAGAAAATTCTCGCAGCGGTATTTCACGGCCGAAGGATTATCTATGTCCAGAATCGCGCCGCCGATACTGTATACATAGCCATTGCAGGTTCCACATACGCCGTGGTAAAAAAGGAGCCACCCTTCCGTTGTTTCAATAGGAGCCGCACCGCCGCCGATTTTTAAGGACTCCCACCATTCCGGGCTCTTTCCCATTACATGGCGGTGCTTTCCCCAGTACACAAGATCCGGGCTCTCCGATATGAAAATATCTCCAAAGGGCGTATGTCCGCTATCGCTGGGTCTTGACAGCATCATAAAATTACCGCCTATCTTCCTGGGAAACAGTACCGCGTTCCGGTTAAAGGGAAGGAACGGATTCTCTATTCTTGTAAACACCTGGAAATCCGTTGTTTTTGCCATCCCGATAGCTGCTCCGTAAAAGTCCTGGCACCAGATCAGATAGTAAATATCCTCCACCTTCACAAGTCTGGGGTCATAGGCATATACCGGCATAAAGGACTTCCCCTCTTCATCTATAAACTGGATCTTCTTCTCATCGAACTGCCAGCTTATTCCGTCACAGCTTCTTCCAAAATAAATATATGGAACCCCGTTTGTCTGCTCGCCGCGGAACACTCCTATGAATCCTTCCCCGTAAGGTATCACCGCACTGTTAAAAATCCGTGCCACCTCTTTCGCAGGATTTCTTCCGATAACCGGATTATTACGGAAGCGCCATACAGGCGCTCCGTTAAAATGTTCAGGTGCTTCCTGCCACGGCACATTCGGCACTGCAGGAGCTATTATTTTCACATTGCTCATTACATTCTCCTTAAAACTCATAAATATTAACCTTTAACTGCCCCGTTAGCCATTCCGCTGTATACCTGCTTCTGGAATACAAGGAAGAATACCAGGATCGGAATTATGGTAATCAATACGCCGGCACATATATAGTTGTACTGATTTCCGTAAGGGCCTGTAAATGTATAAAGAGCCGTAGAAATGGTCTTTAATTCCGGACGCTGCAGATACAGATTTGAGGAATAATACTCATTATATACACTTACACCCTTTAGCACCAGTGAGGTCATGATCGCCGGCTTAAGGAGCGGGAACAGGATCTTGAAGAATACGCCAAAATACGTGCATCCGTCCATAATCGCCGACTCGTCCAGTGACACCGGAAGATTTTCAAAAAACTGCAGGAAGATATAGATAGAAATAATATCCGTACCCATCAGCACGATCATGTATCCGTACAGGTGATTGATAAGTCCCAGTGAATACATAATCTGATAAATGGTTACCTGCATCGCAATACCTGGAAGCAGGGAAGCAAACAGGAACAGATTTTCAATCATTCCTCTTCCCGGGAAGGTAAAGCGGTTGATAACATATGCCAGCATCGAACCCGTAAATACAGACACCGTAAGCACCACAAGCAGTACAAGGGCCGTATTGCCGAAGCACCTTAACATATTTGCTTTCTCAATAGCTATCTTAAAATTTTCGAAATATCCGAAGGATGACGGAAACTCAAGGACCGTTGTGGAAGCATACTCCTCATTTGTCTTAAAGGACGTAAGAACGCAGACAACAACCGGAGCCAGGGACACAATGGATGCCAGAATCAATAATACATATTTTACTATGGCAAATACAAATGAAGAAACATTTCTTTTCATTCTCATTTATCTTACGCCTCCCTTCGCCTGCAATGCCTTACGCTCTTTTTCCGCTTTCTTTCTCTTTCTCACTGCCGCCTTTGATTCATCGCTGGTACCATCGTCAAATGCGTATTTAAAGAACAGCTTCTGTCCAATTGTACAGATAATGATCAGGACTAACAGGACAATCGCCATGGCGCTTGCAGTACCTACCTTCTGGTTCTCGTGGGCGATGCGGTTCATAATTACGAAATATGTACCTGTGCCCATCGTACCGTTTGTGATAACATACGGAGGCTCAAATGCACTTAAGCAGCCGCTGACACAAAGGATAATATTCAGTACAATGATGGACTTGATGCTTGGCAGTATAATATACCGGAACTGCTGCCATCTGTTTGCCCCGTCCAGGGAAGCCGCTTCATATAAATCCGTATCGACAGACATCATGGCTCCCAGAAATAAGATTACATTCTGCCCCGTATACCTCCACACTGACGTAGCGGCAAGGGAAATGTTATTAATACTCTGATCCTGCAGCCACAGGGGTATATTATCGATATTCATTCCAAGTCCCTGAAGAATCGTGTCCAGCACGGCTCCTCTTGCATAGAAGAATTTGAAAATAAAACCAACTGCAATACCGCAGATCAGATAGGGGAAGAACATTGCCCCCTTGAAAACAGACTCTCCCTTTACCTTGAATACCATCATGGTTGCAAAGAAAAGAGCAAGGGCAAGCTGCACAACTCCGCCGGCCATATAGTAAAGGCTGTTAAACAGGGAACCGAAAATTTCTTTCCTCTGAAATACCTCAGCATAATTCTTGAGCCCTACAAAGGTTCTTGCTCCTATATATTTCATATTATAAAAGCTGAACTGTATCATCTTAACAAAAGGAATATACGTAAATAACAGAAGCAGCAGGAGCGGTACAAACATAAATGTAAAGATTACCAGCCTGCGCTGCACCTTTCTGGTACAGATCCATTTTTTAAAAGATTGTTTTTCCATGCTTCTCTCCTTTTACTCTGTAACCTCTACTCCAAAGCTTTCCTGCGCGCTTGTCCATTTCTGGTTCCACTCGTCCATCAGGTCGTCCAGCTTCTTGCTGTCGTAAAGCGCTGCCTCAAGAACCTCACATACCGGATAGTCGCCGCTTAATACCTCAGCTGTGTTGCGGATGTCATCATAAAGGCTTTCTTCGCCCTCAAGCGGCGGATTGTCGGAAAGAAGCTCTACGCCTTCAAATTCTGCCAGTGAATCCGGAAGAGGCTCTCCCTTAAGGGCCGGAATACTCCCCTCATCTGTAAACATGGTAGATTCCTCAAGAATCCATTTTACATACAGCATAGCAGCAATCTGGTTATCCTCACTGGCCTTATTATTAATCCCATAGGAATAGTTTCCGCCTGAAGCTGCAGCCCGTTTTCCATTCACTGTAATAGGGAAGGGGAAGTACCCAATATCATCCGGATTGTCCCCTGCTTCCTTAAACTGCTGTACACACCAGGAACCAAGAACCATAGTAGCAATCTCTCCCTTATTGATCATACCCTTGGAGGATTCCCAGTCACTGGATGCCGGATCCTCTTCAACCAGCTTCTGCGCTACTGCTTCATATAAGGTATAGAATACTGCGTAAGGGCCGCTCATCTCATCATTCTTTGTAAAGGGATCCTTCTGGTGCAAAAGCTTGTTATTCTTGTAATCAGCGTCTGCATTAGAAGCAATACCTACATAATCATTCCACGCTCCCATTGTCCAGCCTGCCGAGAAATTCGTATAAAGGGGAACTGCATCTGTCTTTTCCTTAATCAGCTTTAAATCTGCCAGAAACTCGTCCGGCGTTGTGGGAAGCTCTGTAATTCCTGCCTCCTTCCACACCTTCTTGTTGTAAGCTACGCCTCCGGCCGTACCGCCGTTAGCAATACCATAGACCGTATTATTATAGGTCTTTTCTGTCACAAAATTGTACTTTTCATTCAGCGTCTCATAGTCGCCCATAGGTGTAAAATAGGTTTCCATCTCACTTTTTTCAACTGTAGCAGGAATAAAGCAGATATCGCCCCAGTCCCCGTTTGTCAAACGAAGTGTTACGGATTCCGCGTAATCAGTGATGGCCTCATAGGTAACTGTAATGTTGGGATATTTCTCATGAAACTGATCTGCGTATCCTTGATACACCGTATCTACAAGATCCGTACGATCTGTAAGGATTTTGATGTCTGCCTTTAAATCCTTATAATCATCTCCGTTGATTTTGTCAATGGACGGGATCTCTGCGTCTACGGCTTCTCCTCCGCCTCCATTTCCTCCGCACGCCGCCAGTGATACGGTCATGGTCAGTGCAAGTGCAAGACTAAGTAACTTCCTTTTCATTGTTTTCTTACCTCCATTTAATATTTTTTAACTATTTTTAAGTTAATTTTATTTTATTACTTTTTTCTTAATTTTTCAATTGCAAATTATAGTCTTGCACATTTTCGTCTGTTTAAATTATTTTTTCAACTTATTTTTTATCTATTTTGTACATTTTAATATTAAATATAGATTAATTTTAAAATTAATCTTGTCTAAAATTAAGTTAATCTCATCTTCACACTCTTTTTCCATACAACATGTCCTGATACAACCTCCAGGCTTCTACCTATCTGCGGGTTCCGAAGCTGCTTTAACAGCTTCTCCAGAGCCACCTTTGTCATTGCCTTTGTATTTACCTCGTAAGTAGTAAGCTTCATATCCCCATATTCAGGATAGAGATAATTATCAAAGCCCACAACAGAGACGTCCTCCGGCACCCGCACCCCTCTTTCCCGAAGCTTTAATACAGTCATCCCTGCCACCAGGTCGCTGTTGCATACAAAAGCCTCCGGAAGGCATCTCGGAAGCTCAAAGCCCACCTGTCCTACCTCGTCTCTGTCTTCAATCAGCCATTCCTTCGGAACACCCACCTTATGCTCCATCACTGCCTTCATAAAGCCGCAGTATCTGTCCATAATACTGCTTGTGGCATAAATAGAGCCTATAAATCCTATTTTTTCAAATCCCTGCGCAAAAAGGAGCTCTGTCATCTGATACATTCCATAAAAATTATCCCCAATCACTGCATCCCTTGCAATTTCATTATCATAAAAATCTAAAAAAATTACCGGCATGGAAACCTTTTGACGCAGGTTCTTTATATATCTTTTATCGATTTCCCCTATAATAATAAGCCCCTGGACGCTTCCGCTTTTTACGATCTGCGGAAGCGCCAGAGTATTCTTTTCCGCATCCTTTTTCAAAACCTCTATGGTCGTATAGCATCTTTTCTCCGTGGCGGCAAGAGACAGCTCCTGATACATTTTCCAGTAATAGGTAGAATACTGGGCCAGATAGTTCTCCGCAATCAGCACCCCTGCCTTCCAAAACTCCCCGCTTTGCTCCTCCTTTTTCTTTGCAGAGGAGACAGGCACATAGCCCATCTCCTCTGCCTTCTCCGCAATTTTCATACGAAGCTGCGGGCTTACACCCTTATGCCCTGAAAGGGCATTATGAACCGTAACCTGACTTACTCCCAGCGCATCTCCGATATCCTTAAGCCTGACCTTCCCCATATCCTATTCTCCCTTTTATGCCATCTCTTCACATACAAAATGATACAGCCTGCTCTTAAAATCTCCGTTTAAATCTCTTATAAGGAAGCCGCACTCCATAAGCTCCTCCCCTGTATATGCCTCTTCCGTTCCCTCCAGCCGGTAGAGAGCGTCTGCCTTTAGTCCCCTGACCTTTATAAGGGTACTCTTTACATTAGGGCGGCCCAGAACCTGCACACAGGTCACAAGGGCATGGGAGCCGTCTTTTGCCGCCGCCTCCCAGCAGTCAAGAGGCTTTCTGTCCGTCCAGGAGGAGATCCGGTAGTAGTCTCCCGTCAGCATAAGGCTGCTGTACTTATGATATAGCTGAATCTGCCCCGGAATCTGCCTTTTGTCTTCTTCACGGATCCTTGTAATATCCAGCTCATAGCCAAAGGTGCCGGCAAGCGCTACATTACCTCTTGTCTCAAAGGGCGTTGTTCTTTCTACAATGTGATTCGGGCAGTCGCTCACATGGGCGCCCATGGCTGACAGAGGATAAATCAGAGCCGTTCCCTCCTGAATCCGCAGACGTTCAATGGCATCCGTGTCATCCGAGCACCAGATCTGGGGACTGTAATATAACATTCCCGGGTCAAACCTCGCACCGCCGCCAGAGCAGTTTTCAAGAAGAAGCTCCGGAAATTCCGTCACAAGACGCTCCTGCATCTCATACAGCCCAAGCACATATCGGTGGAACAGCTCCCCTTGTGCCTCCTTTGGCAGGCAGGCGCTCCCCATATCAGAAAGCTGCCGGTTCATATCCCATTTCACATAGGTAATGGGCGCGCTCCTTAAAATCCTTGCTACACATTCATAGGCATAGTCCCGCACCTCCTTTCTGGAAAGATCCAGCACATACTGGGCGCGGCTTTGCCCCGGCTCTCTTCCCTCTATCTGAAGCGCCCAGTCCGGATGGCTTCTGTAAAGGTCTGAATCCTCTGAAATCATCTCCGGCTCAAACCAGATGCCAAATTCCATGCCAAGCTCCCTCACCTGCCGTACAAGCTTAGGAAGCCCTCCTTTAATCTTTTCTTCGTTCACCGTCCAGTCGCCTAAGGAGCTGTCATCCCAGTTTCGTTTTCCGAACCACCCATCATCCATGACCAGCATTTCAATGCCGTTTTTCTTTGCCTCCTTTGCGATGCTAATCAGCTTTTCTGTGTCAAATTCGAAATAGGTTGCCTCCCAGTTGTTGATAAGAACCGGTCTTTTTTTATATTTATACGGGCTCCTTATGAGATGCTCCCTGTAGAAATCATGGAAGGAGCGGGTCATTTTCCCAAGCCCGCAGTCCGAGTAGGTCATAACCACCTCCGGCGCCTGGAACGTCTCCCCAGATGTCAGATTCCAGCAGAAATCCTCCGGATAGATCCCCATGACCATCCGCACTCTGTCAAACTAGGTTACCTCCGCCTGAGCCATAAAATTTCCTGAATATACAAAATGCATGGCATAGACCTCTCCCGTCTCCTGGGCAGCCTCTGGCGTCACCAGCGCCAGGAAGGGATGCTCCTGGTGGCTGGACTCTCCTTTTGTGGAAGAGACAAGCTGCTTCCCCGGACAAATCCTGTTTCTTTGAATATAGCGCTCTCTGGCCCAGGAGCCGCATAGAGTCAGCATCTCAAAATCCCTGTTGTCCATGTCAAGGCAGGCGCTTAACATCTTTTCCAGTCTTAGACTCCCTGTCCCCTCATTTTCTATCCTTACATTTCTCGTAATCACATCCTCCCTCTCAAATACTGAATAAGAAAGGATTACCTTAAGCTCCAGCGCCGTATCCCTTAAGACAATCTCCAGAGTCTCCACATCCCCTCTTTCTCCAAAGGAGGCCGGAAGTCCGGGAAGCGCCGGCTTTCCTTCACTCACCTCATGGCTCTCATACAAAAGCTCGCTCCCCATGCTTCCACTCTCATTTCTCACATTAAGGCAGCTCTCTCTGTAATCTCCCACTCCTCCGGTAGAATATTCCATTGGGAAGCAGTCCAGAAAAGAATTCTTCTCCCGCTTATTCACCGAAGGAGTAAAAGGCGGCTCCTCCATCCTGAGCCGGTATTTCCCTCCAAAGCCCTTAAGCCTTCTCCCATAATAAGCATGCCCCACATAACCCTCATCCGAAATCCCGATCAAATATGTAGTATGCGTCGTGTCCAGTTTGAACATTTCTTCTGTCCGTGAAATAAAATTCCCATGTTCCGCCCTCCGTTTTGAGCTTAATTTAGTTTATTTATAAGATTAATTTTAATCTTTATATATGATATATTAATCGCAAGCCAACCAGAAAGTCAATCTATTTTTCTACAATTCAAACTTATTTTTACTTTACACATAAAGGGACAGGGAGAAACGGGTCTGGGACGGGGTATTTCTAGAAAAATACCCCGTCCCAGACTCGTTTCTCCCTGTCCCCATCCAGATAGTTACTTTGCAGAAATAAATGGAACTGCAGATCCAATCCTTCTTACACTGTCTCTCTCAATAAATGTTCCCGGAAGGAGGAACACCCCTGTTGAGTAATTCATGTTTTTTAGCTTATGTACCAATATATGCACAGCCCGCTCTGCCATCTCGTCTATATGTATCTCATATGTGGTAATTCCCGGTTTCCCAGACTGGCTGATTAAATAATTGTCAAATCCTGCCACTGATATATCCTCCGGAACCATATATCCGGCTGCGTTCAGCTTGTGAATCAATATATCTGCGGCTACATCGCAGTTACAGAAAAACGCTGTGGGCATCTCCTCCGGAAGGCAGAACTTTTTGCCCGGGTCAATGCGCCCCATTTCCCTGTCTCTGTCCTCGATAATCCACTCCTCCTTCTGTCTTACGCCATGAGCCATAAGCGACTTTAAATATCCGAGATACCGGTCGTCAATACTGTCTGTGGCAAGCCTGGTTCCCACAAAACCGATTCTGCTGTGCCCCATTTCAAACAGATAATTGGTCATCCGGTAGCCGCCCATCAGATTGTTGGAGACAACCGAATCATGAGTATCCATAATTCCAAGGGTGTCAAGACTTAATGACGGAATCTTTATATTCTCTGCAAGAAAACTTACGTATTCCGCCTTAAATGTGCCCATGATAATAATACCGTCTATTTTCTGTTCAGAAAGAACCTTTGGAAGCTCCGGCTCCCTTTCAGCCTCATACGTAATAACCTCCAGAATCAGAAAACAGTTCCGCGCAATTGCTTTCTGTAGAACCTCCTGGTATAAATTCCAGTAAAAGGACTGCCCCTCCTTCAGATAACGCTCTGCAACCACAAGCCCAAGGGTATAGCTTTTCTTTTCCTCCACCCCGCTCTTTGTTTTTGTGTAGCCAAGCTCATCCGCCAGCTCAATAATTCTCTGCCGCAAGTCATCACTTACGCCCTTCTGGCCGGAAAGAGCCTTTGAAACTGTCACCGCACTGACGCCTAACTGTTCTCCTATATCGGAGAGCCTTACTGCTTTTGCCATTTTTTATTTCTCCCTTATGATTAACATAAATTATAAACGATTCTATTGTTACTATTCAGAAACGCCGTTTTTCCCATTGATATTTCTCCATATCCACATGGCCGTTTTTAAATCCTACTCCTTCTCCTTTTAAAAGCTTCGTCTGAAGCCTGCCTCCGGGGCTTTTTGCCCCGCCAAACACTTCTCCGTCCTTTTTCACCACCCGGTGCCAGGGAATATCGCTGCCCTCCGGGATCGCATGGAGGGCGTAACCCACCACCCTTGCTAAGCGCCTGTTCCCCGCAAGCTCCGCAACCTGTCCGTAGGACGCTGCTTTTCCTTCGGGGATCTGACGGATAATATCATATATAATCTCAAATGTGTTTTTCTCCATTCTGCCACTCCCTAATCGTTTCCAGCCTTTCCTTTACCTTCCTCTCCTCACCCTGCACACCCGGACGGTAATAATGCATGTCTTTCAGGGAATCCGGCATACACTGCATATGAGTAAGCTTTTCCTCTGTATCATGGGCATATTCATACCCTTTCCCGTAATTCAGCTCCTTCATAAGCCCTGTAGGGGCATTGCGAAGTACAAGAGGCACCGGTTCCGCCCGCCGCTCCTTTACATCCCGCTTACACTCTTCGCATGCTATATATAAGGCATTGGACTTTGGAGCCATAGAAAGGTAGGTTACCGCGTGGGTCAGATGCACGTCACATTCCGGCATCCCCAGGAAATGACAGGCCTGGTATGCAGCCACAGCCACCTGCAGCGCATGGCTGTCTGCCATACCGATATCCTCGCTTGCAAAACGGATGAGCCTTCTTGCGATATACAGAGGATTTTCTCCTCCCTCAAGCATACGGCACATCCAGTAAATCGCCGCGTCCACATCGCTGTTTCTCATAGATTTATGGAGAGCAGATATAAGATTATAGTGCTCCTCGCCGTTTTTGTCATAAAGCAGGGATTTCCTGCTGATACACTGTTCAAGCCCTTCGTTAGTGACAAGAAGCCCCTTAGCACTGACAGTACCGTTTAAAACCGCCATCTCCAGCGTATTAAGAGCCGTCCTGGCATCCCCGTTTGCAAATGCCGCAACTGCCTCAATCTGCCTGTCTGTTATCTGCACATTCTGGTCGCCAAAGCCTAAGGGATTTTTAAGGGCGCCCCGCAGGAGCTTTACAATGTCCTTATTCTCCAGCGCCTTTAGCACAAACACACGGCATCTGGAAAGAAGGGCGGCATTTACCTCAAAGGAAGGATTCTCTGTTGTCGCACCAATCAAAATAATACTCCCCTTTTCTACAAAAGGAAGAAATGCATCCTGCTGGGCTTTGTTAAACCGATGTATCTCATCCACAAAAAGCACTGTGCGGATTCCCATTTTCCGGCTGTTTTCGGCCTGCCCCATAACCTCTTTTATCTCTTTAATCCCGCTGGTCACCGCGCTGAAATTAATAAAATCAGCCTTTGTGCGCCCGGCAATGATGCTGGCAAGAGTCGTTTTCCCCACCCCCGGCGGCCCCCAGAATATCATAGAGGATATCTGATCCTTTTCAATCAGCTGACGGAGCATTTTCCCCTGTCCCAGAAGATGCTCCTGGCCCGCAAACTCTTCAAGCGTCTCCGGACGGATACGGCTGGCCAGGGGCGCTGTTTCCTTACGGTTGTCAAATAAAGTCATCTGTTCCATATACTATACCACTACCTCTAAGATCGTCTTCCCCTTATACCGGATTTCTTTTACACCGGCCTGCTTCCTGTTGTTAAAATTAAAGCTCAGTAAATAACCTCTGTCCAAATGATAATAGTCCAGATAATCAAAAAGCTGTTCTTCACCCCTTCGATTATATTCTTCCCCTCTCCAGATCTTCATTTCTACAACATTCTGCCGCCCTATAAGATTTGTCATCCAGCAAGTCCTCTGACAGAAAAAGATTATAAATCCTCGTTTCAAAAATCCGGTTCGCAATCACGGCCTGTCCCTGGTCCTCTCTCAGAAATCCAAACATTTTTCCGATATCCATCACAAAGTTATCTGGATTATACGTAAAACTCTGTCCATGAAATAAAATTGCATACAGCATCTTTTTCAATTCCGGATAATCTGCGATATGCTTCCTCATATCATCAAACAGCGTGTCAGATTCATTTAACAGAATTTTTACAGCCTCCGTAACTCCTGCTTCTGACCATGTGCACTGTGCTGTTTCGAATTCATCCCTTCCCATGACCTGTTCATCCATCAGCATACAGAGCCTTGACACCAGATAGGGATAGCCGGAGGTATATTCATAGAGTGCCCCCGCTACTCTTTCCACATGCATTCCTGTCTGATGGTCCTTCTCATAATCTGTCAGCATACCGGCAATATCTGCAGCTGAAAAACTCATATCAATATCAAAATCAGCCGCGATATTCCAGGGACTGTTATATCGCCTCACTTCATCGGGACGGATTTTCTGCTTTAAATTTTTGATATCATACACGCCCGCCAATATGACTGACCAGAAAACAGCCGCCTGTTTCCTGTCCAGATAATAATCCCTAAGAATGCCGAGAAAATCCAGAAACACCTGGTTATTCGAAGCGCTGTCTACTTCATCAATGCATAATACAACAGGCTTTTGGGCGGTTTCACATAGATTGCTTAGCAGGTAAAACAAATCGGCAAGGTTCATTTTACCATCCCTGGCTGCCTGCTCCAGCGCCCGGACCTCCGCCTCAGCCAGTCCGCGGATTCCCTGTTTCTTATTGCGGATCATACGGAGGAGCGTCTTTGCAAATTCTCCGGAAAAGGTATGCTCATCCTGGAAAACCGCTGAACTCATCCTCTGGAAGCTCATAAAAAAGACAATATATTCCTCTTTTAAGTATTGTTTCAATACCCATAGGGTTGTTGTCTTCCCATATTGTCTGGCACGGTTGATCACAAAATACTTCTGGCCGTCTACAAGCTTCTTTATTTTTTTTACACGTTCGTCCAAATTTACCATATAATTTTCTTCAGGATAGCAAAGTCCATTCACATTAAAGCTTTTCTTCAATTCTGCGTCCCCCCTTCCGCGCCTGTTGTGCTTACAGCGTACCATAAAAACGCGTCTTACACAAGTTTTTGTCCGGGAACAGTTACTCAAGAACTACTGTCTTTGTTGCAGCCTTCCTTTTAAACACCTCATCGTGCTCCACAAATATCATGGTTGGCTTATATAAAAGCAGTACCTCCTCAATTTGTATCCTGGACAGCACATCTATATAATTGAGAGGTTCGTCCCAGATATACAGGTGTGCCTTCTCGCACAGGCTTTTTGCCAGCAGGACCTTCTTTTTCTGCCCGGCGCTGAATTCACTGATATCTTTGTCAAACTGGGCCCTTTCCATGCCCATTTTCCGGAGAATTGTCTTAAAAAGGCTTTCCGGAAGCCCATAGTCCTCTGCCATGTTTTCAAGGCTTCCCTTCAGTCCCGATGCATCCTGGGGAACATAGGATATCTTAAGCCCGGCTCCGATACGGCACTCCCCCGTAAAGACAATATTCTCTCCTGTAAGAAGCTTTAATATACTGGATTTGCCGCTTCCGTTTCTTCCGGAAAGGCATACTCTGTCTCCCCGGCAGATTTCCAGGCTCACACCGCTTACAGCCTCCCTGCTTCCATAGTACAGGCTGACATCTCTAAGCTCTAAAAGACGATCTGCGTGATATTCCTCCTGATAAAGCTTAAGCTCCTCCGATTCATCAATATTTTTAAGAAGGCCTGACTTCTCTTCTGCTGCCTTTACCTGACGATTCGTAATCACCTTTGCCCGCTTCATCATCTTTGCGGATTTATGTCCGATAAATCCCCTGTCAGGTCTTAACCCCGCAGCTCTCTGTCCTTTCTTACTTTTCTCTACACGGTCCGACCAGACAGAGGTTCTTTTTGCCGCCTTATCAAGACGTTTTATCTCTGCCCTAAGCTTTTCATTTTTCAAAAGCTCTCCCTTATCCTCTGCCTCTTTATTCGCATACCAGGTACTGAAATTTCCCTTTTGGACCTCAATATTTTTTCTATTAACTGACAAGACATGATCCACACAGGAATCAAGAAGCTGCCGGTCGTGGGAAACGAGAATAAATCCTTTTTTCCGGTTCAGATATTCTGCTATGGTCTGCCGTCCTTCTGCGTCCAGATGATTGGTCGGCTCATCAATCAGAAGAAACCTGTTATCCCCAAGAAATAACGCCGCAAGAAACACCTTTGTCCTCTCCCCAAAGCTTAGGGTAGAGAAGGGCCGGTATAAAACCCCTGCATCCGTCTTAAGCAGATTCAGCTCCCGGAAAATCTGCCATTCCTCGCACTGCGGGTTGATTTCTTCCACAAGCTCCCATGTCATACGGCTTTCATCCGCTGCCTCATAGGGAAAATATTCAAATTCAACATGGGAGGATATTTTCCCCTGATATGGGTACTCTCCCAAAAGCAGCTTTAAAAAGGTCGTTTTTCCCCGTCCGTTTCTTCCGATAAATCCCAGCTTCCAGTCCGTGTCTATCTGAAATGATACATTCGAAAATACTTCGTCACTGCTTCCTTCATAAGAAAAGCTTAGATCTATTACATTTATCAATGACATATGCATCCCTCCTGAAATACCGTGTGCCCGCCGGGGTTACTGTTCACTCCGTTCACAGTAACCTTCCGGGCCACCAAAAACCGCAGGAAAATCCTCTCCTGCGGTCTGCATGTATCACTCCCTGAGAACCTGGCTGCAATTCTATTTCTTAGAGAGACGCACTGACTCTATACATGGAATACGGATAAAGAATTTCCTGCTGCCGGCACAGCAAACAAACGGCAGATCATACCATAAATACCACCGCAAAAGTAAGCTGTACAGTTACATTTCTGATTAGCAAGAAATATTCTTCATCCTTTCATCCCTTTCCTTTTTATTCTTTCCTTAGAATATCACAGAATTTCAGGTTCGGCAAGATGAAAATTTCCAACTGTACGGTTGGAATATTATTCAAGGGACGGCAGTTCGGGGCAGTTCTTCCCCACACAGGCAGGGCAGCGCTCCGGTGAGCTAACGATTAACTCCGACTAAGGAATTCAGGAGAGCCTTCATTCCCAAGTCTTCGTAAATCGTGGATCTCACCTTCGCTAAGGACGCCCTTTTAACGCCTGCTTAGGGGAAGAACTGTCCCGAACTGCCTGTGTACTGGAAAAATCTCCATCTGTGCTGGTGAAACATCCTTTTCGATGCACAGGAAGTTTTCAGATGCCCTTCCTATAAGCAGACATCAGGGGCGCTCTTAACGGAGGTGAAATCCACCGCTTACGAAGACTTAGGAGTGAAGGCTCTCCTGAACTCCTTAAGCCGTAGTTAGCGGTTAGTTCACCGGAGTGTTGCCCAGTCTGCGTTAGGAAGGGTATCTGAAAACTTCCGTCCCCCGAACGATATTCCAACCGTACAGGTAGAAAATTTCTTTAATCTATTGACATTCAACCTACTTCACCCCTTATTATTATAATAACAAAACACAGGAAAATGCTGTGAAAAGGGAGGTAAATCTGATGAAAATAAAAGAGGTGGAAAATCTGCTGGGTATCACAAAAGCAAATATCCGTTATTATGAGAAGGAGGGTCTGCTGGCTCCTGATCGCAATGAAGAAAATAATTACCGTGAATATTCTCCCGAGGACATAAAATGTCTGGAACGAATTAAAACATTACGGCTTCTTGGAATATCCATTCTGGAAATCCGACAATTAAACAATGGACAGCTCCTTTTTAAGGACGTCATGGAAAAACGCCTGAAAAAACTTCAGGAGGAAGAACAAAGTCTTCTGGAAGTCAGGCAAATATGTGAGACAATTCTCCAAAATGATATTCCATTTTCGGAAGTAAATGAATCACTTATAGATGTAAATAGCGGAAACTGGAAAACATGTCTCGAAAAAATCATGCATGAAGACACTACAAAAGAGAAATTAACCAAAAAACAATTTAACCAGAATATACTTATCATGCTTTTATGGGGATATCTGATAAATATAGCCATCACCGGATTATTCGGCAGTTATCTTATGCATATTTCTGAAACAGGATGTATCGGCTTGATCTTTGCGGCCGCTGTCATTGGAAGTATTTGTTATATGGGTGTATATTTTACGGCAGACATAAAATTACACATCCTTTTCTTCCATATATCAGCACTTATTCTGGCACCTCTGACCGCCAGCGTATATCGCCTTTTCCAGATGCTTTTAGAGCCTTCCGGAGTGAACATTAAAACGCCTGACCGGCTGCACTTAAGTATGCTCTTTATCATGCTTCTTATATACGCGGCACTTTTCTGCTATCTGGTAAATAAACAGGACAGCCGGTTAAAAGAGGGGCACGCCATTTTCTTTTCCTTTGCTTATACATGTCTTTTGACACTCATCTTTGGGCTCCTGTGGGACAGATGGCTTTTTTCCTTTACAGCTTCTCTAGCCTTTACCCTGTATATGGGAACCTGCTGGAGGGATGCGGTTTTAAGAGCCGAAAGCTGCAGCCGCTATTACGCAATCAATACCGGCTGCAGAATGATAAATATATGCGGCGCTTTCTGGAATATGCACGGAAAAACAACAAGAGCAGGCTGGGTCAGGAGATAAGCGCAAAGAAACTTTCTCCGTCCCCCTTATAATCTGCACCAAGATATTCTGCAATCGTCGCGGCAATATCCGCAAAGCTTGTGCGGATTCCCATATTTACACCCTTCTTAAGCTGTTTTCCATAGCACAGGCACGGCGTGTATTCTCTGCTGTGATCCGTCCCTTTGAATCCCGGATCACAGCCGTGATCCGCAGTAATGATCAGAAGATCCTCTGGCCCCATCTTCTCCATAAATTCTCCGAGCTGCACATCCACTTCGTTTAGCGCACGGACATAACCCGGAATATCGTTGCGGTGTCCGTAAATCATGTCAAAATCCACCAGGTTCACAAAACACAGTCCTTTAAATTCCTTATCCAGAAGTTCTATGGTCCTCTCCATATTTTTCTTATTACCTTCATTTGGATAGGTCTCCTGAATTCCTTTTCCCGCAAATATATCGTAAATTTTACCTACCCCGATTGTCGCAAGCCCCTCCTTTTTCAGGGCATCCAGTATGGTGTCCCTCGGCGGCTCAAGAGAAAAATCATGGCGGTTCACCGTACGTGTATAATCCGGGTACTCACCTACAAACGGACGGGCAATTACTCTTCCTACCCCGTACTTTCCCTGAAGGATACCGCGTGCCTTCCGGCAGATTTCATAAAGCTCCTGAAGGGGCACTACCTCCTCATGGGCAGCAATCTGAAATACACTGTCCGCTGAGGTATAGACGATCAGCTTTCCTGTCTCTACATGCTCCTTTCCATAGTCCTTAATGACCTCTGTCCCGGAGTAAGTCTTGTTGCATAAGGTGCCCCGGCCCACAGCCTTTTCAAAAGCTTCCATAACCTCCGCTGGGAATCCGCCCGGATAGGTGGGCATGGGCTGTTCTGATACCATACCGGCAATCTCCCAGTGTCCTACCGTTGTATCCTTTCCTGCGGATCTCTCCGTCATTTTTCCATAACAGCCCTCCGGCTTGCTGTCTTCCTTCCTGAAAGAGGTGCCGTCCAGATGATAAAGTCCCAGCTTTTCAAGATTTGGGACATGGAGATTTCCGCTCCTTACACAGGTGCCCAGAGTGTCGCAGCCCACATCATCAAATCTATCTGCATCGGGTGCCTCTCCGGCACCTACACTGTCTAATACAATTAGAAATACTCTCTTTGACATGTTTTCCTCCTGCTGATAATACAGCATTATCTGTATAATTTAGTTCCCGCTGCACCCATGCTTTTCTTCCCCGCAGTGGTGCTCCCCGCAGGAATGATCATGCCCGTGATGGCTGCACTGTACATCTGCGTCATAAGCCAGCCTGCCTGCAAGAAAATCCTTTACTGCCTGGTCAGCCTCTCCGGACACGCCGCCAAAAAGCTTTATCCCTGCCTCCTTAAGGGCTGCCTGGGCGCCTCCTCCGATTCCTCCGCATATTAAAATCTCTGCCTTCCGGCCCGTAAGGAATCCGGACAGAGCCCCATGTCCCTGGCCATTCGTATCCACAATCTGTGTGCCCGTAATCTGTCCGTCCTCCACATCATAGAGCTTAAACTGCTCCGTGTGTCCAAAATGCTGAAAAATCATTCCATCCTCATAGGTTACTGCAATTCTCATTTTTTTGTTCCTCACTTTCCTAATTATATATATTTTGTTAATATCTCCTGCGTTTTTTTAGGATCAGCTCCCGGACAGCCTCTATGGCAACCCGCACTGCCCCGTCCGTATCATGTACCTGTGCATTTGGAAGCCCCAGCTTCTCCCGCTCCTGGTTTGCGACTACAAGAAGAACCGAGCCAACCCTCACCCTTCTGTATGCTCCTGTAATAAACAAAGCCGCTGATTCCATTTCTGACGCCATACATCCCATGCGCACCCACGCATCCCATTTATCTAAGAGCTCATAACCCACCGGATGACATTCCGGCTGATGCTGTCCGTAAAAAGAATCCTTGCACTGCACAACGCCGGTGTGATACATCGTATGGAGCTTTTCCGCCGCGGCCGCTAGGGCATTTGTTACTCCAAGATCTGCAACTGCCGGATATTCGATGGGCGCATACTCCCGGCTTGTGCCTTCCATGCGGACAGCGCCGGTTGCAATCACCAGATCGCCCCCGCAGACATCTTTCTGCATCCCGCCGCAGGTTCCCACACGTACAAATGTATTTGCCCCACAGTTTACCAGCTCCTCCAGTGCAATAGATGCCGAAGGTCCTCCGATTCCCGTGCTGGTCACGCTGACCTTCTCCCCCTCAAGGATTCCCGTGTACGTAACATACTCCCGGCTGTCTGCTATAAGCTTCGCATCCTCAAAATATGCCGCTATTTTCTTGCATCTTTTTGGATCCCCCGGAAGAATCACGTACTTTCCCACATCCCCCCTGCCTAATCCTATGTGATACTGGATTCCCGCTCCTTCTGTATAATCTACCATCTTTCCTCTCCTTTCATAGTTACTGTTCACTCCCGTTCACAGTAACCTTCCATACCTTTTTTACAGCTTAAATCCCATTGGAACCA
Organism: uncultured Lachnospiraceae bacterium; assembly: GCA_949502235.1. Lineage (GTDB taxonomy): Bacteria > Bacillota > Clostridia > Lachnospirales > Lachnospiraceae > CAPEBR01. Next base: position 15,191 of record CATBDC010000005.1, on the reverse strand, counting down.
GCTCCCCTAATGTATGAATTTCATAGTTTTTACTGTCTGTTGCCAGAATGATCTGAAAATCCGTATTACAGAACTCAAGCATCACCTGCCTGCACACACCGCAGGGCGGGCATAGGTCTCTTATCCCCTCTTCGGAACCACCCACAACACAGATTGCAAGGAAATCCCTCACGCCCTCGCTTACCGCCTTAAAAATAGCTGTCCGCTCTGCACAATTGGAAGGCCCGTATGCAGCGTTTTCAATATTGCACCCTGTGTAGATCTGTCCGTTTTCGCCAAGCAGGGCCGCACCTACTTTAAATTTTGAATAAGGTGCATATGCATAGCTTCTCTGCTCTAGCGCAAGAGCTATAAGCTCTTGTATCTTGCTTTCACACAGCCTGCTCTCCCGTCCTTTATCTTCCTGCTCCTGATTTTCACATCTCATACTCTTTTGCATCTTATGCTCCTCTGTCCCCGTCTTCGTTACTGTTCACTCCGCTCACAGTAACCCGCTTTCATCTTCTTAAGCTATTTCTCCTAACTTTACTTTTACCTTCTCCATTTCGCTCTCTAAGCGGTTCACCCTTAACTTAAGCATTTCCTTTTCATTCTCGATCTCCAATGCTTTGTCAAGCTTTCGGGTCAAATCAAGATGCCCTTCAGCAATAATATTAATACCCTTATTTGTATCGTTTTCAAGTGTCAGCTTCAAGGCTGTCATATCACTTTTTAGTCTTGTGTTATCCGCTTTTAGAGCTGCTACATCTTCCTTTAGACCTACGCCATCTTCTTTTAAGACCTTGTTATCCGCTTTTAAACCTGCGACATCTTCTTTTAAGACCGTTACATCCTCTTTTAACTCTGCGACATCTTCTTTTAAGACCGTTACATCCTCTTTTAACTCTGCAACGTCTTCCTTTAAGACCGTTACATCCTCTTTTAACTCTGCAACGTCTTCTTTTAAAACCGTTACATCCTCTTTTAAACCTGCTACATCTTTTTTTAAAACCGTTACATCCTCTTTTATTTCTGTGATATCCTCTTTTATTCCATTAACATCATTTTTAACAGGCTCTACGGCTTTCGTAACAATTTCCGCAATCATTTCCAGATCTTTTGGTTCTAACATACAAGTCACTTCTCCTTTCTTTAAGATTCACTTCCCTTTGGCTGTATTTCCACGTGGATTATTGGTTACTGTCCACTCTGTTCACAGTAACGATTATTACTCTTACTCTCGTTTTATTTAGTAGAAGCTCTGGTTTGCTGTATTTAATTGTTTTCTTTCATTCACTCTTATGTCTCCATTATATAATTTTTTTTCACAACAAACAATAAAAAATAAGGAGTAAAAAATAATAGTTCCGGGAAATATTGATATTTCCAGACAATGTAACACACCACTGATATCCCCGCCAGGGAAATATATAGATTTTAAAATTCGCTGAACGAACTTTGTGAATTCACTTTAACACAGATGTAATAAAAATACAACTTAATTTTTTCTTAGGAGAAGGAATAACTACGACTAAGGAGTGAAGGCTCTCCCAAACTCCTTAGTCGTAGTTAGCGGTTAGTTCACTGGAGTGTACAGGCGGAAACTTTTCAACAGATTTTTACAGACCCAGCATCCTCCCCACAGTTCTAAAGGACTTCTTATACAGTACATACTGCACTCCTCCAATTAAGGCGCTCAAAGCCACCAGGATACCTGCTGCCGTTACTTCATAGGGTTTTATCACGCCGTCATTCATATAAAGAATCAAAACAGAGTACCCCAGTATCAGTCCCGTCCCCAGTGCTGCAGGAAGGACATAGATTTTTCCAATCTGCTGTTTCAAAATCTGTTTCCTGTATGCTCTATCTGCTCCCAGTTTCTTCATATCTTCAAAAAACTGCCTGTTAGTAATGCCCACGCTCTGGCTTCTCGTATATCCGATAATACCTGCTGCCGCAAGGCATATAATTGCCACATAGATAAACAACAGGTAGCGGATAGCATTTCCCATCACATTCTGCTGTTCCCTTAAGGGGGCAAGAAGTGGATGATACTGCCAGTCGCTCTCTGCCAGAGGATTCTCCGGGTCTGCGACAGCGCTTTTCATCACACTTTCTTTAGCTTCCCCTCTTCTTTCCTCCTCAAGCAGATTATAATATTCCTTCACATTCATATCATCTGACATCCGCAGGACAAATTCTTTAAAGACTTTTTTTGCAAAAGAAATCTCTCCTGCCCCGTCCCCAGTATTGAAAAGCACCTGTGTTTCCAGCTTTTCACGGGGAAGCGAAGCTTTAAGCCTCTCATAGTCTCTGTCGTTTACCACAAACCTGCTACCGTGATCCAGCCCGTTGTCCGGCGTAATGACAAGTGAGGAATACTCCGTATTTCCAAGATATTTCATAGGAAGGTATATGTCCTCCCCCGCCGCATAAAGCTGATCCATATCATCAAACTTAAACCAGGTCGTCTCTTCCTGGTCAGGAAGCTGAATAAGATAATATCCCCCTTCCGGAATATCAAGCCTGATCCCTGTCATTTTCTCGTACTGCGAAGCGCTGGTACAGTCATATTCAGCATAGTCCGCATAATAATTTTCTATAAACCTGCCGCTGTCGTCAGCGTCTCTTTCTACGCCGCTTCCTGTCACACGGATGAACTCCCCTTCCCGGTAATTTAAAAGCTTTGTGCCTGTTTCTTCTGCAATTTCCTCAAGCTCCATTTTTGTAAGCTCCTCTGCATCGTTAAGAAATCGGTAAGAATATTCGTCCTCATAAACAATGGAAACAGAGCCGGATATCATAAGGGGCATGTAAAATAAGGCATACAGCCCTCCCATAAACAGAAGGGTAATAACCAGCATATTTCTTACAACAGACGCCCCTTGAAATTTCATCATTCCGTAATAAAGCAGATTGTTATAATATTTCTGCGGATTCCTTCCCTTCTGATGGCAGGAAACAGAGTATACCATCATTTGATAAAGTCCAATAACAGCCAGCAGATAGAATGTATTGACCCAGCCCCCTAAAAAGATCCCGAATGCATTTACTGCAATGTGATTCAGTCCGTACCCCAGGAAAATCCCTGCCGCAGCAAGTGCTGCCCCGCAGATAAAATATCCTTTTGTTACATTTTTCCTGAAAGGCTCCTGCTTCCTCTGCTCATTGATTACATCCATAATATTCGTCCGCCTCATTGCCTTTGCTGTCAGGACCAGAATTAACAGCACAAGTACAATGCCAAAAAGAAGCGAAAGAACCATTCCTGAAAGAGTAAATGCAAAGAAAGATGCCTGGTATCTACGTGTCGCAGTCTCCAGTATTTTCCCGATTACAAAGGAAGCGGCTGCTCCGGCCAGGATCCCCTCTGCCGCGCACCATGCCGTCATTTTTATCATTTCTCCGCATAGCGCTTTCCTAAGCATGCCCCTTTCTGCTCCTAATGCCAGAAGAATTCCGATTTCCCGGCTTTTATATCTTAAAAACAGGTGAGCGGCATACCACACAAATACAACACACCCTGCCGCCGCAATTCCCAGTATCAAAAATACCATTTTGCCAGAGTCTCCGCCTTCCGGCAGCGCATTCTCTATAAGAGGGCTTTTTATAAGCATCAGGTAAGACGAAATTAATGCCGCCGCAAATATAACGCAGAATCTGAACTGCCCGTAATCCTTTTTATTCCTTTTCCGTAATTTCTCCCATAATCCGCTTAATGTCATCTTATTCACCACCATTCAAAACCTTTAATACATTCAGAAGTTCTTCTAAAAATATTTTCCTGCTGCCCCTGTTTATAAGCTCCGTATATACGCGCCCGTCCCGCATAATAATTACCCTGTCGCACCAGCTCGCCGAGAAGCTGTCGTGGGTCACCATAAAGGTTGTGGTATTCAGCGTTTTCTGCGCTTCCAGAAATGCTCCGATAACCGCTTCACTTGCCCGGCTGTCCAGGTTCCCGGTAGGCTCATCGGCAAGAATTAAAAGGGGATCATTCATCAGCGCCCTTGCGACTGCTGTGCGCTGCTTCTGTCCTCCGGAGATTTCAGGAGGGTATTTGCCGGCAATATCCCAGATGCCGAACATATTCATAAGGGCCTTCGCCTTTTTTTCCATCTGCCCGTAAGCCTCCCTTCGGATAACCTTTGGGACGCATACATTTTCCAGAACTGTAAGCCCGTCTAAAAGCATGAAGTCCTGAAAGACAAAGCCGAGCTTTTCATTACGGACCTTTGCAATGTCTTTTTCATCAAGAGAAGACAGCCTCACATCCCGCAAGGTTATTTCTCCCTTGTTATAAGGGATAAAGCAGGAAATACAGTTCAGAAGAGTGGTTTTTCCAGAGCCTGAAGGCCCCATGACTGCAACAAATTCTCCTTCCTTTACCTCAAAACAGACGTCCCTTAACACATCATAGGACTTATCCCCTGTCTCATAGCTTTTATATAAATGATTCACCTTCAGCATGTTTTTCTTTCCTCCTGTTCCATTTGATACATAGATTGTAAAAAAATACAGTGTAAAATTCCATCCGCCGGAATGTAAAGTCTGGTTTAAATTTTGTAAAGTTTTGCAGTCAACCCCCATGTTTCTTGACAAAAAGACAATATTAGAGTATCTTAAATCTGCATGATAGAAAAGGATTGAAAATAAAATGCTGGAGCTGGCTATTTGTGATGATGAAAAAATATACCGGAATGATTTGCGGAAAATTCTTGGCACCGGCCTTGAGCTGTCGGGAATTGATTACCGCATCACAGAGTTTTCCTGCGGAGAGGAATTGATAAAAAATTTCAGATGCTGCGATATTGTATTCCTGGATATTGAGATGGGAGCGCTTAACGGAGTGGAAACAGCAAAAAGGCTGCGGGCCATGAACCGGCAGTGTGTTTTTATTTTTGTAACCTCGCACCCTGACTTTGTCTTTCAGGGATATGAGGTACGGGCTTTAAATTATATCATGAAGCCCTATGAGCCTTCTAAAATTGTTTCTGTTTTACATACTGCCTTAGAAGAGCTTGAAATATCCTCTGAAAAATACTATATCGTGGAACAGCGTTCCGGCAGCATCCGTGTTCCCTTAAACAGGGTTCAGTATATTTTCAGTGAAAGGCGTCTTCTTCATATGGTGACAGATGAGGAAGTCCATACCTTTTACGGAAAGCTCAGTGATATGGAGGTTTCGCTTGGAGAACCCTTTGTCAGGGTTCACAGCAGATACCTGGTAAATATAAGATATGTAGAAAAAATTGATGGAAATGCTGTACTTGTCTGCGGTGAATGCCTTCCCGTAAGCCGTTCCTGCAGGCAGAGCCTTTCTATCGCATTTGCGAAATATATGTTACATTAAGCGGAGGCTTGCACTATGCTGAATTTACTGGAAATGGCAGCTAATACTTCCATTTATACGGCCTGTTCCTTCCTTATCCTCTCAGGGCTTAAGAGCTTTCTTGTCCCAAGGCGGCCGCGTCCGGCAGCTAATATTCTCATTATATTAGTTCTGATGCAGGCAGTGGCTGCAGTTGTCTACCCTGAGGAGCTTACGGGACTTACCGCGTGCCTGATTCTTCTTTCGGCGGTCTTCTTTTTATTTTTTAAGGGAAAATGGTATCTGAAGCTTTCGGCATCTGTCATTTTATTTCCCATTATTGCTGCCACATCCTATATTACCCAGGATGCGGGCTCTTTGGTATGGGACTATATTTTCGGCCGGAATATGAACCCGTATGCAGAAACATTTTTACATTCCTTTACCCTGTTTCTTAGGATTCCGGTTTACTACCTCATATGCCGGTGTTTGAAAAACTGGCTTTCCGATACAGTACACATACTGACGCCCAAAATGTGGTTCATAACAGACCTGGTTTCCCTGTCCTCATTTACGGGAATTATTTCTGTCATTTATATCTGCCCCACAGAGCAGTCTTACCTTGCATACCCGCTATGTGCCACCTGTCTCATGACCAGTATCTCCTGCTTTTATCTGTGTACCTATATGGCCCGGGCCGTCCGGGCAGATATGGAGCTTGAGATGCTTGCATACCGGAAATCCTACTACGAAGAAATCGAGAACAATCAGCAGACTGTAAGAAAGCTGCGCCACGATATGAAAAATCATCTCAATATTATCGGGATGCTGATTAAAGATAAAAAGACTTCCGAGGCAAATCACTATCTTGAGGAACTTAATCAGGAGTTCGCCGTGGCAGTAAGGGCTTACTGCCCCAATGATATTGTAAATGCAGTATTAAGCAGCAAGGAGCAGGCGGCGGCAGCAGCCGGCATCTCTTGCGAATTTCAGATTGATTTTGCCGAGGCGCCGGAAATGGAGGATATTGACTTATGCAGCCTCCTTTCGAATACACTTGACAACGCCATTGAAGCCTGCAAAAGGATTTCCCAGGCCTCCGAACGGTTTCTAAATGTAAAGGCCAGATGCCAGAATGGCTTTTTCAGCTATAAGGTGGTAAACGCAAAGGTAAATGAGGTTGTGGAGGAAAACGGTAATTTTATTACAAGCAAGAAGGATGCTGGTTCTCACGGAATCGGCCTGAAAAATGTAAAGCAGATCATTGCGAAATATGACGGATACATAGAAATAACCCATGATGAGCTGTCATTTACGCTTGTTGTAATGATTCAGACAGGCAGCAGTAAATTATAAGAAGAAAGGAATCATCAATATGAGTGAACAGTTGACAAAAAGTGATGTTCAGAAAATAAAGGAAGAAATCGAATACCGGAAGCTGGTAGTCCGTAAAAAGGAGCTTGAAGCCGTAAAGGAGGCGAGAGCCCAGGGTGATCTAAGTGAAAATTTCGAGTACAAGGCAGCCAAGCAGGATAAAAACCGAAATGAAAGCAGAATTCGTTATCTGGAGCGGATGTTAAAAAATGCCCGGATTGTATCTGACAAGTCCAGAGATGATGAAATCGGAATTAACAATACTGTCACGGTTTATTTTGAAGAGGATGACGAGACAGAAACCTACCGCCTCGTCACAAGTGTGCGGGGAAATTCCATGCAGGGGCTTATCAGCATCGAGTCTCCCATGGGCAGGGCGCTTCTCGGACATAAAGCAGGCGAGCGCGTACTGGTGAAAACAAACGATGACACTGGATACTATGTGGTGATAAAGGAAATTGAAAAAACCAGCGATGATTCGGAGGATCAGCTTAGGAAATATTAAAGGGAAGCTATTCCCTTTGCTTTATACAATCACCTTCATACAAATATAGTTTTTATCCTCTGCTTTATCTATGCTTACACAGATTTCACCGTGGTAACGCCCCACCAAAAGCTTTGCATTATAAAGCCCCAGACCGCGTTTCCTGGCTCCCTTCTCCTTTGTGGAGTAGCCTTTTTCAAAAAATCTCTGAAGCTCCTCCATTTTTATACCTGCCGTCTGGTTTTTGATTTGAAATACCAGGCGGTCATTTAAGGAATCCAGCTCCATAAATATATGGTTCATCTCCTCTGTACAGGCCTCATAGGCATTATCCACCAGAGTCCCCACAATCTCAATTAAGTGATGCTCCGAGATTCCGGATATGATTTCCAGGCTTTTTACGGTAACCTCTGTTTTCACGTAAGAGGGTGAGCGGACGATTTTACTGTAAAGAAAGCCCGCCAGCACTTTATCGCTGATTCGCAGCAGAGGGAGAAATCTCCTCGTATCATCATCCCTGATGATCTCTGTAATGTAGGCAGACTGGCGGGCTGTCAGCTCCTCATAGTTGTCCACGGTAAGATGCATATTCAGGATCGCATTCACATGGTTGTCAAATTCATGCTGCCTGGCGCGTATGTCCTTTACCAGCTCCTCCAGAGGCTGGATATAATGCTGATACAGCTTGAGCTCGGATTCCTTCTGCTGCATGAGAATATAATTCCTTCGCCAGTCAATGATTCCCCAGATTTCAACTACCGACAGTAAGAGAAACATAGTAAATATGCGGTAATCGAAGGTGCCGCTTATAAGAAAATCTACAATCAGATATACAGATACAAGCATTGCAATAACGCAAAAGATTCGGTATAAAAATTTTCTCGCCCAGTTAACCACTTAAAAGCCTCCCGATTTCTGATTTATAGGTCACCCCGATTTCTACAGCGGCTCCACAGTCTTTAAGCTTCACAATACGGTTTACCGTATCATAATATTCTACCTCGCGCCGGTTTACGGCATACATCCTGTGACACTGTATAAACATATCCTCTGGCAGCTTAGTCATAATCTGCTTTAGCGTGATATAGGGAATATTCCAGTCCTCATTTTTTAAATGCAGGCAGATTCCCCTGTGTATGGCTTCTATATACAGGATATCAGCACACTTTACCTGATAGTTGATGCCGTCCCGTTTTACAGTTACAGACGGGGGTTCCTCCTGCTTTTCTTTTTCAAGAACCTTTCTCACTACATCCTTTACCTGCTCCCCCCGGAAGGGCTTCATGATATACTGATAGCAGTGAAGTTCCCGGTATGCCTGCATCTCCATCGCTCCGACAGCTGTAACCATGACAATAGGCGTAAAGGTATAGCAGAACTTTTCACGAATCTCTCTTGCAAAAAGGATACCTCCGATATCCTCCCGGTTTTCTCCTCCCAGATTCACGTCCAGAAGAAACAAGGCATAGCGGATATGAGCATCTAATAATTCCTTTGCCTCATCATAAGAGGAGGCAGCGTGTACACAGATACTGTCCGAATACTCCAGAAGAATTTTTTCGAGAGCCTCTCTTGAAGCTCTGTCATCCTCCAGAATCAATACATGTGTCATAACGCTGCCTCCTGCCTTACTATGTTACTGCTCACTCCGTTCACAGTAACTTTCGCAAATCCATTTAAAATTCGCTTCGCGAATAGGATCTGCTCACTCCTGAATCACTTTCTTACGGTCTTGCGCAGTAAATGCGCAGACCTGTGCCTGACATCTGACTATTCCTCGATAATTTCCTTTGCGCTTTTTACAAGGCCTGCCAGGCTTTGAATCTCGGAAGGAATGATAATCTTTGTTGCCTTGCCGTCTGCCGCTTTTTCAAAGGCTTCCAGACTCTTAAGCGTAAGAACTGACTTATCTGCTCCTGCCTCCTTAAGGAAACGGATACCGTCTGCAGTTGCCTGCTGTACCTTAAGAATCGCCTCAGCCTCACCTTCAGCCTCACGGATTTTCGCTTCCTTCTGTGCCTCGGCGCGTAAAATTGCCGCCTGCTTTTCCGCTTCTGCATCCAGAATAGCGGATTCCTTATTACCCTCTGCAACAAGAATGGTAGATTTCTTTTCACCTTCGGCGCGTAGGATTGCCTCACGGCGTTCACGCTCTGCCTTCATCTGCTTTTCCATTGCATCCTGGATGGCTGCCGGCGGGATAATATTTTTAAGCTCTACACGGTTGACCTTGATTCCCCAGGGGTCAGTTGCCACATCCAGGGATGCGCGCATCTTTGTGTTAATGGTTTCTCTTGATGTCAGCGTCTGGTCAAGCTCCAGATCACCGATAATATTACGCAGTGTTGTTGCCGTCAGATTTTCAATCGCCATAATCGGGTTGGCAACACCATAGCAGAACATCTTTGGGTCTGTAATCTGGTAAAATACAACCGTATCAATCCTCATAGTAACATTATCCTTCGTAATAACCGGCTGGGGCGCGAAATCCACCACCTGTTCCTTAAGATCCACCCTTCTTGCCACCCGGTCGATAATCGGTACTTTAAAGTGAAGACCCGTGCTCCATGTCGCCTGATATGCGCCCAGCCGCTCTACAACCATAGCTTTTGCCTGGGGAACAATTTTAATACAGGAGATTAAAAGCATTAAAGCAATTACCACAACAATAACTACAACTAATAAACCAACAAATCCACTACCCATTTTTATTCCTCCTCATATTCTCTTACTATTAGTTTGACGCCGGAAATGTTGACAACCTTTGCCAGTGTACCGGGCTCCAGGATATCCTCCTCCCTTTCCGCCCGGACAGTCCATTCCTGTCCGTTTACTACTGCCATGCCGGTCTGGCTTAGATTATCTACTGTCTCGGCAATGCGGATTGTCTTGCCGATGATTCCCTCGTAGTTTGTTTTTTCCCTGTGGGTGTTCATGAATCTTACCGCCAGGGGCCTTGTAAAATACAGAAGTACGAAGGTTACAGCAAAGAACACCACAACCTGCCACATAAGCGGAACTCCTAAAATATTTAAGACCAGCGCCGCCAGCGCCCCTCCGGCAGCCCAGATACTCGTAAGTCCTACTGTAATAATCTCAATAATCAGAAGAACAATAAGGAGTATAAGCCAGGCTATTGTAATGTAGCTTTCCCGTATGATCATATGCTCACTTCCTTTCTTGTACTTTATGGTAACAAAGCCAGGCATACAAATCAATAGATATTGCGTGAATGAAGTGATTTCCTGCGTGAATCGTAGTAACAATAAAAATTATTTAAGGAAAATATGCAAAAGCTTTTCATAAAGCCTCTTATAGGGCTGATACCGCATAGGAAGGTCAAGCCATGTTTTTTTATCTACAATGCTTTTATAGTGGGTGAAGGTATCAAAGCCGCTTTTTCCGTGGTAGGAGCCCATGCCGCTTTCACCAAAGCCGCCGAAGCCCATCTCGCTTGTGGCAAGGTGAATAACAGTGTCATTGATACAGCCTCCCCCGAAGCCGCAGCGTAAGGTGATATGTGCGGCAGCCTTCTTATCTTTTGTAAAAACATAAAGGGCCAGGGGCCGGGGCATGGAGTTTACATTCCGGACGGCCTCATCAAGTGTGTCATAGGTAAGGATGGGCATCACGGGCCCGAAAATCTCCTCCTGCATAACGGCGTCTGCAAAGGTAACATTATCCATAACAGTCGGTTCAATCTGAAGCCTTCCCCTGTCCGCATTTCCCCCGCAGACAACCTTATCTGTGTCAATGAGTCCAAGAATTCTGTCAAAATGCTTTTCATTAATAATTTTCCCGTAGTTTTCACGGGTAAGGGGTTCCCTTCCGTACTGCTTTTGTATCTGCTTTTTGATTTCCTTTAACAGCCGTTCCTTAATGCTCCTGTCGCAGTAAATGTAATCAGGGGCAACGCAGGTCTGTCCGCAGTTCAAATATTTGCCAAATACAATTCTTCTGGCTGCCAGCTTAAGATCCGCACTCTTTTCTACAATACAGGGGCTCTTTCCGCCCAGCTCTAATGTCACCGGGGTGAGATGGAAAGAGGCGCACCGCATAACCTCTTTTCCCACGGCCTGGCTTCCGGTAAAAAATATATAATCAAAATGCTCCTTTAGCAGGCATGCATTTTCTGCGCGCCCGCCCATGATGACTGCCACGTATTTTTCCTCAAAACATTCGGCCAGTAATTCCTTTATGAGCCTGCTTGTGTGAGGGGAATAGGCGCTGGGCTTTACCACTGCTGTATTTCCGGCTGCAATAGCGTCAATCAGAGGGTCGATAGTAAGCAGGAAGGGGTAGTTCCAGGGGCTCATAATCAAGGTGACTCCGTAGGGAGACGGTTTTTTATAGCTTCTGGAGTGAAACTGTGCCAGGGGTGTGCGTACGTTTCTTTCCTTTGCGATGGAATGGATATGCTTAAGCATATAGGTGAGCTCACTTAATACAAGCCCTGTTTCACACATGTAGGTTTCAAAAGGACTCTTTCCCAGATCCTTTTTCACTGCTTCATTGATTTCGTCCTCCTTTTTCAGGATACAGGCTTTAAGCCTTGTAAGAGCCTGGATTCTGGTTTCTATAGGGAGTGTTGCTCCTGCGGCGAAAAACTTGCGCTGTTCCTTTACAATTCTTTTAATTTCAGCTTCTGTCATTGTCTGTACTCTCCTTTTCCATGAGAAGATAATAAAATTTCTGAAGCTCCGCCGCGTCCATCAGCACTGGAACAGGATAGAGAGGATTTGCCTCCTTGTCCGCATAGCCAGACAGCTTCCCAATATCCTCCGGGCGTACTGCTTCTATGGTGTCAGGAATGTCAAAACGTTTTTTCATATCCTTAACTGCTTCAATAAAGCGCCGGGCGGCAATGTCATGAGGCGTGTCCTCTTCGGCAATGCCCGCGGCAGCAGCCAGATGATGCAGCTTTTTATGGACAGTCTTACCGTATGCTTCAAGTACAAAGGGGAGAAGCACTGCATTAGCAAGACCATGGGGTACATTATATTCTCCGCCCAGAGAATGTGCCACAGCGTGCACATAGCCTACATAGGACTTCGTAAACGCACATCCCGCATAGAAGGAAGCGTGAAGCATGTTTCTTCTTGCATCAATATTATCTCCCTTCACATAGGCGGTGTCAATATTTTCAAAAATTAATCTCACAGCCAGAAGGGCATCCTTTCTGGTGCCATAGGTCGTAGAGTTTCCGATATATGCTTCCACCGCATGGGTGAGTGCATCCATTCCTGTTGATGCCGTAATAAAGGGCGGCAGGCTTAAGGTCACCTTCGGATCCAGGACTGCATAGCGGGGGATAAGCGGGAAATCATTAATCGCATATTTATGTCTCGTCTCTGCATCTGTAATAACTGCCGCCAGCGTAGTTTCACTGCCGGTTCCGGCAGTGGTGGGAACTGCGATAAGGAGAGGAAGCCTTTTTACGACTTTCAGGATTCCCTTCATTTTGGCCAGGGATTTTTTAGGCCTGGCAATCCGGACACCCGCCGCCTTTGCACAATCCATACTGGATCCGCCTCCGAATCCAATTATTGCATTACAGCCCTGCAAGGTGTATAGCTCTGCTGCCTCTTCTACATTTGCGGTAGTTGGATTGGCAACGGTTTTATCATATATAGTATAGTTAATATTATTCAAAGATAAGGCCTTTTCCAGGCGTTTTGTAAGCCCAAGCCCCCGTACCCCGGCATCAGTAATGATTAGAACATTTGTACATTTTTTAGTTTTCAGGATATCAGGAAGGGCATTTACACTTCCTACAATTTTCGGCTTCCGGTACGGAAGAAAAGGCAGTGCAATTTTGAGAGCCGTCTGAAAAGTCCGGCAGTAGATTTTTTTCAGTGGATTCATAGAATTTTCTTTCCTTTCCAAATATTTTTATAATCAAACTAAAATGAGGATAACAGGTTAGAATTTATTTGTCAATCATAAACAGCGGAAAAAAGGCACTCGTATATCATACGAATGCCCGTTTTCCAAAGAGTCTGTTAAGCTAGCCGCATCTTCAACTACGGATCCGGGATATATGGGGTGGATCCGCAAAAATATAAGGGAGTATAATGGAGTATTTTATTTTTATTATTTTATTATTTTATTTTTCCATTATTCAGTTGTAGTGTTGAATTGCAGCCACTATTATAATAAGACAAAATAAGATGAAAAGCAAGAGTTTTCATCCCTCCGATTGTGTTCGTGTTACTGTTCACTCCCTACGGGTGCTCCAATAACGGCTTTTGAAGTCAGTCGGTCGTACTGCAAAATAATTTCCCCAGTATTCAGATTCATCTTTTCTTTTTTGAGAAGAGTATACCGCGGCTGTCCTTGTGCATAATCCTTTTCCATTTTAGGGAAAAGCGTGCGGCATACCTGTGTATCCCCGTCAGAACGCTGTGAAAGAAATAAATAAACCGGCGTCTCTCCATAATCATTTTGAAGGAGATAGTCTGCCTGAATAACAGAAAAAATATTTGCTCTGGCGTTATATCTGAAAATAATCTCAAGTATTTCCTTCATTACATCAGACCGTTTACCTGTCTGAAGACGAAGGTTATCTCGCAGCTTATGCAATCCCGCAAGGTGGTGAAAATCTGCCTGGTCAAAGGAAATAGTGAATTCCATAATTTTCCCCTTGCGCCCAATAATGATATGATATTGATAAGAAAGCAGGTGGTAAAATTCTTGTGCGCATAATTGTAATAGATCCATATGTGTCCTCTTTTCTAAATATAAAAGTCCCCGCCGCCAGGCAGGGACTTTTTGAGCATTTTCTTTCAGCAGATGAACCCGCACAGGACAATCTGCTTAAGCCGGTTTGAGGTTTCACTGCACAACCCCTCCTGAAAGCTCCATAAGACAATGCATACCGGCGCACTCCCTTATTTCAACACTTTAACAGACACACACTGTTGCCTGTCTTGTACTATTATTATACGTATGACACAAAAATATGTCAATAAATTTTAAATAGATTTTTGCCTGCCGTTACTGTTCACAGTAACGGCAGGCAACCAATGGTTGACACATTTCCTACTGTTGTTTTCTTGTGCCGAATGTAGAAATAGAGTACACTTGAGATGAGCATATATAAAGGAGGTAGCAAAGAGATGAATCTTGCAGAAAAGATTATGTTTGAAAGGAAGAAAACGGGTCTTTCCCAGGAGCAGCTTGCAGACAAACTGGGAATTACAAGGCAGGCGATAAGTAAATGGGAAGCCGGATCTGCTGTCCCGGAGCTTTCAAAGCTTCTGGCACTGTCGGAGGTCTTCGGCGTCAGTATAGATTATCTTGTGAAGGACAGTATGAAAGAGGATATTTCACGGTACAGGGAAGAAGCATATGAGGCATCCGGAGAAAGCGCCCGAAGACTTGAGGAAAAGGTGGACAATCTGGAACGGTATATCAGAGGATATCAGTTTACCAGCAAGACAAAAATAGGCGGTATTCCATTAGTATCCATCCGTTTTTCCAGGAATCTCGGGAAGGACGGAGTTGCAAAAGGAATTATTGCCATGGGAAATGTGGCGGTCGGTGTCCTGTCCTTTGGAGCGCTTTCTGTCGGCGTGGTAAGCTTTGGCGCCCTGACGGCAGGACTTATTGCAATCGGCGCCCTCGCGGCAGGCGGCTTTGCCTGGGGAGCGCTGGCAGTCGGAATTGTTGCCTTTGGGAGCTGCGCGATAGGAATATACAGCATAGGGGCAGCCGCATATGGAACAGAGATTGCCGTAGGAGCCGCTGCAGGAGGAAAGACTGTTATTGGTGACAGTGTGTCAGGGGTAAACTGCCTGAAGTGGTATGAGGGAATCTCCCCGGAAGAGATAGAAGCCTTTCTTTTGAAATACCACCCAAAGCTGTGGGGACCCCTCCGGTCAGTACTTACAATATGCGCAAGACACATTCACTGAAAACTGTACAGATAGAAAAATTTCTACCTGTACGGTTGGAATATCGTTCGAGGGACGGAAGTTTTAAGATGCCCTTCCTGTGCATCGAAAATGATGTTCCAGCAGCACAGATGGAGATTTTTTCAGT